>NVTW01000030.1 GCA_002401725.1 Gammaproteobacteria bacterium
ATTTGATTGAAAAGGGTAATCCAGATTGGGATGATTTGTATGTAGGGTTAATAGATCCCCGATAAAAGCACTCGGGGATGACGGAAGGTGGTACATTCGGGGATGACGGAAGGTGATACATTCGAGGGTGACGGGGTGTCACATTCAGGAGTGACGGCAGGTACATTCGGGATGATGGCTTTGTGTATCGTCATTCCGGTAGTCTTTTAAGCCGGAATCTATCAATACGTTCAGGAATGCAGCCTTATATATCGGTCATTCCCACGAAGGCGGGGATCTAGGGTATAGAGCGTCATTCCCACGAAGATGGGAATCCATAAAACTAATCAAGGATGATAAAAATGAAAGCACCAGTGCTATACATATTAGCAAATAAAAGAAACGGTACTCTTTACATAGGCGTAACTAGTGATTTAATCAAAAGGATCTGGCAACATAAAAATAATAGCGTTGCAGGTTTTACAAAAAAATATAATGTGCACACGTTAGTATACTTTGAACAACACCAAGAAATGATGGAAGCTATTAAACGAGAGAAACAACTTAAAAAATGGAACCGAAGCTGGAAGATAAATTTGATTGAAAAGGGTAATCCAGATTGGGATGATTTGTATGTAGGGTTAATAGATCCCCGATAAAAGCACTCGGGGATGACGGAAGGTGGTACATTCGAGGATGATGGTGTGAGGCACTCGGGGATGATGGTTTTATGTATCGTCATTCCGGTAGTTTAATGTATCGTCATTCCGGTAGTCTTTTAAGCCGGAATCTATCAATACGTTATTCCTTTGGAAGTGGGATCTAGAATAAAAGGCTGTTATAGATCCCCGATAAAAGCACTCGGGGATGACGAATGGTGGTGCATTCTGGGATGACGAATGGTGGTACATTCGAGGATGACGCAGCTAAACACGGGGATATACCGTACTGTCATTCCCGCATCTAACGTCATTCCCGCGAAGGCGGGAATCTATAAGTTTAATGTATCGTCATTCCGGTAGTTTTATGTATCGTCATTCCGGTAGTCTTTTAAGCCGGAATCTATAGGTGATTAATATAGAAACAATACATCATTCCCGCACCTAACGTCATTCCCGCGAAGGTGGGAATCTAAACAGCACTTAACTAAAACCATAAAATAATATTGAGGATGATTTTTTAAATGAAGGAACAGAAAAAACTCGATCACTTTAATCTTTCATTGCTATGGTCTTTTTCCGTGATATTAATTGCTTGGTTCTTTGTTTTTAATAAAGGGATCACTACGGCAATTGACGTTTGGAGCGTGTCAGAAATATTTACACATTGCTTTTTTGTTATCCCCGGTGCTTTTTACTTAATTTATAAAAAACGCCAACAAGTATTTCAGCAAAAACTAATCCCTAATTACTGGTTAGCAATACCTTTATTTTTCATTTTAATATTACAACTTTTTGGCGAAGTTGGTGGTATTAACMTSKKYNNATGCMTWTWRMMWCAWTTAKTKCMSWGCNCCTTATYRNNNAYAWGNANGSYWATKGGNNTRANAWRGMMRCKWAAMAAATTACATTCCCATTATTTTTTATGCTGTTTGCTATCCCTATTGGTGAGCAATTAATACCAAGCTTACAGCAATTAACCACTAATTTAGCCGTACCCTTATTGGAACTTACAGGTGTTCCTGTTTACCGTAATGGCTTGTATTTAGACATACCTGAAGGGCGTTTTCTGGTTGCTGAGGCATGCTCAGGTATTAGCTTTTTAGTTGCATCAATAGTATTTGGTAATCTATATGCTTATTTGTCATTTCAAAAATTGCCTAAACAATTACTATTTGTTGCTATTTCTGTCATTGTTCCCATTTTAGCTAACGCAGTGCGTGTTTACGGTATTGTATTGACTGGTCATTTAAGCAATATGGAATATGCTGTAGGTGTTGATCATATAATATACGGTGCTGTTTTTTATGCTATTATTTTATTTCTTTTGATTGTTATTGGTGAAAAATTTAGAGATGAAAAAATTGGTCTTGCTCATTCTTTAAAAATTAATAATATATCTCAAGTGCATAATTTAGCCCCCGTAGTTTTTATTATTATCTCACTATCTGTTGGACAATTAGTTTGGCTATCTAGCATTACCCAAAATGAAATAACCATAAGAAATATAGAAAAAATTAATTTTAATGTTTTGCCATACAAAATAGAAGAAACAGAATTAACTCAATGGCAGCCTAGTTTTATTAATGCGACTAATCAGCAACAAGGGTATATAGTTATTAATAATGAACAACAAGTTAATTTTTATATTGCGGCCTATAATACAGGGCGAGGAGAATTAATATCATCTTTAAATAAATTGTACGATGATCAAAGGTGGAGTTTTGTTTCACAACGTGTAATAGCACTAAAAGCTCATAACGCCTTACTGGTAATGCTGGCATCTCCTAATGGAGAGCATCGTGAAATTATATATTGGTACCAAATATCAGATAAATATTTTGTTAGTAAAATAAAGGCTAAGCTGTATTCAACAATTAACCTTCTGTTAAATAACCAACAAAACCAATATTTAGTTGCATTTTCGATGCATGCACAAAGAAATAATCAACAAATTGATTTAAAAACTTTCATTAAAAATAATGAAGCTATAATCCATAAAGCATTACCAAAAGACTAACATGCGAAAAACACCCCAACCCTTAAATAAATTAGCCCAATTTGTACAATGTCATAATGTGCTTGGTAAATATCGTTTTTATGAGTTAACTAAACACATATTTAATCGTCGATTGATTACTTATAAAATAGCGGGTAAAGAGTTTTCTATTCCTTGGGATCAATGGTGTTTTTGGTTAAATGGTGGCCCTGAAAATTACTATCTAGATGAAATAATTCCTTTTACTCGTGTTTTAAATGCAGAATTACAACAATTTATTTTTTTTGATCTTGGGGCTGATGTCGGTGTTGTATCAGCATTAGTAAATAAATATTGCACTAATTTAAATCAAATTATAGCAATAGAACCCAACCCCATTTCTTTTAGTGTGCTTAAAGAAAACTTGTTAAATATAGCCATAAAGCATCGAGCGTTAAAATTGGCAATTTCAAATTTCAATGGTTATGCTGATTTTAGTTTTAACGCACAACAAGGTTCAGATCACGAGGGACACCTTGTTATTACTTCAAATGAAAAAACTAATACTCAAGTTATAACTTTAGATAGTTTAATAGCAAAAAATAATATTAAGGTGACAGCTAATATTGCGATTAAAATTGATATTGAAGGTCAAGAAAAGGCTTTTTTTGCCGGAGCTCATAACACAATTAAGTCTGTCAAAAAGGTTGTGGTATTATTAGAACTTCATCCAGATGTTTTAACTAGAGATAAGCAAACACCAGAAGAAATTTTTGCGGAAGCAGAAAAAGTAAGAAATTTCCGTTGGCTAGTTCCATTACACAATAATAAATTGGTAGATCGTACCTTAAATTTTTATGACCAATTTCCTTTACAGCAATATGATGTTATTGGTATTGCTGATTAAATTCAATTGATTACGTTTATTAATGAGTTCAAGCCATTTATTCATGTCTATTTTTAATCACCTTGGCTGGATTACCCGCGACAATGGCAAAATCTTCAACATTATTAATAACAACAGATCCCGCAGCTACAACGCAATTTTTACCAATGTTAGCCATAATAAGTGCACCATTACCTATCCACGTTCCTTCACCTATGGTGATTTTTTCAAATACACCACCTTGATCTTTAATGGGTTTTGATAAATCTGAAAAATTATGCTGCCCTTTACCACTCATAATATGAACGCCACTACCCAATATAGTATTTTTACCTATAGCGCACATACCTATATTTGACTGAGGTCCAATATAAACACCTGGTGAAATTTCAGTGCTTTTTTGTGAAAACAATACTAGAAATGAGATCACAGCATCTTTGCTGCAATTAGTCATCGTAAACCGATAAAAGCCAGCACGAAGGTAACAACCAATTTTACTCGGTAATAAACTTAATAACTGCGCAAAACTTACAAACAGTTCATCACTTTTAAATATCACATAAAGTAACAGATAAATTATAGTGATTGGGCCAGCGATAATAGCCGCAAATAAAAAAGCAAATTGTTTAAGAGTATTTTTTATCAAAGTTTTGTCCTATGACTAGTGAAAATCAGAATGATTTTCTTATGGCTACCTTTTTGTATTTACGGTGTATTAGCACTTAAATAGTTATGTAATACTATACAGAATATYCACATAATTGTCATTTGCACACAGGTATTGCGTTCATTCTCGAGCAGGCCTTCACGTCATTCCACGCAGATATTCACGTCATTCCCGCGAAGGCGGGAATCTATAGCAGATCCCCGACAGAAACATTCGGGGATGACCAAAATTGAAACTTTGTGTGTCGACTGAGGGCACATGTTATATGTTCTTTACAATGCGCATAGCAATGCGCATAATAAAAACAACAATTTAAAGAGATTGAATCATGCAAGTACTTTACGACTTTAACGCACCAAAAAAAGCAACAAACCTAAGTTTAAATAGCGATTTATTAAAAAAGACAAAAGCGCTTAACATTAATTTATCGRCAACTTTAGAGCAAGCACTAAAGGATAAATTAAAAACTATTGAGTCTAAAAAATGGGTAGTAGAGAATAAAAAAGCTATAAAAGCCTATAACGACTTTGTGGATGAAAATGGTTGCTTTAGCGATGAATATAGAGAATTTTAATGTCGCAATTTGATGTATACATAAACCCAAATAGAAACAGCCGTGAGGCTTACCCATATATTATTGATATTCAAAACTCACTAATAAGTGATATAACAACTCGAATTGTGATCCCATTAGGAAAGTTAAATCGTTTTGGAAATGAAAGCTTGGGCAAACTAACACCAGCAGTAGAGTATGAAAATGATCAATTTATTTTGCTTACACCTCAAATAACTTCAATTCCCTCAAATTTACTTAAAAACCCAATAGGATCTGTTAATTCGTTGAGAGATGAAATTATCGCAGCAGTTGACTTCGCAATTACAGGTATATAATTTGCCGATTAAGCGACAATGTGGAGCGAATCAAAAATAGTCAATTTGACGTGCCTTTTGATCTTATTGCAATACAATCAAATTATTATTCGGATATGACAGCTCAATACGTTGTCATTCCGGTAGTCTTTTAAGCCGGAATCCATGCCTTTGTCAGCAACACTAACATTTTTTATGTCATTCCCGCGAAGGTGGATATCTAAAGCAGATCCCCAACAAAAGCATTTGGGGATGACAGTGATAAGCATTCGAAGTGGCAGCGATAAGTATTCGAAGTGGCAGCGATAAGTATTCGAAGTGGCAGTGATAAGCATTCGAAGTGGCAGCGATAAGTATTCGAAGTGGCAGTGATAAGTATTCGAAGTGGCAGCGATAAGCATTCGGAGGTGACAGCTCAATACGTTGTCATTCCGGTAGTCTTTTAAGCCGGAATCCATGCCTTTGTAATTACACTAGATTTATAACGTTTCCCCCGTGTTTATAACGGCTTTTCCGCGTTTTTAACGTCATTCCCGCGTTTTTAATGTCATTCCCGCGAAGGCGGGAATCTACTCTATTTATAAAAAAACCGGGGAAACATCACCTATGCCATACAATCAAACTTTACCATTTAACACATCATCCAAAACCTGCAACTTACCAGCCCAAGAATAATGTTCATGTATTAACGTTAGCGCATTAGTTTTTAGCTTTTCTTTTAACGGTTTATCATGCTCTAACCTTTCAACACATTGTAAAAACTCGTCAGCAGTATTGGCGATCAAAATGTCTTTCTCTACTTTACAGTCAATCCCTTCCGCACCCATTGTTGTTGATATAACAGGTAAACCACACGCAAAGGCTTGCAATACTTTATTCTGCACTCCTCGAGCTATTCTAAAGGGCGCAACAAAATAATCAGAACGATGATAATAAGGCAAAATGTCATCAACAAAACCAGTAACATCTATACCAGTAAGTTTTTCTAACTCTTTTACTTGAGCCGATGGTTTCATACCTGCAATAATAAATTTAGCTTTAGGATATTTTGTAATAATTGCAGACCAAACCTTTTCAACAAACCAAACAACAGCATCAACATTAGGCTTATAGTCCATAACACCGGTAAATAAAAAAACTGGGGCTTCATTTTGGGGGGCGGTTGGAGCTGGGATAAACGAGTCAGTATCCATACCATTACCCATGGTTAGTACTTTTCCTACACTTGTACTTTGTTGTTTAAATAAATTAACTTCGGCATCGGCTATAAAAAAACTGGTATCAAAATCTCGAGTTATTTGCTGTTCATAGTTCAATAATATTTTTGCTTCCCGTTGATAGATCCATTTCATAGGGATTTTTGAACTATTAGAATATTGCTGCCATTTGTCAGAGTCTAAATCCATAAAGTCCATCAATAACACGGGTTGTTTAGGTAATAATTTAAGGTTCTTACTTTTATAAATATATTCAGCCATTGCTGAGCTAGTACAAATAATGGCATCAAAATTTGTTTGAGTCAGTAGTTCATCAACTTTAGCCTGTAATAACACAGTATAAAAATTAGCAACACTTAGCGCTTTACCCGTTAACAGACCTTTTAAAAGTCTTAATTTCTTATGGGCTAATGGGCTATAGGCAGTTTGTTGGCAATACTTTTTCTCCAGTGAATGAAAAAACTCAATTTCATTATTTTGTTCTAAAGGTGCACATACGCTTATGTTATGCCCTTGTTCATTTAAATGTTTTATTTGATTAAATGTACGTATTTTTTCTCCCTTATTTGGAGGAAAAGGAACGCGATGAGCTAGAAAAAGTATGTTCAATTTATTCTCTTATTGTGTTTTTTTTACTGGTTTTCATTAGAATCTCTTTTAGATAATTGATGTTTTTCTCTAAGATCCATAAAGGGTTTTTCGACTATTCGGTAAAGGAATTCTGAGATACAAAATGTAATAAGCAACGTTAATCCAAAATAAACTAAAAATGGCAAGTTAGGACCGAATCGCTTCAATGCGGCTAAGGCTTCTGGATGAAGCAAGTACATAGCATAAGATCTCGTTGCAATATGGTTTGCCCCAGGGAAATAAAGCATTTTAGAATACATTTTATTGGAATTTGCGAGTAATACCCATGAGCCAAACATTAGTGCTAATAGGCCGGTAACGTTCGCATCCAACGTCTAACCCAAAATCTTTTAATGTTTATTGTATTATGCTTGTTAAGCTCTTTAAATAATTGACAACCAAGTAACCAACCTGACAAAACAAAGAAAAGATCTACGCCAGTACCTCCAAATTGTAATGGAACCAAAGAGGGGAAGCGACCATAACTAAGTGAGGTGTGAGCCAATATTACCAACAATATAGCCACGGCTCTAAGAAAATCCATTGATCTAATTCGGTAATTCATTTCAATCCTTTAATTTTATGTCTGAATATTATTGAAAACATTACATGCTTATGCCCTTGGCTCAGGATCGTCATTCCCGCAGTCCTTTAAGCGGACGCTGCATGGATGCGGCTTAATAGAAGACAATGCATGGAGCATATTGTTCTGAATCCAAGTCAAAAAACATGATATCTTCGATTAAAACGTCTCAAAGATGGCGATTATATTAAATACCTGAGTGCTGAGTGATCTGTATAGGCATGAAACATTATTATTTTTTTGATATTACTTTACTTTACTATACTATACGCATGACATCGAATTATTTTGAAAGGTCGACAGTATATGGTATTTTACAATCCCATCGGGTATGAGACAAACTCTTATAATAATCTCGCATAGGTTTTCCTTTTTTCTCTTGGTCCCAAAATTCTCATGACATTCCGCGACAACGATCACACAGACCTCAAAAATAACAAGCATACAACCAATATTGTTGTTATCGGGAAAAGTGGTCAACTTGCTTGGGAATTAGCACAACTTACCGATCAAAACACCACAATAACCTGCTTAGGCCGAAAAGAGATAGATATTAGTTGCGAGCAATCGATTAACGAAGCACTGATTAAATACCAAGCAGAAGCAGTAATTAATGCTTCTGCGTACACTGCTGTAGATCAAGCTGAATCAGATAAAGATAGTGCTTATACAATCAATGCTGTTGCGGTTAAAAACTTAGCAAGTGTATGCCAAAAGTTATCACTACATTTGATCCATATTTCAACCGACTTTGTTTTTAATGGTGATAAAGGCTCTCCTTATTTACCTAATGACCCCATAAAACCATTAGGTGTATACGGCGCAAGCAAAGCTAAAGGTGAAAAATCAATCAACCAAATTATTCCAAACAACAGCTGTATTATTAGAACATCTTGGGTTTATTCAACACATGGCAATAACTTTGTAAAAACCATGCTGAGATTAATGGCTGAAAAGTCTGAATTAGGTATTATAAGCGATCAAATTGGCTCGCCGACTTATGCCAAAAGTTTAGCCAAAGTCTGTTTTTTGGCGAGTAAAAATAAAGTTTCAGGCATTCATCATTGGACAGATGCAGGCGTAGCAAGTTGGTATGACTTTGCCGTGGCAATACAGGTACTAGCATTATCAAAAGGGTTACTCGAAAAAGCAATTCCGATTAAACCCATTAATACAACCGACTACCCAACGCCAGCAGCAAGGCCAAGTTATAGTATTTTAGACAAAACCAGTTGCAACGATGTTTTTGCTAACTTGCCTTTAGTACATTGGCGTAGTCAATTAAACGATATGATGGATAAACTATAAATGAAAAGCAGTATGCGTATCATATAAGCCTTGATAACAACCGTTATATTTGTTAAGTTTATTACCAAAACAACCGTTATATAAAAAAATTTCATGTATAGATACGCGATAGAATACCTTAATGAATGGTTTTCTAGAGAAAATAGAAAGCCATTAATTATTAGAGGTGCTCGTCAAGTAGGCAAAACGACATTAATTCGGCTTTTCGCCAAACGTGAAAATATAGAGTTAATTGAAGTAAATATGGAAGATCCACAATCATTTACCAGTCTTCTGCAAAACAATCAGCCTCAGGAAATTTTCGAGCTACTTGCTTTAGAAAGAAAACTTACTGAACTTCAACCCGATAAAACGCTTATTTTCTTTGATGAGGTTCAAGAAACGCCTGAAATAATTCCTTTTTTACGCTATTGCTACGAGCGTTCAAATTCAATTCGGGTAATTTGTGCTGGTTCATTATTAGAATTTTCATTAGGTGATAGTAAAACCTCATTTCCTGTTGGCAGGATAGAATATATGTATCTTAATCCAATGAGTTTTGATGAATATATACATGCAGTTGCAGGGCAAGGTTTATATAATAAATTAACAGGTTTTTCTATTTCTGCACCTATATCCGCCCCCATACATACACTTTTAACCCAACACTTTCGTGAGTACCTTATTTGTGGAGGCATGCCTGAATCAGTAAAAGCTAAAGCTAAAGGTGCAACTATACTTGAAATTGAAAGAATCAAATCTTCAATCATAGAATCTTATAGCGCAGACTTCCCTAAATATACAAAATACATCACACATAGACCCGACACCTCGCTTTTACTAGAACTTTTCGAAAAGCTACCTAATTTTGTTGGTAAAAAGATTACTTATTCTAAACTATCCCCAACAAATACCGCAGCTAAAGTAAATAAACACATCAAACATCTTGAACAAGCGCTTATTGTTAAAAAATGCATGCATACTAGCGCCCAATATCCACCACTAAAGTCTGGTATTAATGAAAAAATATTTAAGTTAATTGTACTTGATGTTGGTTTATTGCAAACACAGTTGGGTGTCTCTATTGCTGATATAAAAAGTTCTTCTGATGTAAACAAATTAGCAAAAGGAGAATTAGCCGAACAATATATTGGGCAGCAAATTTTAGCTCTGAAGCCTTTTTTCATCAAACCACAGCTATACCACTGGAGTAGAACGGCTCATGGGAGTGAAGCAGAAGTAGACTACCTTATAGAGTTCAATGGTAATATATATCCCCTTGAAGTAAAAGCTGGCACAAGTAATACTATGCGCTCATTAAAGCTACTTCAAATAGAAAAAAAATTTCCCATTGCTTTTCGTTTTTATTCTGGCGAAGCTAAACAAGAAAAACAAACAGTATTAATTAACGATAATAAATTTACCTATACACTCATTAGTTTACCTCATTACGCTTGTAATCAACTAAAAAGTGTATTAGAAGAATTAAACAAACCTAGTCAGATTAAATACTGACCTAAAACTATAGTTGAAACAATTAACAATGAAAAATATACTAGTTACTGGTGGTGCTGGTTTTATTGGTGCCAATTTTGTTCATTACTGGATGGAGCACTACCCCAACGACAAAGTAGTGGTACTCGATGCATTAACTTATGCAGGTAATATTGCCAATTTAGATTCCGTAAAAGATAAAGATAACTTTACCTTTAGTCACGGTGATATTGGTGATCAAGCTTTAGTTGAATCACTATTAAATGATCATAATATCGACACTTTAGTCCATTTTGCTGCCGAATCTCATGTTGATCGCTCAATAACCGGACCTGATGCCTTTATTGAAACAAATATTATCGGCACCTATTCACTATTAAAAGCAGCAAAAAAAATATGGATTGATAACCCAAAAAGAACAGGCGAAGAAGTTAAAAATCACCGTTTTCATCACGTTTCTACCGACGAAGTATATGGCACTTTATCTGCTACCGATCCTGCATTTACTGAAAATACCGCCTATGCGCCGAATTCACCTTATTCAGCCAGTAAAGCGGCAAGTGACCACCTTGTACGAGCATACCACCATACCTATGGGCTACAAGTTACCACCAGTAATTGTTCAAACAACTATGGGCCGTATCACTTTCCTGAAAAATTGATCCCCTTAGTAATCACTAATATTTTACATGACAAAGCACTACCTATTTATGGTGACGGACAACAAATTCGTGATTGGTTGTATGTTGAAGACCATGCATACGGTATTGATTTAGTATTAAATAAAGGCCGAGTAGGTGAAAACTACAATATTGGCGGCAACAACGAATGGGCAAATATAGATATTGTTAAAGCAATTTCTTTGTTAGTTGAGAAAGAATTTCAAAAAGATCTAAGCCTTGCTAGACGCTTCCCAAAAGCATTAAATGCAATCGCACAAACTACAAAGTCACTTATTACTTACGTACAAGATAGGCCAGGACACGATAGGCGTTATGCCATAGATGCAACTAAAACGAAGAATGAATTAGGGTATTTTCCTAAAGAATCATTCCAAACGGGCATTGCAAAATCAGTACAATGGTATTTAAACAATGAAGCGTGGTGGCAAAGTGTTATGGATGGAAGCTACCAAGATTGGATTAAGGAGCAATATAGCCAATTTCACAATTAGCTATTGAGGATACTAATCTTTGATAAAAGAATATTCTAATTTGTTATCTGACTTTGTTGGTTTAATAGGGTTTCATTTGAAGCAGCACTTTTTAGATGCTTGATATTTATCACTAAAATCTATTGGTTTTATACTGTGGCTCATTTAAATCTTATTGATAGCATTATTATTTTTTTGATATTACTTTACTATACTCATGACATCGAATTATTTTGAAAGATCGACAGTATATGGCATTTTGTTAATCGCATTTCTTAATTGTAATATAAAGTCTACTTTGGTTAAATTTTCATTATTATTCACTAGTGTTGCTTCACCACCATTACGTGAAGATATATTCTTGTTTGTAAAATTATTTTTTATGATGACGTCTGACGTTTGATTAAATCTATATTCAATTGCGCGAGGGTAATTATGTTCAAGAAAAATATAGTTGCCTTCAATAATAGTTTTAGGACTATTTTCTATGACTATACCTGTATCAGCAAACGGTGCGTGATTATTTGAATGATAGATAATGTTATTTCTAATTATGCCACCATAGTTGGAAAATTTTATATTCTGATTGTTATCTTGAACGGAAGAATTGAACATACCAAAACCAATACCACGATCAGAATTAATAATAATATTATTTTCTACAAGGTTGTTTTCTGTATTGTTCCAGATATGTATAGCGTGTTCAGCTATGTGCTTTGATGGACTGGCAATGTTCCGAAATATATTGTTTCTTATTGTCCAATTTCTTATGCCATGCGCATCAATACCACCAATATAGAAATTTGGACCAATACCTGCGGTATACTGGAAAAGACAATTTTCAATTAAACCACTATCTGAATAATTGTTCGGTGCGTTCGTTTTGTCGTAACTTACCTTGATCATTTGTTGATAGCTATTTTGTAAAATACTATTGCGTATTATGGGGAAATCAGCATTTTTTTCGGCTTTAATTTGAATTAAATGATTACCAACATTCTGCAAGGTTACTCCGTCAACAACAAAACCGTTGGCATAAACCTCAAATAAGCTATCAGTTCGTCGTACGGCACGCATTCCAATACCTTGTAGGATAACCTTGTTGGCTTGGCCAGAGGTAGACAAAATCATAATGTTAGGCAATTTAATGACATTAGTTTTAGGAAAACTATATATTCCATCATCAAAATATATTGCCGCACTACCACCATGTTTTTTTATTTGCGCTTGAGTGGCATAATACTCTTCGACAGTAGAGACCTGAAAGCGTAAAAAATTATCAGGTACCTTAATTTGCGTATTGCCATTTATATTTTTGAGCAAATGGTTTTCTATTTTTGGGGCTGGTTGATAGTTATCTATATCAAAAAGTGACTTAGGCTGTTGTTTAGTAAACAATTCAGCTACACCGCTATTTTTAACTGAGTCGGCTAGTTGAGGATTTGAGTAAACAATAAATATCAATAAAGCACCAATACCGCAAGCTACCATAAAACCTAATCCTACAGCAAAACCATTTAAAACTTTAGCTAAAAATTGTTTCATTGTTTTCCTTTTTTAATGCGTCTTTTCTGTATTTCAATTTTAATGCTTTTAAATAAACCTATAAAAATTAGAAGAAGAGGCAGTGGCCATTTTAATAGGTAGGTGATTTTTTCGAAATAATACTTATTTGTAATAAAATGCTTGACGCCATTCCAACGTTCAAAGTGATTATTGTATATTCTGCTCATAATACGCTGATCATTTGCGGTGTAACCAGCAGCAGTGTATAACTTTCCTATGCTTTTATGATTGATTTTAAGCTCTTCGGGGCTTTTATCGATAATCACCCCAAAGTCTGGGTCGTAACTTTTTTCAGAACCGTCAGCAAATTTGGCGGCTAAAATAACATGACCGGGAAACGTGATAATTTGATTTTTAATGTTTTGTTTATCTAATAATTGCGACATAATCATCGATGCATCACCGCAAATACCAATACCACGATTAATGCTACGTTGATAATTAGCAAAATGATAACGTTGAAACTCAGGAATACCGGAATACTTGCCCATAAAGTATAAAAAATAATTATCCCAAATTGGCACTAGCTGGTTAAACCTGCGACTATCATAATCATCCCATTTTATATGGGCGATGCCACTGGCAATTACTTTAGTAATACGAGATGCATATTGCTGAGGAGATTCATTTTTTTTTCGATTAATTGCCTGTTCAGTTTGTTGTAAAGTTAAAGTGATATCATCTTTAAACCTTAACTCATCAGAAAAAAATACTGCCGGCCTAATAGTATGAAACAAACCATAAATGTTAATACCAGTTAAACTTACACCCGTCAATACGGTGATAATACCAATCCATTTTAACATACTTGCACGTTGCATTAGTTAATCACCTTTTTATCTTGATTCGCCTCTTCCTTCACGACATAAATATTATACGCGCAAGCGCTATATAATATTATCCAATAAAGAACTTCTGCTCTCATTCGATTAAGGAAAGTCATAGATACGATAAAGGCAATTAATGCGGCTTGTATTGCTAAAACTTTAAAATAATCATTAATTTTTTCTTGTTTTTGTAGAATTTTCTTACATTTATTTAAGGTTGAATAACTATAATATAACATCAAACATAATGAGAAAAGGCCTAAATAACCAACCTCAGATAATGTTTCAAACCAAGTTGAATGAACACTTCTATTTTTAGATCTACCAGTATTTACGTTTGCAGGTATATATATTGGGGAATAATGATTAAATCCTCTATATCCATTTCCGAAAGGGTAATCTTTAGCCATTTCCCATGCGGCCATCCAATATATCATTCGAGTGCCTCCAGACTCTTTTGAGCTATCTACTTCCGCCTGTTTGGTTATAGAAAACATCCTTTGCTTAAAGTTGTCATCCATCAAATAAATAGAACCCGCTAATCCAGTAATAATAATAAAAATGACTAATTTTTTTTGATGTTTACGTTGGAATTTAGAAAAGTACATGTAAAAAAGAAAGAAAACAATGCTACTTGCAGCACCTAAAAATGCTCCTCTACTATTAATAAGTACTAGAGCATCAGCAATAAAAACTCCAGCTAAAACAAATATTAATTTAGTTGAATTATTTTTGGCGACTAAAAAATTATATAAGCATAATACTAATACTGGCGCCAAAGTTGCTGCTATACCATTGGCATCAGGCGAATCTACAGTACCAACGCCTTCAACCCTAGAGCCTGAATTTCGTCCAACTTGGAAGATATAAAAACTCATATACCAAGCCCCAATTATGTGACCGTAAAGTATAATGTCTAAATGTTTACTGTTGTTGCAGAGTTTATAGGCAATAGTAATAATAATTAGCAGTTTTAAAAAATAATTAAAAGCAACTAAATGAAACACTGGCGATATGGCGTAGAAGTATGCAATACCATAGAGAAAAACTAAAAAATAAGCCCACTTAAATTGTGGTATAGATAATATTTTGTTTTTACTAAATAAATTAATATTAATTAGTAATACAAAAATCATTAATAACACCGCAAAAAAAGAGTAACTTATTTCAGGAACTAAAACACCCCACCAACGCTTTTCAGGATGAAAATAATATATTAATTGATATAAGGTAAAAGCAAATATAGGAGCATAAAAAAAAGGCAATAAATAACCAATAAGGTTTGTTAAATAAAATAAAATTACACTAATCATGAGTTTTTTTTGAAAAAAATTGCTTGAGTTTTGTTTTACACCAATATTTTTTTAATTGGTACTGAATCTGTATTTCTCCCAAAATTGTTTGGTGAATTTTATAGTAAAATTTCTCCCATTTAAATGGCACTATAATATCGCCCGTAAGTAAATAATTGTTGGCTTTTAATTCATCCCCAGCAACGTATTCAATAATGCTAATTTGTTTAGATGTTAGCTGTTGTAGCCATTTTTTTGTAAAATCAATATTTGGTTTTTCATTGGTATGTATGTTTGATTTATTTTGTTGGTAATTGGCTTTGGTTTTATAATAAAGCAACATATTAGGATCAAAACTAATATTTAAATGTTTACATACTTTTATTAATTCAACCTCTAAATTTGAAACTAAGTCTTCATAGCGTATTAGTAAAAAATTGTTTGCCGAGCTAGCCATAAAAGTTTTTTGTTGTTTTACTTCTTTTAACCATCGTAAGGCACCAGTATAAGCATTTGTACCTAGACCCCATTTGTTATTTATGTAAGAGTTCACCACTGCTCGAGCATCGCGAACAATAATGATAAATTTATAGTCTGGTAAAAATTGCTTTAAACTTTCAATATGTTCAGTAAATTGTGGGTCTTTAACACCCCACATTGATTTGTTTTTTTGATTTAAAAAATCATTTATTGATAAATGAGCTGTTGCGGTAATATTATTCGTAATTCGCTCTAAAATAAGCTCCCGACTTGGAGTGTTTTTAAAAACTTGTGCTATATTAATCTCATTTTGAATAAATACATCATGGTGTGAAGACAAAATTCGAGTTAATAATGTGGTACCTGAACGTTGTGTTCCCATTATAAAAATCGGTTGCGGGTTTATTTTCATTTTGAATCTCTTTCAAAAAAACTTGCAAAATACCTTCCAGCCTTTATCGATGGCATTTCAATGAATTTATACGACATTTTAGAAAAAAGATAAGAGCCTAACAGAGTAAAGCTAACCAAAAATATTAATTTCAAATTATCACCATATATCTCAAAATGAATGATTAACAGTACACCTATACCAATAAAGAGCATGTGGAAAAGATATATACTGTAAGAAATGGTACCGTATTCATGTAAGAACACAAGAAATTTTGTTTGCCGTGTTGCAGTGGTTGTTTTTAAAGTAATAAATAAGCAAAACAATGCAATAAAACCATAAGTGTTATAGTTTAGAATAACTCCTAGGGGAGTTATGGCTACGTACTCTAAGGTGAACCTGAGGGAACTTATCAAAATAACAATTGCAATCAATAAATAACCAGATGTTTTTAAAGGGATATTTTTCTTAAAACGTTCGAGTGCCGCCCCGAGTATAACCCCACCAAAAAAAATAAAAGCTAATGAAAACACTTTATAATCGGTTATAACAAAAGGAGAATAAAAATAAATCATATACATAACAACACTAAACATTAACGGTATAATTGTTAATTGTTTAGTGTACTTCATCAATAAAATTGTTAATGGTAAAAGCACATAAAATTGAAACTCAACAGGTAAAGACCAATAAGGGCCAATAAACAAGTATTTTGGAGCAGTAAAGTTAAAGGTAAGCGATAAGTATTGCAACACATTAGTGAAAGTATAAGGTTTTAAAAAACCAGCAATCCACAGCGATGGATCAGAAGTATAATAGAGCTTAAATACCTCGATAAAAAGGATGTAAATAATTAGCGAAATTGCAAAGGCTGGCCAAATTCTAAAAAATCTTTTTACTATAAAAGGTGAAAAGCTTGCTAGGTTACTGATTTTTTTTCTGTTACTAAGGTATAAAGTACATCCGCTTAGGGCAAAAAACAAGCAAACACCAAATTCGCCAAGATTAAAAAAGGTTAAAGGCATAAAATAACTGATTTCATCATTTAATGCGTATTTTACCTGAGTTGCACGTATACAGTGGCTTATCACTACAAAAAAGGCTGCAAATGCCCTTAACCATGTTAAAGGGTAAAAATATTTATTATCTGTTTTGCTCATTGTTAACATTACCTCCTTTAACTTAGAATATAAATTTCCGTGTAAATTGTGTTCTTGATAATATTAACACCAACAAAATAGAGCATGTTAATACAAGTACTATATAACCTAATTGCCATATTGCAGAATGATATATACGATCGAATGGTCTTAATATGTCAACAAAAACAACATGACTTACATATATTCCAAGCGTCATACTACCCATTTTACTTAATATTTTATTTTGCAAAATTGGATGATTTGATAGTGCAATTAACGCAGCTCCAACCCCCATTAATATTGTTCCAAACACATAATCTTGGAACAAAGATGAACCATAGTATTTCATCAATAAATATATTTCAGAAAAATGAAATAAGCAGCCTATCACAAATATTGTCAGACCATAGTAAAGCCAATATTTTTTATAAGAGTAATCAGAAATATAATAACCGATCACAAAAAATAAAGTCCCCAAAAAAGGTCCATTTCGGGTGTTAAAGTTTACTGTAATACCTAAAGGGCTGTCGGCATAGGCTTTTGAAAGAACACCAAACAAATATAATGCTATTGCGAAAAAAAACAGTGATCTAAACATTTTGTAATAAACAAAAACAGAGCAGATAATGACAGAATAAATTAAACTAATTAAAAACCACAAATGAATTTTTGTGCCTTTGAAAGGTATTGTGAGAGGGTCGTTGAGTAACGATATAAAATGCCAATATGAAACTTTTAAAGGGCCTAAAATGCCGTATTCTATTATTGCGGTTAAATTATAGGGTAGTAAATAAATGAGCGACCAAACCAAGTATATTGTACCTACGCGATAAATCATTGCTTTAGCTGTTTCTACAACATCATTTCCTTTTCTAATTTTTTGTCCAAAAAAATAACCTGATATTACAAAAAAGAAAGGAACGGCGAATCTAGCCAACTGATTTATGATTATATTTAAATAGTAATATGTTTCATTTGTAGTGCTATCAACAGCGAAAGGTTTGGTGTGTATAGCAATTACGGCTATTATCGCAAACAATCGTATAGTATCTACACTATCAATACGCTTCATTATAGAACCTCATATGACTTTCTTTTATGGAGTAATGAATAATACTATTGATTATATAGATTATCTATTATTGATATCCACTGAGTTAGTATTATTCTCGGGGAATAGTGCTTTCGATAATATTGTTTCATTTTTTCCGCTAAAGTGTTTTTATTCTCTAATAAATAATTAATATGTTTTGCGCCAAGGGTTTTATTCTTGGGATCAATTAATATAACGCCTGGGCAGTGTTCAAATTGTTCAAAAACTTTTAGGCCTGATAATACACAAGGTATACCGGCACTCATTGCCTCAATAACAACTAGTCCAAATGTTTCAGATAGGCTCATAAAGACCAAAATATCAAACGAGTTGTAGATCTTGGTCTTGTTGTTTTCCCAAGAATGGCAAACGATTCGTTTACTATTATGTTTACTCGATTCTTTACTCCAAAGATGAATATTTTCTGCATTTGAAACTAGCCCTAATCTAATAGTATCTTCCGCGCCTTTTCTAATGTCATTTAGGTTGCCAACAGAGCCTATATTATTAGTTTGTTTTGTCTTAGTGACAGGTATTGTCATATTGGGGATGATGAAGTATTTATTTTCAGGGAGTTTGTATGAGTCTTGTTGCACCTCACTGACAAAATGGATTTTATCTGCCAATTTTAGGGCTTGTTCAACATGAGTAATAGAAAGTCGGTGCGAGCTATCTTTTAGACCATGAATGCTGATGATTATTTTTTTATTGTGAGCTTTTAGTGTAGAAAGTATAGTTATATCGGTACTTAAATCACAGATGAACAACTCGTGACTAAAATTCAACTTTGTAATCAAGCTCACCTGATCACAGAGCAAGCGATTAAAATGGCTACTCGGGTAACTTAAAAAGCAGATATTATATTTGTTTGACAGCATACTAGCAATACTTGCTATTGCCTGCGCGCCCCCCGATTTACCATGAAAACCACAAATAAAGGTGATGTTTTTTGCATTTAAAAGGGTGTTTTTTTTCTTTAGCCAGCGTTTGTAAAAAAATAAAAAACGATTTGACATCGTTTCAATTACTAATCTTAATCTCCATAGCATAATAGGTATTTCTCTTTATTTAAGGTTGGTTATCCTATTAGGGTTGTTTGTTGTATAACTTTAATGCCTTGAGTAATTCTGCATATATTTCCAACTTTAATAGTTTAATCATTATTAACCATACGGGAATATTAACCAAAGCGATATAAAGTAAAACTTTAATCGATGATTGCTGAGTAAAATTAATATAATTGGATAATATTAATGTGGTCAATAAATTAATTGTTGTTAATAATATTATTGGTGTAAGCGAGCGAATCAAACTAATAATTGCCAGCCTAAAAAATCGTCTTAATAATAACGTTGTTAAAATAAAGTCAAATACCCCAACAGTGATCATGTTCCTTGCTACCATTTCCAGTCCAAAGGGATATGAAAGGAAAATTACTAATATAGTTACAGTTAAAATGGCTGATGAACGAAAAAAAAGTACTTTTTGAAAACCGCCAGCAATCAGTAAATCAGCTGCTAATATATGAATAAATCGCAATCCCATCCATACAGCGAGATATGATACTAAAACAGGAACTTCTTGCCATTGTTCACCAAACATAAAAATAACAATTGGATAACTAGAAACGCCAGCAACGGCAATAATTGGCAAACATATTGAGGTTAATATATTGCTTGCTCTTAAATAAGCATCATTAATATCATCTTTATTATGAATACTTTTTGATAAATAAGGTAGTACTAATGGCCTAAATCCCATACTTAAAAAGTTAGTTAAAAAATCTAAAAAGCCAACACCTCGTGAATATAATGCCACGTCACGAGCAGATCCCATTTTTCCAATAATTAAATCGGAACTAACAAAAGAAAAACGATTAAATAAGTTTGATAATGAGTTATAAATCCCAAAGCTGAGTACCTTTTTAATTCCGCTTAATTTTGGATTCCACACCATATAATCAGGACAAACAAGTCTACTTATTATTACTTGAGAAAATAATGTAGCTATTAACCCGTAGGCTATGCTGAAGTAGCTTTGTTTTAAATAAATTAAATATAAAGTACAAAGCAAACCAATTGTTTGTGAAGAAACATTAATAATAAATAAGGTTTTAAAGTGATAATTTTTAATAAGTATAGCATTAGGGGCTACATTAAAAGGGGCAATAAAAAATGAAACAGAAAGGATATAAAATAAAACACTTAACTCAGAATGGTTGTAATATAAGCCTACTTTGTTTGCAGTAATAATTAGCAACAAACCTAATAACCACGACACCATTATACTTAAACCTAATACAGAGCGTTTTTTATCTTCTGTTATATTTTGCTCTCGTATAAGGAAATTACCAGTGCCAAGCAATCTAAATTCTGCGGTGATAAACACAATGGAGCTAGCAATAGCATAAACCCCTAATTCCTCAGGTGTAAGTAATCTGRCAATTAATACTACTGAGAGTAAATTAATAACCGTTGAAATAGCTTGGGAGGAAACAGAAAATACAGCTGCTTTTCTGATGCTCATTAGTTATAATTCTTTTGGTTTGAAAATAACTTTTTAGCTTTTTCAGTGTGGACATGCCAATCTAAATGTTTTAATACATGTGTTCTGCCAATTTTACCCATTGTTTGTTGCTTTTCTTGGTTTTTAAGTAGTTCAATTAATTTATCCGCTAGAGGGCTTGGCTGAGTACAGTCAACAATAAAACCTGTTTTATCAATAATCATGGTTTCAGCCGTACCGCCAGAATCTCCGGCAATTACTGGCTTAGCGCAGGCTTGAGCTTCCACCAATACCATTCCAAAACCCTCAATATCTTGCCCAACGGTTCGGTTAGGTAAAGCAAAAACATCACATTGTTGATAGGCTTGAATCATTTGTTCATCACTGATTTCTGACATAAACAGTACATTGCTATTTAAATTTAGTTCTTTAACAAGAGCTTCTAATTTTTGTTTTTCTTTGCCAGCACCAATAATGGCATATAAAGCATCAGGAATAGCATTTTTGATTTCTACCATTGCCTTGATCAGCATATCTTGGCCTTTTCGCTCTTGTAGCCGGCCTACGGTTAATATGACTTTTTTATTCCCCCAGCCAAGTGTTTCTTTTACTTTAAAGTTTGGTTCTGCGGGTATAAATTTTGTTGTGTCGCAGCCTGGATTTAAAATAGTGACTTTATCTGGTTTTGCTTGCCAATTGTTCAATATAAGATTAGCGGTGTTTTGGCTGTTACAAATAAGAGTTGTAGCATGAGTTAATACTCTTTTAACTATCCAACTTAGTTCTCGACTAGTTGCTGCTGCCTCCACGTCTTCACCGTGAATATAACAGATATATGGAATATTCAAAATTTTATAGAATAGATAGCCTAGGAACCCTTCTGGCAAACATCGTCCACAGTGTAATGTTTTAATTTTATGTTGCTTAATTAGTTTACGAATTTGGTTAAATACACGCCAATAGAATTTTAAACCAGTAATGCTTTTAATTCCCCAACTTGGTGATGAAAGGTTTAAACGTTTAAGGTTTAAATCGTGAGTTTTATCAAAGGCCTTATCATTGTCTGTTTTTCCTGCAGCTATGATATATTCATTCTTGGGTAAGCGAGTATATAGTTCCCAAAACCAACGTCCACTCCCACCATTTTTAGGCGGAAATATTTCACTAATTAAGAGTGTTTTTTTTTCCATTTTATTATTGATCACTTTTATAGTTTTGCCTTAACGTATATTGACCTACAACTTTTCTACATTAGAAAACTATTAAGGTTTTGTTCACACTCTTGCTCTAATTTTTCAAACCATTCATTATCAGCATACTGTTTCCATTTATTTAAACTAGGTTTTTGTATAACAGATGCAGCTTTGGCTAAGCTTTTATTATCTATACTTAGTTCTGAAAAAAGTTTTTGTAATGTGCTTTTTGGCTCTAGTGTTAATTGTTCTAAATTTAAGCTTTGATTACATCCTTTTATACCATAGAGGTAAGACAACTTCCAAATATAATAAAATCGTTGATAGGGGTGTGGGGTGGTTCGTTGATCTAAAAATGGGAAATGCTTAGCTAAATCATTACACCATGTATTTAAGTAAAAACCGTCAATATAGTTATGCTCTACATAATCTTTATTCATTAGTTTCTTATCCGTTAAAAATGAAAGCCATTGATCTCTAGGATGTCGATATAAATGAATAAACTTTGCGTTGGGAAAATGATGTTTTAACCAAGGTAATCTAAAATCGATACGATTGAATTGCAGTATAGGGCGACCATTGGCTTTTTTGATAAGCTCACAAATATATGATTTCATATTGGGAGCCCATGTTTTGGCATCCATGAATAAAGATTCTCTTATCCAATCTTCATTATAATATTTATCCAAATAATCAAGTTCGTCATATTCTTTGGAATAATCATTAACGCCTATGTGAGTTGAGTCAACATGGTTGCCTCTGGTGTTTTTATCGAACCAGCGACGTTCATTAAATGGTTCATAGTATGATGTACAACCATCAATGTTTCTAAATATATTCCATAAAACAGTAGAACCGCTTCTAAAACGGCTTGTGATAAAAACGATATCATCACGTTCAGAAGTAGACTGTTCTGTTGAAATATTTGTAGTGATTTCTTTATAGGGCGCAGGAGTATTTGTGATGCAGCCTAAGTTTTGTTTTGATAATTGGATAGAATAGTGCAGACTTTGTTGGACTTTTTCATGATTGAAAAATTTTATATAGAGATTTAATAATACGCCTTTAACTTTATCGCTTAAATTCATAATGTTTATTTAGATATCCATATTTGTCGGAATGAAGCCCGATCTACTTTTATACAAGGTTAGGTATTGCTTGTTCATGTTTTTTTCTGAAAATAATAAATCGAATCGATTTTTAGAGTTATCGCTTAATTTTTGGTTTGTTTTTGTCGATATAAGTGTGTTAATAATGCTCTTCGAAAATTCTATTATATCATCATTCGGTGTAACAAAACCATTTCTACCATCAATAATAACTTCAGGATTACCGCCAACATCGGTAACTACGCAAGGCTTACCTAATGACATTGCTTCTAAAAGTGTCATTGATGTGCCCTCACTGAATGATGATAACAAGTAAGCATTCATAAGTGCTAAATAATTTTCTGGATTTGTTTGATAACCGGTTAAAATAACTTTGTTTTGTATATTTAATTTTTTAATACAATTTTCTATGTTTTCTCGTTCTTCGCCATCCCCTACCATAATTAACGTGGTGTTTGGTTGTTGTTTTAATACTAATGAAAATGCTTTTAGCATCATGGTATGATTTTTTATCGGATCAAAGCGAGCGATTGTGCCCAGAATATTGTGAGTTTCAGGAATATTAAGTGCTTGTCTTAATGTTTGTACTTCGCTATCTATTACTTGTAACGGTGCTATACCGTTATAGATAACTTTAATTGATTTTTCAGGGATGTTTTCAAATTCAATTAAAGCCTGTTTGGTTGCCTTGGAAATAGCGGTAACTTGGTCGGTAAATAAATTTAGTATTGGGTTTATTAGTTTTCGTTTCCATGTACTTGAGTCGGGATAGAAGCGACCATGTTCGGTAAATATTACTTTGGTTTGGGTAAATGCAGCGGCAATTACACCGTAAACCCAAGGGGTATATTGATGACAATGAATAATATCGACGTTGTTGTTTTTTATGGTTTTTCGAATTTGTTTTATGAGTTTTGTGTCGAATCCTGGTTGGCGGTTTAGTTGGAAAAATTCAATGCCTTTTTCTTGTAATTCTTGTGCGAAGGGGCCAAGTGGTGATTCGATGCACAGTACGGACATTTTGAATTCTGGTGTTTGTAATAGGTTTTCTGGTTCCCCGATAAAAACATTCGGGGATGACGGAGTGTTATCATTCGGGGATGACGAGGTGTTGTCATTTGAAGATGACGGAGTGTTATCATTCGGGGATGACGAGGTGTTGTCATTTGAAGATGACGAGGTGTTGTCATTTGAAGATGACGAGGTGTTGTCATTTGAAGATGACGAGGTGTTGTCATTTGAGGAATACAGGATGTTAGCACTCTGGGGTGACTGGTCGTTAGCATTCGTGGATGACGGGCTGTTAGCTGAGTTTGGTCGCACTGAAGTACGCCCTACATTATGTTGTGCTGTACTTTCTGTAAGTTGATGTGAGTTTATTAGATCCCCGACAAAAGCATTCGGGGATGACGGGTGGGGGGTACTCGGGGATGACGAGGTGTTGTCATTTGAAGATGACGAGGTGCTGTCATTTGAGGATGACGGAGTGTTATCATTCGGGGATGACGGGTTGGGGGCACTCGGGGATGATGGATTGTTAGCATCAAAGGGTGATGTGTCCTTTTTCGGTAAAGCTAGGCCTTCAATGATGTTTTTAATGACCATTTCGGTACCGCCAATGCGCATATCGAAGGTGAGGTGCATTACGTGAGTTTGTTTATTCATTTGTTTATTATACATATGCGCTTGGTTTAGGATCCGTCATCCCCGAATGTTTTTATCGGGGATCTTTGTAAAAACACTAAATATTAGAATATAACCGTTACAATTAATACCTGAGTAATATACATAGACATGTTATTTATTAATCATAATAAGTTGTAGTTTATCTTTAATTGCTGCTTTGAATGATGCTGATACTGCAAACCAATCGCTTATATCTACCCTAAAACTGAGGTCTGATTCTGAAAAATCCTCTTGTAATGCTATTTTATCTTTAAAATTTAAAGGTTGTTGCCCTTTAATTATTAGATCTAAATCTGAAAATTTTCTGGCTGTGCCATTAGTACGAGAGCCAAAAGCATATACACTAGTATTAGTCTTTAAATGTGTTTTAAGTATTTTTATTAACTCTTCTAACTGTTTTGGTTGAATATCAATCATTTTTACTATCAAGTACTGAAGCCAATTGTTTTACAAGTGATGAAAATAAAGTAATACATTGAAACACTTCTATGGCTGTTTGTTCTTCGTATGTATGTGATGTTAAGTTTCTAAAATAATGAAACTCAAACCATGGTTTTACATTTTCAATTAATTTGTTTTCTGCGGCTAATCTAAATAATTCTTTGCGAGTAATTCCGTCTACTAATGATTTTCCTTGGTTTTCTGCAATCCATGTTCTGATTGCTTTCCATGCAAGTTCATAAGTAAATTCAAAGTTTTGTATAACGCCAGATCTGAAAGTTCTGTATTGTGGGCTATTTTGTACGCCTCCTTTAATTAAAAAATTTTCAGTCACTTCAATAGACTCAGTTAAAGAGTTGATCGCTTTGTTTAGGGATGAAAAGTCTAGCATAATTGATGTTTCCTCGTTTTTCTATAATAAATTGAGGGGGATTGGATTAGTTGGGATGAGTTTTTAAGATCCCCGACAAAAGCATTCGGGGATGACGGAGGTCTGGCATTCGGGGATGACTGGGTGCTAGCACTTGAGGGTGATGTGTCATTTTTTGGTAAAGCTAGGCTTTTAATGATGTTTTCAATTACCATTTCGGTGTAGCCAATGCGCATTATGTGAGTATGTTTATTCATTAGTTTTTAATAAATGTTCTCGATAAGCTTTCATTTCGTCGTTTTGTACGCGAGTGTAAATTTCTTCTACTGTTAAAGTCAAATCGATAGAGTTAAGCGTTACTTGGTCACCTAAAAAATAGTTTGTGTGTTGCCAATACTTATTTTTTCTATAAACGGCAACATCAACAAAGTCTTGCTCTATGATGACATACTCTTTCAACGATGGAATATTGAAATACTCCATGCGTTTAATTTGTTCATCCATTTTTCTGGTTGATTGTGACAATACTTCAACTATGAGTGTAGGGGATTGGGTGTAGTAAGGCTCCTCCTCATCAAAGTTGCAATCAACTAAAACATCAGGATAATAAAAATTATCCCTTATACGTACCTTCATATCAGAAGAAAAGGGTTCACAGGGAGTTCCTTCAAGATGCGAGCCTAGTTTTCGGTATATGTTACCTGCAATTCGTTCATGGTTTGCACTTGCTCCTGCCATTGCATAAACTTGGTTTGAGACTAATTCATGCTTTATTTCACTCATTAGTTCACCGTCAAGGTATTCTTGAACATTAATGTTGTCACTTATTTTAATGTTGGGCATAGTATTTCTCTTAAATTAGGAGGTTTTTGTATTCACCAAAATAGTTGCATAGTTTGTTGTTAGAATATATTCCGACTTACATTTTATCTTTTGCTGATTGTGCTTTCATTTGTGAGCATATATTCATCCCACCACATTTGAAACATTAACATACTCCATAATACGGTTGAATTATCTTTTTTCTTGAATTTATGTTCTTGCCATAGCTTAGTTATTTGTTCTTGTTTGAAAAACTGACATAAACCGACACTTCTATAGAGTAAGTGTTCTTCGGTTATTGCTTTGAGTTCATGCCTTAACCATGATGCTAAAGGAACTGAAAAACCCATTTTTTTACGATATAAAATATCATCAGGCAAATAGTCTTTAAAGGCTTCTTTGAGCAGGTATTTTTTTTCGTTTTTTCCTTGTTGTACTTTAAATTTGAACTTTGAAGGTACAGTGGCTGCAAACTCTATTAAGCGATGATCTAAAATAGGTGCTCTTACTTCAAGTGAGTTTGCCATACTCATGCGATCAACTTTTACCAAAATATCACCCGGTAAATAGGTTTTCATGTCTGTATAGAGAATGCGTGATAGATGATCATTACCGTCGCATTGATTATAAAAATCTGTGGTTATTTTAGATGGGTGATAATTTCCAAGAGATTGTTTTGTTTGTTCATTTACCAGTGTTTTCCATGTAGCGTCTTTAATAAATGAATTGGTAATATAAAACCCCATGGCGGCGTCAACACTTAAGCTATTGAATAAAGAACTGGCTTTTTGACAAACAGAAATATTTATTTTAGCAAGCCCTTTTGCTAAGCTAGGTAAAAGGCGTTTTCGTAAAAAAGAAGGGATTTTATTGCGTAAATTGTTTTCTATATGATCGATGCTGTATTTTTCATAGCCAGCAAAAACTTCGTCACCACCGTCTCCAGCAACAGCTACGGTAACCTTTTCTTTAGCGAGTTGAGATACAAAAAATGTTGGCACAAGGGAAGGATCAGCAAAGGGCTCATCAAAAAAAGAAACAATATGTTTTAAGCTGTCGGCAACGTCTTGATGAACAGTAAGCTCGTGATGATTGGTATGGTATTTTTCAGCAACAATTTTGGCAAATTTGGTTTCATCGAATTTTTCATCATCAAAACCGATAGAGCAAGTAGTTATTGGTTTTGCTTTGTTTTTTTTAGCTATATTCGCCATAAGCGCTACCACGCCACTAGAGTCTACACCGCCACTTAAAAATGCGCCGAGAGGAACATCAGCAATCATCCGCTGTTCAGTGCAGTGTGTGGTGATATCTTGCACTTGTTTTTTTAATTGTTGTTCTGAATCATTAGTTGTTTTCGCAAAAGATATATCCCAATATTGCTGTTTGTTAATACCATTTTTATCAACGGTTAAATAATACCCTGGTTCTAGCTTATAAATATTTTGATAAATAGTTTTGGGATCAGGAATGTATTGATAAGCAAAAAAATCATATACGGCTTCAGTGTTAATCTCTTTTTTTATATCAGACACTTTTAATAACGCTTTTAATTCACTAGCAAAAACTAATTCATTATTTAGTTGGGTGTAGTAGAGCGGTTTTTTTCCGATGCGATCTCTAGCAATGAAAAGTTGTTGTTTTTGTTTGTCCCATAAGGCGAAAGCGAACATACCAGCAAGATTTTTGAGTAGTTCAGTACCTTGGTAATGATATAAAGCAAGTATAACTTCAGTGTCGGTATGCGTTTTAAAGGGATAGCCCTTTGCGGCAAGTTCGGTTCTTATTTCAAGAAAATTATAAATTTCACCATTAAAAGCAATCACATATTGTTCATCATAAGATTGCATCGGCTGAACACCGGCCTCAGACAAGTCAATAATAGCGAGGCGACGATGGCTTAAACCAATATTGTCATCTAAATACTCACCACCTGCATCAGGGCCACGATGCAAGATCGCTTGTCCCATCGATTTAAGTGTTGTGTTATCACCAGTTGCATTTTTAAATGTGGTGAATCCTGCAATACCGCACATTATGTAATTATATTTCCTAGTTTATTTGAGTTATTTTCAATAATTAACTCGTTGTTATCCCAAGTGTTTTTATAACTCGTTGTCATCCCCAAATGCTTTTATTGGAGATCCATTTCTTTTTTAGATTCCCGCCTTCGCGAGAATGACAGAAGGCGCGGAATGATGGTGTCGCAATAAATTACGACCTACAATGCTTATCATCCCCGAATGCTTATGTAACTTACCGTCATCCCCAAATGCTTTTATTGGGGATCCATTTCTTCTTAGATTCCCGCCTTCGCGGGAATGACGGACTAACCACTTGACAAACGAACCACTTTTTAGATCCCTTTATGGGAATGTCGATTTAAACCCGTCGATAATATATCTTTTTTATTTATAAACTAATATATTTTCTAATTTTTGTGCCAAGGGTAATAGATAAAAAAACAGGAAGTTTTTTCCAAACTGCTTCTACATACACTCTTAATTTACCTGTTGAAGTAGTTAAGTCTTCGGGTAAAATAGCACCATTAGAGTAGCTTTCCCAATTCAATGCTAATGGCTCTGTCCCCCATTGCTTCTTGAACTTATAAGTGCCTTCACCAATTGTAGAGCGACCAAAATCGAATGATTTACAGCCATTATCTGTAGCGTAGGCAAGCAATGACCAATACAATAACATATTAGGTGCTAAACGGTTGTGATCAGCATTAGTAGAAGCCCAAGGAATAGAGCAGTTTTCGCCATTGAATAAAACGATACCCGCGCCAACCACGATATTATCTTTATAGATGTTTGAAATAATAATATTGTTTTGATAATTAGCTAAAATGTCTTCAAACCATTTTTTACTATGCACGGGAGAGCCTAAATCTCGCATGTTGCGGGCAAATACTTGATAAAAGCCGTCTATATGTTTTTGATCTCTACCTACTGTTGAGGTTAAACCATTTTTTTCAGCTTTTCTAATTTGACTTCTAAGTTTAGATTTAAACCCTGCAAATAAGATTTCTGAATTCTCAGGGAGTTGCAGCAGCATCCTTACTTTATTGGTTGTTTTAATTGTTTCATCAGTATTCTGTGTAGTGTCTACACTTTGTCTGTGTTCAAAAGTTTTAATGTTGTTCTTTTTACAATAGTTGTTCGCTGTTGTAATTAATTCTGCTTTTATTTCATTAGTGTCAGTTAAGGCACCGCCGACATCACAAAACGGTAGTGCAGATAATTTGGCTGAACTTAATGGTGGTTTTATAAGAACACTGGGCAGTACTCCAACCACTTTTTTATTATTATCAATAGCTAGCCAAGCAAGCGTTTTATGTTTGTAAGCGCTTTGAACAGATTGTAACCAAGCGAAATGATGATAAGGGGTTGAATCGCTATGCTGAATTACGTATTGATCCCAAGCTTTTTGATCATTTATTGTAGCTAATTTAATGTTGATCATTTATTGAACTCTACTTTGCTTTATATATGCACGCATGCACTTGGTTTATGATTGTCATTCCCGCGAAGGCGGGAAACCAATGTTGTACCAGATACCCGTTTTCACGGGTATGACGATGTTAATTAACGAACCTATACATTTGGCTAAGGATCGTCATTCCCGCGAAGGCAGGAAACCAATGTTGTACTAGATACCCGTTTTCACGGGTATGACGGTGTTAATTAACGAACCTATACATTTGGCTAAGGATCGTCATTCCCGCGAAGGCAGGAAACCAATGTTGTACCAGATACCCGTTTTCACGGGTATGACGGTGTTAATTAACATGCCTATACATTTGGCTAAGGATCGTCATTCCCGCGCAGGCGGGAAACCAATGTTGTCTTTAGCTTGTGAAATAGTACAAAACCTTACATCTGCCTTTCTATTAATATGATCGATAACTGTTTTTATGCGTTTGCACATGTTTTCTCTAGCATTGCTTTCTATTTTCAATCCGGTAACATTTTCAATTAAGCTTGAGCTGTGCAAATACATATGAAATACGGTCTGATTTTTTTTCAAGCCTATATCAATTAAAGTATTCATGTCGTCAGCATCGCATAGTTCTGGGCTTAAATAGAGTTTTCTTAACAGATGAGAATGCCAAAGCAAACCATTTGTCCTTAACCAAGTAAATGGTCTTTTTTCACATAACTTATGCAGCCATTGTGCTATTTTATAATTCGAACGATTAAAACCAACGGTGACAGGTATCTCTAAGATTTTCTTATCTTTACCAATATTATTGGTATTGTTGTGATCTGGCCAGTAAGGTTGGTTAGGTGCATTTTCACAACTAAAAAAATCATTTTGATATAATGGATAAATGCTTGAATCAACGGTAATGTTTTCGTCTGCTAATAACTTTAAAATATTACCATTAATACCCCAACGCCCTGTTCGGAATGATTTTGCTTGTACGGATATATTTTTTGATATCGTGGTCATTAATGCTTTTAGTTTTAATTTAACATGTTCAATTGGTAAGTTAACCACATGAGATGAGAACTCTGTGGTTTCATTAAAAAAAGGGGGATTTGCCCAAGGGTGAAGATGTGCGCCTATTTCACATTGCTGATGATTAAGGCTTTTTAAAATATCGGTGGCGGCATTATTATCCGCCACAGCGTAGTCAACGAAATAAGTTGGTTTAATGCCTAACTCTTGACAAAAAAGCTGAAATGCGGGGATCTCATTAACGTTTTGTACAGAAAAACTTTCATTAGGAAAGGGGCCTGCCCAATCCCATTCTTCCTCTGTATCAACTGATAAAATAAACAATACCTGTTTACGCATTTATTCTCCCATCATTTTGATAAACAATGCATTATATTCATTTGCCATACGTTGGGCAGAATAATTTTCATTAACAAAATCACGAGCGTTTTGTGCTAATTTTTGTGCATATTTCGGTTCAAAGAGTAACTTTTCCCAATAATTACTTAAAGTTTCTTTGTCGTGTAATGTTGCAAGTAAGCCGCTTTTTTCGTGAGTAATTAACTGGTCTATTCCTGAAATATTATAGGCGGCAACAGGAACTCCCATGGCTGTTGCTTCCATTAAGCAGCGAGGAATGCCCTCTAAAGTAGAGGTCATTACGAACAAGTCAAAAGATTGTAGAAGCTCTAATCTATCATCTCTAAACCCTAAAAATTCAATGTTAGCTTTCGATGTTAATTGATTGGCATAGGTTTCTAATTCTGTTCTTTGGTCACCATCACCTAAAAAAATTAATTTTAAATTATTATGTTTTTTGTTGAGCTTATCAAAAACATCTAAAATATCGAAAATATTTTTACGACTGATCATTTGACCAACAAAGCCTATACGCTTCTGTTGATGCTCACGCTGTATTGGCTTTAGCCTTTGTTCTTCTACTTCCGATAAATCAACCCCATTTTGAATATAAACCAGTTTTTTATCTTTAACGCCAAAACGCTTAGAGTCATCACATAATTGTTTTGACAGAGGAACAACTTTGTCAGCAAAACGCATTATTTGACAACCAAGCCAGATAAAGGTTCTTAATTTAAAGTCATCAGCATTTTCAAATCCATGTGGAGTTACAATACTTTTAATGCCTGCTTTTTTTGCAGCTATTACACCTAAAATATCTGATTTATAACCATGAGTATGAATAATATCTATTTCACGTTCTTTAATTAACGAGACTAATTTATTGATCACTTTTAAATCAAATTTATTGCTCATGGGAATTTCATAAACGTTACCAACATCTGCGCAGGTTTTACGATAATGTTTTACAATTTCTAAATCTTTGGAATCATCTTCTAAGGTAATAGCTAAATCACAACGTATTGATTCTTTATTCAGATGTTTTGCTAAAGCAAGGATCCAACGTTCCGCACCATAAAAACCAGTAGAACAAATAAATTGTAAAATGTTGATTTTTTTTGTTTGCATTATCATGAAACCTATTTATGGCTACTTGTTGAAATTGATTTAAATAATCCACCGAGTGTACCGAAAGCGCGAGCAGGAAAGTATATCAGGTAAAATTTTAGAATTGCCCCGAAAGAAATTTTGCTGTTAGCTAGTAAATACAATCTCAAACTATAGATCATAACTGGAATGCTCAACAAAATAGTTGTACTTAGTGCTACAGCTACATTTCCCATTAAGAGAGCAAAAATTGCGATTACAAATAAAAAAGCAATAACAACAGGAATGATAAAACTTGGTATTTCTCTTAATGGAATTGTACGTCCTTTAATTGATTGTAAGTTTGACTGGCCTCGCCAAATTTCTTTTTTAAACATTTCACTATGTTTTTTATCTTCACCTAAATGAACATAAGCACTATCGGATGTATAGTATAATGAGCCTAATTTACTCACTTGATCTGTGAAAAAATAATCTTCGCAAGTAACTAAGTGCACAGGAAAACCACCAACTTTTTCAAAGATGCTTTTAGCTAAAAATAAGTTTCTTCCCGGTAAAAAATTAACGTCACAATCAATTTCAGCATTACTTAATGCCGTTCTAATTTGTTCCAATTGAGGTGGATTCTCACCATTAATTTGCATAGCACTCACTAATAAGCACGTTGGTTGTGCAGATAAAGTACTTAGCATGCATGATAACCAATTGTTTTTTAATTTTATATCGGCATCTAAAAAAGCTAAATATTCACCTTGAGATTGTGCTACGCCAAAGTTTCGTAATTCAGAAATAGTTTTGCTTTCAGGTTGCTTAAAAACCTTAATTATTGAAGACTTATTGAGATCTGAATTAAGGTCTACAGCTTCATTTTGTGTCACCAAAATAATTTCATATTGCGCATGATCATAATTTTGCGACAATATGGACTCTAATGTAGAGATCAAAAACTTTTCACGTCCTTTATGTGGAATGATAAATGAAACTATTGGCCGCACATTATTTCCCTAACTTTAAAAGTATGTTATCTACTTTAAGAATTCTTTTTCTTAACCAATTGAGCTCATTATCAATTGATGTGTTTTGTAAAACGGTTTGTATAGTATCAAAAAGAATTTTTTTTGTGGTAATATTTTTTTTAGGAARTATGACATTATTTAATTTCCAACTATGTCCTTTTTCTTCTACGAAACTTTTAACTCCGTGATTTTGCATTAATATACTTAAAATACGAGTGAAATATCGAGTTGGTTCAACAGATAAAATTTCTATAACATATTGATAAATAGTATCGCCTTTTTTATAGAAGCTTTGTTTTTCTTGTTGCTTATTTGTAAAGTAGCTAGCTAAAAATAAGACATTGGCTTTTCGAATGTCTTGTGCTGCCCAAGTGTGATTAGGGTATTCTAAAATTTCAGGTTTATTAAGATAGGGCTGTTCATTTGCTTCCATCCACCGAGCATAATGTAGCAATGCACTACGTGCGTATAAAAATGAATTATCTAATTGATTTAAGCTTTCTTTAGTTAATAAGTAACGAACCACAGATTGTAAAAAAACGGTATAAAACCAACATTCTTCTACATTACTTAAATTTCTACTGTTAACATCATCATCTGGATGTATGGTGTTTTTTATAATTAAACTAGCATCATCTAAATAAGATTGTTGACCTGTAACTTCATGAGCATCAATAAGCGCAATCAGGTAATGACCTGTACCTCTATCTAATGGATATTTACCAGTAAAAATGTTTTTTATATCAATACGGTGCTTATTTTTTATTGCCAATAGTAAATCAGTTATTGTACCACTACCTTCATAAACACACGTGATCCATTTGGTTAGCTGTAAAACTGCTTGTTTTGACGTTTCATCATCTGTTATAAAATAATGCAACATTAATCCTGTAGTATAGCAATGTTGACCACCAGGGCCACCACCACCCGCGTGATCTTGATAAGCGTTTGAACTCTGGTGTTTTGAGTAGGTACGATGGCTGGCTGTTTCAGCAGGTAAATAATGATCGGTATGCCAAAAAAGTCCGCCGTTGTATTCATTTTTATCTTTAGTTGTATGGTAAGTGTCAATATTTTTTACATGATCAGCTAGATCATTTGCTAGCTCTAACCATTTATTATTTTTGGTTAATAAGTATTGTCTCAAAAAACCGTATAAGGGATCATATTGATTATTGTAATGAGAGATAAAATCATTACGGTTTTCTATTTCTAAAGTTTCATGATCGGCGTAGAGATCACCAAAATTTCGCCAACCAAACTCATCTATTTGCTCTCTTTTTTGAAAAAAATTGTTTTTTGATAATAAACCATCGTTAATTATGTTGTTATATTCAGTTTCTGAACTACTATCCGCTAAAAACGGGATGGTGTTTGTTGTAATGAGATAATCTGTATTTAATGATATTTCTATCGGTGAGGTAAAGGCTATAAGAGGTTTTTGTTCGCTTTTGTAGTCAATATAAAACGTATCACTTTTCTTTTCCCCTGGCTGTAATTCTAGATGTTCTGAAAAATGCTTAGAAAATAATCCTAATACAACATTTTGGTTTTTAAATTCAAGAGATTTAGGGAACTTTTGCCAAAAGTTATCAATATAAATTGCTATCCTTTTGTTTGTATCATCAGTAATTCCCACTTGTATTATTGGTTCTGCTCTGGCTATTGTTTCTACTGGGTTCTCGGGGGTATTCAAATAGAAGCGATAGCCATTCAACTTAATAGGATTATGTTTTAAATGATTAATATGGTTGTTAGATTGCCAATGTTCTCCGCCACTACTACCTTGAAAAATTAAAAAATCATCCGTAAGCGTTTCAAAAAAAACATCATTTTTTGTGGGGCTTATCGAAATTTTTGTAGACGAAAGCCCTATTGGAATTATTACTTCTACCGCATTGAAATAGCAAGAATGTTCATTACCTAAATCCCACTTACCATTGTGATGAACCATCGCTTGAGGATTATGTAAGGTAAATTGCCATTTTGTGTATGACTTGTTTGCATAAAAAGTAACTTTGGCTGTGAATTGAATTGGCGAACGAACATTAGGGTTGAACAGCTCACCTTCAATTTGAAAAGGCAAAGATAACAAATCGGTATTATCCAAAGAACACATTGAGTTTATGGTTGTGATTTTAGGCGAGAATGTATTACCAGTAATATCGGTTATTTGTATGCTTTTCTCATTTGTTAAAAAACAATCTTGGGGTTGTACGTCAAAAACTCCAAAAGTGTATTTGTTTAAGCGAAATGATTGACTTCCTGTTTTGATCTCAAAATATTCAGAGAAATCTTCACATAATATCTGGCTGATTTTGTTTTTACACTTATTATCTAATTTCTTATTAGATAAATGTAGAGTTTTACTTGAATTACTATCAATAGATACTTGAAATGCAAGTCTAAGCCATTTTATTGATCCATTAGGCCAATAATTCATTGGTTTCATTTGACAGATGATTTGTAATTTATCATCAAGTAGGCATAACGAATTAATATCAAAAACTTTGCCATTTTCAAAAGGTATACTGACCTCAACAGGTTCATTTTTTCTTATGTGGCTGTTATTTTCAGTTAATGTTATTGGTATATGAAGCATGTTAACGGTATCATTCCTTTATAAATCTTTTGAATTGTCGAATGCTTTAGGGGCAATTGTCAATTGATTACCAATTAAGTTCGTAAAAATAATGGAACTCAATGACTTTCAAAATAACAATAAATCAATTTAGCCTTGCGGATAAAGGCATTTTAGCTGAAAAATGGCAATCGCTAGAAAAAAAATCAAATTACAATGTGTTTTTATCTTGGCTATGGATAGGCCATTGGCTTGATTTAGTTACGGATAAACTATTTCTTATTGAAGCATACCGTGATGACGAAGTTGTAGGTTTAGGTTTTTTTGTAGAAAAAAAACGTTATGCGCTTGGTTTTTATCCGATAAAGCAGTGGTGGTTACATCGTACTGGTCATCAACACCAAGATCAAATATGGATTGAATATAATGATTTTTTGTTAAATTCATCAATTGCAGATGAAGTTAGAAAAGAAATGATTGAGCAAGTAAAAATATATTCACCGTCTGTAAAAGAATACATTATTGGTTTGTCTTCATCTTCGGTTTTGAATGAATTCTCTCAAAATTTTTCTTATCAAAAGAATGATATTAAAACAACTGGCTATTTAGTGGATCTTACTAAAATAGAAAAACCTTTCTTAACTGAGGTTGTATCTAAAAATACTCGCTCTCAGATTAATCGTAGTAAAAAATTATTATGTGAACAAGGAGGGTTAAGTTATCAAGTAGTTTCAGAAAAAGATGAGTTGCTTAAGTTATTACCTAATATTGCCAAAATACATATCGACCTTTGGCAGAATACTTTAGAGGGAAGTGGTTTTGATAATGCCATATTTAAAAAATTTCATACCCAATTGATTAAACATATGATTAACCAAGAAGTACAAATATCTATACTTTCACTAAATGATGAAATATTAGGGTATTTAATGAATTTTGTTATTAATAATAAAGTTTATTTCTATTTGTCGGCAATAAATAAAAATAAAGATAATAGGATTAAAACCGGCTTGATTCTGCACAGTGAAGCGATACAACATTATTTAGATCAAGGTATGAGTAGCTATGATTTTTTAGGCGGTGAAGCACGCTATAAGCAGTCGTTATCAAATCGTCGTTATTCGTTAGCAATAAATAGTTTTTTTAATAATAACTTAATATTACAACTAGAAAAAAAATTAAAAAGTATCAAATTAACATTTAAACTTATATTAGCAAAATAACCTATTATCCCTCGAATGTTGAAACAACGTCATCCTCGAATGTTGAAGCAACGTCATCCCCGAGCGTTGAAACAACGTCATCCCCGAGCGTTGAAACAACGTCATCCCCGAGCGTTTAAACAACGTCATCCTCGAGCGTTGAAACAACGTCATCCTCGAGCGTTGAAACAACGTCATCCTCGAGCGTTGAAACAACGTCATCCCCGAATGTTTTTATCGGGGATCTGTTTTATTAGATTCCCGCCTTCGCGGGAATGACTAGGAGTGCGGGAATGACAGAAAGTACGGGAATGATGGGGAGTGCAGGAATGACAAAAAGTACGGGGACGGGGATCGCGTTAATGACGGAAGAGAAGTGCTTTATCATATGACTGTTACTTCATGATTTAAAAATACTTGTTTATAACTCAATTTTTGTTATATTTTGAGTTATAAAAATTAGGTTTTTGACTCATGAAATATAATTGGCAACACCCAAATTGGCCAGAATTTATTTATAACGCTAGCGATTATGACCATGTAGTAAGACAATTTCAAAATAAAGCATACGGCTTACAGGGGCGTTTAGAACAACTGAACATTGTCTCGCAACAAGAAGCTCATATTCTTTTAATGGTTGAAGAGGCGATTAATTCTAGTGAAATTGAAGGTGAAAACCTCAATAGAGAAGAGGTTCGTTCTTCTGTGGCTCGCTTTCTTGGTTTAACAGTAGAGCCTAGTTCTCTTTCTTTTTTAAAAGAAGAGGGTATGGCTGCGCTATTACTCAGTGTACGAGAAAGTTTGAGTCAAGGCTTATCAAAAGACAAACTATGTTACTGGCATAAATTATTACTTCAAGATGATGACAGTTCTAGAAAATCAATTCTCAAAGGTGATTATAGAAATGAAACAATAGATATAATTAAAGATGATTTATACGGAAATGTGGAAGTCGTTTATAAAGCCCCCGGCACTTCTCGAACAGAGGTTGCTCAAGAGATGGATCTGTTTTTTGCATGGTACAATGCTACTGATCCATCAAATGACAAAAAGAACTTTTTATCCGGCCCTGTTAGAGCGGCCGTTGCACATTTGTGGTTTGTATCTATTCACCCCTTTGAAGATGGAAATGGGCGTATTGGTAGGGCGGTAGCAGAACATGCACTTTATCAAGATTTTGATAATCCACCATTGTTTAGTATTTCTTTAGCTATTAACGACAATAAAAAGCAATATTACGAACAGCTTCAAGGTACTAATGAAAATTTAGACATTTCAAATTGGATTCAGTGGTTTGTTAGTATTGTACATAATGCACAAATATCAGCTGCTGTAAAAGTAGATTATATTCTAGAAAAGTCTAAATTTTGGGATAAGCATAAAGAAACCAAACTGAATGAAAGACAACGTAAAGCTATTTCAGCAATATTTGCCTCAGAACCCGATGGTTTTATCACGAATGGCATTAGTAATGAAAAATACCGAACGATAACAAAGTGCTCGCTTGCAACGGCAACAAGAGATTTAAAAGATCTTATCAATAAAGGCATTTTATACCTTGAAGGATCTGGTAAAAGAAATATTCGTTATCTACTTTGTTTGGTTGAAAAAAGTGTATTTAAAAAAAATAATGAGGCATTACAATCAGGAAGTAGAGATAAATTTATTGAAGATACGTTAGAAAAATTACTTGTAAATATCCAAAGAAATATTGGTTTTTACCAAGATAAATCTAACCCTAAACTTCTTGAAATGATTGAGCACTATGAGCAATTGGCTGATGATAATAATGAAGTACTTCGTAAATTAAATGTTGTTTTAAAAAAATAATGTACTTAATGTAAGTACATTCAGACATTTTTATAATCATAAATGACCAAACGCTATCTAAAATATTTTCTCCTGTTATCTTCGAAATGCAACAACTGTCATCCCCAATGTTTGCTCTCCCGTCATCCCCGAGTGTTCACTCCCGTCATCCCCGAGTGTTCACTCCCGTCATCCCCGAGTGTTCACTCCCGTCATCCCCGAGTGTTCACTCCCGTCATCCCCGAGTGTTTTTGTCGGGGATCTGTTTTATTAGATTCCCGCCTTCGCGGGAATGACGATGAGCGCGGGAATGACTAGGAGCGCGGGAATGACTAGGAGCGCGGGAATACACGCAGGCGGGAATCTAAAAAATAACTGTTAAAAATTTTATAACAAGTTAAAATAATCTGCATATGTAGAATAATACTACTCAAACTCAGGATTCAAAATGAAAATAGGGATCATCGTTGGTACCCGACCAGAAATTATTAAAATGGCACCGGTAATTCGTGAGTGTCAAAAACGCAGCATTCCATATTTTATTATTCATTCAAACCAGCATTACTCAGCTGAAATGGATAGTATTTTTTTTGATGAGTTACATTTGCCAGCACCACATTATAATTTAGGCGTTGGTTCGGGCTTGCATAGTAATCAAACTGGTAACATTTTAATAAAAATGGAGCCTATTTTACTTGATGAAAAACCTGATGTGGTGTTAGTGCAAGGTGATACCAATACTGTGCTTGCCGGTGCTTTGGCTGCTTCTAAACTGAACATAAAAGTGGGTCACATTGAAGCAGGTTTGCGTAGTTACGACAGAACCATGCCAGAAGAAACCAATCGCATAATGACCGATCATATTAGTGAATATTTGTTTGCGGTT
>NVTW01000031.1 GCA_002401725.1 Gammaproteobacteria bacterium
GTCGGCATTCATGCCGTCAATATTGATGGGCTGAAGCCCAACCTACGCAGGTTTTACGCGATAATTATTAGTTGAACAACAGTTAAGTACAACATAGCCATTTTTAATTATCTTTAGACAATAAAAAACGCGGCTCACTGAACCGCGTTTTTCATCTCTAGCTTATATGCATCCTGCATAAATTTAGTGTTACAGTTTTATCCATAAAAATCATCCGTCACAGCACTCCTGTGCTGATATTAGCTATTCCGTTAACTATCCTTTATCTTTCCATGAAAGCACATTTTCAAATGCACATCGATATCCATTAAGTTTCGCTATCCTTAGCAGTATCCTTACATTGTTTATCCTTAACATCATCCTGATGAAAAATTTAAACATCTTTGCAAATCATCCATAATTGAGTTTATCGCTATCCTTACGACATTTACTCGTTCCATTTCCATTATTCCACTTCCTATATGCTATTGTGCGTCCAAGCTGTGTAAGCATCAATCTAATTCCATAAATCCTTGATTTCCCTTTGCTACACTTACATCCTTTTTATATCCCTATGCTTATCCTTAAGCTACTCTTCCATAAATATCCTTGTCCTTGTGTCTTCCTAACAATATATCTCGTCTTCCTAACGATGTCCCTTTGTCTTCCTAACGATGTAATAATAGATCAAATATTTAATTAAAAACCAGTTAAATTTTAATTACTTTATTACAATTAATTTACATTTTTAGCGAGCTGAGAAATATTAACAACAAAATCAAAGTATTATATATTATTACTGCGAAAAAACGGCTGTATAACTCTACATATCGCACATTAATGTGAGATATGTCTTACAAAACAAAAGGGAAATAGCGACTATTTTAAAAACAAACAAAATAATTATTAGTGCTAAAATGCAAAAAAGCAGCATAGGCATGCTGATTTTTATTACTGATTGTAAATTGTTATGCTATACCAGTTTCATTAATTATGGTGATCTACTTTATACGCAGGAAAAATAGCCAAATACAAGGCATTTATTTTAATAACTAGTTGTTCTAATTATTAAATAAATAACACAGTGGTTGGTGATTTTAACAAGTAGAAATGATCACCTATTTAGTGAGATTGGTATTACTAGCTAGTCTTGCGTTTATACACCATTAAAGATCCAGCAACGTTCCCTACTTTCACTTCTTTAATAACGTCATAGCCAACATCTTGAAAGAAATTTAAATATTTATTGGTAGTGGCATAAACAACGACACCTTCACTGGTTGGATGTTCATCAAGCATATTGTTAATAGCCGTCATTAAATAATGCCCAAATCCATGATGTTGATGCAATGGATGAATGGCGATCAGTGACAACATATGATACGACTTAAGCGGTACTGCTTCGGCAATGATCTTTTCTTTTTCAATCATTTGCTTGGTGCTAAAATAACCGGCACTGATCATCATTTTTAAGCGCCAATGCCAAAAACGATTAGAACTAAACCCTTCTTCTGGGCTATTTAAACAAGCAGCACCAACTAAAGTTTCCCCTAAATACAAACCAACTAAGGGTTGTTTAGCTTGCCAAAACATACTCAGTTCTTCACGAATTAAGGCACGTAACCTTTGTTCATAATCAGGTTTATCACCATTAAATATATCAATAAAAACAGGATCATCTTGATAAGACTGATACAGTAACGATGCCGCAAGTTTTAAATCCTCGCTCGATAAATATTCGGCTCGAAGACCTAAGCCCACCTCTGTACCAACAACACTTATCATATAAATTACCTCTGTATTTTTATAATTATGAACTGCTAACCATAACAATAAATTTAAACTTAGGTCAAATTCTATCCATTAAAAATTTTTTATTTGACCTTCTAGTTGGTAAAAACAACAGCAAAGTACTGATCAAACCTYTACAATTGCTTATAAGCCGAATCTCCCCAACTCACTAAAACATCATGTTTAAAGACCAATGGCGTACATTCATCTTTGGTCGTTAATCCATCTTTATGAGTTCTTTGCGTGCGATAAAAAAGCACATGTACCGATTCACCATTTTTTTGATAATTTTCATTAAAATCAGCAACGCCCATTAAATTTTGTACTGTTTCGTAACTCATATCAGGAGCAAGTTTATTTAAATTTGCACGGTTTTCCTGCTCTCTATCTTCATAACCAACCGAATAACTGTAACCATCTTTATCATTTCCCCCTACGGCAATAACGCAACCTGATAAGCCAGTAACAAGTGGTATAGCGATCATTAATATGAATAATGGTTTTTGCAGTGATTTTTTCATTTAAAGCCTCATTGAAGTAATTTAGTCTGTTCTATGCAAGTAATGTTCTTTACAGGTAATGCTCTTTGCAAACCATGAGCCAAAAAAAAATACCTTTATAATTCTTTGAAAAATAAAGACAAAATAATAACTCAATTTTTAAGCTGAAAAATTGTTAGTATATTTAACGAATAAATAGCGATTTAAAAAACACAGCAATCAATATGACTATTACTGAAGAAATTTTATCCATTGCCAACCAACTTGCCGATCAAGGTAAAAAACCTAGCGTTGCCTTAATTAAAACGCGTTTAAGCCAATCAGTCCCCTTACCTATGCTTATTTCTATTCTTAAGTCATGGCAACATCAACCAAATTATAAGCCTAGTAGTCGGTCAGATGCCGAAGAAAACAGGAAAAACAATACCGGTAGTAATATGATCCAATTATCAAAAACTGAATTAAATACGCTAATAGAGCATGCATTAGCGCCAATAAAACAAGAGTTAGCCGAGATAAAACAGTTAGTTAAAAAATCACTTAAGCAATAGTGACTTTTTAAATCGATTCAATATCAAAATTCAAACCGGTTATAAATTCTTGCATTGAATTAGCTAATTTTCGATGTGGCTCACAGCCTATTTGTTCTAGCCAAATTTCACCATTATCATTATTAAGCGATATAATCATATCTTCTTCATCTGTTACGGCAAAAAATATAGTAATAGTTTGTTTTAGCTGTTGTTTCATCATTATGTGACCGATCATATTTTCTTGTAAGCGTTCAAAATCGGCAAAGTTCCATGCAAACAATAATGACAACTTACCGTCAACACTTGTCGCGGCAATACTGTCACTATATATACTGCAATAATAATCACAGACATCAGCATGGATCTTTACTTCTAATGCATTGGCAACATTATCAAAATTTAATGTTTGCTCTATTTTAACGGCTTGCCACGAACAATTTTGCTCATCAATGGTTTTTATTTGGCATGGAGAAACGGAATCAGGATCAATTTCAGCAACGGGATAACAGCCTTTTTTTTGTTGATATTCATTAATATATGTTTGAGAGAATTGCCATAAGGTTTCAGTTAATTGTTCATCACTCGATTTCATTGATGAGGTTGTTCCTATATAATTTATGTTTATTGACAAAAAACAGCTTTACCTTTTATGACTAATTATCAAAACTCGAAAGAACTCAAAAAATTAACCTTAGGTAAAAGCACCGCTTATACGACCCAGTACAATGCAAATTTATTACAAGCAGTACCAAGAAGTTTAAATCGCGACAGTTTATCACTCAGTGCAAATACTTTACCCTTTTTAGGTGAAGATGTCTGGTATGGCTATGAATTATCTTGGTTAAATAGCAAAGGTAAACCTATGGTTGCGGTAGCTGAATTTCGATTTTGCTGCACTAGCCCTAATTTGGTGGAATCAAAATCGTTTAAGCTTTACCTAAATAGTTTCAATCAAACAAAGTTTGACAGCATTGAGCAAGTTCAAACAACCTTACGTGAAGATTTATCTAATTGTTCAGGAACTTCGGCTAAAGTATCCTTATTTGCTGTTGATGCCTGCGCTGCATTAACCATAGCCAGCCCAAAGTCACTATGTATTGACGATATTGACATTAATATTGAACATTATAAATTTAAGCCGGATTTACTAGCAGATAAAAGTGAACAAAATCAATCTCCCGTTTCAAAAACAGCAGCCAGATCAGAACAGGAACTAGAACTAGACATTATAGAAGAATCCTTGGTGAGTCATTTACTTAAATCTAATTGTTTGATCACCAATCAACCTGATTGGGCAAGTATTTACATTGATTATAAGGGCGAGAAAATTTCGCACAGTGCTTTATTAAAATACTTAATTTCTTTTCGTCAACATAATGAATTTCATGAACAGTGTGTAGAACGGATWTTTTGYGATTTACAAAARYAYTRTSAWYTARAACARYTAACWGTWTTTGCYCGMTAYACWCGCCGWGGWGGWTTAGATATTAATCCTTTTAGATCGACCCATTTAAAACAAGCCCCTAATTTACGTACTTTAAGGCAATAACTCATCTCTGAACATTGTCACTACTTTCAGGAAAGGTTAAACCTGTCCATGCTTTAAAAAATGATTTTTGTTTTTTTGTGACATCTTCAAGCGGTTTTATGGTTAATTTTTCTTTGGGCAGCTCAGCTAAGGTTATCTTTTTCGTCATTAACTGATCGCGACGAAAAAGAGTAATTTTAATCTGATCTTGAGACTGAAAATTCGCTAAACGTTTTTTTAAGTCTTTTTCATTGATACGTAAACCATCCACAGCAATAATAATATCATTAAGCGCTAATTGGGCTTGCCAAGCAGGGCTGTTTTTTTCAATGCCAATAATTTCTAAACCATTTTTATGCACTTTAGTTTTAATACCACTCCATGTCTTAACTTTTTCTTCATCACCATAACCCATGGTTAAACCCGCTTTAGCTAACAAACGGTTAAAGTCTACTTGAGGATAGTTATGTACGTTAGCTTGCCACCACTGACTATAATTATGCTGTGTTAATTGTTCTAATACACTTTGCACATCGTCTTCACTAAAAGCATGCGGTAGTCGATAATTTTTATACAATAAATGATGCACATCGCGATAACTTTTTTGTAATTTAGTGCGGCTTAACAAATCAAAGTCTAATAACCAAGAAACCAAAAAACCTTCTGAATAAATGTTAACGCTATTGTTTTGCCCGTAATCGCCGCCTTCACTGATCCAATTATCAAAACTTGCTTGTGCAACAGTTTGGCTTTCACGACCGGGTTTGTGTAGATAACCAGTAATACGTTTTGCCAGTTCTTTTAAGTATTCACTACTGGTCATTAACTCGCCACGCATTAACAACTGACTTTGTAAGTAACTAGTTGATCCTTCCGACAGCCATAACAAGCTAGTGTAGTTTTCTTGTTGATAATCGTAAGGATAAAGCCCTTGTGGACGATATTGTTTTACATTCCATGTATGAACAAATTCATGTGCTGCGGTAGATAAAAAACCTAAATAGTCTTTTCGGCTACTAAAAGCATAACGAGAACGTTGAATAATAGTCGAGTTAACATGCTCGGTTGCACCGCGTTCGCCGCTGGTAGCATGTACCATAAACACATAACGAGAAAACGGATAATCATGCCAAATTTTACTAGGCTGTTTTACCAGTATTTTTAAATCTTGACGAATTTGTTCGAGATCATAATTGCCCTCGCCCCAAATTATAACTTGATAGTCTCTACCATCAACGTTAAAACTAACGCTTTTATGAATTCCCGTTTCAATAGGCGAATCAACTAACACATCATAATTTTCAGCTAAAAACTGTTGTTTATTTTTACCCTGTTTTAAACCAGAAACACTACGCCATGTTTTAGGCACCGATAAATTAACCGTATAGCCAGCATCACGCTGACTCGGGGTATACATAAAAACCGCTGAAGCATCTAAATAAGCATGGCTATCATCAATATGACGAGTACGCTTACCTAACTGGTTTGCATATAGTTGGTAACTTAGCGACAACTGTTTGCCAATTACATTATTTACTTGCCACGTACTTTTATCCGTTTTATGCCAAGGTACTTTGTTCCCAGATTGATCGATAACCGAAAAATCACGAATACCATTGGCTAATTTTAAAATCTCGTAACGCCCTGTGCGCCACGTAGGTAGCTTAAATTCAAGCGTGTTTTTTTTGCTGGGCTCAAAGGTTAAATTTACTTGCGCAAGATGATGAACCGGATCGCTTATAGTAATATCAGCAATAACATTAGCTTGGGCAGAATTAACGAGACTACAAACAGTAAATAATGTTGAAAAAATGGCGGGTAATTTTAAAAATTTTATCATAAGTTTTTATTAGTGAATAATAATGAGGCGCTAGTGTAACTTTTATAAGCTTTTTCGGTAAAGCAATTACGCGACGAATCCACAAAAAAACACTACAAAACTAATATAAAAGTACAATAAAAGTAAAATAAATGGAATTAAAAGCTTGAGTTACTAACAATTATTCACTTTTTGGTATAAATTATTAACTAGGTAAATTTTATTAATTATTGCACTTCTAGGAACATTGAGCGTTTATGAGTGACCATTCTGTAGCCACAGGGCAAATTAGCGAATTAAAAAAGAAACTGGAAACCGCGATAAAATCACGCTCTCGTTTAGAAGAAGGCTTTAATCGTCAGTCTAGTCAGTTAATTCAATTTATAGCGAAACTTTCTCATGTTTGCAAAGGCATTGATCTTGAGCTTGATAATAAGCTCGCCAATTTTAGAAATTTACTGACAAAATCTGCACCACTTGCCGAAATTGAAATCCAAATAAATGTCGTTTCAAAACTATTACTTAAATTTGCCAGTAAAAATGATAGCAATATAAAAGAATTACACCAACAGTTTCATGCCGCTGGAAAAATATTACAAAAAATAAACGGTTTACCTAATCAACTTCGCCGAGACTTGCGCGCTTTATTAGCAGAAAATTCTGACGGTAAAGAAACCGTCATACAATACGTACCACCGTTAACACAATTAGTTACGCTGTATGAAGCAGCCTTAAAAGCCAAGATAGATTTAAAACCCGAAGAAATAACAACTCAACTAACTGAAAAAAACGAGAACTCGGCAAGTGATCAAAGTGACCATCAAATAACAACTAATGTTGACCACCGCATTTTGAGCAAATTTTCTTGCTTATTAGATGAATTGAGCTTATCCGAAGGACAAAGTAAACAACTGGTTTTTATTAAAAACACTTTAACTAAAGATATCTCTCAGCAAGAACTTATTGATTGTTTTATCAAAACATTTGACTTGGTATTACTTAATCTACAAAACGAACGAGAAACGGCTGAATCGTTTTTATCAAGTTTAAGCAAAACATTATCAACGGTACAATCAGCGGTTAAAAGCACCTTAAATATTCATGATAAATCACAAAAAGAATATAAAAAATTAAATGCACAACTGCAAGAGCAGATGCAGGATGTTACCTCAGCCGTTAAAAAGGCGGCTTCGCTCAGTGATATAAAAGAAGATATAAACAATAAATTACAATCCATTGCCAGCACCATAGAATTAAAAGCGCAGTTAGAAAACAAAAGCCAACATAGCTTAGCTAAGCAATTGCAAACCATGACAACACAAATTGATTTTTTAGAAAAACAAAGTAAAGACTTTGAAATACGTTTACGCGAGCAACAACGTAAAAGTATGCAAGATGCGCTAACTAAGTTAAATAACCGAGCAGCATTTGATGAACATTTTGCTAAAGAAATGGTTTATCACCATCAAAAAGACCTAGAGCTAGCCATAGCAGTAATTGATATTGATGATTTTAAAAGGATTAATGATACTTATGGCCATACAGCTGGTGATAAAACGTTACAAGTGATCGCAAAAACAATGAAAGTGGTCATTCCTAAAGCCGCTTTTATTGCTCGTTATGGCGGTGAAGAATTTGTTATTATTTACCGTAAAACGAAAAAAGAAACGTTAGTTAAATCTTTGGACACCTTACGAGAAAAAATTGCGAGTTTACCGTTTAAGTTTAAAAAAGACAAAGTAACCATAACGCTTTCTATCGGCGTTACCCATATTAAAAGTGAAGATAATATTCATCTCGCTTTTGAACGCGCAGATAAAGGCTTATATCAAGCAAAATCATCAGGCAAAAACAAAGTTATTTATCTAGCCTAATTGTAATAAACATAGATGTTATTAATCGTTTATTAGCCAAGTAGCTATTAGATCTTAGCTAGGCATATTTTGTTATCGCACTATTGAGGAATTTTTTATGCATGTACAAATCAACCCTGTTGGGAATATGAATTTACTTTCTCAGTTAGAAGTAAATCGTTTACAAAACTCCGCCACTTGTGATCTTTATCCTTTATTTCGAAATTGTGTGTTGGCGGTACTTAATGCCGGTTGTACTACTGACGATGCAGAAGCTATTTATCAACGCTATAGCGATTTTACTATTCAAGTATTAAGACGAGAGCGTGGCATTAAATTAGATCTTAACCATCCGCCGCAAGACGCTTTTGTCGATGGAAAAATAATAAAAGGTGTACAAGAACAAATTTCAGCGGTATTAAGAGACATATTATTTACCCATGACAGATATTGTTATATGGCAGATGAATTGACCTCGGTTACCGATCAAATCACCCACAGTGTCTTTGATATTTTGCGTAACGCCAATGCTATTTTACCTTCCACTGTTCCAAATTTGATCACTTGCTGGGGTGGTCATTCCATTAATCAAGAAGAATACAAATACACCAAAGAAGTCGGTTATCAATTAGGATTACGTGGTTTTAATATTTGTACAGGTTGTGGTCCTGGTGCAATGAAGGGTCCAATGAAAGGTGCAACGTTAGGGCATGGTAAACAACGCATCAACGATGGTCGTTATATTGGTTTAACCGAGCCAAGCATTATAGCAGCAGAGCCTCCCAATCCTATAGTAAACGAATTAGTGATCATGCCTGATATTGAAAAACGTCTTGAAGCATTTGTGCGTTTATCACATGGTATTGTTATATTTCCTGGTGGTGCTGGTACGTCTGAAGAATTACTTTATATTTTAGGTATATTGTTAAATAACAAAAATCAGGGGCAGAAATTACCGATAATTTTAACTGGTCCGGCTTCGGCAGCACAATATTTTATCGAAATAGATAATTTTATTGGCGCAACGTTAGGTGAAAAAGCACAACAACTTTACACTATTATTGTTGATGACCCTGAATTTGTGGCTAAAACCTTAAAGTCAAAATTAGATGATGTTATCGCCTATCGTAAGCAAACAGGTGATGGTTACCACTTTAATTGGTCTATACATATTGATGAGGAATTCCAACATCCCTTTGCACCAACGCATGAAAATATGGCAGAATTAAGTTTAAATTTAAGCATGGAAACCGCACCATTAGCAGCCAATTTACGTAAAGCCTTTTCTGGAATTGTCGCTGGAAATGTAAAATCTGAAGGCATAAACGCCATTAGAAAACAGGGTGTATTTAAAATATCAGGTCAAGCAGAAATCATGTCCTTAATGGATAAACTATTAAAATCATTTGTAAAACAACAACGAATGAAACTTCCGGGTAGTGAATATATACCTTGCTATGAAATTGTTGAGGAGCAAGATTGATGGCAGCCCATGTTGTGCTAATTGATGCGATGAATTTAATTCGTCGCATTTATGCCGTACAAGAACGCCCCTTTTTATTTAATCATGAATTAGCTGAAAACACTAAGCAGCAAGTGCTAAATAACACTCAAAAAGCTTGCCTTACTGCTCTACATAATATTTTAAACCAACAAACACCAAGTCATGCTTTAACCGTATTTGATCCTTTAAAGCCTTGTTGGCGTTATCAAGTTTATCCTGACTATAAAAAAGGTCGCAAAAAAATGCCTGCGCACCTTGAAGGAAAACTCACCTCAATTCAAGATGAATTTTTAACGTTAGGGGTTGATTCACTTATTTCAGAACAAGATGAAGCTGATGATCTCATTGCCACATTAGCGGTAAAAGTCGCACTAAAAGGACAGTTTGTTACCATAGTTTCAACCGATAAAATATTTCTCAGCCTGCTCAGCCCTAACATTCGTGTTTATGATTATTTCAATAGGCGCTATCTAGATAGACAACACGTTATTGATAAATTCAAAGTAAAACCAAGTCAATTAATTGATTTATGGACATTAACCGGTGATAGCACCAATAAGATCCCCGGTGTTCCATCCATCGGTCCAGTAACCGCAGCGCAATTACTTAACCAATATTCATCTTTAGATAAAACATTAAAAGCTGACAATATAAAGAGCAGTATCGCCACAAAGTTAGCTGAAAATGGTAAACAAATTGAATTGAGTCGACAATTACTTACACTTAAACAAGACATTCCTTTAGGTTTTAATTTAAAAGATATTCGCTTACCTGAGCAAATATCTTCAATGGATAATTGTCAAAATAACAATTCGATAGCAATTCAATAACCCTAGTTAATAGAAAAGTTATATTTAACCTTTACAACAAGACGTTAGCTAATATAATTATCATGTTGCTTTAACTATTTTAGGAATAACATGAACAAGAAGGTTGTATCTCTCATTGCGGTTGCATTAGTTGCTTATGGAATTTTTGTTGCTTTAGTGGTCACCTTTTACGATGACAGCCCCACCAACATGGGCTGGGAAGACAGAGAATCTTTTAATAAGCAATATGTATCAAAAGTGAAACTCGATCAATTAACCTTCGATAAAGTTATTTTAGATTTGGGTAGCCCTGATATCACTGAAGCAAAAAAAGTCGATTCAAATCAATACCAATTAACTTATTATCGTACTCAACATGTAAAATCTGACGGCATTACCACCGAAGAAGAATGCACCGCACTTTTATTTAAAAATAGTATTCTTAATGCTGTTGGCCGTAGCGCCATTGAAGCCTATAACTCATTAAAATAATGAATATCATCACTAAAAATACATTTACTTTAGCACGTTTGTCACAAATCAATGCACTAGCCTAAATTGCGTCTATACTCTAGCAAATACTCAGTTTTCAATTCAAAACTTAGCGTTTCGATTGTAACGTTAGCGTAAATAATGCTTTGTATATATACAGCCGTAAACTTTCACCATAGCTTACGGCAATGTCTGATGGTATAAAGCGCACCAATAAGTGGTATGATCTCAACCTACTGCTATTTATCGTTAATAAAACTTTATCCTTATTCTAAGTTTTAGTTTTATTAGCGAACATTGTTCTCATTTTAAAAGGTAATTTTAATGGCCAAACAAACCATAACTGTTATTCCAGGTGACGGAATAGGTCCAAGTATTATCGAAGCAACGCTCAAAGTGCTTGATAAAGTTGGTTGCGATTTTGAATACGAATTTGCTGATGCGGGTTTAACCGCATTAGAAAAACAGGGTGAATTGGTTCCTGAAGAAACTTTAGCGCTGATTGAAAAAAACAAAATAACCCTTAAAGGTCCTTTAACAACACCGGTAGGCGAAGGTTTTACTTCAATTAACGTTACTTTAAGAAAACACTTTAAGTTATACGCTAATTTGCGCCCAGTATTATCATTTAAAGGCACTAAAGCCCGTTACGAAAATATTGATATTTTAACTGTACGTGAAAACACTGAAGGTATGTATTCAGGTTTAGGACAAACAACGTCAGAAGACGGTAGTCAAGCTGAAGCCATGAGTGTTATTACCCGTGACGGTGCTGAGCGTATTCTGGTGTTTGCTTATGAAACAGCACGTAAAGAAGGTCGTAAAAAGATAACCGCGGTGCACAAAGCGAATATTTTAAAATCAACTTCAGGGTTATTCTTAAAGGTAGCGCGTGAAGTAGCCAAGCGTTATCCAGATATCGAATCAACAGAAATGATTGTGGATAACTGTTGTATGCAGCTAGTAATGAGGCCGGAACAGTTTGACGTGATCGTTACCACTAACTTATTTGGTGATATTTTATCAGATTTATGTGCTGGTTTAGTGGGTGGTTTAGGCATGGCGCCGGGTGCTAATATTGGTAAAGATTGCGCTATTTTTGAAGCAGTTCACGGTAGTGCGCCAGATATTGCGGGTAAGAATTTAGCTAATCCTACATCGGTAATGCTAGCAGCAATTCAAATGCTTGAATATTTAGATATGAGCGATAAAGCGGATAAAATTCGTGCCGCAATTAAAGACGTTATTGCAACAGGCGATCGTACAACCGGTGATTTAGGCGGTACTCATGGTACTACTGATTTTACTGATGCGGTTTTAGAACGTTTATAAATTTAGACTTATATCAAATTCAAAATCTACAATAAACATCCAATAAAAAAACCGACAATTTTGTCGGTTTTTTAGTCTTTAATTTTCATGCCTATGTACTTGGCTCAGGATCTTCGTCAAAAAACATAAAATCTTCGATAAAAGCGTCTCGAAGATAATTACAATGAATACCTGAGTTATCTGCATAGACATATTATACCAATCTCACTAAATAGGTGATCATTTCTACTTGTTAAAACCACCAACTACCGCGTTATTTATTTTATAATTAGAACAACTAGTTATATAAATAAATGCCTTGTATTTGGTGGTTTTTCCTGCGTATAAAGTAGATCACCTAATTAATGAAACTGGTATAATTTAGAAGAAATGAGTAATGGACAACACCAAATAAGTGGTATTTTTAATTTGGTAATTTGAGTAAATTATTGTGGGCAATTTTATCGGCTAAATCATTAATACTCTCACCATTAGGCAAGTGTAAATGAGGTGCTACTTCTTGCAAAGGTAATAACACAAACTCGCGTACTTTCATGCCGTAATGAGGAATAGTTAAACACTTATTTTCGATAATTTGATCACCAAAAAGTAAAATATCTAAATCGAGAATACGAGCGCCCCAACGATTTTCTTTACGTACCCGTCCTGCTTTATTTTCAATGGCTTGTAATGCATCTAATAACATCAGCGGCTTAAGCGAGGTTTTTAATTCGACCACGGCATTGATGTAATCAGGTTGATCTTGTGGTCCCATGGGTTTGCTGCCATAAATGGATGATATTGCACTAACTTGGCTATTTTTAACTTTATGTAAAGCATCAATAGCCAGTTTAACTTGTTTAATGGGATCAGATAAATTGCTGCCAACGCCAATATAAGTAGTGATCATTTTCATTTGCATGGTTGCAATTAGTTTAAGCGGTTTGGTTTTGTGGCTTTTTACGTTTTCGAGGGCCACGGCGAGCACCTGCTCTATTTGTTGGTAACGACTTTATCATTAGTTGCTGAGTTTCATGGTTAGCATTTTGAAAATCTGTCCACCATTTTGCCAATTCACTATAAAGTTCGGGTTCTATTTCACTACGCAATAATAAAAAGTCGTAACCGGCTCTAAATTTAGGATGTTCAAACGCTTTATAAGCACGTTTGCCAACACGTTGAGTAAGCCGGTCTTGTAATATCCAAATATCTTTCATCATTGCTTGAAAGCGTTTCATTATGGCAATACTGCGTTGTTGTTCGCTACTCACCTCATGTAAAGCCGCAAAAAAAGCGTCTTGCGGTGTTAAGTTAGCTTCAACTTGTAACGCTTTCAATTGCTGTTGTAGAGGATGCCATAATAACGCCGCTAATAAAAAGGCTGGTGTTACGCGTTGATCGTTATTAACGCGGTGATCGGTATTTTTCATTGCTAATAAGATGAAGTTTTTACAAATATCATCGCTGGCGTCATTAAGCATTTTATCTAAACGAGGAAAAAAATATTTAAATAAATCAAATTCACGCAACATGTTGAAATTAGCGACAGCCTTACCCGACATAAATAATTTATTAAATTCTTCAAACATACGTGCCGCAGGAATATTGCCAAGTAAAGGTGCTAACTCTTTAATTGGCGCTTTAGTCTCAAAGCTTATTTCCATATCGAGTTTGGTCGCAAAACGTACTGCACGTAACATCCGTACAGGATCTTCACGATAACGGGTTTGTGGATCGCCWATTAAGCGAATAATTTTGCTATGAACATCGTTAACACCATCGGCAAAATCATACACCTTAAAGTCTTTTAAACTGTAATACAGCGCGTTAATGGTAAAGTCGCGACGTTCGGCATCTTCATCAATGCTGCCATAAATGTTATCGCGCAATAACATGCCATGTTCACTTTGTTTCGATTTCGCCGTTTTTTTGTCTTGATTTTCATTAGCATCAACATTGTCATGATGACCACGAAAGGTAGCAACTTCAATTACTTCACGACCAAAAAGTATATGAGCAAGACGAAAACGTCGACCAATGAGTCGGCAATTTCTAAATAAGTCTTTAATTTCTTCTGGGGTTGCATTGGTGGCAATATCAAAATCTTTGGGTTTAAGCCCTAAAATAATATCGCGCACACCACCGCCGACTAAATAAGCGTCAAAACCTGCTTTATTTAAACGATATAAAACTTTTTTCGCATTTGTGCCGATAAATTGTCTTGAAACAGCATGCTGTGAGCGTTCATAAACAATGGGAAAATTAGTTTGGCTTGATTTTTTGTTAGTTTTTTTAGACAAAACTTTTTTACATAAATTGATAACGCGTTTAATAATATTTACCTAGTAGCTAATAATTGTGATTAATTTGAGATAAAAACGTTGGCTATTATATACCCAAAGCCCAGTAAAAAATAGCGCTTAGTTAAGACGAAACTTAGGCATAGTTGCTCGGTTAAAACGAATATTTATCTATTCATTCGTAGATATTGTTTGCTCATTTTCTTTCATTTTTGTAAAAATATTCTTGAAAAAGAAAAACATTAATAACGACCATGAAATACCAGCTACCCAAAGCATGCCACTAGCTAAAAATAATAAGGGAGTAAACTGTGAAGAAAGCGCTAAATTATTAGTAGCAACCGTATACATACCTAATGGAAATATGATGCTCCACTGAGCTGGATTATATTTTAAAGGGACTTTTTTGTAACCATGTGTCCATAAGCCGATCATCACTAACAATGGTATCCACCAAGTAGCCCAAGTCCATAGCATTATTGAAATTAATTGTACCACCGCATGTAATTCGGCGAGCATAGGAATAACAGGATCAGTTAGTAACAAACTACTACCAGCATTTGCACTAATAGCTGCGGCTCCCATGATTACCCACATTAATGGAGAATAATCATTAACCCCCATGGTTTTAAAAAATATTCGATAACAAAAAAGAGTGACTAATACGGCATAAAAAATTATTCCTAAAGCCCACAACATATGAATTTCAACCATCATGTAAGAAGCATATTGACCAAAATCGCCAGCTATTTTAGTACCTAAAAGTACTAATGATTGGGTGCCAACAATTAAAATTAGCCAACCGCCATGCATAATATTAACTTCTCGGTCTTTATGAGCAAAACATAAAGCCGTAAAACTAAAGTACATTAAGGCAGCCCAGTAGCTAAAAGCAATAAACCAACAAGTGATAGCGAGAGTAATAAAACCGCGTTGGTGCAATAAAATGCCACAGATATTTGTTGCGGCAACAAAAGTAAAAAAAATAAAGGTTGTTTTGGGGTTTATTAAATTATCAAGTACCACTTTAGGGTATTTAATTAGCCGCCAAGTATAAATAAAGGTCATGGCGAACCATGTAACTAGAGTTATCGCCATAAAGATAGTTGATAAAAGGAGACTGTTATGAAGAAGAAAGGCAACAGAAATAATGCCTGTTGCCATGGTCATTGCAAAATAACCTGGATAGAAATTTTTTAACCAATTATATTTTTGTAGATAATTTTCTGACATAAATAAACTCCGATAACTTTCATAACATATTAATTAATATCGTAATTTAATCAGCGTACCATCTTTTAAAAATCATGGCTATACTGTCAGAAAACAACAACCCACATAAGAACATATACAACTATAAATATAAATCAATTTTCACTCAAAATAGGAAAAAACCACCTCTTTTAGTAGCATCATTACGGTAAAAACCATCACTAAATTTGGCATAATTTAATTCCTTGTTCGCTGTTTGTTACTTAGATCACCGTTTAAAAATACGATGACTAAATATATAAGATGCGTGAACTATTACAAAGGTTGTGCCATAGATCAGATTAAAGTAACAAGACTAAAAGCATGTTTTAACATTTGTGAATTAGCATCTTCAACACTTGCGGTTTCACTTAAATAACGACGAAATTTACGTGCGCCAGATAAACCATTGCATAGCCCTAACATATGGCGCAACACATGCCATGCTCGCCCCCCATTAGCTACGTAAGCATCAATATACACACTCATTTGTTCAACGACTTCTGCTCTTGAAATAACCGCTAAAGACGGAAGTGAGGAGTTTTTTTGATAGATTTCATTATCTGCTTGCGCAAGCATATAAGGTGAATTATATATTTCGCGACCGATCATTACGCCATCAAGATGTTGTAAATGCTGATTGGCTTCCGCAAAAGATTTAATGCCGCCATTTATCGAAATATCTAACTGGGGAAAATTCTGTTTAATTTGGTAAACGCGCCCATAATCGAGTGGTGGTACATCACGGTTTTGCTTTGGACTCAACCCAGTTAGCCAAGCCTTACGGGCATGAATTATAAAATGCTCACAACCTGCTTGCGCAACCACATCAATAAAAGTATGTAAAAATTCATAAGAATCTAAATCATCAATACCAATACGTGATTTTACCGTGATAGGAATTTTAACTGCAGTTTGCATTTGTGCAACACATTCGGCGACGAGTTGCGGCTCTGCCATTAGGCAAGCACCAAATCGACCATTTTGTACGCGATCAGACGGACAACCAACGTTTATATTGATTTCATCGTAACCTTGCTGCTCAGCTATTTTTGCACACTCAGTTAAGGCTTTAGCATCACTGCCGCCAAGTTGTAAAACTAAGGGATGCTCTTCTTTATTAAAAGAGAGATAATCACCTTTACCAAATAAAATAGCGCCAGTAGTCACCATTTCAGTATACAAAACAGTGTGCTTTGACATTATTCTATAAAAGTAACGGCAATGGCGATCAGTCCAATCTAGCATGGGCGCAACGGAAAGTTTGTGATTTATCATGGTATTTCATTCATAAACAGAAAGTAATAGTTTATAAAAACAATTACTGGGTACCACCAATAGTCATTTCATCTATTTTCAGTGTTGGCTGACCAACACCAACAGGAACGCTTTGACCATCTTTACCGCACACGCCGACACCGGCATCTAAGGCAAGATCATTACCGACCATACTAACTTTTTTCATTGCTGCGGGACCACTGCCAATTAAGGTTGCGCCCTTAACAGGAGAAGTAACTTTACCGTCTTCAATTAAATAAGCTTCTGCGGTGGTAAAAACGAATTTTCCTGAGGTTATATCTACTTGTCCACCAGCAAAATTAGGGGCATAAATCCCTTTTTTCACGGATTTGATAATATCTTCTGGGCTACTTTCACCGGCGAGCATGTAAGTATTGGTCATACGCGGCATAGGTAAATGCGCATAAGATTCCCGGCGGCCGTTACCCGTTGTTTTGACCTTCATTAATGAAGCATTATGCTTGTCTTGCATATAACCTTTTAAAATACCTTTTTCGATCAATACGTTGTATTGTCCGGCAACACCTTCGTCATCAATAGATAATGAGCCGCGACGATTAGCTAACGTGCCATCATCAACAATAGTACATAGCTCAGAAGTTACTTGCTGCCCTATTTTTCCTGAAAAAGCTGATGAACCTTTACGATTAAAATCACCTTCTAAACCATGGCCAACCGCTTCATGTAATAAAACCCCCGGCCAGCCAGAGCCAAGAACAACGGGAAACATACCCGCAGGTGCTTCTATCGCGTGTAAATTAACTAACGCCTGACGAACCGCTTCCTCAGCATAATAAAAGTATCGGGCTTTATCGTCTTGTGCTTCAAAGAAGTAGGAATAATCAGTACGCGCGCCACCGCCAGCACTGCCGCGTTCGCGTTTACCGTTTTCTTCAACTAATACCGAACAATTAAGGCGTACTAACGGACGAATATCAGTAGCAAACGTACCGTCACTGGCCGCCACTAACATGGTTTCATAAACCCCAGACAAGCTCACGATAACTTGCGTAACCCGTTTATCGACTGCACGTGCATGTGTTTCAACTTCATGTAAAAGGGATATTTTTTGTTCTTGCGTTAAACTTGCTAACGGGTCAACTTCAGCGTAAATAGCAGTATTATTGCAGGTATTAAACGTTTTAATTTCATTTACACTACCATTACCGACAATACCTCGCGCTGCATTAGCAGCGGCAAATATAGCTTGTTCATTTATATCATCCGAATAGGCAAAACCAGTTTTTTCGCCCGAAATAGCTCGAACACCAACACCACGCTCAATGTTGTAAGAACCTTCTTTGATAATGCCATCTTCTAACATCCATGATTCGTTGCGACTGGCTTGAAAATACAAATCAGCAAAATCAATTTTATGTTGAAAAATACTAGCCAACGCTTTTGACAATATATCTCGATCTAACTGACTGTCAGCTAATAAAGTTTGTTCAACAATGTTCATTTATTTTCCTATAACTTAGTAGAGTCAATTATTTTTTAATAACACTTTAAATTGATTATGGCTAGCAACCGGCATGTTAGCACGAATACTTGCTATCTCAGCTAAGCTAACTTCAACGCTAGCAAAACCTTGACCGTATTGATGACATGCTAATATTTCGCCCCAAGGACTAATTATCATGCTATGTCCCCAAGTTTCACGACCGTTTTGGTGCACACCTTCTTGCCCTGCTGCGATCACAAATACTTGGTTTTCTATAGCGCGCGCTTGCAACAAAGCTTGCCAATGAGCTTTACCCGTTACCCGCGTAAACGCACTCGGTACGGTAATTATTTCAGCACCTTGCTGTTGTAATTGACGGTATAATTCAGGAAAACGCAAATCATAACAAACCGACAAGCCAAGTTTAGCAAAGTTAGCATCAACAACGGTGGTTTTGTTACCTCCTTGGGTAAAATCTGATTCACGATAGCGCTTAGATTTGTCGTTAACATTCACATCAAATAAATGAATTTTATCATAACTGCCAAGTAATTTTCCTTGTGCAGAAATCACCCAGCTACGATTGTAAAATTTTGGCTTTTCGCTATTCAATTGTTTTTCAGCTAAGGTCGGAATAGTGCCAGCAACTAAGGTAATATTAAAATCTACCGCGAGCTGTGTTAATAATGTAACTAAGGTTTCATTTTCACTATTTTGCTGCGCTAAAGTTAATTGTTCTTGGTCTTTACCACCAAAAAATAAGCAACATTCAGGCAAAACCACAATATGTTGTTCACTTTTGGGTAATTGTTGTAATAGCTGATTTATATTTAACAGATTTTCTCCAACATTAGGAGTTGATATTAACTGTAGTGCACTGAGTCTAACCATCGATGGGATCAACCTCAACCATGTTGTTTTTAGGTTGATTTGGCTTTATAAGCTGTTTATTTACCGGCGGTTCAATTACTGGTTTACTATTATTTTTGGGCGTTACCTTATTATCGGCAAATTCAGGAGGAGTTGAACGACCAACAGTTACATCACGGGTTTTACGCGTAACTTCTCGCCAATTAGGCTCTAGTGCAGTACCTGTTAGTTCAAATTTAAACTCTGAAACTACAGAAGACGAAATAACTTGATCGATCGCTACACCAGCTAATAAGGTGACTGGATTTAATGTAGAGATCCAAGCTAATACTGGTAAACTTGAGGTTAAATTAGGTTTATAAGAAACCCGATAATCTAACTTTCCTGAGCTTAAATCTGTATTACCTTTCATTACTAAGTCGCCAGCAGCGCCTTTCATTTTAGTATTGTTGGTATAAACAATGCCATTATTAAGATGAAAGTCTCCCTTTATATGTGTATAGAACATACCGTCACTAAAAATATCACGAAAATCGAGTGTTAATTTTCTTACTAACGAGCCCAAACTTAAGATAGAAAACACTCGTGCTTTGTCTTTAACCTCAGATAAATAACCATCATCAATTTTAGCTCTTAAATCACCATTTAAATTTGAAAAATCAAACTCTTGTGGCCCACCTTGCCAATTTATATTAAAACCAATGGTACCACCACTTTCTTTAACGACCGAGGCATAACCGAGTTGTTCAAATTCGCGGGCAATATCTGAGGTGTGCGCTTGCCCTGTAATTGTAGTTATCGACTTTTGCGCGTTATGCTGCCACGAAGCATCAAACAAAAGTTTATTTTCACCCCGTTTAGCAGTGAAATTATTTAATGAAATTAAATTGTTACTCGTTCTTTTTAACGAAAAGTCAACCGTACCAAAATCAAGCTTGCCATAACTACAGCTCTCACAATGTACTCTCATTGGCGGAATTGCCGCGAATAAAGCATCGTTCACCTGTTTTATTTTAGTTTTATTATTTACTGTTCCAATCATTTTTTCTGCTATTTGTTTTACAGGTTCATCTGCATTAATGTCAGCAGTTTTTTGTGGTTGTAAATGCAAAAAGTCGGCATCAACATCTATGCCCTGTTTTTTCCAGTCGGGATAAAACTTAATTTGGCTACGTGCTTCTTTGGAGTTCAGCTGTAATAACCACCAACTTTTCTGATCAACCAAATTAAATGAAACATCAGATAATGTTTGTCCAAATAAAGCTAATTGATCAATTGAACCACGAACTCTTTGTGGTACTGATAACAACGGAACTTCATTTGCAGTAGATGAGTCAGCATATTGGCCAACACTACTAATAATATTAGCGATAAAAGGTTGCCATTGGCCAAAATCAGCCTGTGAGATATTAGTTGTTATATGAAAGCCATCCATAGGCAATAACATTTGTTCATCACCTAAAATCAAATGGGCGCGTGAAAAATGATTGGGTTGATGAATTAAATCGCCATAAAAACTTAATTCATTACCTAATGTAGCTTCAATAGTTGATTGATTTTGCTGACCGCTGATCTTAACTACTAACGGAAGTTTTTTAGTCAATGCTTTCTCATAAGGCAGAGGCAACTTTAATTGAATGGTTTCAAGATCAGAATTAAGGGTAAATTTATATGAAAATTCACCGTTATGTGGCATAAATAAATTTAATTTCCCTTGCCATGCTAACGCACCATTTGCATAAGGGCGTAGTAATTCAGGTACTTGAGCCTGCCATTGGTGTTGCGACCAATCAGCGTTGATATTAATATTAGTTTGATAAAAATCTTTACTGTTGTGCGATGCTACATCCAACGTTAATGGCATACCGAGCCAAGTTAAACTGAGGTTTTTAGCGTCAAGCTGATCATTTTTAAAGCTCAGTTGTCCGTTAACTTGCTCAAAATTCATTGCTGGGGCTTTAAGGGTTAACTGATTATTTTTAAACTTAATGATACCTGAGGCAACTGTTTGTTCAGGTTTATTTAACGGTATTCGTAACGACAATTTACCATTAACGTTATTTTTCAAAGTTAAATGTTCAAGGGTTTTACCTACAGTATCTTTGAGCGGCCCTTGAGCCATAATTTTTTGCACCGCCTGAAGATCAGCATTCACAATAGGCGCATTAATCTTCAATATTTGTTCACCCGTCAAATCATCTATTTGTGCTGTTACGCCAGCGACATTAACACCCAATAAGTCACCTGAATGTCCAGTGATTAACATACTGTTATTGATAAATTTTAAATTCGCATTAAAGTGCTCTATTGCTGGCCACTGGGGATCAAAGGCAAAGGTACTGTTCGAGAGCTCTGCATCAACGGTAAAAATACCACTATGGTCCGTAAAAGGAAACTTATCTATGGGACCATTAAAAAGAATTTTTGCTTTTGATATAGTGCCGCTAACAATGCCTTTGTTTAAATAAGTAACTAGGTTGTGTCCCATCAATAAATGAGGAAAATAATACTGTGCGTTATGGGCATCAATATCTTTTACATCCGCCAACAACGAGAGTTCTATCGGCATACCTTGCTCTGTTTTAACCGCAATAGCACCACTTAATTCCAATTCACTAGAATGAAAAATTAAATCATCACTCGCTATTCTCCAACCATTTTTGTCAACTTTACCGTTTAAAACGGCTGATATATAACGATAAGGTAATGCTCTAATAAAATGTTCATCAAAGTCTAACTTTCCTTGTTTAGCCTTTATTGCTAAACGAAAGCGCTGGTCGGTCATTAAAAAATCACCCGACAAATGTTCTATCCCTGGAATACCTTGGCTATAAGCTAATGATATATCATCAAATTCAGCTGAGACATTAATATGTTCGGCTTGTTTTTGTAAAAATACATTTTTTATTTCACCCTTAGGTGATAGTTGCTGAAGATGATTTAAGCTACTAATATCATCAAACATTAAAGGAATTAGCGGGGTTAAATGCTGTAAAGCAATGCCAGAAAAATAACTCGTAAACGTATTGTAATTATTGCTGGCTTGCACAACAAGAGGTTGCCAAGACTCTTGATCTAAAGTAAAAGTCAGTGGCGAACTGCTTAATTGAAAATGTTCTAAATTGCCAAAAAACTTATTTGTAAATTGCCCTTTCAACAAGCTTAATTGGTGCTTATTACCTTGGTAATTCCAATTAATAAAGTTTTCACCTAATTCTACTTGTAGTTTTTCAGCACTACCCTGCTTTAAAGACAACCATGATTTGAAATTAATTGATGAATTTATATCTTCGTTAGCTATTTTAAGTACTTTGCCTAGCCATGGCGTTATGTCTAAATTATTACCTTCAAGGTAAACCATGCCCGCTAAAGTTTGTGGGCTATCACCAACTAAGCTCAATTGTAATTTAAGATTTTTAGCACTTAAATTACCAAAAACAACATCACCTTGGGCGTTATGTTTGCCCGCATTGTTTTTCCAAGTTAACTGATTTATGGTGATCGAACGGCGTTTAACTGGCGATGTTTGCACCATGATTTGTGATTTACGCATCGAAAAATGATCTATTTGCGTTAAGAATAACTTGGTAATGCGTTCAAATGTAGCAATTTTACTTGGTTGCTTTTTGTCTAATGAGGAACGCTGTTTTGGCGTTTTTATATCTAATTGTGTTTCAATAGCATTTTTATCAACAAATATTTTTGCTCCCGTTAAGGTAAAATCATTGGTAATAATTTGCCGAGCTTTAATACTTGCCCAAAAATCGACACTGATGTCTATTTTATCAATAAAAATGCTGGCTTGTTCTGTTTGCAGTAAACTGACATTTTTAGCGACTAAACTTGGCCCTAATTTAAGCCAACCAGCATCTAAATTGCCAATCACTAAATTTAATTGATAATTATCATTAACATAATGTTGCAGGTTTAAACGGTAATTTTCTGCATAAGGAAGCATTAAACGCAACGAACTCATAGCAACAGCTAAGAGCACAAGCATAATTGCCATGATCTTATAGAGCCGATTTAACCAACGATTTAATATTCTAGATATTTCCATACAACTTCTTCATGCTATTTATGCGGCGCTTACGCTACATCATTACTACATCAAACTGTTCTTGATTATACATGGCTTCAGTCTGAACTTTAATTTGCTTGCCAATAAAAACTTCTAACTCTGCAAGATTATGAAATTCATCATTAATTAATGACTCACTAACGGCAATAGACGCATAAACAATAAACTTGTCAGCATCATGAGCACGATTAACGCGGACAATTTCACGTAATATTGCAAAACAAACCGTTTCAACCGTTTTTAAATATCCGCGCCCAGAACAGGTAGGGCATTCGCCACATAAAATATGTTCGAGGCTTTCACGGGTTCTTTTACGGGTCATTTCCACTAAACCTAGTGGCGAAAAACCATGAATATTAAACTTAACATTATCTTTTGCTAAGGCGGTTTCTAAACTATGTAAAACCCGTTTTTTGTGATCTTCATTAATCATATCGATAAAATCAATAATGATAATACCACCTAAATTGCGTAACCTTAGTTGGCGGGCAACTGATTGCGTTGCTTCAATGTTGGTGTTAAAAATAGTTTCTTCTAAATTACGATGTCCGACAAAAGCGCCGGTATTAATATCAACGGTGGTCATCGCTTCAGTTTGATCAATAATAAGATAACCGCCCGACTTTAATACGATTTTACGATGCAAGGCACGTTGAATTTCCGCTTCTACATCAAACATGTCAAAAATAGGTCGTTCACCAGGGTAATATTCCAGCACAGCAGGCAATTCAGGAATGAATTCTGCTGTAAATTCACGTAATTGCTCAAAGGTTAGTTTTGAATCAACTCGAATACGCTCTAATTCAATACCAACAAAATCTCTTAACATTCTAAAGGCTAACGATAAATCTTGATAAATAGGGCTTGATGTTTGTTTACGTTGTTTGCGCTCTTGCACTTTTGCCCAGACACGCCGTAAAAATTCTGCATCGTGTTTTAATTCAACTTCACCGGCACCTTCTGCGGCGGTACGTACAATAAAACCATGATTGCCATCACAATAAGGAGCCACTATTTTTTTCAACCGTTCACGCTCGGCAACATCGTCAATACGTTGCGAAATACCTACTCGCCCAGTATTAGGCATTAACACTAAGTAGCGTGAAGGAAGGGTTAAATCTGTGGTTAAACGAGCACCTTTTGTGCCGAGCGGATCTTTAACCACTTGCACCATTAAATGCTGGCCTTGGTGTACTAAGGTTTGAATATCAGGCACATGTTCATGGTTAGCATTATTGTCAGTATTTTGTTCACTACTGTTTAGTAATAATTTAGAATTAATATCTGAGGCATGTAAAAAAGCAGCTTTATCTAAATTGATATCCACAAAAGCGGCTTGCATCCCCGGTAAAACACGAATAATTTTACCTAAATAAATATTACCCACCAAACCACGCTTAGCTTCGCGTTCAACATGAACCTCTTGCAACATACCGTTTTCAATCAAAGCCACGCGGGTTTCACTGGGTGTTACATTAATTAATAATTCGCCACTGATCATTGTACACTTCTTATGTTTTGTTCATCATTAGTGTTAGTTTTATCACTAGTTGTAGAGCGAGCTTTAGAACTAGATCTACAACTAAGCAACATGGGGTTTTTTAAGCCAAACTCGGATAAAAGTTGTACTGTTTCATATAAAGGTAGGCCAACTACGGCAGAATAACTACCTTGAATGTGACTAATAAACTGCCCTGCTAGCCCTTGTATACCATAACCACCCGCTTTATCTTGCGGCTCACCACTTTGCCAGTAAGCAGCCATTTCGTTGTCAGTTATTGGTTTAAAAAATACTTTCGTCACAACTACTGTTGATTTTATCTGTCCATTTTTACAGACTACTATCGCAGTAAGCACTTGATGATCACGATTCGACAATAACTGAAACATTCGTTTAAAGTCTACAAAATCAATGGGCTTTCCTAAAATAACATCGTCAACCACTACACTGGTATCTGCTGCTAAAATTATGCGGTTGTTGGCATTATTTGATGCGGTTATTTTTTCAAAAATGGCTTGAGTCTTTTCTATTGCTACCCGTTGTACGTAATCTTTTGGTTTTTCAGCCGTTAAAATACCTTCATCTACATCAGCATTTTCACAACTAAATTGATAACCAAGTTGCGCTAATAATTCTCTACGGCGTGATGATTTAGAAGCGAGTATTAAAGATAAGTTCATTCTCAAATTCTCTTTATTTTATACCAAAATGACGGCGAATTTTTCTCAATAACAAAAATGCCCAAGGCCATACCACCAATGAAGTGATCACCGGATATAAATAACTCATCAAAAAAGGGACTTTAGTTAAAAAATGCTCCATCCAAAAAGTAAGTAAGTGATATAAAGCTGACAAAACACCAACAATTAATGCTTGTTGCCACAGCGAAAAATTACGAATTTTTTGATAATTAGCCGCTGAAATATAAACTACCATAGCCATAGCTGCTGCATGCACGCCTAAAACAGAGCCTAATAATACATCAATGATAAAACCCATGATCCATGCAGTAAAAATATTCACTTTATTCGGTAATGCCATACTCCAATAAACCATAACTATTAACACCCAATCAGGGCGAAAGGCATTTACTTTTATCGCCATCGGCATAATGGTAAGCATTAAAGCCAACAGCAAGGTAAATAAAATCATCACGCCTTTATTAGAGAGCATTGTTACTTCCTTGCTTGCTTTTCTTTTTAAACGGCTTTTTATTGCCTTTTGGCACTATTTTACTCACTTTTTTATGTGTCGGTTTAGATGAAAAAATACTGTGTTGTTTCAATGGCCATAACAGCAGTAAATAACGCAAGCGATCCAATTGTGCAACAGGCTCACTTATTACATGCGCAAAAGGACGAGATTCATCTTGAGTTACCGATAACACTTTCGCCACGGGATAATCTTCGGGAAATTTACCGCCAAGTCCTGAAGTTACCAATAAATCACCGGTATGAATGTCAGTGCTGTGTGGGACAAAATTATGTGTAAGCCTGTCTAAACGCCCCGAGCCTGTAGCAATTAAACGCACACCATTGCGCTGTATACGTACCGGAAGAGCATGACTTAAATCAGTAATAAGCAAAACTCGACTCGAATTTGTGCCTACATGCAATATTTGCCCAACAATGCCTTGATCATCAATGATCGGTTGCCCTTCATAAACACCATCGTTGGTACCACGATTTATAACTACTTGTAAACTATAAGGATCGTTATTAACAGATATAATTTCTGCGACCATTTTTTTAATGTTTGGGCGAACAGGTGAAGTTAGCAATGTGCGTAAACGTTTGTTTTCTTGTTTTAAAATGGTGAGTTCTTGCAATTGTTGTTTAAATTTAAGTTCTTCAATTTTGTATTGCTGATTTTCTTCAATTAACAGTCGGCGTGACATTAAATTATCAGATGCCCAAGTCATTATTTGTTTGGGCGTGTTAGCTATATATTGCAAAGGACTCACTACAGATTGTAAGTAACCACGAAAAGTATCAAAAGTACCGAGCTGATGATCGAAAAAAATTAAAGCCACAGAAAAAAACAACACCAAAACAAGTCGATGTTGTGGTGCTGCTTCATTTTTAAAGATAGGTTCCAATGAATGAATTACCTTTTCATTTGATGTTGTTGCATAGTAAAGTTCTTATTAAGTTTAATATATGGTTGGGCTACGTTCCTCTTACCAACCTTTAAATTTTACTCATATGAAAACAAATCGCCACCGTGCATGTCAATCATTTCAAGCGCTCTACCGCCACCCAAAGCAACACAAGTAAGTGGATCATCAGCGACAACAACCGGAATGCCGGTTTCTTCCATTAATAAGCGATCTAAATCTTTTAATAACGCGCCACCGCCCGTTAACACCATACCGCGCTCAGAAATATCTGACGCTAATTCAGGGGGAGATTGTTCTAATGCCACCATAATCGCACTAACAATACCGGTTAATGGCTCTTGTAATGCTTCTAATATTTCATTGCTATTAAGCATAAAACTACGTGGCACACCTTCCGCTAAATTACGACCGCGTACTTCTAGTTCAACCAATTCCTCACCCGGATAAGCCGAGCCAATTTCGTGCTTAATACGTTCAGCCGTTGCTTCACCAATTAAACTACCAAAGTTGCGACGTACATAATTGATAATTGCTTCATCAAATTTATCACCACCAATACGCACTGATGAAGAATAAACAATACCATTAAGAGAAATAATGCCAACCTCAGTAGTACCGCCACCGATATCAACCACCATCGAACCTGTTGCTTCAGAAACGGGCATATCAGCACCAATAGCCGCAGCCATAGGTTCGTCAATTAAATACACTTCACGTGCGCCAGCACCCAATGCGGATTCACGAATAGCGCGACGCTCCACTTGCGTTGAACCACAAGGCACACACACTAATACACGCGGACTTGGACGTAAAAAATTATTACTATGCACTTGTTTAATAAAATATTGCAGCATTTTTTCAGTGACAAAAAAATTCGCGATAACACCGTCTTTCATTGGACGAATAGCTTCTATATTACCTGGTGTTCTGCCAAGCATTTGCTTTGCCGCAGTACCAACCGCTGCAACACTTTTAGTGCCGCCCGCTCGGTCTTGACGAATCGCAACCACTGAAGGTTCATTTAAAACAATACCTTGGTCTTTAACATATATAAGGGTGTTGGCTGTGCCTAAATCGATTGATAAATCGTTAGAAAACATACCGCGTAATTTTTTAAACATAAATGAAAAATATCCTATGAAAATGGGCGTAAATCCACATGGGGGATTTATCTTGGCATCGTTTTATTTATCGTCAAAACAATGCTTATAGTATCTTGTAATAAAGTTCTTTTATTTGATCTGCTAATCATACCCGAGTATTAAGTAAATTTGTTATTTGAATACAAAAAATCACTAAAATATTAATAAAAATTCCAGAAAAATGAGCTTTTTTATTAATTATTGACTTCACGCCAGTAAATTACCCGATCATTACCACGAAACAAACCAAAAGTAGCAACGGCTGATGGATTATTATTATGAACGCCATTGGCATCCCAGTCGTATTCAAACCACGGAAAAGTGTTATAAGTAACACCAATTTGACCTTGATTGCCAGCACCAGTTGCGTTTAATTCAATAGATGAATCGACGCCATTAACAAACAAACCAGAAACAGCCGAAGCTAAACCATTAGGCACTAAACTGATGTTAGATAAAGTAACATTGGTTGAATTAAAACTGCTGCAGTTATCCTCGGTATTTGCCACAAATTTACCGTTATTATTTAAATATTCAGTCGTTAATTTTTGCGCTAAATTGGCGGTTTCAGGACCAAAACTATTGGCAATAGCTAAACGACCAAAACGTATTTTCACCCCTGTAGGTACAGCTTGTACTGTAGTTGTAGCGGTAACGCCATCTTGATCGGTTATTGAATTTACGGCTAACGGTATTTCTGCAATATAAGGAGGTATTTTACTGTTAGCATTGTGAGTATAAGTAAAGTCATCTGTTGCTGCCAACGTGTAATCTTGCACACCAGCACTACTTTGCGCTAATGTGCCTGTTGTTATAGTGCCAGTTAAAGCTGTTGTAGTGCTTACTCCTGCTTGATTTAAATCAATCGTCGGTGTAGTGATATTTATGCCAGTATTTAATAAACGCATAAAACCTTCACCGCCGGTTGTGGTATAATTTTGGGTGATATTACCAGAAGCGCTACCACCAGCATTATAAGCGCTAATGCGTAATTTAGGCGCGATTGCATAGCTAATAGCGCCTTCAAGTTGTGTTGCTTGATCTTTTTGACCGCTATAAACCCAACTTCCTGCGCCACAAGTACCCGTTAATGTACCCTGTGTAACCACTGTTTGACCTAAGTGATCCGGAATAAAACGCCCCACATAAGGCACCGTACTAGTAACATTACTGGTGCCTATATACTGGCTGTCAGACAAACCAACATCAAACCGTAAAACACCTACTTCAGACCACGACAAATCATTACGAGTAGCAACACCATTAGCAAAACTTGTTGAAGAAAAAACATTATTAGTTAGAGAAGGATTAACCCCAGCATTAGGTGCAACAATGCTATTAGTAATAACCACAGATTCTGGATTATTTTCATTACTAAAATTTGGTGTTACGGTGTTGTTACTTAACACCGCATTTGAGTCAGGTTTAGCATTATTATTAGTGTCATCACCTGACTGCCATTGCACCGCTTTAATAGTAGTGCTAAAAGCCGCACCTGCTTTTTTAAATATTCCTCCAGTAGCATTTTGTGCTGCAGGGTTTCCCGTTACATCAACATAAAAACCTAATGGTCTAACGACAAAACCATTACTACTGCCGCTCATAAAATTACCTGATGGCGTACCATTTACAGGAATATTATAACGAGCATACAGTTGTACTCGACCTGCATCTGGGTAATTAAAAGTAAACGCAGCAGAATTAGTGACATTATTACCAAAATCAAAGGTTAAATTGCTATAACTTAACGTCGCGTTGTTATTTAAGGTATTAATATTAACGCCATTAATATTAACTACTTGCCCAGCACAGCTGGTGGGATTAGTACATTTTGCCGCCACCTCAACCACAACACTACTGGTTAACGCTGCCTCGCATGCACCGGTTGTAGGATTCGTTTTAATGGCTTGCAACGCTAAGTTAGCACTGTGATAGCCGGTGTTAGACGGTTTTCCTGATAACTGAGTGGGAATGTTACTTGCCGCACCATCAACTAAAAATCGAAAGCCGGTATCAGCAAAAATCATATTACAACTGTTCGTTGATCCATTACTACACACTAAAACATTAGTAGGAGCGATGGTGGGATTTGCTACCGATAAAGCCAGCGTTTCAGCAACGGCATGATTAAAACTCACGGTTGTTGAACCAGTAAATGTGGTCGAGCTTTTAGTAACAGCATTGCCTTGAAAATTTAAGGTTACTGCATTGGTACTTAAAGTAGAACAATTGGTATTAGTACAAGCTTTAATGGTGACAGTTTCAGCAGCACAAGTTAAACCATTGCCATCATGAATAATTTCAAAATGATCCAAATTAGAACAGCTACCACCATTATTCATATCCGCTTGAATTTCAGCTTGGTTTAACACTTTATTATATATACGAACTTCATCAAACTGCCCGTTGGCTGAGGTATAAGACGGTAAAAAAACATCACCATTAGCAGCATATTTTGAAGCATTGTCGCCAAATATTATTTTTCCTAAATCTTTTATTGCACCATTTGTATTAATAAATTGTGAACTTAGCAAATTTCCATCAACATAAAGTTGATAAGTATTTGTGGCGAAATTCCATGTGGTACTTACGTAATACCAAGTATTAGCGGTTCGCACCGAACTAACCGGTTCATCTAAGCGGTAATCGCCATCAATAGAATCTTCAAAAGCAAAACTCAAACGTCCATCGCTTTTTATGCCCAAATAAAAATATTTATTAATAACGCCTAAGCCTTTGTCTTTACTGGCATCAAATAAAACACGTTCACCACCACTAAATCCTCCGGCATTCCAATTAGAGTTACTTTTATACCAAAAACTGACGCTGCCTTTTATGCCCACGTCTTTCACCATATCTAAACCTGACTTAAAGGCATTACTGGTATTTGAAGTTGAATTATTACCATTGGTGTCAAAAGCTCGGCAAAACTTACCTGCCGCAATGGAAATACCCCCTTTATTTTTTGCATTTTTTAAATTAGCACTGCTATCAATAATATTAGCAGCAAAACTGGTTTGCTCGAATGAATATAAGCCCAATAAACCATTACAAATTTTTGTTTTTCTAACTTTACCTTCAAAATCTTTTTGCAAAAGTTGATTTTGGTAAATAGTGTTAATTTCACCTGCGGTTAATATTTCGTGATAAATTGAAAACTCATCGAGGGGTGCTCTAAAACTTTGGGCATTAACCGTATTTATACTCTCGAATGATGTGCCAATATATTTAAACGTACCAGTAACGGTTCTATTGACAGAATCAACTAGTACGCCATCAATAAACAACTTGGTTTGTCCTCCTGCCGAGACTAGCCCTAAGTGATGCCAATTATTATCTAAACTAGCAAAAGAATAAGTACCATTGGTTGTGCCAAAAGGTGACGCTGTAAAGACCCCCCATTTCCAACCATTACTGCGATCAATATAAAGAATATCGCCATTACTTTGTAAAGAAGCCAGCACAAAAAATTTACTATCGGTAGTTGATGTCGGTTTTTTAAACCACGTAGTTAAACTAAAACTGGCGGGCAGTGGTACTGAGGTTTCTATGTGATGACTATAATGGCTAAAATTAGCTGCATTTTGTATTTGACCGTTTGTGGTAATAGCAACACCACCAAAACTCGTTGCCGGATAAGTTTTATTCTTATCCGCCACATCGCCCACATTACCGGTAAAATAACATTCGTCGAAACGATATTCTGCAACAGGTTTTACAATACGACAGTTATTACAATAAACGGCTAAATTATCAGCAAATACACCATCGTCATTATCATATGAAAAAATACCGATCTTTTGAATAATCGGCTGTTCGGTAGCACTATAAAGTTGCGCAACATCATTAACACAAACAGCAGTACCTTGGGTGTTGACCACCACTTTTAAATTAAAAGGATCGTTCACGTCAAAGTTATCTTTAAAACCTAACGAGCTCACCACCCCATTGCTCACTTTAATGAGTTCTAAACGTCGATACGTACCGGGAAAGCTAGTATCGCTGACATAGCCAGTACCGTATTTAGTCCATCTTGCTAAATAATAATTACTGTCGTTAATATAGCCAAACACTAGCCCAACATCATTATTTAAACCCACTTTATCTGCAGTAAGATCAATAGCTACGGCATAATTATTAGTGACTTTTTCGTTAATACCTACTTCTTCTAATTCGTTACGCACCATACCGTATTCATTATCGCCACCAATGGTTACAGCACCATTAATCGCTAAACGGCCTCCGGTAACAACAGCTGTTACCTGCTGATTTTCACCGGATGATTGAAAAATAGTATCGTTTGGCCAGTTACTAATCGCACGATTAAAATCGACTGTTTTCCAACCATTATTTAGTTGAGCAAAATCATCTGAATGAGCTAACGAGGGTAAGCTACCCACATCGCAAGAGATAGGAATAGGCTGAGCAACTGAAATAAAACTGCATAGTGAAATGATAATAGCAAAATATAATGACCAACATTTTTTATTAAGCACTACAAACTCCTCGCTTCAACTTGCACACTACGTGAGCTCAAAACAATGCTATCGCTAGCGGCAGCCATAGTACCAGTGCCACAAGTGCCGATGCTTTTTAAACGATAATATTTAGTACCATCGCTACTAGTAACATAATTACTACAAGTTACATCTGCTTGGCATTGGTATAAGCCTTGAATAGTAGAAAAATTATAATGGCTTGTGGCAGGACAAGAGCCTAGCGCACTATTTAATGGAAAGAGTTTTTGTAATTGTCCCTGTACACCCGAATTTGCTGCCGCTAACGCTCGTGTACCTAAAACTTCTTGGGCAACGCCTTCACTGCTGGTAGCAAGTAATTCCATCATAGTAGCGCCCAATAAAGAAATAACCACCATCACAAACACCGCCATGATCAAAGCACTACCGCGTTGTTGAGTTTTTTTGATGGTTTGATATATAAGTTCAGTCATTTATATGGAAGTTCTTTATAAAATCTATACTGCAAAGGTAACGCTAAGCCTTTAAATATGCAATTAAATTTGTATTTCTTCTACTTTTAAATAGGGCTATAAGCGCAAAAAAACCTCGCGTTTGCGAGGTTCATTGCTGGAGATAAACGTTAACGTTTGATTAAATAATCAAAATTGCGATCAAATTACGCTTGTTTTCTTGATCTTACTGATAACGCTAAAAGTGCTATAGCAAAGATTAGAATGGTAGCTGGTTCGGGTACAGGTTGCGTTTGTGATTTGCGAGCATAGAATACATTGGAAAAATATTTATTTCCGGAAGTAAAAGGATTGATACCCACAGGTAACAACGCGGTCCAATCACTGATTGGATTTAGGGTAAATGGATTAACCGCGGGTAAAATATTCACATCAGTGTTCCAAAAACTAAAAGCTGTTTTATAACCACCATTAACAGTATCATTAAAAGCACCGTTGTTAAATAATGTAGTTACTTCAGAAATATCCAATCCACCAATTTGTTCGAAGAACAACCAATTATCGTTTGGGTATCCAGCAGCAAACAATTGATTAGAGCAAGAAACAGGTCCTGTATATAGGGTTGTTAAATAATCTGTTTGATTTGAAATTACACCATCGCATCCATAAAATTGAAATGCCCAAGACGATGCCCAGACGATATCAAAATCAGCAACGCCGTTGTTATTCTGATCATATTGAATATAATTATTCAATGGAATAATGGTTGCGTTTGAATTTATAGAAAAAAAACAAACGTTAATAAATAAAAATACTGATAATAACCTAATCATTAATAACCTCGTCAAAATGAAACCACAGGTACGTCACCACTTATAAGCAAAAAATAAGCCATATAACGTAAGTAATTGAATATATTTGATTATTGTTTTTATTTATTTAGTCATTTAATAAATATGTAAATAAAACTGACAGTTAAGGAATGTTAGATATGTGTATTTGATTGTCAAATATTATATTTTCATTATTACGTGAAAAATGTAATTTTATATCAACTAATGCATTTCGTTGCAATGTTGCATTTAACATTGAAAAAGCGGATTCATTTAAATCCATGTTAACAATATCTTCAGCCATTAATTTTGCTGGTGCTATAGGTGGAACTAACTGAGTTGGAGAATAACCATAATTGTCATATCGAAGTAAGCTATTAGATGCTACGCAATAACTTACAGGAGCTCGAATAATAAATAACCTTTGTGTTGGTGAATTATCATCAAATATCACTCCCAAACTTCTATCTAATGTTAAAGCCCATTCTATAGCAGAAGATACTGTAACAGTTTTTAAACCAAAAACCTTACCTACTCCATCAAATTGATTATTAAAAAGATCACCGCTATTTAATGGATAAACAACAACAGCATCAAGACAATTTCCAGTACATTGATAATTATTTCCATCACTTCCAATAAAGGGGATCACAGTTAATATATCCGTCGCAATTTCAGGACTAACAGGAATATCTATATATGTGGTACTAGCAACAGTTGGTACAAATTCTATGCATTGAATATTAAATCCAGCAAACACAGTTTGTTTAACCCTAACACTATTTGGCACCGCATTGCGTATTTCTCTATTTAGACGTTCTACGGCAAAACGTGCGCTAGAAATCAATTCGTCTCTATCCGCTACATTAATGTAAGTTTGGGTACTTAAGGTAATAAATCCGGTGATCCCTACTGCCATTATGCCAAGTAAAACGATAACAATAACTAATTCGACTAAGGTGAAGCCTTGTTGCTTGTTATTTGTTTGTCGCAATGAATTACGACCTACATGACGATCACCTCGATGGAAAATATGGAGGGTTGAAGCTTTCGTTACATGGATGTAACTTCTTAGACAATGCAGGAGCATATTGTCCTGCTTCAAAAAGGATTTCATCAAAAATTACTCTTATAACCGGTAAATTCTATCGCGGTGCCTAAAGGCGTGGTTATAGTTACAGTAACACGCTTTGCTAGCGCATTGGCTAATCCTAACGTTGTACCATCGTAACTCACCACAACAGCAATTTGAAAACTATTATAACCGGCATCCAAGTTTTGATTAGTAGAATTAACTTTACTAGTAAATCCTTGGTAATCGTCAACATCATCAAATAAATCTCGACTCGTTTCTCCTGCTTCCGCACCAAAAGAACCTTGTAAAGTACAAGCCGGCCTACCCGTTTCGTTACAACGCCAAACACTGCCAGCGTGATCTGAATTTTCATCAAAGGCGCGACCTAAAATTTCATCAAGCATGCCTTGCCCTAATTCAGCGGCTTTTATTTGATGAATTTGATCGGCACTTTGTTGTTCAGCTGGAATAATAAGGGTGGTAATAATACTTAAAGATATACCTAACGCGACAATGCCGATAATGACTTCTATTAGCGTAAAACCGCTTTGTTTAGCTTGATTAGATTGTCGCAATAAATTACAACCTACATTATTTGCTCGTTGCAATAAATGACAACCTACAAGTCTGTTTATTGTCTTTAATCTCAGGTTAAATCGCATGGATATAACCTTGAGATTCGATGCGGATACTAACTGTTTCAACACTGCTGGTAATATTAATATCGCAACCGCCACTACAATTTGAACTGCTTTGTGGTCGCCCCATCGAATCAAAGCTGATTTTACTGGGGTTAGCAACACCATTAATTTGAAAGGTGGTGTTATAACGGGTTTCAACTTGTAGCCCTGTGCTGTCAGGTTGCCAGCCGACAGGGAATGTGGTTACTGCACAATTAGTTCTGTCAGGCACGCCATAACGAGTGTTTTCAATAACAATTTGATGACAATAACCATCAGCAGCATTAGTTTGTTGCATGGCACGTTGTTGCGTTAAACGTAATGCGGAGATAAGAGAAGCGCGAAAGGTGTAAGCTTCAAAGGTGTCGCTGCCAGTAAATTTACTGGCAGCCGTAGCGGCAAGAATGCCGATAAGCACTATAACGACAATAAGTTCGACTAAAGTAAAGCCTGATTGGTTATTGTTCATTATTTTTTAATAGGAGAATTAGCTCCTAAAACCTAATTAACAACCAGTAATAACGGCTGTAATAGCTGGTTTAGTGTTAGAACTAGTGCTCTCAACAAACTGCGCATAACACGCTGCTGTTATTGCAGCGGAAGCAGATAACGGGGTTGCTTTTTTAGGTGAAATCACAACATTAGTAGTACCCGCTACAGTATCAAAATCAGCTGCATCTACATCTAATAAATCTGTAAAATTTGTTGTTGTTGCTAAAGGCCAACCACTGCCAATTTCTATGGTAGCACCAGCCACAGTTACCGTTGAAGCGGCGGCTTTTAAATCACCATCATTGCCTGCAATTAACGACTTAGCGTGCACACCCGCAGCAGCCGTTTCAATTGCCGCTTTTACACCTTGAATAGTAGCCCCTTTTGCATCGCCTTGTAAATCAACAAATTTAGGTGCTGCCGTAGCGGCTAAAATACCTAAAATCACGATCACAATCACTAATTCAATTAAAGTGAAACCTTGTTGTTTTTGGCTGATTTGTTGTAAGTTTGATAATTTTTTCATTTTATTTTCCTGATTTTTCTATTTTAAGGTTAATTATTAAATATATTTTCAACTATAAGTAACTTATATAAGTAATTATGTAAATTATTGGTTTACATAAACCACAACCGAACTATTTGCTGGTTGATAAGTAAAGCTATTGCCAACACTAGTGCTGGTTCCTGGGGTAGCAAAACCGCTAGCATTACGTGTTAAGGTATCTTTTAAATAATAATGGCATTCTGTTGAAGCGCCACTTCCTGATAAACTAACAAAGTAATTAGCATTACCGTTATTAATATCAGTAATGCTAGTCGAAACAGTGGGCGGTTGTTGTAAAATATTTTGCCAAATTTCAATGCAATTTGTTGAGGTAAATGTTGTTAAGGTATCACCTGTGGTTAAACCCGTTACGTAACCGGGACGAATACCACTACCAACATTTTCTTTAGTTAAAATTAAGGTGGTACCGTCGTAAACCACTGAATTAATACCCGTTGAATTTTTAGGACGCCCTTCTGCTTCCCATTGCGCTCTTACTAAAGAAACTGCGGTAGCAAACCCACCTGCCATACCTTCAATGTTGGCATTTTCAGCTTGGTCGGTTAAATCTAAAAACTTAGGAATTGCTGTTGCCGCTAATAAGCCTAAGATCACCACAACAATCACAAGCTCTATTAAAGTGAAACCCGATTGTGTACTTTGTTTACGTTTGATATTAACCATACTTACCCCAACTTAACTCGGCTGTCTAATCTTATACCAATACAAATAAATAAGTGCTCATTCTAAATGGACTAAATATTCCAATAACATCGTTGCTTTCAATCCTAATAGCCAGCTATTACTCAATCAAGCGCCTTGTTCTTGAAAATTTATCCTCATTAATATTTGATCACTAACTTACTAGTATTGGTATAATATAGTTAATTTAAATTATCTCTATAAAAACAAAAAAAGCTAACCGAGTAAACAATTAGCTTTAATATTTTTAGTTATTTATACTCATGTTACCTCGAAATACTCGTCCTGAAACAGACATTTTGAAGTATCATGAGTATAGAACGTTAATTAATTATGTGTTTCAGCAACACCTTCATGTGTACCTGTTACGGAGAGTTCTTCTTCAAGTTTTTCTTCCATATTAGTAGCATTATTGCCTTCTGCACCGTGCATCCACTGTACTAATTTACCTGCGGATAAAAATATAATAACACCGGTAATTAATGCGGCAGCGCCAACACCCATAAATATGTTTGCAGCATTGTCGACCATTTCTTGACCTTCGCCAACAAATGAACCAATGAAAGCTGCTAACCAGTTAGATAACGCGGTGAAGAAAAACCAAATTCCCATCAATAATGAAGTAAATTTAAGTGGTGCTAATTTAGTGACCATTGATAAACCAATAGGTGATAAACAAAGTTCACCTAAGGTATGAAAAAGATAAGCAAATACTAAAAACAACATGCTAACTTTAACTGTTACGTCACCGCCTTGAACCATGGTTGCCCAAAGCATAACGAAAAAACCTAAGGCTAAAAACACCATAGCGATCGCAAATTTCTTTGGTGATGTCGGTTCGTTAGAACCCATTTTAATCCAAACTGAAGCAACAACTGGTGCTAGTATAATGATAAACATCGCATTTAATGATTGAAATGAAGACGCGGCTACTTCAAAACCAAAAATAGTACGGTCAGTAAAATCAGAGGCGTATATAGTAAATAAACCGCCTGCTTGTTCAAATCCCGCCCAAAAGATCACTGAAAACATACTCATGATCAGTATTACTTTCATGCGATCAATATCAGCAGTGCTTAAGGGGGAATGTGCTTTAACTTCGCCCTTAGTACGTTTGGCTGAAGGTTGAACACCAATATCACCTAAATATTTATTGCCTAAAGTAAGCTGTAGAATTAATCCTATTATCATGCCACAACCAGCGAGAATAAAGCCGTAGTGCCAATTAATTTGTTCACCAATAACCCCAACAGTGATTGGTGCTAAAAATGCACCTAAATTGATGCCCATATAGAATATGGTAAAAGCACCATCACGACGGTGGTCGCCTTCTTCATATAAGTCACCAACTAAGCTTGATACATTGGCTTTAAACAGGCCGTTACCGATGATAATTAGCGTTAAGCCAATATAAAATACGGTTTCTTCCATGCCCGTGATCATCGATTGGGGAATGCCTAAAGTAAAATAACCTAAAGAAAATATAATGCCGCCAATAATAATAGCTTTACGTTGACCAATAATATTATCGGCAAGCCAACCACCTAGCACTGGTGTTAAATAAACTGCCATAGTAAAGGTGCCGTATAAGCTTAAAGCTTCGCCATTAGTCCAGCCAAAGCCTCCGTCTTCTACACTTGCTACCAAATACAATACTAATAGAGCACGCATGCCGTAATAACCAAAACGTTCCCACATTTCAGTACCAAATAAGAGGAAGAGTCCTTTAGGGTGACCAAATAAGGTACCCGCATTAGGTTTGTTCATATAATTATCCTTTCCAAAAACGGTTGTAAAATTCAAATACTCAGTGATTATTTTTATAGTGGCAGTTTTTACTAAAACTTGCCTTAAGCCAATTTAATTGAGTATTGCTATGCGCATTTATACCTTATGCTGATGGTTAAAGGCAAGTAACAACCATGAATATTAATACTGATAAATGTAAACCAGTACTCAAATACCCTTTATTGCAACAAGGTATGCTGATAAACTTCTGAGTTAGTTTGTTATAAACAAAAAATATAAACAGAAAGTTAATCGTGTAATCATTGGAATTATTAA
>NVTW01000032.1 GCA_002401725.1 Gammaproteobacteria bacterium
AGGTAATGAACAGTAAAGATACCCGATGATTTTTTGAAAATAACTACTACCTTAGTTCACTATGGTATAAATTGGGTTAGCGTTAAGATACTTATTATCTGAATTTAGGTCATATTAGCTCCCCGATTCATTTTTATATTGGCTCATTACTTCAAGGAAATATTTTGCTCGCTTGGTTGTCATTAGATGCTTGGTTTATTACCTTTTTATCGATTAGCTATTTAGCCGTATTGTTTGTTATTGCTCATTGGGGGCAAAAAAAACTCACTAAGTATTGGTTGAAAAAACCTTGGGTTTACAGTTTATCATTGGGGGTTAGTTGTACCTCGTGGGCTTTTTATGGCACGGTTGGGCAAGCAGCTAATACGGGAGCTTGGCTTGCCCCCGTTTATATTGGCTCTATTTTATCCTTAGTACTTGCGTGGCCAATGTTGTTAAAAATGCTGCAAATAACTAAGCAGCAAAACTTAACTTCAATTGCTGATTTTATTGCCTGTCGTTATGATCGTTCACCTAAAATTGCGGCATTGATCACTCTTATTGCYTTACTGGGTACTATTCCCTACATAGCACTACAACTACGTGCCATTAGTACCAGTTTTGATTTAATCACTGGAACCTATCAATCCGGCATTAGCACCGCTTTTGTGGTGACTATTGTATTAATTGTTTTTAGTATTTTATTTGGTACGCGACAAATTGCGGCGAGTAAACAAAATCAAGGTTTAGTGCTAGCCATTGCCTTTAGTTCAATCATAAAGTTATTCGCGTTAACCGCAGTTGGTATTTTTGCGACTTTTTTTATATTTGATGGCTTTAATGACTTGTTAGTGCAAGGTAAAAATGTTCATACAGAAACAGCTAATAATATTTATCTTGCTGTTTCGCAAACTATTTTAGGTGCGATAACCATATTTATTTTGCCGCAGCAATTTCATATGATGATGATTGAAAACCATCAGCAGCAAGAGTTAAAACAAGCGCGCTGGTTATATCCTTTATACTTACTGGCGATTAATGTTTTTGTGTTGCCTATCGCTATTGCTGGTTTGCTAACCTTTCCTGGCGGTAGTGTTGATGCCGATACCTATGTACTTACTATTCCGTTATTTTATCAACAGGCGTGGTTGGCAGTGGTGGTTTATATTGGTGGTTTAGCCGCCGCAACGAGTATGGTTATTGTGGCGGCAATTGTATTAAGTACTATGCTTGCCAATGAAATATTAAATCCGTTAATGTTACATTTTCGCTTGTTTAACCGTAAACAAACGGTGCAGTTGTCGGGATTATTAATTAATTTACGGCGCTTTGCCATTGCGGTTATATTACTGCTTGCATTTTCTTTTGAGCGTTTAATTGCCCAACAAAACCATTTAGCGAGTATAGGTTTACTCTCTTTTGTACTACTTGCCCAATTTGCACCTGCTGCCATTGGGGCATTATATTGGCGAAAAGCCAGTGCTATCGGTGCTTTTGTCGGCTTAATTGTCGGCAGTTTTTTTTGGTTATATACTTTGCTCTTACCGAGTTTATTGCCGCAAAGTAGCTGGCTAACTGAAGGACTGTTTGGTTGGCATTGGCTTAAAGCTAACGCTTTATTTGGAGTCGATTTTTTAGACCCAATCAGCCATGGCGTATTTTATAGCTTATTTGCCAATTTATTGTGTTATGTGGTCATCTCTTGGTTTAGTCAGCGTAGTGTCGGCGAACAATTACAAGCAGAATTATTTTTAAATAAAAAGCATAATCAATTTGAGCGGCATTTATCACAACATGATCTATCTCGTTTGTTACAGCGCTTTATTAATAAACAAGCCGCAGATRATTTACTTTCTTTTGTTGAAAAGCAGGACAAAAAGCACTCAAACTTTACCGCTAAATTAGTTGATTATACCCGCCGGCAACTGTCGGGTGTTTTAGGCTCTGCTAGTACACGTATGGTGATGAAAGCCGCCGCATTAGGTCATGAGTCAAACGAAGATTTACCGTTAGAAGACGTGGTTAGCATAGTAGATGAAGCCAACCAGCTCTTTGAATTTAACCGCGAACTTCTTCAGGCTGGCGTTGAAAGTATCGAACAGGGTATTAGTGTGGTTGATGCGGATATGCGTATAGTTGCGTGGAATAAACGCTATATTGAATTACTAGAATATCCTGAAGATTTAGTGAAAGCAGGTAAGCCTATTGCTGAATTACTTAAATTTAATGCTGAGCGAGGCATTATTCGCGGTGATAATATTAATGAGATCATTGAACGGCGTTTAAACCATATGCGCCAAGGCCATAGTCATCATTTTCAACGTATTATGCCTAATGGTATGGTGGTTGAAATTAGAGGGCAAGCCATGCCTCGGGGTGGTTTTGTCAGTACTTTTACCGATATTACTGCGCATGTTGAAGCGGAAAAGGCACTGCAAAAAGCCAACGAAAATTTAGAAAAACGTGTTGTTGAACGCACACAAGAACTAGTTAAAGCAAAAGCTGATGCCGAAGCCGCTAATCGCAGTAAAACGCGTTTTTTAGCCGCCGCTAGTCATGATTTAATGCAGCCGTTTAATGCGCTAAGTTTGTTTACTTCTGTATTAACACAAAAAACTAAAAATACAGAATTTGCAGGCATTACTGATAATATAACTAGTTCTCTAATTGCTGCTGAGGCGCTATTGTCTGATCTCGTTGAAATATCAAAACTTGATAGTAGCCATTACCAAGTTAATTATTCTGACTTTGCTTTAGCTGACCTATTTACGCCGTTACAACAAGAATTTACGGCATTAGCAGTAAGTAAAAATATAGACTTTAATTTTCAATTGTCGAGTTGTTTTGTACGTTCAGATAAAAAATTACTACGCCGTATTGTGCAAAATTTTTTGAGTAATGCATTTAATTATTGTCCGCAAGGTAAAGTTTTATTTGGCGTAAAGCGTTATAACGATAAGCTCTCGATTGTCGTGTTAGATAACGGTCCAGGGATAGAAAAAGATAAACAACAACTTATTTTTAAAGAGTTTGAACGTTTAACTAATAAAAGCGAACAACCCGGATTAGGCCTTGGTTTAGCTATTTGTGATCGTATTGCTAAATTAATTGATGCGCCAATAAAGCTAACTTCAACGATAAATAAAGGCACTTGTTTTAGTGTCGAGGTTACTTTAGCTACTTCACACTCAAATAATACGACTAAAAAGCGCAATGAAACCATTGAACCTCTAGAGAATACTCGGAATATTAAGCAAAAAATAATTTTGGTGATCGATAATGACCCACTGGTATTAAAAGCAATGCAATCGTTACTCGAAAATTGGGGGGTTACTATAATAACCGCGAGCAATGAAGCAATGGTAAAACAACAGTTAACTAAGAATGATCAAACTATTATACCTCACTTGATCATTGCTGATTATCATTTAGACGAAAGTGCTAATGGTGTTGATGTGGTGGTGCAGTTATTAGCTGAAAAACAATGGCAAATACCTTGTATTATCAACTCTGCCGATCCTTCTGAACAAGTACGCCAACACACCAGTGACGCACAATTTAGTTTTTTACGAAAACCGTTAAAACCATTGGCATTGAAGAAACTATTACGTCAGCTATTACAGTAATACTCACAACAACTCAATAAAAATGCCGATAAACACCACTAAACCAACCCAGTGGTTATTCAAAAAGGCTTTAAAGCATTGATCTTTATTGCGATTAACTATTAACATTTGTTGATAGCTAAATAAACCTGCCGTTATCACTAAACTTAAATGATAAGGCCAACCAAAAGCGGCAATTTCGCCAACACTAAAAAGTAACGCTAATACTAATAATTGTAACAAACCGATAATACGTTTGTCGTGTTTGCCAAATAAAATAGCGGTAGATTTAACCCCTATTTTCACATCGTCATCTCTGTCAACCATGGCGTACATGGTATCGTATGCAATAGTCCATAAAACATTGGCGCTAAATAATAACCAAGCCATTAATGGCACACGTCCGTAAGCTTCGGCAAATGCCATGATCATTCCCCAACTAAATGCCGCGCCTAACACTACTTGTGGTAATTGCGTATAACGCTTCATAAAAGGGTACGAAATAGCTAATAATAACGCAACAACAGCAAGCTTGATGGTATATAAATGCAAAGAAGTAACTAAACCAAAGGCGGCAGCCACTAACATCGCAAAAATAAACAGTGCGTCGTGCGTGGTTAATAAGCCAGACACTAACGGACGGTTTTTGGTACGATCTACTTTGTCGTCGATTTTTCTATCAGCAAAATCATTAATAACACAACCGGCACTACGCATTAAAAACACACCAAGGCTAAACACAAAGAGTAGATGTAGATTCGGAATGCCGTCTGACGCTAACCACAATGCCCAGTAGGTTGGCCATAGCAATAAATAAGTGCCAATGGGTTTGTCCATACGAGTGATCAGCTTAAAACCGTGCCATTTTTGTGTTAACTTTTGTGATAATCTCGGTGTATTTGAACTATTCATTAAGCTGTTATTCCATCTTGATAGGCAAAAGCGTTAGGCAGAAATACTTCCGCAACCATTATCGGTTTTTTATTTAGCACAAATAAAGACCGTCTGCCCCATAAATTATGCTCTGGCGTTAAACCTAATGTTGCACTGAATTTACTCACCGCACTGTTATGGTCAAATGACTCTACTTCAATTGATTGCCGTTCAAGTTGCGGGTTATTAAATAACACTTGTCCTAACGGTTGCGTACCTAAATGGGCTAGTTGTTGCTCTTCACCTGTTAAGCTTTTTAAGGGCAATAAACTACGCGCAAATACCTGTGGTTGCTCATCACAATATAAAACCACTTCGCGCACGAGTACTTGTTCGCCTGTTTTTATTGCTGAATTTGCTTCATCTACTTGGCATGTTTGCAGCTGTTGACCGACAACTTCAACACGAAAACTTTGACAATGGCTTTTTAAACGAGCGGTTAATGAACTGGGATCAAATAACCAGTCTGTTAAGGTGTTAGTGAGATTTTCTTGTGGCTGAGTTTGCCATTGAGTCGCTAAAGTTACCGGAAAAAATGTTTGAATAAAAGTCATGAGTTAAAGCGCTAAATTTTGATGACAATATCATATCAGGCTTACACTTCAAGATGCAAAAATGTTCTGCAATCAAAGTGGCGAAATATCAACAAACTGCTAGGATTTAACTAGAGTAAATATCATAAATTAACTTGGCTATGCAGATCACTCAGATATTTATTATGATCAAGGTTACCCTATTCATCAACCTGAATTATGTTACGAAGTTGTAAAAACTAAAAATAATTAAAAAACCTTATTCAAAAGTTTAAAATCGCGTTATTATTGGTGCGATAGTTTATATGCCTATGCAGATAACTTAGGTATTTATTATAATCGTCATCTTCGAGATGTTTTAATCGAAGACCTCGTGCTTTTTGACGAAGATTCCCGCTTAAAAAACTGCGGGAAAGACGATCCTGAGCCTATATACCCATTATGATTCAAACTGTAGGTTGCAGCTCGCTGCAAAGGTTTGTGCTATTTGAGGCAAGCCTCAACCTACGACGGTATTTTGAAGTAACATGAGTATAGTTATTATCTTCGAGGACTTTTAATTGAAGATCTATTGTGTTTTATGAAGAGTGTTATGAAAAAATTTATACTAATTATTTGTTCTGTTTTACTTTTTCCTGTTGCTCAAGCTTCTGACTATGCTTACTTTGGCTTTGAACCGCAAATTGTGACCAACTACGTTGCCACTAAAAAGAAAATGGGTTACGTGAGAATTACCGTTGAACTAATGATAACCGATGGTGACAATTTAGGTGTGGTCGAACACCATGCACCACTATTACGCGATGCTATTATTGRTATTWTWGGTMARCAACCTGAAGCWAAARTTAAATCAATTAAAGGYCGYRRYGAAATTCGTAAATTATGTGAAGAAAAAGTCAGACGTTTATTAAAGAAAGAAACAGGGCATACTTTAATCAAAAAATTGCTATTTACTCAATGGTTAGATGATTAAAATATAGCTAAATTACTGTTTTGCGTAAAATAGGGCTAACAAACAACCGCTGACTAAGCCAAGTAAATGCGCAGTATTTGCCATATTCATTGGCAATATTTCCATAAAACCAAGTAACATCCAAAACAACAATATACCAATTAAAGGCTTAGGTAGGTTCAAACCTTTATCAGGTGCGAGCCATCCTAGCCACCAAATAAAACCGACTAAACCATAAACCACGCCTGACAAACCACCAAAGTCAGCGCCAGACACTAAATATTGCCCTAAATTAGAAGCAATAGCGGTAATCAAAAATACATTAAGTAAGGTGTTTTTACTTAATTTCTTTTCTATTTCACCACCGAGTTGCCACCACCACATACTATTAAAAACAATGTGTAACCAAGAAAAATGAAAGAATGCGGGGCCCAATAATCGCCAAGGTTCGGTGATTAAAGCCTTGATGCTAAGTTGTTGGAAAAATTGTAATTGATCAAAAATAGGACGGGCAAAGCCAAAAATTGAAAACAAAAATACTAGCCAGCAAAGTACAAAAACAGATAAAGTAACAACCCCAGCATGAGCTAAAAATTGCGTTTTAAATTGCTTGGTAAAACTATCACCATTACTAACAACGTCAGTAATCTCACCTTGTTGCCATGCTGCATGCTGATATTTGTCGGCAAATGGCTCTTCAATAAACGCATCAAATAATATTTTTGCTTGGGCTAAATGTTCACTTTGACATAACACTACAAACCCTTGTGGATCTTTTTCAACACGTGAAGATATTGCTTGGCTATTTAAATAGTTACTAAACAGTAAAGCAATGTTGTGCTGGTTTAAACTGACCAAAGGTTGCATAAATGCGGGCATAGTTATACCTGTTTTGTGTTGTGCAAAAAGATAAGTTTAGTGTTCAACTAATTCTGGTTGCTGTAATTGCCAAGCACTAAAGCCACCATCAAGAGAGTAAACATCGGTAAAATCTTGGCTAATTAAATACTGCGCTGCTTGTTGACTAGAATTTCCGTGATAACAACAAACAACCACTGGCGCATCAATATCAGTATTGCGGACAAAGTCAGTAATACTTTCATTACTTAAATGTTGAGCGCCTTTAATATGTCCAGCATTAAACGAGTTAAGATCTCGAATGTCGGCAACCACTAAGTTATCGTTAGTGATTAATTCAACAAGATCATTTACTTGTAGATGTTTAAATGTTGTCACTATTTTTTCTCTTTTTTATCGGTCGATGCAGCTTGCTTCAAAAAAACATATTCGAGGCAAGCCTCGACCTAGCGAATTTTAAGTCCAATCGAGAATAACTTTACCCGATTGCCCTGAACGCATAATATCAAAACCCTGTTGAAAATCATCAATGTCATATTGATGCGTAATGATCGGGCTAATATCTAAACCTGATTGTATTAAACTGGCCATTTTATACCAAGTTTCAAACATTTCACGACCATAAATACCTTTAATGGTTAAGCCTTTAAAAATAACTTGGCTCCAATCAATCGCCATATCTTGTCCGGGAATACCCAACATGGCAATTTTACCACCATTGTTCATACTTGCTAACATACTAGTAAATGCCATAGGTACGCCCGACATTTCCATGCCAATGTCAAAACCTTCGGTCATACCGAGATCTTTCATCACCTCGTTAAGATTTTCTTTACTCACATCAACGGCACGTGTCGCGCCCATTTTACGTGCTAATTCAAGGCGATATTCATTAATATCAGTAATTACCACATGACGGGCGCCAACATGTTTGGCAACGGCTGCTGCCATAATGCCAATAGGCCCCGCACCGGTAATTAGCACATCTTCACCGACCAAATCAAATGATAACGCGGTATGTACGGCATTACCAAAGGGGTCGAATACTGCGGCTAATTCATCAGAAATTTCATCAGGTAATTTAAAGGCATTATAAGCGGGAATAACCAAATATTCAGCAAAGCAGCCTTCACGATTTACACCAACACCGACAGTATTGCGGCATAAATGGGTGCGACCACCGCGACAATTACGGCAATGGCCACAAGTAATATGTCCTTCACCTGAAACGCGATCGCCAACCGTAAAACCTTTTACTTCTTGACCAATACCCACAACTTCACCGGCGTATTCGTGACCAACCACCATAGGTACAGGAATGGTTTTTTGTGACCATTCATCCCAGTTGTAAATATGAATATCAGTACCACAAATCGCGGTTTTATTAATTTTAATTAATAAGTCATTATGCCCCATCGTCGGTTTGGGGCTGTCGGTCATCCAAATACCAACTTCTGCTTTTAGCTTTGCTAATGATTTCATTTTCTTTAACCTTTGAATTCACTATTGTTGTGCAAATTGTTGGAATAAATTCCAACCTACATGAAAAATTTAACCAAGAATTTAAGAGATAATTTTTAATTCTTTACCCATACGCACAAAGGCTTCAATGGCTTTATCTAGTTGAGCTTTAGTGTGCGCAGCTGAAATTTGGGTGCGAATACGCGCTTGCCCCTTAGGAACCACAGGGAAAGAAAAACCAATAACATAAATACCTTCGGCTAATAAACGGTTTGCCATGTCACTCGCTAATTTAGCATCACCTAACATTACGGGCACAATCGCATGATCGGCACCAGCACAAGTAAACCCTGCGGCTTCCATGTGGCTACGGAAATAATGAGCATTATCTTTAAGCGTTTTACGCAACTCATCACCATCGGCCAATAAGTCAATGACTTCAATTGAAGCGTTAACGATGGCTGGCGCTAATGAATTCGAAAACAAATAGGGACGTGAACGTTGGCGCAACCATTCTACCACTTCTTTTTTAGCGGCAGTAAAACCACCTGAAGCACCGCCCATGGCTTTACCTAAAGTACCGGTGATAATATCAACGCGCCCCATTACGCCACAAAACTCATGGCTACCACGACCTTTATCGCCAACAAAACCTACCGCGTGAGAATCGTCAACCATAACCATGGCATTGTATTTATCGGCCAAATCACATACCGCTTTTAAGTTGGCAATTACGCCATCCATTGAAAATACACCATCGGTAGCGATTAATTTAAAACGTGCGCCAGCCGCGTCAGCGGCAATTAATTGCGCTTCAAGATCTGTCGCATCATTATTGGCATAACGAAAACGTTTAGCTTTACATAAACGCACGCCATCAATAATGGAGGCATGATTTAATGAGTCACTAATAATAGCATCTTCATTGGTTAATAATGTTTCGAATAAACCCGCATTGGCGTCAAAACATGAAGAATATAAAATAGTATCTTCCATGCCTAAAAAGGCACTTAATTTTTGCTCTAAAGTTTTATGAATGTCTTGGGTACCGCAAATAAAACGTACTGATGCCATACCAAAACCATGTTCGTCTAAACCTTTTTTAGCAGCATTAATTAAGCGTGGGTTATTGGCTAAACCTAAGTAATTGTTGGCACAAAAGTTAATCACTTGTTCACCGGTGCTAACGGCAATTTGTGCTTGTTGCGCGGTGGTAATAACACGTTCGGCTTTATATAAACCGTCTTCTTTTACCTGTTCAATTTGATCTTGAATATGGCTATAAAAATTTGCTGGCATAAGGTGCGCCCCCGTTGTATTCGCTGATATCTGATATGGTGCAAAATGTAATTGTAAATAAGTTTAGCTAGTGTTCTCTGAGACGAGATGTTTTTTGCGGTTATTTTAACCCATTATAAAAATTGGTTAAACAAATTATTCTGCTTTACTGGGTTGTTTTTAATATTTATTCGGTTAATAAAGTTTATTCCGAATTATTTTAGAATGTATTGCAGCCAACGACTAATATCTTCGAGTAATCCTTTTTGGCTGCGTACTAAAGAATGCCCTTTGCGATCACCTTTAAATATTTGCATTTTAGAGTTGCGGGAACCACTCCATTCAAATAATTCCATCGATGTTTTATAGCTTTCGAGTTGATGAGCAGAGTTGATAAAATAACTGGCAATATCGGTTAGGTTTTTATAACGTTCTTTATCGCTATAATCCATTACCGGTGTTACTAACACTAAACCATTCACGTGTATTTTTTCGGCAACGCTAATGGCATAATTAATTGAACAACCATAGCTGACAATGGCTATTTGTTTATTGCGGTCAACCTTGTTACGTAGCCATTGAAATGCTAATAAAGTATCTTTGGGCCAAAAGGAGGTTAAGCTCGTCATTGCGTTTTGATAAGCTTTAATATTTTTGGCGCTTTTACGTATTTTTACTTGTGAAACTCGATCTGTTTTACTGTCACCATAACCTCTAAAATCAAGGTTAAAAACGTGCAAGCCAGCTTTCGCTAACAAAATTGCCAGCTTTGTATTGGCCTTACGAGTAGCATTGCAATCGTGCAGCAGCAATACGCCGCCTGCTGTTTTTTCACCACTATAATAATCAGCCGTTAACTTAAACTTGTCGTCGGTTGGTAACACTATTTTACGGGCAAGGTGTTTTTGTTGTTTGCTTTTATCGATGTTAACGTGCAGAGCAGCAAAAGTATTACTAGCAATAAGGTTAGTAATGCATAGGCACAATAAAATTTTGAGAAAAAATTGCTTTTGCATTTGTTCACCTATTAGTTAGTTAAATAATATCTGTCGAGTTATGAACTTATACTGAGTATACTTTGACAATTAATTTTTGTTGAGCTTTTTATTAAGCTTTTAACCAAACATAGCGGATATAAATGTGAAGTTTTCTTTGCTGTTATGGCTTTATCGGTTGGTTTTTTTATTGCTGACACCGGCAATTTTATTTCTTTTATTAGTGCGTTCGATAAAAAATTCTCAATATAGAGAGCGCTTAGTTGAACGTTTAGGCTTTTTATCCACTAAATTAAAACCTCATTCGATTATTATTCATGCGGCGAGTGTCGGTGAAGTTATTGCGATTAAAAGCGTTGTTGAAAAACTATTAGCGGCGCATCCAAATACGGCTATTACGGTAACTTGTTTTACACCGACAGGCTCTGCGCAGATTAAAAAACTTTTTGCACATCGGGTTCAACATTGTTATTTACCGCTAGATAACTTTATCAGCACTTGGCTGTTTTTAAAGCGTTTAAAACCACAAATACTGGTATTTATGGAAACTGAATTGTGGCCAAATTTGGTTGCCCAGAGTTCGTTTGAAAAAATTCCTTTAGTACTTATAAATGCTCGTTTATCAGCAAAGTCTTGTCGTCAATATCAAAAAATAAGCTGGCTAATTCAGCCAACAATTCAAGCTTTTAATGCGATATTGGCACAAAGCAAAGAGCATCAACAAAATTTTATTGATCTTGGCGCGAAGACGGAACAGTGTAACGTGCTCGGTAATTTGAAATATGATATTAGCTTAACAAAAGATATTAAAAGTAAGGTGGTAATGTTAAGTGCGTTTATTGCCAAACCGAGAATGGTATGGCTAGTGGCAAGCACTCATGAGGGCGATGATGAAATTATTTTATCGGCATTTAAAATTATCAAACAACAGTTTTCAGCATTATTATTAATTTTAGTGCCGCGTCATCCCGAACGATTTAATGACATTGCCAAACAATGTACTCAAGCAAGCTTTAATACTGTTCGCCGTAGTGAGGCAACACCCGTTAATGCCGAAATTGACATTTGGTTACTTGATAGTTTAGGTGAGTTGGTAGCCGCTTATGCGTTAGCTGATATTGTTACAATGGGAGGAACCTTCAGCCATATTGGAGGGCATAATCCATTAGAGGCGGCGCTGTTTAAAAAAGCATTGGTGGTTGGGGCTGATATGGTTAATTTTACTGAAGTGCTTAACCAATTAAGCGCGAATAATGCAATTGTTCAATTGACCGATCAAAATAATGTTGATAAACAATTAGCTGTACTTATAACTAAACTACTCAGCGATGATCAATTAAGAAAGCAGTTAGGCGAAAATGCTTTTACGGTAATGCAAGCTAATCAAGGCGCCAGCGATAAAACTCTCGCTGTTATTAGTCAGCTGTTATAAATCGTCAATGCCTCTTAATTCAGGGTAATTGTCAGCAATGAGTTGGCGCACCTTATCTTTAACTTGTGAAATGGTAATACCATTCATTAAGTTACTACCTTTAGCGCGAATGCCCCACGGTAGTTTAATTAACGGTTTGTGAAACTGTTGTTCAATAACCTGTTTGTAGCAGCTCACCACATAATGTTGACAATTATAAGGGCCGGTGCGATGCGGATTACTATGTGCGTATAATCCTATAACAGGTGTGCCAACAGTAACTGCCATGTGAGCAGGGCCAGTGTCTGGGGCAATAACCAAATGCGCCAATTTCAATATTGATAATAATTGCTTGAGTGAGGTTTTGCCAACCAAGTTGATAATTTTTGCATTGCTTAATTGTATAATACTCTCAGCCAGTAGTTTTTCCATAGTGGTTGGTCCACCACAGATGATCACACAAAAGCCGCGTTCAGATAAATGATCGGCAATTTCTGCATAACCTTCATTGTGCCAATTACGTTCTGCTTTACTTGCTGCCGGTGATATAACCGCAATCGGTTGTGCTGTTAATAATTGTTCACTCGCCCACAATAACGCTTGATCGCTAATCGGCATCTGCCAACTCGGTTTTTCGGTTTCTATTCCTAATGAGTGAGCAAACGCCATAAAGCCATCAAGTACATGTGGGTGTTGCTGTGGTGCTACTTTTTTATTGGTGAATAACCATTGGCCTTCTTTTGCTCTAGCGCGGTCAAAGCCAATTTTAATTTTTGCAGGGATGCATAAGCTCGCAAAACTAGCGCGTAAGGCAACTTGCATATGAAAAAGTACATCAAATTTTCTACCGCGTAATTGTTGCCAAAGATCTCGGTAACTTTTAATCCCTGCTTTTTTGTCAAAGATAATAAATTCAACGTCAGTTAATCCTGATAACAAGGCGGCTTCAACCTTGCCAATTACCCAAGTAATTTTAAGGTGTGGCCATTGCTGCTGCATTTGTTGCACCATAGCAACAGCGTGACAAACATCGCCAATTGCAGATAATCGTAAAATACATAAATTTTTCGGCACAGTTATTTGACTCGCCATAGATAAATCACCAAAATAGGATTGTTAACATCATCATTAGGGCTATTATCTTGAACCTTTCCGCTATTGTAAAACCCTGTAAGCTAAAAATTTATCAGCAAGACAATATTTTCTGCCAATATAATGATAGTTTGATCGATGAATTTTCACCGAAAATGTTTTCTCCACGGTGGTGGCAGCAGCAAAATGCAATTGTTGGTAGTGCCCAAGGACGTGGTACTACTTGGTTTGTTGAATATAATACTCAGCAGTGGGTATTACGCCATTATTATCGCGGCGGTTTCATTGGCCGGTTAATTAAAGATAGTTATATTTTTCAATCAATAGCAAAAACTAGATCAGCCCAAGAGCTAAGTTTATTGGTCACTATGCATCAACAAGGTTTGCCGGTACCGCGGCCGATTGGATGTAAGGTGGTACGCTCTGGCTTAATTTATCGTGCAGATTTATTAACTCAGCGTATTGAAAATGCGCAAGATTTGGTGGATATACTGGAAAAACAGGTGATTTCTGCGCAATTGTGGCAAAAAATAGGTAAAACAATTCAACAATTTCACCAACAGGGTATTTATCACCATGACTTAAATGCCCATAATATTTTAATTGATGATCATGAAAAGGTCTGGTTAATAGATTTTGACCGTGGTCAACAAAAGCAACCAGCTAGCTCTTGGCAGCAAGCTAATATGGCGAGATTACTGCGCTCTTTTAATAAAGAGCGCAGTAAATTAGTAATTTTTAATTGGCAAGCAGAAAATTGGCAAAGCTTATTAGATGGTTATCAAAGCTAGAACATTGCCCTAGGAGCCTGTCCGAAAACAGGAAACCTACTGCGGAAAAGCTGATTTTGGCTCTTGTTCCCGATCATTATCGTTAAATAGAACAACTATTTGTCTCAAATGGTCGAAAAAATACACTCAAAACAGCATTCCCTCGCTACGATTTCTATTCTCGAACAGGCTCCTAGCGTTGACGGATAACACCTTCTTGCATTGTTGAGGCAACCAACTCACCTTGACGATTAAATATTTGTCCTTTAACTAAACCTCGGCCATTACAGGCGCTTGGGCTTTGCATCGAATAAAGTAGCCATTCATCAAAGCGAAATGGGCGATGAAACCACATTGCATGATCTATGGTGGCGATCTGAAAATTAGGATGAAAATAACTGACTCCATGAGGAAATAAAGCGGTCGGCAAAAATTGAAAATCTGAGCTATATGCCAACATATACATGTGAATTCTTAAATCATCGGGTAAAGCACCATTAGCTTTGATCCACATATTACAAACAGGCTCAGTAGCTTTGGGAGTAAACCAGTTGTATTGATTTACTGGTCGTAATTCAATCGGTTTTTCCGCTAAAAATTTATCTCTACTGTTCTCTGGGAAATATTGCTGATGCGAATCAATAAATTCACTGTATGAAGGAACGTTTTCGGGTGGTGGTACATCAGGCATTTTGTCATGGTGATCAAAGCCTTGTTCAGGGTATTGGAATGAAGCTGTCATATAAAAAATAGCTTTACCCTTTTGAATAGCTTGCACACGGCGGGTACTAAAGCTTTTACCATCACGAATTTTCTCGACTTCGTATACCACGGGTTTAGTCGCATCGCCAGGGCGTAAAAAGTATGAATGTAGAGAATGCACCAAGCGAGCTTCTTCTACTGTTTCTTTAGCTGCAGACAGTGCTTGTCCCATTACTTGGCCACCAAATAAAGCTCGAAAGCCTAAATCTTGGCTTTGGCCACGGTAGATCCCTTGTTCAATAACTTCGAGTTTTAATAATGCGAGTAACTCGTTTAATACTTGGCTCATTTTGTGTTAATGCCTGTGGTTGTTAAGTAAATAATTAGTAATGTTGCTATAAAAGCATACTTTTATAGCAAATAAATGAATTTTTATGTTGAAAAATGCACCAATTTACGTTACTTTTCGTATAACTTTGTTAATTATAAAGTAAATTAACATTTATTTAACGGTTGAGAGTATCATGTTAGCAGTATCATCAAGAGAAACGCTTTTAGAAAGACGTCATCACAATCCTGAACAATCAGCGTTGTGGGATAAATTATCTCTCGCGCAAAAGTTTGCTGCTAGCAGCTTAAATCAGTTCGGCTATGATTTGGCTTTTATACGCGGTAGCAATATTGGCTGTACTGCTATTTTAATGTGTAATGATACCGCAGCTACTATTACTAGCGATGGTGATATTAATACGTCACCAAGCATTACCATTCGTTAATCAACAATTCTATCTTGTTTTATCATAAAAATAACCAAGTAAGCTAATTAGCTTACTTGCGCTAAACGTTCAATGTTATCTTCATTTGTCTCTTTCATATTTTCAGCTAATATATTTTCGTATTTTAATAACAATGCTTCAATTAAAGCAATATAGCCGCTTAAGGTGTTGCTATTCCACATCCTTTTAATTTTAATGTTTTGCTGATTTAGCAAAACATTAAATACCTTGAAAGCATTTGGCTCGGCATGCTCATAGCATTTTTTAGTAATAAGCGATAACTGCCCCTTTCCTTTTAAGCAAGCTCGGAATATTGCTGCATAATTATTAATTAACGGCGTTAATATTTTTAATTGTTTTTGTATTTCATCATTATTACTTTGTGAATTTTTTATTTGTAGCAAACGGTTTTTTACAAAACTTTCTTGTCGGCTAGCCACTAAGATTAAAGATTCTAATAGGGCTTTATTTTCTTTACGGGTATTAAAAATTTCAGTTTTTATGTGGGTTAATTTCTGTTGCAGCTTTTCTACACGAAAGAAAAAATATATAGTTAGCGCTAAAAAGATGGCGGCGATAGCAAGGACAAAAATCATAAAACATTACTCAAACTAAAGGTAATATCATCACTGAAAAGCAGATGAATTTATTTATTAGGACATCATTTTAACAAATCACTTAAGCGCGCTAAGAAAGCAAAAGGGTCGATGTCTTGCACATTAGGTGTTTGTGATGCGGTCTTTATAATAACAGAAAACTCCCCTAAATTTGCAAAAATTCTCGCATTTAATTCTGCCGTTAACTGTGTCATTGTTTCGCTAATATCTTCTTGTTGACGATGCGGGAACATTAATAAATATTCACCTTCGTTAATTAATCCTGCTTGATCAAATTCATTTAAATTATGATTAATAATAATGGCAATATTATTAGCCACCTCAGCCATAATTTTTTTACTAAAATGAAAACTTAACTCGTGCCAATTACCTACTTGAATAAAGGTTATTGTTAAAGGATAAGAAAATTTTCGCGCTTTTTTATAATTTAGCTGATAATTTTTTTTTGTTTTTATTGGGTTAGCCATATAGGTGTTGGCTTTTTCTGAATCGTTATAATCAGCGTGAAGCAAGTAACTACGATGTTTTAACCACAGAGCAATGCTCATAACGAATAATGAAATAACAACAAATGAGAGCACTAAAATAATGCTGCGTAAATGAGTGTTTTTCTGTGAGAATGTTGTATATAAAGCGCCTTTTTCAGAAAATTTCAACGCCAGTTCTTTATTTTTAAAACTGACTCGTTCACTCGCTAAAGGTAGTGTTATAAGCTTGATTTTTGCTTGTTCAAACTGTTCATGTAAGGTTTGATATTTTTGTAATGCCTTAAATGCTGAACTATAATTACCTTGCTGTCGGTAACTTTCAGCGAGCAGTTGATATAACTCAATTTGTTGATGAGTTAAAGGGGTTTGTTGTGAGAGTAGTTCAGCTTTTTGCAATAATTGCTTCGCGAAAAATGCACGGTTAGTTTTACTCGCCGCTTTGGCAAGCGCGATTAAATTGCTGATATAGGGTTTAGTTAAGTTTTTACCTTTCAATAATTTCTCTGCTTTAACTAATGAAGAATAGGCCAACGGGAAATTTTGTTGTTTTAACGATGTTTCACCAATACCAAGTTCAGCATAGGCTAAAATTATCGGTGCCGATTTTTGTTCCGCAATTAACTTTACCTGCCAAAAAGCATTGAAAGCATCATCGTATTTACCGAGTTGTAAATACGATGCCGCTAAATTGTAATAGGTTCGTTCAATATTTTGCTTTTTAGCTAAATCAAATTGTAACTTTAATAATTTTAAATGCAGGGTGAGTGATGTTTGATAATCTTCTAAGTTATGGTTCGCTATGGCAATAACCTTTAACAGGGGTATATTATTACTAAAAACGGGGTTTTCAGTGGTAATTTTGTCAATTAACTGTAGTTGTTGGTAAGCATTATTATATTGACCTAACAAACCATACACACTTGCTTTATATCCATAAGCTATTAATAAAGTAGATAAATCTTGTTTTTTTTCAGTCGAATTAATTATGTTTTCAACGGTACTTAATACTTTGTTATACTTGCCTTTTACATAGTAACCCGCCAGTATCTTTTTTAATAAATTCAGTTTTATATCTTTTTTTACAATACCTTGCGCTAAGCCATCTTGTGCAAATTGAAATGCGCGCGCATTATCACCTTTATAAATCGCAGCATCCGCCAATAAAGAGAATGCTTTTGCTAAAGTGTCGGTATGATAATTCTGATGGTTTTTAATCGTTTCGCTCGCCAGTGAAGTAATTGTTTCATAAGAAAAGTCTTCTGCGGGATTGCTGAAATATTGATTGATTTTTCTGATGTTAATTTCAATTTTTTTTGTGTTTGTGTGCGCTGCATTGGTATTAATGAATGGAGTGATCATTAAAAACACTCCCGTTAACCAAAATAATTTAGATACCAACATTGCTTTTTCTCTTTTATATCAATTCATTAAATAAATATTGTTATTTGATGCAATTTTTTGTTTACAAACGCCATATAATAATTATAATCGTTATTGAGCTACTAAAGCTCGAAAAGGGCAAATCTAATGAAAGTTAGAGACGCAAAGTTACCGGTCTAAGGGGAAACCTACGATAGCGGAACTGCCAAATTTAGTCATAGTGGGGGCTTTTCTGAATTTTTCAGTTTGCTATTGTTTCCTTCGGTGATCTTTGCGTGCCTCCCTTTCTCTTTTTGCTTTTTATCTATACTCATCAATCATTATTTAACTTTCAATTGCTTGTTGCTGAATATATTTATCGATCACAATTTCTAATATTGACAGTGGCATCGAACCATTTTTTAATATTTGATCGTGAAAGTTACGTAAATCAAATTTTTCACCTAAAGCTTGCTCTGCTTCCTTGCGTAAGCGCTTGATCGTTAATTCACCTATTTTGTATGAAAGCGCTTGTCCCGGCCAAGAAATGTAACGATCAATTTCTGTTTTAACATTATGTAATGACAAGGCAGTATTCGCGGCTAAATAGTCCATTGCTCGTTCTCGACTCCAACCTTGAGCATGCATTCCCGTATCGACTACTAGCCGACAAGCTCGCCACATTTCATAAGTTAAACGACCAAAGTCTTGATAAGGTGTTTCATAAATACCTGCCTCTATACCTAAAAATTCTGAATACAAGCCCCAGCCTTCACCAAAGGCTGAAATATAAGTGTTATTTCTAAATTCAGGTACATTGTGCATTTCACTAGCCAGCGCGCCTTGCAAATGATGGCCGGGAACAGCTTCATGAAGGGTTAAAGCGGGTAGCACATACAGCGGACGACGATCTAACCTATAGGTGTTTACCCAATAGCTACCGGCTTGGTCATCTCGTGATGGTGAAGAATAACGTCCGGTAGTGTATTTTGGCGCAATATTAGCGGGTACAGGATCTATACCATAAGGAACTCGTGGTAAAGTTTTAAATAATGACGGTAATTTTCCATCCATTTTTTTAGCAATATACGAGGCTTCTTTTAATAAATCTCGCGGTGTTTTTGCGTAAAATTGTGGATCGGTTCGTAAAAACCGCAAAAAGTCAGCGAAGCTTCCTTTGAATTTTAATTGTTTAATAATAGCCGTCATTTCATGGCGAATGCGGCTCACTTCAATAAGACCCAGTTGATGAATTTCCTCAATAGACATATTGAGTGTGGTGTAATGGTCTACTCTATTTTTGTAAAATGCGTCACCGTTAGGTAAAGACGTTGCAGCAATATTTTTTCGTGCATTAGGCTGATATTGCTCGATCATGTAGTGATAATATTTTTGATAACTAGGTATAACAGCGCTAGTGATAATATTTTGTGCCTGAGCCCTTAACTGTATTTGTACCGATTTACTCAAATGTTTAGGTAAACTTTTAAATGGTTGGTAGTAACTACTTTGTGTAGGATCTTTTTTAATAAACGCTTTAATTGATTGCTCAAAGCCTTTTAAAACTACTTGTGGTTGCGTAATTCCTGCACTAATACCTTTATTCATCCAAGCCATTTGTTGGTCAAAATAGCGAGGTAATGCTTTTAAACGCGCTAAGTAGTCTTTGAAATCTTGCTCGCTTGACATTTTTACTTGGTAACGAATGCTCGCGATCCAGACATGGAAGCCGGACTCAGCAGTTAATGGCATATAATGCGCTTTAAAATGATAACTATCGAGCTCATTTTTTAAGCTGTAACTGAGTACCGCTAAATTGATTTGTTCGCTTTGAGTTAATTTATCAGCATGAATATTTTGTAAAGATTGGTAAATTTTGCTGAGTTGTTGATTATTTTTAGCAAGAGATTGTGCAGATAAATCAGGTAATTTAGCCTTAGCACCAACAGCTGCGCTGTGATTAAAAGGATCACTATTTTTACGATAATTACTTTCAGTTTGAATGACTTTTTTTAACTGTTGACTTGGGTTTAATGAATCGTTACTAACACTATTGCTACAAGCAAATAATAACAAACAATTTAACAGGCTAATAATGACTTTTATCATAATAACTTCCTTTTTTGTTCACTTTAGCAAAGTTGTCTTAGTTTAGTAATAGAGGTTAGTCGTTGATCTTAAAATTTATCGGCACATTTTTGCGTGTTTAACCATTTATCTGTGATAAAAGCTAGATGTTCAAGGCAATTTACTAGACAATAGCGTTATCATATTAGTTGATGGTTAACAAAAATAATAAAGAAAAAACCACTATTAATTTTCAGCATAATACTGAAAATTTTAATTATGATCGCTGCGCTAGGGTTAAACGATGAAATATAACGATTCTTTAAAGCAAGCAAATAAAAAAATGGCATTGTCTGTAGAACTTTTACAGCAATGGCGTGTGCCCGTAACACCCATCAATTTTGCGATTAGTTATGCTTTTGTTAGCCAAAATAATAAGCGTTTAAACCTAACCATTAAGCAACAGTTAGCATTGAATAAACCCTTCGATGAATTTTTTCTCAATGAAGTTTTCCAACAGTATGTGGTTGGTCAATCAACGTTTCGTGATGGTATAATTACGGATGTTGACAATGTGCTGAATACTGTTCATCACAATGCTCAAGCATCAAGCTCGTCAATTAGCTCATTTATGGGTACGTTAGATAATAATGTTGAACAACTTCAATCAAATGATGCACACATTCGACAACAAAGTATTGAGCAATTAAAGCTAGGTTCGCAAAAATTAAAACATCAGCAACAACAATTAGCTAAGCAATTGTTGGCAGCAAAACAACAATCAAATTCATTAAAAAAAGAGCTTGATGACGTGAGTGAAAAAATGTTTATGGATCCATTAACCGGTTTATATAACCGTAAAGGCATGTCAAAACATGTTGAGGCATGGTTTAAAGATGAGCCACATAAACAAATAGCAGCTATAGTGATTAATGTTGATGACTTTGCTGATTTTAATCAACGCTTTGGCCATTTAATTAGTAATGTAGTATTGGCTAAAATGGCACAAAAAATCAGCAGTTATGTTGATAAAAGTGGGTTTCCGGTAAGAACCGCAGGAGATGAATTTTTTATCTTATTGCCTGATGTAGAAACAACTATTGCCAAAGAAATAGCCTTCAAAATACAACAAGGTATTGATAAGTTAAGATTTAAAAGTAGTAAAACAGGCGTTAACTTACCTAAAATGAATATTTCGTTAGGGATCAGCGAAATGAATATTCAAGAAAGTGTTGAACGCTTTATTCAACGTACTCGAAAATCGTTAATTGATGCATTACACAGTGAAAACGTTATTACAGAGTTAACTTAGTCATACTGATCAAGAGCTTGTGCCAACACTTCTATATTATCTTCAGAAAACACTTTAATACCGTGCTGCTGTAAAAGTTGTGTGGTTACACCTTGCCCTACTATTTTTTTATTACTAAAAGAACCATCGTAAATAAAATGATTGCCGCATGATGGGCTTGATTCTTTTAACAGTGCGAATTCAATATGCTGCTGTTGGCATAATTGTAAGGCTTGTTGCGCTCCTTTTTTAAACGCCTGACTTACATCAACGCCAGTAGACGTCATAATAATGTTATTGTTGCTATTGCTATAGTTTTGTATTTCAGCTGGAGGTCTAGGTATTGGTAGTCCACCCTCTACTTCAGGGCAAATACTGATCAATCTATTTTGACTTTGCCATAGGATAATTAAAGGATGAAATAAAGTTTTTGAATCTGCATCATAGCGTACTTTTTTACCTAAAAAACAAGCGCTAATTAATATTTTTCGCAAAATTGATACTTTTCATTGAAAGATTGATAATTGTAGTTTGTCGCTAAATGACTAAGAAAGCGAACGAATTTTTGTCTCTGTTTGGCTAGCAACACTACAGTTTCGGCCATTACTTTTAGCTTGATATAAAGCTTTATCAGCGGCAATAATCAAATCATGTCCATTGGGTGCATGACTTGGGTATATTGCAACACCAATTGACATAGTAATTATATCAAGCTGCTTACCTTGGCATTGTAATGATAATTTACTGATCTTTGTTCTTAATTTTTCGGCTAATGAATAGGCATCGTTAAGTAATGTATCAGGACATATTATACAGAATTCTTCTCCTCCATACCGGCAAGCTATATCCTCTAAACGAATACTCTCCCTAAATTGTTCTGCTACTTGAGCAAGCACAATATCACCTGCTTGGTGGCCAAATTTATCATTAAAATTTTTAAAATGATCTAAATCTATCATCAATACTGCCACATGGCTCTTTTGTCGATCAGCACGGTGCAAAGACTTGTCAATAGCTTCCAGCATATAGCGTCGGTTATATAAACCTGTTAAAGGATCATGTGTCGCTAGATCATGTAATTTGGTTTTCAGTTGCACATTGGCTAAAGCACTGTTTATTGGTGCAACTAATTGCTGGATGACATGGAAGGTATTATCATTAACCACTTCGTGTAAATTGACGAAATATATTTTACCAAAAAGAGCGTTGTTCGATATTAAGTTTACGCCATAACAATGCTCAAGGAAGATGTTACAATCATTACAATTCGCCTCTATACAAGCAATAGGTGCACAAGTGAGCTTAAAATCATCATGTTGAGGGTTACTTTCATTAAATACTCTCGCACCTTTAGGCCAGTTTTCCCCCCAGCATGTTATTTTGCTTAACTCTTTTTGAGGCGGTTGAATAATATAAAGAGCGCCACTGTAATTGGCTAACAGTTTAGGTAAAATGTTAGCTAAAACTCCACCGGCTTCATTAATACTAGGAGCATTATTAATCATTGTGGTCATTGTCTGTAATAGAGTAAGTTCTTTGGTGCGGTTAACTATTTCTTTTTCAAATACTTTTCTTTCACTAACGGTGGTTTTATTGATAAATTTAATTGCAAAAAGAGCGAACACAATAATGGCTAATACCGTTGCTAGAATAATAAGCGTAAAACCCCAGCGAATATTAGCAATGGTCTGGCTGTAAGCATTTTCAGGTAAAGCAATACGAGCAATAAAGCCGCTATTGCGATCAAACCGAGCAAAATAGACCATTTGCTGCTGTAATGTTTGACTAAATCGGTGTGATATACCACTGTTATTGGCAATAGCAGCAATTATTTCAGGTTTATTAGCATGATTTTCTGTGGTGATGATTTGGGCAAAAGTAAGTTTTGAGTCTCCTAATAAAACACCATTATAAAAAAAATAGCTAATTCTTGCATTGCTAGCTTTAGCTATGTGATTGGCGAGTAAATCAAAATCAGGATCAATTTCTTTACCATTAAATTGATGGTTTGACGTTGTAATTGAAGAAAGCGCGAACGATGATAAAGTTTGTAATTCTTGCTCAAATTTTTGCTTTAAGATTTGTTTTACTTGATACTCAACAGCGAATAAGCCGAGCACAAAAATGACCACCATGACCATAACAGGTAAAAAAATAATTTTATGATTTAGTTTCATAATTGATTTATTAGTATATTAAATTTTTTGTATGTTAGTTTTTGTATGTTTTTTAGATAACTACCCAAAATTAAGTATAGACGTAAATTTAATTTTTCCCACTTAATTGTTAATACCTCTAAATCTATTGGATTTATATGTAATAATTTATGTACATATTTAGCGCAAATGTTACTAATAAAATGATTATTTGTTTATTTAGTTTAATAGCTTATTGATTTAATAAAATAATCGAGGACAGTGACTAAATTTTTACCTATAATCACAGTCGCGTAATTAAATTTATTAAGAGAGATAAAACTATGAAGAAAATCGTAATGGCTTTAGCTACTACTGTATTAATGGCCTCTCCTGCTTTTGCTGGCGATGCTGCTGCAGGTAAAGTAAGATCTGCTATGTGTGCTGCTTGTCACGGAGCAGCTGGTGTTTCAGCGATACCAATGTATCCAAACTTAGCGGGGCAAAAAGAAGCTTATATTGTTAAACAACTTAAAGCCTTTAAAGCCGGTACGCGTAAAGATCCTGTCATGAGCGCTATGGCCGCTCCTTTATCTGATACAGATATTGCCAACTTAGCTGCGCATTATTCTAGCCTAAAATAATATTATAGCTTGAGCTAAAACTTGTTTTATTAAAGCACTGCGGCGGCGGTGCTTTTTATTGACTGCTTTTCATCGAAATTTGCATTAATTGTTGTTTAAGTAACGTTTAATCGTCTCTAAAAACACTTGTCCATAACGCGCTAGTTTTATTTCTCCAATACCACTAATGGCTAACATTTGTTGATTGTTTTGTGGTTTATGCTTGGCTAATTCAGATAAAGTTGCATCATTAAAAATGATAAAGGGTGCAATATCTTCGCTATCAGCAATATCTTTACGTAATGCCCTGAGTTCAGCAAAGAGTACACGATCGTAACTTTTATCTCCCTGTCCTTGACGCCAATAACTGGCTTGCTGTAATCGTGGCGTTGCCAGCATTAATGGCTCTTCGCCTTTTAAAATACGACGAGAGGCAGAAGTTAGGCACAATGACGATTGCTGGGCAATGTCTTGTTGTAGATAACCTAAATGAATCAACTGGCGAATAATAGCAAACCAATAACTTGGCATTTCACTCTTACCAATGCCGAAAGTGCTTACCTGATGATGCTCTAATTGTTTTACCTTAATACTCGCTTCACCACGTAACACCTCAATAACATGAGCAATATCGCCTTGTTGCTTGATACGATAGACACAAGAAAGCACTTTTTGCGCTGCTTGGGTAGCATCAAATTGACGAGGAGGATCAAGGCAAATATCACAGTTACCACATTTATTTTGTGTATATTGTGCGAAATAATTTAATAATACTTGTCGTCGACAAATTTGAGTATCGGCAAAACCAATTAACGCTTGAAAGCGTTGTAATTCAACATTAACCCGTTGTTGGTTTTCACCGGCGCTGATGCGTTTTTTAATACGTTCTCCATCAGCTTGATCATATAAAAATAATGCCTCAGCCGCTAAACCATCACGACCAGCACGGCCAATTTCTTGATAGTAAGACTCTAAGGTGTGTGGTGGCTGAAAATGAATAACAAAACGAATATTGGGTTTATCAATACCTAAGCCAAAGGCAATAGTAGCCACTACTATTTGAATATTATCCTTGGCAAAAGCATCTTGCACATAGTTGCGAATTTCACTTTCTAAACCAGCGTGATAGGCCGCGCAGTTAATACCTTTTCCCGCAAGGGTTTTGGTGAGATGATCTACTTGCCAACGACTATTACAATAAACAATGCCGCAATCATCTTTGCGCTGTTTTATATAACGATAAACTTGTTGTTCACCTTTATATTTGTCAGCCAAGGTTAAGCGAATATTAGGGCGGTCGAAACTGTCTACTAAGATAAAAGGATCGTTTAAAGCGAGTTGCATTAAAATATCTTTGCGCGTAGTTACATCGGCGGTGGCTGTTAAGGCGATCACCGGAACTTGAGGGAAATGTTGGCGTACATTATTCAGTTGAGTATAAGCTGGCCTAAAATCATGCCCCCACTGCGAAATACAGTGAGCTTCATCAATAGCAAARGMACTKANMSGCNMRMKWSYKAAGNNWTGNRRAMRRTRGNTGAWKAWGTAAACGTTCTGGCGCAACATATAAAAGCTTTATTTTACCAACAGCAAGTTGTTGGAAAATGGTATTAATTTGATCTTGTGTCAGGCTTGAATTGACAAAAGCGGCGCTGATCCCTTGGCGCGTTAATGCGTCTACTTGATCTTTCATTAGCGCTATTAATGGCGATACTACAATAGTAATACCTGGAAATAGTATTGCCGGTAATTGATAACATAACGATTTACCACCACCGGTTGGCATTAATACTAAACAATCTTTACCTTGTAGTAAGCTTTCCATAACTTCAAGTTGACCTGAACGGAAAGATTGATAGCCAAAATAATGCTTTAGTGCTTGCTGTAATTGTTGTTGGTGATTAGCGAGGATAGTCAACAAGAGATCTCAAAATAGACGTTTTTAGTATTTTACCCTAGTAGCTCAAAAGAACAGAGAAAAATTTTCTTAAAATAAAGATTAATGATAAGCTAATTTCAAAGTTGTCTGACCAGATAACCAGAATAAACGGTTTGAATAATAAGCAAGGGTAAAACGATGAATGATAAATCGAAAGGTAACAGTATTGATAAAAAAGACATTTTAAATCAAGTCAGTGAAATGTGGTCTAATGTGCCTTTTAATAATCTATTGGGCATTTATATTGCCAAATTTGATTATCAAGAAGCTGAAATTCGTTTTAATTGGCATGACAAACTTATTGGCAACCATGTCCAAAAAATTCTCCATGGCGGCGTAACTGCAACCGCTTTAGACTTTGCTGGTGGTGTTGTTGCCGCTGCTAATATTATTGAAAATATTGCCGAATTGAATATAGAAAAATTATCGTTGAGTTTAAGTAAATTAGGCACAATTGACTTACGCACTGATTATTTACGTCCGGGTCGCGGGGAAGAATTTATTGTTACGGCACGCATTATTCGCAGTGGTAGCAAGGTTGCCGTAGCGCGGATGGAAATGCATAACGAAAAAGGTGAACACCTTGCTTTTGGTACGGGTACTTACATGGTGGGTTAATGATTTTATCGCGTAAATATATGCTATGATCGCCAGCCACATAAATTTTATTATCAATTTAAAATGACCACACCCAATTCCCAAGTTCGTACTGGCGTGACCAACGCTGTCAGCTCTTACGTTATGTGGGGTTTTGCGCCAATATATTTCAAATTACTCCATGATATTAATGCCAGTGAAATATTAATTCACCGCGTTATTTGGTCATGTTTACTGTTAGCTATTATTATTGTTTTGGCTAATAAATGGCGGTTTGTACAAGTAATTGCTAAACAACCCAAACTATTATTTCGCTTAACCATAACCGCAACTATTTTAGCGGTTAATTGGTTTTTGTTTATTTGGGCGATTAATAATGATCATTTATTAGATGCCAGTTTAGGTTATTTTATCAATCCTTTATTTAGTGTTGCTTTAGGGGTGATTTTTCTTGGTGAACGTTTACGAAAATGGCAAAAATTTGCTGTGTTTTTAGCAATGCTTGGAGTTTTAATTCAATTAATCATACTCGGCTCATTACCTTTAATATCATTAGCATTGGCAGGAACTTTTGGTACTTATGGCTTATTGCGCAAAAAAATGGCGGTAGATTCGTTTGTTGGTTTATGGTTTGAATCTTTGTTAATGGTGCCATTTGCAGTGTTGTATTGGCTATTTTTTACCGAGAGTGCAAGCAGCAATATGTTTGCTAATACGCTACATTTAAATGTTATTTTGATTTTGGCTGGAGTGGTAACAACCGCACCATTACTCTGTTTTACTGCTGCGGCAAAGCGCTTAACTTTATCGGCACTAGGTTTTTTTCAATATATAGGGCCAAGCATTATGTTTGTGTTAGCAACATTTTTATATCACGAGCCATTGTTAGACGCAAAACTTGCTACCTTTGCATTGATTTGGTTGGCATTAGCCGTATTTAGTATTGATTCTTGGCGGGCGAGAAAAGCACTTAAGTCAACTTAATGCTTTTGATTTTAGATGCTTTTTGGCAAGGAGATAACAAATGTTGCGCCAGCACCAAGTTCACTGGTGATTTTGATCTCGCCTTTAAGTTTTTGATTAATAATGTTGTAAACAATATTCATCCCTAAACCGGTATTACCTTTATTGCGTTTAGTGGTAAAAAATGGTTCATAAATATTTTTAAGTACTTCAGTATTCATGCCAACACCATCGTCATGATAAATAACTTGTGCCGCATATTGTTGCTCAGTTGTTGTTTCATCGTTGGGTTTTTTAGGCAAGCGTAACGAAATGGTAATATTACCAAACTCTTTATTTTCAAAGCCATGGCGAATAGAATTATTGACTAAATTGGTGAGTATTTGTGCTAATGCGCCGGGTAAGGTGGTAATTTCAATAGTAGTTTCACCATTAAATTGATAAGTAATATGATTTTTTTTCATTTCTACTGACAGCGTCATCATTACTTCTTCAATATATTCGGCTAAGTTAAGCTCTCTGAGATCGTCAAAAACTTGATCGGCCGCCACTTGTTTAAAGTTAGCTAATAATATTTTTACTCTTTCTAAAGCTTTTTCAGACATAGATAAAGACTCTTCCACTTTTTCAATATGTTTATCCATGCGCGATTTACTTAAACTACCCTCGGTTATTTTTTGCTTAACTTCTTGGGTATCGTCAATAACTAAGCTATTTGATGTTATGGCAATGCTCAATGGTGTATTGATTTCGTGAGCAACCCCTGCGACTAAAGCGCCTAATGAGGCCATTTTTTCAGATTGAATAAGTTGCTCTTGGGTATTTTCTAAATAGGTTAATGTTTTCGTTAATTCATACGTGGTTTTTTTATTTTTGATGAAAAAGAATACTACCAGCAAAGAAACAAACACTGCAATTGCCACCAATATAGTGGTTATTAAAATATAGGCTTGTTGTGAATTAATGGTTTGATTGCGATTGACTAACTCTTGATCTTGTTGCTCAAGCTGTAAACGATGATCTTCTAATAGCTTGTTTTGTTGAGTTAATATTTCCTTGTTTTCTTCCACTCGTTGTAACATGTTTTGATTTTTTTGTTCTTTTTCAGCTAAAACTTGTTGTTGTTGAATCAGTCGTTGCTCATTTTTTTTAAACAAGGTTGAAATGTTTGCTAGCTTTTTTTCTTGCGCTGTTAATAAGTTTTGTTTTTGAATAACATCATGTTTCAATTTTTTAAGATCAATTTTTTGTTTACGGGTTTCTCTAATGCTTTTAGTAAGTTGTTTTTTAGAGGTTTGTAATTGCCATTTAGAATTTGCTAACTGTTTTTTCTGTGCTGATAGCTTCATTTTCAACACGATATCTTGATCGCGAGTTTTTTGCATTGCTACTTCAGTTTCACGATACAGTGTTGCGACATCAAGTTCAGTACCACCAAGCAGTAATAATTCATTCGACATTTGTAGCTTTTCATAAACAATGTTTGATTTATTAATTTCGAATGAAATAACCGTAGAATTTGCTTGATGGTTAAGATTGATCATAACATCGTGTTTTTCTTTACTGGCATCTGAAACTAATAAAATTTCGTGCCCTCTTAGGGCATTCGCTATCTTATGAAGATCTTGATTAAATTCTGCTGGTACATAAACAACATCCACCGTTTTTAATTTGGTAATGTTATTGGCATAAATAACACTTATTGCCTTACCTTTGATTATTTTATTCGTTAATGAGCGTAATAAAAATTGGTAAAATAATTTATCTTTATAAATAGCAATACGATAACTGTTTTTACTCACCTCATTTGGCCAGCTTATATGTTTTATAAAATTAATCATATAAGCGGCTTTAATACGGTTAGCATCAAGTTGTTGAGCATTAACCACAACGCTAACCATTAACGAAACGCAAAGCATGGTTAATAGACTAAATTGATTGAAATTAGTTTTTAATTGGTTAGTTATTTTACTTAACAAGGTGATTTTCCACAATTTCTTTAATTTAATCTGTTTAGAGCATAAAAGTAGTTACTTAAAAAGTCCAAGATTACTTTAGGTTTTTACCACAGCCAATAAAGAACCGCCCACTTATCTTTTTAGCGCTTATATAAAACATTACTATTGATATTACCGATTTTATTTATACCAGTTAACGCCATCGCAACATTGAGTTCGTTGTTTATAATATTAAGCATATTGCTCACACCTGTTTCGCCATCAGCTGCTAAAGCATAAGCCCAAGCTCTACCTAATAAGCAGGCATCTGCACCAAGTGCTAACGCTTTGAATACATCAAGACCGCTGCGAATACCACCATCGACTAAAAGTTTACAATGCTGATCAACCACTTTGGCTATTTCAGGTAATACGGTGATGGTTGCTGGCACCCCATCAAGTTGTCGACCGCCATGATTCGATACCACAATAGCATCAGCGCCTATTTTTACCGCTTGTTGGGCATCATCAATATCCATAATTCCTTTTAGTATTAAATTGCCTTGCCAATGGTCGCGGATCCAATGAATATCTTGCCATGTCATGCTGGCATCAAATTGATTATCTACCCAAGCTTTAAAATCGTTTAATGAGCGTGCATCAGGTACGGCATCGGTTAAGTTACCAAAGACAAGAGGTTTGCCTTTAATGGCGACATTCCACAGCCAGCGGGGATGAATCGCGATATCAAGACCTCGTTTGATCGACCCCCATAAATTAGGATCACTACTTAAACCATTGCGAATATCGCGATATCGTTCTCCTAGAACAGGTAAATCAACCGTTAAAATTAAGGTTGTGCAGCCAGCCTCTTTGGCACGCTTTAATAGTTTAATGGCATAACTGCGATCACGTATCACATAAAGTTGAAACCAAAATTCTGCATTGGTTTTATGGTGTAACTCTTCCAGCGAACAAATACTCACCGTTGATAAACAAAACGGGATATTATGTTGCTGCGCTGCTGTTAACGCTTGTATTTCACCACGACAAGCATAGCTACCCGCTAAACCTACGGGTGCTAAAATAACTGGCATGGCGAGTTTATTGCCAAATAATTCGGTGCTGGTATCTATATTGGCAACATCACGTAAAATTCTCTGTCGTAATAAAACTTGGTCGAATGCATTGGTATTGTTTTGAAGTGATAACTCTTGATAAGAGCCACCATCAATGTAATCAAATAGCTGGCGCGGTAAACGCTTTTCCGCAAGGCGGCGATAATCAGCAATATTGGCAGGAGCAATGTTAAGACTTTTCTTTGTAGTTGCATTCATTTAGTACACCCTATTTGACCTTACATATGAGGTTATTTAAATTTTCGCGGTAAGAAGTCTTTTTTCTGTTCTTCTAGATTAGCTCCTTTATTTAATCGTCGATGTACGGCAATGCGCTGATTTTTACCTAAGAGTATTTTTAGTTGATAATAGCTTTCTCTTAGTAAAGTCATGGCAGAAGTTGACCACCAACTTTTTTGGATGAGTTTCTTTATCGCAGCATTGGCATCGGGAGAATTTTGAATTAATTCTTCGGCAAGTTGTTGTGCTGCCGATAATGGGTTCTCAGCTAAATGCGTAACTAAACCATAAGTTTTTGCTTGCTCGCCATTAATTTGTCGAGCCGACATTGCTAATTCGGTGGCAATATCTATATGCATTAACTCTTTGAATGCAAGAGTACCACCCATATCAGGAATTAATCCCCAACGGTTTTCCATAATCGACCAGTTACTGTCTTTGCAGGCAAAACGAATATCAGCGCCTAGCGCAATTTGTAAACCACCACCCCAACAGCGACCATGAATAGCCGCAATAACCGGCACCGGCAAACTTCGCCATGCGGTTGAAACTCTTTGGGCTAAATTAGCTTGCGTTGGCCACCATTTAAACAACAATTTCACACTGTTTTTGGGTGATTTCATTATGGCTTTAACATCAAGCCCTGTGCAAAAGTCTTCACCGTCAGCAGTTAAAATAACTGCTTGAATAGTGTTGTTTTGACGAATTGTTTTAATTACTTGATCAATAGCATAAAACATTGGCATGTCTAAAGCGTTGTGTTTTTCAGCGTGGGTTAAAGTGACCGTGGCAATGTGGTTATCAATGGTTAATTGTAGGCGAGGTTGCACGAGAAATTCTCTTTTTGGTCAAACCAGTTGAAACTAGCATAACAAAAAGCAGAAAAAATTTAAGCTTAAATTTTAGGTGAGTTACTTGATGTTTTTTCTAATGAATACTGCACAATTAAACGCTGTAAACGTGGTCGTGAGACACCTAAAATTTCACACACTTTTCCTTTATGCCAATTAGTTTGTTTTAACACATTAGCAACATGTTCGCGTTCAATGTCTTGTAGTGACCATTCTTCTTTATCTGCCATGATCATATCTACACCTTCGACAGCATTAGTTGTACTACTTTTTACGTCTAATTGTGGAAATAAATTAATGGTAAGTACATTAGACTGACACAAGGCAACAGCTTTAGTGAGCATGTTTTCTAATTCACGTACATTACCCGGCCAATGATATTGTTTAAATAATGCCATTACTTCGGTAGTGATTTTAGTGACATGTTTATGCATTTGCTGATTGATTTGTACCAATAAAGCATTGACTAAGGTGGGTAATTCTTCTCGACGATAGCGCAATGGTGGCATTTGAATGTTGATAATTTGCAAACGATAATATAAATCTTCACGAAAATTGCGCTGTTGTATTTCCGCTAATAAATCGCGATTAGTCGCCGAAATCACACGTGCGGTAGTTTTTTTGATCTCTTTACTGCCTAACGGACTATATTCTCTTTCTTGTAAAACACGTAATAATTTCGCTTGCGTTGCGGGTGTTAACTCGCCCACTTCGTCGAGAAAAATACTGCCACCATTAGCGAGTTCAAATTTACCGATTTGATTGGCAATAGCGCCTGTAAATGAACCTTTTGTATGACCAAAGAGCTCTGATTCAATTAAGTTTTCAGCCATTGCTGCGCAATTTATGGCAATGAAAGGCCCTTCAGGATCATTGCCTGAAACATGAATAGCTCTGGCCGCCATTTCTTTACCAGTACCGCTTTCGCCCGTTATTAAAATAGTGGTGGGAGTTTTGGCCACTAAGCCTATGGTTTTAAATACATCACGCATGGCTTTTGAACTACCTACCATACGTTTCTTCCCATCAGTGACGGTTATTTCAGGTAATTGCATTATATCTTTGCGTTTTAGATCACAGGTTTTAATGGCGATACTAACTGCCTTATCTAATTCATTTAAATCAATCGGTTTATGAATATATTCATCAGCGCCTTGTTGCATCGCGGCAATAGTACTTTCCATATCGTGAAAAGCGGTGATCATAATTATGTGACTATCTGCTAAATTACTTTTTAAATCAGGTAAAACGTCTAAACCACTTTTACCTGGCATACGAATATCCAAAATAATAATTTGCGGTTTGAACTCTATTGCCGATAACAAGCCTTGCTCGGCATCATGGGCTAATTTTACCTGAAAATTTTGGCTAGAAAAATGAATTTGTAGGGTGCGACAAATAGCCACATCATCATCAATAATTAATAATTTCTTATTCATCTTTTACTCTTTTTCTAATCTCATTTGAGTCGGCAAAATTACCGTACAACAGGTACCACCCTGACTATAAGGCATTAAAGAAATATTACCTTGGTAGTGATCAACAATATTTTTAACAATCGCTAAACCCAATCCCGTCCCTTTAGCTTTAGTAGTATAAAATGCTTCAAAAATATAATCGCTAATATGTGGGTCTATTCCTAAACCATTATCAATTATCTTGATCATTAACACTTCGCCTTTTTCCATTAATGCCACAGTAATACTAACGATGACTTGCGCTTGCTCAGTTTGGGTTTGCAGTGCAGCTTGTAAAGCATTTACCAATAAGTTTTGCAATAGTTGATGAATTTTAGTGTTATCTGCAATAATCGACGGTAAATTTTCAATTACATTATATTGAATATCTATATTTTTATAAGCGTCTAACTGTCGTTGTTGTTGAATTAAATTTGCTAATATTTGCTCAACCGCGACACTTTCTTGTTTGTTTTTATCAGGGTGAGCATAAGTTAATAAACTCGTTAAAATTTCTTCCATATAGGCGATTTGCGTTAGTGAAATTTCAGTCAATTCTTTTATTTCGCACGGAATACTATTAAATATATGTTGTAATTGACTAGGCAACATTTGCAACGTCATTTTAACGGAAGATAAAGGGTTTCTCAGATCATGAGAGATCATATAAGCCATACGACCAATGGTGGCATCATGTTCATTTTTTAATTTAGCATTGTTTTCTTGGGTAAGCTTTAAAGTTAAGCGACGTTCTTCGGTAATATCTCTTTTTACTGCGAGGTAGGCAATATTTTCACCTTGATAATTTTTAACCGCAGAGATAGAGGCGACTTCCCAATAAAGCTCGCCTGTTTTTTTCTTATTACAAAACTCGCCATGCCATACTTCACCTGCTGTAATTTTTTGCCACAAATCATCATAATGTAGTTTAATTATACTATCAGCTCTTAAAAATGAGGGGGCTTTCCCTAAAACTTCTTCTTTCGTATAACCCGTTAATTCAACAAAATTAGGATTAACGTAAGTTATTTTTCCTTGTAAATTGGTGATCATTACCGAAACAGGTGCTTGTTCTACCGCCTGATTTAATTTTCGCCGCTCTAAATCTATTTCTCGCTGCTCAGTAATATCATCACCGATCAGTGTTAAATAACAATGCCCATCAACATCAATAAAGTAACTTGAAGACCAATTAAATGCTCGTGCTTGTTTTACACCATTATAAATATGAAATTCTAGTTTTTGTTGTTCCGCTGGCTGAGCCAATAATGCCGACATTTGTTGTTGTTCATTTTTATAGTTAGCGATCATAAAAAATTGCTGCCAATCTTGACCAATAACGTGATGATTTTCAAACTTCAAGTGTGAAATAAAATACGGGTTAGCATAAACCAATTTACCTTCAGGGCTAATAGTGACTGCTGCCAGTTTTAATTGTTCTAAAATTTGTCGGAAACGCTGTTCGTATTTATTACGCGAAAGTGTTTCTTGATGGTGAAGCCGAATACGAATAATGGTAAATAAAAATATTACACATAATAAAATAATTACGCCATAAATAGGTAAACGCTGTTGTTTAAATTCTTGTTTAATGGAGGCTAAATCAGCACGTAATAATTGTGAAATTAATAACCAACCTTGTTGATTAGCATCCTTTAATGAAGAACTTGAGTTAATTGAGGTGTAAGTATAATACCCTTGCTTAACCTGCATTTGTCCTTGTTGTTCGCGCTGTATTTGCGCAGAAATATCAGGATAAAGTTGTTTAAATAACGTAACTTCACCTAAAATCCATTCTGAAGTGGCACTTTTATTACGTAAATACAATAATTCACCATGTTTATTCACTAAAAATAATTGTTGTTGATGCAAACCGGACGCTTTAATAAAGTGCGCCATTAACTCGCTAGCTAAATAATTAACCACCACCACACCTTGGCGCCTATGCTGTTTGTCGAAAACAGGCATAGCAAAACGTATGGTAGGTTTTAAAGGTTTTTCTATTTTTCCATTTTCAACATTCCAATCAATTGAAGAAATGTATACGTTATTTTTTTCTAACGCACTTGCTTGGGTAAAATAATAACGATTTGATTTATCTTGCAATAATGATTTTCTTTTAAGTAATGAATAACCATTAAGATTACGATCAACACGAATAATTTCTATACCTTGGTTATTTAAATAACGTATTTGATCATAGCGCGGCTTATTTTGACTAAAAAATAAAAACTGCGTTTCTAAGCTTTTTTTAACCTCACTACTAATGGCATCAAATACATTAAAGTCAGATGCTAATATTTTAACATCTGAAATAACGTGGCTAATATCAGCATCTAGCGCTAAGCGACCTGCTTCAACCGCGCTAACTTGTTGATTTTTCATCGCCTGCCAATTGCTATTTATAGCACTTTGATAATCAACAATATAAACCAGCAAAATAACTAATAATGTTGGTATTATTGCACTTAAATAAGCCTTGAAAAATCGCCTAAAATTCAAAATAATTAGCCAAAATAAAATTAAACCTTTAGTATGTTAATATAGTTCATTAATGACAAGTTTGATTTTCCCCATATAAACATGTTATTTGTTGAAATAAATCACGTCGCTGACTAAAGCTATCACTTTGTTTTAATTGCGCTAAAATAACTTGTGTCGCTTGTTGTTTATCAATAACTTTTAAAGCATTACCAACAGTATTTGCCAATACGCCACCGTCGGCACAACCCATGCTAACTAATTGGTCAATTTTTTTTATTTTATGGCGCTGTATAAACCCAATTGCAGCTTGGCGAACACCATATTCACTATCATTTAAACACTCGCTAATTAAACGAATAGTTTTTTCATCTTTACTTTCATCACGTACCACATGCTGATGGTTAGAGATTTTATGAGCGTTTAATGATATTAATTCAGTCAATGCTTTAATTGTTTGAATGCGAACATTTTGATCTTCATTATTAAGTGCATCATGTAAAGCAGGTATTGCTTGACGGTGTTTTAAATTGGCTAAAATTTTTGCAGCTAACCGTTGAATTTCATTATTGCCACCATAAAGTAAAGTGGCACAAATACCAACAACATTACTCAAGCCTTTAATTTTACTATGTTGACTTATAATGCGATCTAAAGCAGTTAACAAAGCCCTCGCCACATTAATATTTGTAGTGCGCAAACATTCAATAATTAAATTTACGCTTTTGCTACAAGGGTAGTAAGCGAGCGCCTGTGACGCTAAAATTTGGTTAGTAATAGGTTTGATTTTAGCTATTTTTTTGCGCGATAAACCCAGTTGACTACTGTTTTGTAAATGTTGTTCAACAATATCACTGTACGGTGTCATCATGTCATTTTGCTCAGCAAGTAAACTACGTAAATATTGGTCTTGATCGAGATTAGTCTTGTTTTGCTGCTTAGATTCAGGCGCTGTAAAAACATTAAGAGCCGCAAGTGTACTATTTACTGACTCACTTGCTAAATTATTTACAGTTGTTTCATTTGCTGATAAGACGACCACAGCAGGTACTTCATCATTACTTTTAAATATACTCGCTAGTGTTGAAGGGTGGTTATCACTTAATTCATTTTTTGGTATTTCGTTTGTTGATGTTGCGGTGATATTTTTTACTGATGGCTTATCATCAATAAAAGTAGTAGGGATCACTTGACCATCATTAACTGTATTTAATGTATTATGAGGAAAAGGTTTAGCCAGCTGCTCTGTTTCACACGCGGGATTTTCACTGACAAAAGCAAATAATGTTTGTTCGGCAATATTCTTTGCATCATTATTATATGGTCGAGTTGCAAGCTGTGCTATTACTTCAAAAACAGCAGTCCTGATCACATTGTCTTGATCATTATCTTTTTCATTACTGTTTTTATGAAGTAATGCTAATAATGGGGTTATATCAAATTCAGTATTATTAATATGCTTGCCGTAACAATGAATTAAACTACGGCGAATATGTACGGCTAGGGTTTGATCTGAAAAACAGCGAATCAACAAAGGTTGATATTCAGCATTATTTTCAACAAAAAGTAACTGATTAGCGATCAATAATAATGCGGGTTGTTTTTTTCTAATTAAACGCGCTAAAAATTTAAAATCATCTTCATCCATTTTATTGGCATAACTCGACATCTCCAAAGCTATTTTTAATAAAGATAAACTCGCATCTGCTTGTGCATTTTTTGCTATCGACAATAATGTATGCGTTGAAATGTTCGCTAAACCATTAGGAATTTTTTCAGCAATGCTAATCATTGCTCTAATAGCACTTTCCGCGACCTCGCTATTATTATCAACAAAACACGGCATTAATGCAGTTAATGTTTCTGCTTTAGCAAAAACGCCTAAGGTTTTACATACCGCTAAACGAACCTCATCTTGCTGATGTGACAATAACGCCATTAATGGTGTTAAACATTGTGCTTGCCGTTCGCTTGGTACAAACGATAACGCATTTACTATACGGCGCAAAGTGCGTGTATTAGTGCACTCAATTAATGATAATAGATAATTTATACCTTTTTCATTCACTTGAGCGAGTGATTTTAATATTTCTACTTCAATATCTTGGTCATCTTCAGAATCAAGTAAGCGTATTAATAAATCGACGCCTGCGCTGATCTGCTGTTCACCAATAGCAATTACTGCAATACGCTGAATGTCCCAAAAATCATTCCAACCACCATCAAGTTCACCTTGTAATTCATTATTATCTAGTACTAAATCCAATAACAAAGCACGTGCTTGTTGATTGTTTTTACTGCTTGCTATAGTAGATAGCGCTTGCGTTGCGGCAATTTTTACATCACCTAAATCATGGTGTAGTACCGCTTCTTTTAATAACGGCACCGCTTGCTCACAACCTAATTCACCTAAAGCAATTGCTGCTTCGATACAAACATCATCGTCTTCGTCCGTTAAGCAAAACATTAACTTTTCGCCGCTTTCCACTGCTTGTAATTGCGATAACGTGCGTATCGCGTAAAATTTATCGGCCTCATTACCGTCATTCAACCAAGTCATTAAGTGACTAATAACTGCTTCTCTACCCATCATAATTTTTCCTACCACTTATTATCATTACTTTGCTTATTTGTCATTAACTGAGCAAAGTTTAAACCACAACACCAAGTAATATTAATTGATTGATATATAATGAAAATTTATTTTAATTACAAAAAGAAAACAAGTTTTTTGGAAAAAAATTGAACGGATCGTTAAATTATTCAAAATAAATAACATGACTATGTAGATCACTCAGGTATTTATTATAATCGTCATCTTCGAGACGTTCTTATCGAAGATCTCATGTTTTTTGATTTGGATTTCCGCTTAAAAGACTGCGGAAATGACGATCCTAAGTCAAGTGCATAGGCATGATAAATAAAAAGGAGATCAAACGATCTCCTCAACAAGCGGGTGTAAACAATAGCGGTTTAGAATTTATAATTTACATTTAATTGTAAACGCGATCGTTTATTTTCATTGAAAATAGCATCGCTTGGTGTTGCTGGTAAATCGGCTTTATCGACTAAACGTTGCATACTATACCAACGTAAATCTACGCCAACTTTAGTATTAACTTTATAGTCGACTTGTAAACGATAACCATCGTAATTTGATACGCCAGTATTGCCCGGATTAGGGAAATCGTCTTGCGAGAACGTACCATCACCAATGGTAGAAAATGCTTCAACATGCAACCAATAAGCACGTACTCCCCAACCATCACCTAATGAATAACGTGCTTGTAAGGTATAAGCAACATCTTCAACATCGGCATCTGAGTCTATATATTCACCAATTAAGCGTAATTTATTATATTGCCAATCGAGCATGGTCATTAAATAATTTTTACCATTAAAGGCATTATTGCTATCGACGGTAGCGCCACCAAAGGCAAAGGTTAATTTGCTATTATCAAGCTTAGCT
>NVTW01000033.1 GCA_002401725.1 Gammaproteobacteria bacterium
TTTTATAATTAGAACAACTAGTTACTAAAATAAACGCCTTGTATTTGGCAATTTTTCCTGCGTATAAAGTAGATCACCTAATTAATAAAACTGGTATAATTTTCACCATTAGTGGATGTTTTTCAAAGTGCTGAAAGTGTGCCACACATTAATTGATTAAACTCACCATGCTTTTTTTCCACTTATCCCTGATCCCTAAAAACACGCCGCGTTTCTCCAATACTTTCATTGCAATAATAAGATTATCTACTATTTTTTGATCTGTATTCAAACTACAAGCAAAATAAAAATTTAGTATCAATTCATTAAACTGAAAAACATTCCTATATTTTGATGTTACATCCATATCCTTTACTCTGTTTTTGAGTAAATCATCATTAAGAATAACTAAATCAATATTGCGACTAGACAAGTCCAGTAATTTTAATAACGCGTCATAATTGTTAACCACATAAAGATTTTTGTTTTCTACAAACCCTTTCGTTAATAAAAATTGGTGAGTTACATCATCGCGTATCACTGCAATGTGGTATCTTTTGGCTTCTTCTATACTATGGATGACTATCTGACTATTTTTAATTGCATACATCGATACTGTACTTGAAGCAATATGTCCTACCCATTTAAACAATGATTCACGCTGAGGTATCCGAGCAAGCGAATATATACAGGTGTTTTTTTCATGCTTAGCTCTGCTAAAAGACAACGCCCACGGGTAGGCCGCTATGTTATATGTATACTGAGATTTTTTTAACGTTGCAATAATTATTTCCGTTGACAACCCTTTTATAGAATCTTCGCTAACAATTTGATAAGGAGCCAAATGTTCAGTTAGTATATTGAGCTTAGTTGCCAATACGTGCTTATTAAAAAGCACAATAAATACAAGCAAACCCACAGCCAATTTTTCCTTTACTTCCTTCATAAATACTATGTTATTTTCTCCATCGTATGACGAATTATAGCTTATATATCGTTTTACGGATAACTTCCAACCAATTAAAATTCATGAAAACAAAATTTGATAATATTTTAATTGACGTACAATTAGAGCCTATTGAAATTTTAAAGAATGGTACCCATGTTGCTGTTGTTATTTCATCGAAAGAGTATCAATAAATTGATGCCTAAATAGCCTTTTTAAGCAAATTAATTGATGGTTCTATAGTTTCTTCCCTCAGATAACGTGATTGACAATATCAAGGTTTAGCTCCACTCTCATTGTTTTACGTAGAGGAGAGTAACCCAAAAATGATATCGCTTTTAAGTAATCCTAGGCTTTATGATGTTTTACTGAAAATAGATAAATAAATGATGGTGCCTCGACCCGGAATCGAACCAGGGGCACGAGGATTTTAAAAAGAACGAGCAATCAAAACTATAGTGATATCAATAAATTAAAAGCATAAAAAATTACTTTGCAAAAACTTTGCAGGTAGCGCTAAAGGCTGTTTTAATAGAGCTATGAGCAAATTAATTGAACGAGTCGATATTGACGATACTTTATATATTTATTTACAAGATAACAGTAAACGCTGGTATGCACGTTTTGTATTATTCGGTAAATGGTATTCCAAAGCAACCAAACAAAAAGATAAAGACAAAGACAAAGCGATTGCGATGGCACACCGCCTTTTTTTAGAGCATGAAATTGGCATCAACACCAATACACTGGTACAAAGCAAAGCAAAGCATTTCGTTTTGTTGCTGAAAAATGTATTAAAAGCATGGAACGTGAGCTTGAATATGGTGGCGGAAAACTTACCTACAAAGATTATATCTGCGCCTTACGTAAATACCACATCCCTTATTTCGACCGCACCTATGTAACCTCGATTGACCAAGCAAAAATTACTCAGTTTGACCAATGGCGTATTGAACAATTTAAGCGCATCCCTGCTCGCTCGACACTACAAACCCATAACTCAGCACTGCAAATGGTCTTTAAAGAAGCCATTGAACGCAAATGGATGATACCAGTTCAAGTGCCTATTTTAAAAAGTGACGGCACCGCAGGGCAGCGAAGAGCGGTATTATAGTCATGTAGTACCTAAAATGTTTAAAAAAGAGCTCTCAGGTGTAGATTTTAAAAAAGATAAATCGAAGGAAAAACGAAAAACTTTGAATAAAAAAAGCCTTGCTAAAATCACCGAACAAATGAAAACTTGGGAAGTCGAATTTAAAACACGGGGCTGTATTTAGTGAAAGTATTAATTTCAGCAAGTAATGACTTTATGAAATGGTTAGGGTTAGATTTACCCCGTATTCCAAGTATTGATGGTAAACGTGTTGGTACTCAAAAGATTTTCTCAGATGAAAGTACCCTATCATGGCAATGCCAAGCATTGATAGAGCACTCACGTTCGCAAGTTGCCACGGTAGAAGCCAGTAGTCGTTATTGCATTATTTTTTCGAATTTAATGAAAATGACCATGGCAGAATTTGAACAAGAATTAAAAAGACGCTGGCTTAAAGAAGCCCTGATCATGGCGGTTGAAAGTGGCGCAATAAATAATGTCGATGTCAACGCAATGGAAAAACAATTTATTTATACCACTATGAAATTTTCATGGTTTAAAAATACCGATTTAAGTGTTAATGGTCATGTCGCCGATACTGAACAGTGGATCAGATCTGGCTCTGTACTGCACAGAATTAACTACCTTGGTGAAATCGAAGCCTTTGAGTTAGCTTTTCATATCAATAAAATGAGAAAAAAAGTTAAGATCAGCACAAAAAAAAGATTACACCAAAGTTTTATCCCCGTTGCCCGTTTGTTAGATGATGCTTTGTTCCGTTTTGCTCAAGGTTTAAGCGCTGATAAATATCCAAATACTGATACTGGAGATTTTCCCAGTCCTTATGCACATTACCAGCAAAAAAAACAAGATAAGCTTGTTGCGCATGGTGTAAATGAAGAAAAAACATCAAATGTTATCTACCTTGAACAATACAAAGGTGTGAAAAAATTAGTTATCAACCACCCTATGAAATTACCAACGAAATATTAAATTTAGTGGCTCAAATAAGCCAACTTATTGGCAATTGGTTTGCCACTAGCTCAGCACAACTCTCACCAAAATTAAGGCGTGGTAACCGATTGCGTACTATTCAAGCATCTTTGGCAATTGAAAATAACACACTAACCTTAGAGCAAGTAACTGCTGTGATAGCGGGTAAAAAAGTTTTAGGTTTACCGCGAGAAATCCAAGAAGTGAAAAACGCTTTTGATGCCTACGATCAGCTACCTAACTGGCAAGCAACGAAAGTTGAACATTTACTATCTGCCCATAAATTAATGATGCAAACATTAATAGATAGCGCAGGGCATTTTCGGTCAGAAGGGGTGGGTGTTTATAAAGATAAACAACTTATTCATATGGCACCACCTGCATCACGGGTGCAGTTGTTGATCAATGATTTGTTAACTTGGCTTAAAAATACCGATTGTCATCCCCTTATTGCAAGCTGTGTATTTCATTATGAATTTGAGTATATTCATCTCTTTACCGATGGTAATGGTCGTATAGGACGATTATGGCAAACTTTATATTTAAGCCAGTGGCAGCCAATGTTTGAATATCTGCCTGTTGAAACCGTAATTAAAGAACAGCAAGATGAATATTATCAAGCACTCGCAGCGTCTGATCAAGCCAGTAACTCCACACCATTTATTACCTTCATGTTAAATGCTTTATTAGTAGCTATGAAAGAGTCGGCAATGAACGAAATAGTGGTAAATCAAGCTAATGAAAATAGCTTGAGCGCACAAGTAAGCGCACAAGTAAAATTATTGCTTAATTGGTTAAGCAATAAAGAGCCACAAAAGCTTTCGATCGTAATGACAGAGTTGGCATTAAAACACCGTGCGACATTTAAAAAGAACTATATAACCCCAGCATTAACCAATGACTTTATTGCACTTACTCATCCTGATTCGCCAAGAAGTCCACAACAAAAATATTATTTAACGGCACTGGGTAAACGTTTTATCAGTGAAAACAATACCGATGATTAAACAGCATATTTGTACCGCCATTAATAATGAACATGCTTCTTTAGTTTTTGACGAGGACTATCAGCAATGGCAATTAACGCTATTAACTTTAGCAACCGAAGATGATTTGGAAAATAATAATCAACTAGAAAATGTTGGTGATATTATTGATCAAATTGTACTACCTGTGAATTTTTGCCCTTACTGCGGAGAAAAATTACAGAATAATAGCAAACAACCAGCTACATATGTTTATCATGATTTTTCTCATTGGTAACTTATAATATCTATATGTTTCAATGTGTAATAATTAAAATGTAAAATCGAGTATTAAATATTGAGGTGTGAGTAAATGTGACTTAGACAATTTTTTAAAAAAAGTTAAAACAAAAAAAGTCAGCACGAAACAAAAAAGTCTTGCTAAAATAACGGAACAAATAAAAGCTTGGGTGTATTTAATTAATACCGAATGTAAATTAATCTTTTTGGAATATAGCATATATACTATAATTTGATGCATGACTTGGACAGTAGAAACATTGAATGAAGTAGTAGAAAACGAACTTTTATCACTTCCTGTGGATATGAGAGCTCGATTTGTTCGGATCGCCCAACTTATAGAATCAGTTGGTCTAGAAAATGTGAGGGAACCTCATGTTAAACATATAGATGATATTCTTTGGGAAATATGCATGAAAGGCAAAAATGGTATCTCTAGCGCATTATATGTTACAGCACATCAAAAACGGGTTGTCGTTGTACGAGTTTTTGTGAAAAAAACACAAAAAACACCACGGAAAGAAATTAAGTTAGCATTAAGTAGAGCCAAAGAGGTGATCCATGACAAACATTAACAAACTGCATGATCGATGGATGAATGATCCGCAATACCAACACGAATATGAATTACTTGATACTGAGTTTGAACTTGCTAAGGTTTTAATCTTAGCTCGCAAGAAAGCAGGAATTAATCAACAAGAATTAGCTAAAAGAATGAAGACTAAACAATCGGTTATAGCTCGATTGGAAAGCGCCGAAGGAAATCCGACAATTAAAACGCTAACTAGGTATGCAGAAGCACTGGGGGGACATCTACAAATTAACATTACTTAAACAAAACGAATATTATTAAGCGTATTTGACGTCAGATAAAGCGCTTACAAAAACTTATTTATAGTACTCATGTTTAAAGCTTTATCAGCTTTTCAAATGCTATTCGATATAATGAGAAAAAAGAACATATTAGCTTTGCTGGTAAAGTTGTTTGTGGCTCTAAACATGGCGATATATAGCAAGTTTATAATTGCTTTAATGTATCTGAGCAGTTATGACAAAACATAGATTTAATAATATTTTCAGGAGTTGTAATGAATAAAGCATGTTCTTATAAAGTTGGTGTTACAGGGCAAAAGTGGGATGAAGCAGAAAAGTTGCAATGGTTGGCTTTACAAACGATAAAACGTAGTTATAAAACCGAAGTATTAGATAAATTAACTCAATTAGGATCTGATTACCATATAGAACAGTACGGTGCGCTTGCTTATAACCGTAGCAAATATCCTCTATATGCTGTTAAAAGCCTAAATTTTGATGTCTCAAAAAAAACTATATTGGTCACTGGTGGCGTGCATGGTTATGAAACTAGTGGTGTGCAAGGCGCGTTAAGATTTTTAGTAGAAGAAGCAAAAAAATATCAGCAATTTTTTAATATTATTGTGGTGCCTTGTATCAGCCCTTGGGGATACGAAACAATTAATCGCTGGAATTATAAGGCTATAGATCCCAACCGATCTTTTTACGAAAATAGCCTTGCTGAAGAAGCTGCTAATATAATTGCTTATATTAAACCATTTATTGGCGATATAATTATGCATATTGATTTGCATGAAACTACCGATACAGATAATTCTGAATTTAGACCCGCATTGGCTGCTCGTGATGCTGTTAGTCATGATAATTGGAATATTCCGGATGGTTTTTATTTGGTTGGAGATACGCTAAATCCGCAAAAAGGTTTTCAAAAGGCTATTATAGATTCAGTTAGCAAAGTTACACACATTGCACCGGCGGATGAAAATGGTAAATTAATTGGTACACAACTTGAACAAAACGGGGTGATTAATTATGCCAATAAAACGCTTGGTTTGTGTGCTGGTTTATCGAATGCGAAATATGTAACAACAACCGAAGTTTATCCAGACAGTCCGAAAGTTAATGATGAAAACTGTATTATTGCTCAAGTCGCTGCCATTACCGGTGCGCTTGAGTATGTTCTTAATACTTAACTTTGGGTCACCATTTGTTTTTTAAGGTTATATTTATGAAAGCCCCGCTATATCAAGAAATTTTAGATTTATGTCAAACAATGGCAGAAGCCTCTGCTGTTGAGAATGAAACTGACTATTCAACTGCACATCAAGTGTTGCAAAAATTATGTCAAACTAATCAAAACACTCCTAAAGACCATCCTTTGCAATGGGAGGCTTTAGCCGATTTTACTCACGATGGTGATCAAGCATTAGATATTTATCAATTAGCGTTAAATTGTGCAGAAAAACTTGCATTAGTAGATAGCCAAGCATCGGTTTTGTTAGCAATAGCACAACGCTATGACGAGTTTGAAGAATATGACAAAGCAAAAGAATTTGCTGCACAAGCTAATGCTTTCGTCGAAAAAATAAATAGTAATGAATTAAAAGTTGAAATTAGTGATTTTATGAGCAAATTATCAATTTAAAAGTATGATTGATTACACTTTTAAACAACTAATGAGCTATTCTTGCGTTAGAATTTTTATGTTTTGAATAAGGAAACAAAATCATGAAAAAAAATGTTGTGCTTGGCACGTTGTTATTAATATCTATCAATGTTTGGGCGGGTGAGAAAGCTCATTGGGGATACTCTGGAAATACAGGTCCTAAGAATTGGGCTCAGTTAACCAGTGAAAATGCTTCTTGTGATGGAAAAAATCAATCACCAATAAACTTAACTGGATTTGTTGAAGCGACTACAAAGCCAATTAAATTTAATTATCAGCCTAAAGCAGGCGATGAAATTTTAAATAATGGTCATACGGTACAGGTGAATTACCAACAAGGAAGTAGTATTAGTGTTGATGGGCAAAAATTTGCATTGAAACAATTTCATTTTCATGCGCCTAGTGAAAACCATATCAATGGACATTCTTTTCCACTAGAAATGCATTTAGTGCATGCTGATGATAATGGTAACTTGGCGGTAGTTGCCGTGATGTTTGAACAGGGAAGTGCTAATAATGAACTCAGCAATGCTTGGAATAACATGCCGAAACATAATGGCAATAAAAACACATTAACACCAGCGTTAAGTGTCAAAAATTTATTACCTAACAACCGCGATTATTATCGTTTTAATGGTTCATTAACAACACCGCCTTGTTCTGAAGGGGTTCGTTGGTTGGTAATGAAAGATGCTATGAGCGCATCAGCACAACAAATATCAGCATTTAAAGCTGTTTTGCATGAGCCGAATAATCGACCCATTCAAGCGATAAATGCTCGGACAATTTTGCAGTAAATATGCTGATATTGGTAAGGTAAATATTAATTGCCAATCAAACCATTAATATGAGCAACAACGCTACGTCCTAATGCACTTAAGGCGTAGCCACCCTCTAAACTTGAAACAATTCTACCTTCACTATATTTATTGGCAATGATTTTTAATTTATCGGTTACCCAGCGATAATCGGCTTCGGTCAAACTTAATTGCGACATTTCGTCTTCTATGTGGGCATCAAATCCAGCGGAAATAAAAATAAATTGTGGTTTGAATTTTTCTAAAGCAGGTAGCCAATGTGTGGTTATTGCATGACGAAAATCTTCACTTTTGCTGGTTGCAGGTAAGGGAGTATTGATTATTGGTGGTGTATCACTTTGTTGCATTTCAAAAGGATAAAATGGGTATTGGTACGTAGAACAAAATAGAAATTTATCTTGAGTTTGTGCCTTTTTTTGAAATACATTACGTACAATGTCTTCACTACCATTACCATGATGAACATCAAAATCGACAATGGCTATACGTTCTAATTGATATTTTTGTTGGACATAAGCGGCAGCAATAGCAATATTATTAAAAAAACAAAAGCCCATGCCTTTATTGTGCTCAGCATGATGCCCAGGTGGACGAGTGGCACAAAAAGCTGAACTCAGTTCTTTACTCATGACTAAGTCAACCGCATTTATAACCGCTCCTGCTGAATGTAAAACAGCGTTTAAGGTTGCTGCATTCATACAAGTATCATCATCGATACGAAAAATATCACCACTTTCTATCGGAGCATTGTCAAAGATACCATTGATGTAAGTTTGGTCGTGAGCTAAGGATAATAACTTTTCATCTATAGGTGTCGCATCGTATTGACGTACCACATAATCGAGACCGCTGCGAATTAATTGATCTTGAATTGCCGCCATGCGCAGAGGAGATTCAGGATGGTGTTCTCCCATATTATGAGCATTACAATGATGGTGACCAATAATACCAACCGGCATGTTGTTTCCTTAATTTTTTAGTTTATCAATATTTTTATTTAATGGTAATTTTAAGCTTACTTCATCGAAATCATCAGAAGGTTTACGAATAAACCCTGATTTCTCAAAAACTTTTAGCATTGGGGCGTTATCGCACCTTACACAAGCGAGTAATTGATCTAAGCCCCGTTTTTTAGCTATTTTGATCATTTCATTAAGTAAAGTCCTAGCCATGCCTTTGCCGCGTAAACTTTCTTTGATCACAAACGCGACTTCGGCGCTATTAATCGACTCAATATAATAGTAACGCCCAACCGCTTGAATAACTTCGCTTAAATTTTGTCTTTGGGTAAAACATAAGGCTAAATCAGTATGTTGATTTACACTGACCAAATTACAAGATTTTTCCCGAGTCATTTGTGTGGCATGGTGATTATAACGCATGATCAAGGTTTCTTTATTATGTGAATAAAAAAACTCTTGTAACTTGCGTTCATCTGCTGGAGCGAGCGGGCGTAAAATATAGTTTATATGATCAAAGCTGAATTTTTTCAGTTCAACCTCTCCTAATTCGGGTAAAGAACTTGGTGTAGCTGCTTGATATTCGGGCACCCAATAATGTTTACGTACCTCGGCTAATAATTGATCGCGAAATTTAGGGTGGGCAATACGAATAAGTTCTAACGCCCGCTCTCGAATRCTTTTTCCTTGTAAAGAWGCRATACCATAYTCTGTTACCACGTAYGAAACATGTCCACGAGAAGTAACMACRCCRCCRCCTTCRGTGATGTGGGCGACAATACGTGATATTTTACCGTCTTTAGTGGTTGAGGGTAGGGCGATAATGGGCTTACCGCCTTTACTTAATGATGCTCCGCGAATAAAGTCGACTTGACCACCTATACCGCTATAAAATAGATAACCAATAGAATCTGACACTACTTGGCCGGTTAAATCGACTTCAATAGCGCTGTTGATTGACACCATGTTATCGTTACGAGCTATTTTAACCGGGGAATTTACGTGTTCTGACGGGTAAAATTCTACATGCGGATTACCGTCAACAAAGTCATATAATCGTTGGCTGCCCATACAAAAAGTTACCACTGTTTTTCCCTTGTGAAATGTTTTTTTACGATTGTTTATAACTCCTTTTAGCATTAAATCGATAACGCCGTCAGAGATCATTTCACTATGAATGCCTAAATCTTTATGATTTGCTAAGTATTTAAGAACGGCTTCAGGAATTTTACCAATGCCTATTTGTAAAGTGGCACCATTTTCTATCAACATGGCAACATACTGACCGACTTGTTCATTTATACGTGCTTGCTTTTGATCTTCCTGAATAATGGGTAATTCAGGTAGATTTTGTGCTACTTCAATAAATGCATAGATCTGGTTTAAATGCACAAAGCTATGCCCATTAGTCCGTGGCATTTTAGGGTTGATTTGTGCGATCACATATTTAGCGGATTTTACCGCAGCAGAAACCACATCAACACTTACGCCAAGTGAACAATAACCATATTCATCTGGTGGGCTTACCATGATAAGAGCAACATCAAGTGGTAATACATTGTCAGTAAATAGCTGAGGAATGTCAGAAATAAAACAAGGGGTGTAATCTGCGCGACCTTCGGCAATCGCTTGACGAATATTTTTTCCACCAATAAATAACGAATTTACTTTAAATAAATCGCTATGCTGTGGCTCRACCCATACATTGTCTGATAATGTTAAAATATGAACCGTTTCAATATCATGTAAACCTTGGCTGTTTGCAATTAAGTGATCAATTAAAGCGTTAGGTACTGCGGCATTAGAGCCAATGAATAAGCGATTGCCTGATTTTAAAAAATCAGTCCATTGAATATTACATTTATCTTTAGTTTTAAGAAGCATAGCTTGTTATATCTTGAGCAAAGTATGACTAAGTATGGACTATTCAAATGATAATATTTTGATCACTATCAAATTCGTTAACTTTAAGTGGAGTGGGTATAAATTGGTAAATAACTTTCAGCAATAGTACTTTGGTCGAGACTGTTAAGTTTTTTGGTTAAATTGACGCATAAGTTGCTTATTTTACTATGTTTTTCAATCATACAAATATTAACTTATTGAATTTTAAGCTATTAAAAAATGGCTTGATGATTGCTTTTAGCCTAAAGCTTTAGCTAAAATTGATACTATAATTATTAAAGGATAAAATTATGACGGTAAATATTAATGATAGACCACTAGAAATCGTACGCGAAGAAGTTATCGATCAGTTGATTATGAATTATAGTCATGGTCAACTTTCATATGAAGCTTTTGAGCGCCGTTTAGATCAGGCTATGGAAGGTAAATCACCTGAAAATTTAAAAGAACTTACTGAAGATTTATCACTAAGTGTAGATAAAAAGTATGTTGATACTAAAAAACAGGAAATGGGTATTAATTTTACTGCGGGTGAAACTGAAGAATTAGATTATGTAGTAAACATCTTTAGTAGTAGCGATCGTAGTGGTGCTTGGAAAGTTGCCAAAGAAATTCGATCAATAAGTATTTTTAGTGGCTCAAACATTGATTTTACTGATGCACAATTTACGCAACCAGTGGTACGGATGAAAATGTTTAGCGTGTTCAGTGGAGATAATATTTATGTACCTGAAAACATTAATATTGTTACGAAGGCATTCTGTATATTTGGCTCTATTGATAATAAAGCGCCTTCAAATGCGGATCGGAATGCGCCAACTATTATTATTGAAGGTTTTGCTCTCTTTAGCGGGATTGATATTAAAGTTAAACGCACTATAAAAGAGCACTTTGTTAACTTTGCCGATAATATGAAAAAAATGTTTTCTTAAATGCACTACCTTAAATGATTAACTATCAGACTGTCTTAGTGTTTACAATATAGTAGTGGATGTTTATCGTAATAATAGGTATGTTATGAGCACATTTATTCAGCAAAATAATTAATTTAAAAGTAAATTAAAATATGCAAAATACCTATATCGCCAGACAAGCTATTCTAGATCATAAATCTCGTACCGTGGGTTACGAATTATTGTTTAGAAATAGCCCTGACAATCATTTCCCTGAAATAGACCCTGATATGGCAACTTCAAAGTTGATCATTCAAAATCATATTCATGGTGATATTACCGCATTAAGTTTAGGAAAGCCTGCGTATATTAATTTTACCGAACAATGTTTGATCCATAAATATCCATTAATGTTTGACAAAAAATGCATAGTTATAGAGTTGGTTGGTCAAAGTAAACCCACAAGTCGACTAATTAAGATAGTAAAGTATTACCATGATCAAGGTTATAAAATTGCATTAACCGAATACGATGTGGAAGATCACTGGGATATTTTATTACCCTTTTTAAGTGTTGTTAAAGTTGATATTGAAAAAATAAATCCAAAGCGCTTACATCCGATTAAAGCGAAAACAAAAGCTTTAAACGTTAAATTAGCTGCTGAAAAAGTAGAAACACGATATCAACTTCAATCTTTAGCGGAGGTTGGTTTTAACTATTTTCAAGGTTACTTTTATCATGAGCCTGAAATTATTGAAGGCCAAACGTTAAACCCTATCAAAACGCATATGCTTCATTTAATGAGTGAAACATTCAAAACACCATTAGATTATAATGCGGTTGCCAGTATTATTAGCCAAGATGTTAATTTAACTATTGGTATTTTAAAAATGGTGAATAATGTTGCTACTGGTGTACGTATAGAGATAACGTCTTTAAAGCAAGCTTCTACTTACTTAGGTGAAGAAAAATTAAAGCAATTTGTTTCTATTCTGGCGTTATCAAAATTAACTTCTGAAAGTACCGATGAGGTCTCTAAACAGGCACTAATTACTGCTAAGTTAATGATGTCATTGGCTTTTGAAAGTAATGTTTTCAAAGAAGTAAAAGATTTTGCTTTTATTACGGGATTATTAAGTTCGATAGAAATTATTTTAAGTATGCCAATTTCCGACATTATGAAATCAATGCCTTTAGCTGAACCTATCGAAAAAGCTTTAGTAGAACATTCTGGTTTACTTGGTGATTTACTGGTATTAACCACTAATTATATTCTTGGTAAAGGTGAAAATGTTACTGCGTTGAACGACCAATTTTCATTAAATGCTGAATTTATTCAACAAGAATTTATAGCGGCAAGCCAATGGTGTACAGATTTAGATATACATTAACAATACAGTGCAGGTAATAAATAGGGTGTTTAATTTTATTAATTAACGATAGGCTTTTTTGATTTTACTTGTTTGTTTTATTTTTAAAATATCTTGTTTAGTTTGTGAAAAAATTTCTTCACATAGTTGGGTTAATTCAGTTGAAAGGGCGATTAAATATTCAAACTTTTCGCCAACCATAGCTATTTGTTCGGGGGAATATTCGAGGAAAAACTGATTAATTAATTGTTTTCTAACCAATTCTTTAGTTTCAATTTTATGATATTGTTCGTCTGTAACAACAGTGAGTAATTGTTTGGTTTTTAAGATAATAAAATCAAGATCTTTCTCTATTTCACTTATATCTATGTTTTCCATATATCATCCTTTGATAATGATCCGCTTATTTTTATCACTGCCATTATCAAAATAAAAAAAAGTATTATTTTTGGTTGGTCACTGAAGGAGTTGGTTTTACCCTTTTATCGGCTGGAATTGCATCCCAACCTTCTTTTACGGTTAAAATTAATCCTCGCACTTCATCAAGTTTTGAACTGTCATTTTTAAGATTTGCTTGCACCAAGGTGCGTACAATGTAGTCGTATAATTCAAAAAGATTGGCAGAAATTTCACCACCTTGTTCCATATCTAAGCTATCTTGAAGCTCGCCAACTAAAGCAATGGCTTTAGTTAATGCTTTGCCTTTATTTTCAACTTCTTGTCGAGAAATAGCACCATGTGCAATGGCAATATTGCTAAGAATATGTTTTAAAATAATGCTAATTAATTGGTGAGGATTTGCATCCACAACACTTTCAGCATTGGCATTTCTATATTTTTTAATTGAAGTACTAACCATAATTTACTACTCACATTGATATTATTAATTTAAATATCACTTCTGATACTTATTTTAGCCTAAGCAATTTATAGACCAAAATAAAACAAGACTTTACTTGTTATGTTAATAAACAAGTTGTTAAGTATTAACTATCCGCCAAAAATATCTTCAGTGCAATAAAGTTTTGTAAAAATCATAAAAATTACCGTCTTGTTGTTTGTAAATGTCTCAAATACATCTAAAAGTCAAAAAAATGGCTGTTTACTGTCAAATTTTTGTTGCTATATTTGCTTGGCTAGCTAAAATCATACTAACTTTAGCTTATCCTAATAATAATTAAGAAAAATAAAATTATGCAAGGTCAAAAACAGATTTTAGTCGTTGATAATAATGTTGCTCGTCGAACGCAATTAGAAACGGTGCTTGCTTTTGTTGGAGAACATTTTCAAGCATGTAGCGAAGATGAAATGCAACATTGTTTGGCTCAAATACCAAATTTACTAACGGTTATTATTGCAGGGCAATTAAGTAAAAATATTGTTGAATTTATAACTAAAAATCCACGTTGTCCTTTCTTATTACATGATGTTATTGATCAACAAGATGCACAAGAATTGAATAATGTTATAGCTGATTTAGCGGTACCGATTAATTATGCCCAGTTAACTGAACTTATTCATCATGCTCACCAATATCATAATCAACTACCTGTTAAAAACAATCGTAACAAGGGCTCTAATGTACTTTTTCGCTCTTTAATTGGTGCTAGTGAAGCTATGTTACAAGTGCGCTTTTTAATTGAACAAGTAGCACCAACTAATGCTAATGTTTTAGTACTTGGCGAGTCGGGTACAGGTAAAGAGGTTGTCGCACGTAATATACATAACTTATCATCGCGCGCTAAAGGGCCTTTTGTGCCCATTAACTGTGGCGCTATTCCCGCAGAATTATTAGAAAGTGAACTTTTTGGTCATGAAAAAGGTGCGTTTACGGGAGCTTTTTCTGCTCGTAAAGGGCGGTTTGAGTTAGCACATGGTGGAACGCTATTTTTAGATGAAATAGGTGATATGCCGCAACCTATGCAAGTAAAATTACTACGTGTTTTGCAAGAGCGAGTTTTTGAACGCGTGGGCGGTAGCAAAAGTATTAAAGCTGATGTGCGTGTTATTGCGGCAACCCATCAGAATTTAGAGGAGATGATCAAGTCAGGCAGTTTTCGTGAAGATTTATATTATCGTTTAAATGTTTTTCCGATTGAAACGCCTTCTTTAAGAGATAGAAAAGAAGATGTGCCCTTGTTGCTGCAAGAATTAGTGAATCGTTTTGAACAAGAACAAGGCAAAACAGTGCGTTTTACTGAAAACGCATTAACCTCATTAATGGATCATGCTTGGGCTGGTAACGTCAGAGAATTATCTAACTTAATCGAGCGAATGCTCATTATGTATGGCGATCAAGTGGTTGATGTTGCTGAATTACCCGAAAAATATCAACATATTGATGCCGAAACCTATCAACCTCAATACCCAGAAGAAATACAAGAGCGTGAAGTTATTAACGAATTGTTTGCTGGATATAATGATGAGGATGAGTGTGACATTGAAAATAGTGATACTGGAGCCGGAGTCAGTATTGTAGATAATGAGCAAAATTCAGCATCACTTGATAAATTACCTGTACAAGGTATTAATTTGAAAGAATATTTAGCTGATTTAGAAATCTCATTAATTGAACAAGCCCTGCTTAAACATGATTGGGTGGTAGCTCGTGCTGCAGAAACGTTAGGTATGCGCCGTACCACTTTAGTCGAAAAAATGCGAAAATATAATCTGCAAAAACCTTAATATTTATGCTGTTTTTTATTGTTATTTGATTTTATTATTATGGATAGACAAATTTTTGACCTTAATATTTCATCTAACTCAATGAAAAACAGTTGAATTTCATTGGCATGCAAAGTGCTTATTCAAGATAAAGTTATGCTAACTTCGGTTAGCTTTTATCTGGTGAGTATTTATGGCCGTTGCATTACATTCGATTACCCCAAATCAACATCAAGCTGAGCAAGAATTTTTACAAAGCACACTTTTGGCAAATGAAAGTGCTAAAACAAGGTTAGCTACGGAAGCTTTTCCCGGCGAACTTGACATGCTGCGTCAACAAAGTAGCCAGTCAAACTTACTCATCGATGCAATGCCAACAGGTTTAGTGATGCTGGATGGTAATGGCATTGTGATAAAAATTAATCCAGTCGCTCGATTACTCCTCGATGAACCGATTTTAGGTCAACCTTGGTATGATGTAATTCGCCGCTCATTTAAACCCAGAAAAGATGATTGGCATGAAGTTTCTCTTAATGATGGTCGCAGGGTTAAATTAGAAATACGAACTTTAGGTAACCAACCCGGCCAATTAATTGTTATAACAGACTTAACTGAAACTCGTTTATTGCAAGATAAAATTAGCCATATGCAACGCCTATCTTCATTAGGGCATATGGTTTCAACCTTAGCCCATCAAATTCGCACCCCTTTATCTGCAGCGATGTTATATGGTGCAAACTTATCGAATAGCAAATTAACGTTGCGTGACCGTAATAGTTTTCAAGATAAATTAATGGGACGTTTAAAAGATCTTGAGCAGCAAGTAAATGACATGCTGTTATATGCTAAAAGTGGTAAACAGCAAGTATTAGAAGTGCTATCAGTGAATTCCTTAATTAATGAAGCTATGCAAGGATTAGAAGCTCAGGCAATTAAAGCTGATGCCAAAATTACTATTGCTTTGTGTCCAGATAATTGTCAGATACTCGGCAATAAACGTGCTTTAATTGGAGCAATTCAAAACCTCGTGCATAACAGCTTACAGTTAATTGAAAATAATGCTGAAATTTCAATTACTGCACAATGTCAGGAAAACTTTGTCTCGATTAATGTTAAAGATAACGGTACAGGTATTAGTGCTGAGTTGTGCGACAAAATTTTTGAACCATTTTTTACTAATAGAGCACAAGGTACCGGATTAGGTCTTGCTGTGGTCAAATCGGTGGCAAATGCTCACAAAGGTGAAGTGTTGCTACTAAGTCAACCAAACGAAAGCGCACATTTCTGTATCAAATTGCCACTCTTTCTTAATAAAGAAACCATCGATGAAGAAATCGTTAATGAAAAAAATATTAATAATGGCAAAAAAGATCAGCAAAACAACATTGTATCTGCACAACATGTGCTAGGAGAATGAATATGAATAATAGCAAACTGTTAGTGGTTGAAGATGATGCTAGTTTACGTGAAGCGTTAATTGATACGTTAGCTTTAGCCGGTTATCGATGCATTGAAGCAGACTCTGGCGAAGCTGCTTTGCTACAATTAAAAAATCACAAAGTAGATTTAGTGGTCAGTGATGTGCAAATGGGCGGAATGTCTGGTTTAACCTTACTGACAAATGTTAGAAAACTATTTCCAAAAATGCCTGTTTTGATCATGACCGCATTTGGTACTATTGATGATGCGGTGCAAGCGATGCGAGATGGTGCTTGCAATTATATGGCTAAACCCTTTGCACCTGAAGTTTTGTTAAATATGGTTAGCCAATATGTGCCCTTGCAAATTGTTAATAATTACACGCCTATTGTTGCCGATAACAAGAGTTTCGCTTTATTAAAATTAGCTGAAAAAGTAGCCACTACAGAAGCGTCTGTCATGATTTTAGGCCCGAGTGGTTCTGGCAAAGAAGTGCTTGCTCAGTATGTACATCAACATTCGCGCCGTGCAGATAAGTCATTTATTGCTATTAATTGTGCTGCTATTCCTGAAAACATGCTTGAAGCTACCCTGTTTGGTTATGAAAAAGGTGCATTTACGGGTGCTATTCAGGCATGCCCCGGTAAATTTGAACAAGCGCAGGGTGGTACTATTTTACTTGATGAAATCACTGAAATGGATCTAGGGCTACAAGCGAAAATATTAAGGGTATTGCAAGAGCGCGAAGTTGAACGTTTAGGTGGACGGAAAACAATAAAACTTGATGTGCGAGTTATTGCAACCAGTAACCGTGATTTAAAAGCTGCCGTCAAAAATGGCGATTTTCGTGAAGATTTATATTATCGTTTAAATGTATTTCCATTGACTTGGTTACCATTGGCACAACGACGAGATGATATTTTACCGTTAACACAACATTTAATCGAACGCCATTGTCAAAAATATAATGATATCATCCCTGAATTAACCGTTGCTGCGCGTAGTAAGTTGTTAGCCTACGACTGGCCGGGAAATGTTAGAGAGCTAGATAATGTTGTGCAACGCGCGTTAATTTTACATAGTGAACAAAAAATTGATGCTCAAGATTTACTTATAGAGCAATTTGAAACAACAACAGTTGAATTTAATAACGATGAGCTTAATGAAGAAAAAATGTCCGATGACCGCTTAGGTAACGAGTTGAAATTGCAAGAGCATCAAATTATTTTAGATACTCTAACCGCATGTCGTGGTAGTCGTAAAGCGGTGGCTGAACGTTTGGGGATCAGCCCGCGAACGTTACGTTATAAAATTGCTCGTATGCGTGATTGTGGTATTCAAATACCCGCGTAAAGGCATGTTGATTTTTATAGTCTCTTTATAAAAGAAAACTTGAGCTTAGATGTTGGCTCAGGTTTTTGTTTTTTTTGTGCAGAACTTTTGTCTACTTTCGACTATAAAAAAATAAATTAATTCTATTTTTAATCTTTCTATTGGCACTATGCTTGCATTTTCACTTTAAATCGTAAAATAAACAGTATTTTGACATAAGTGAGTGAGTTATGAATATTCAAGGTAATTCTTTATTAGCACAAATGCAAAGCATGGCTACTGAAGCTGGCAGCACTAAAATAAATTCTATTCCTTCCGTAAATAATTCCAGCCAAGATTTTGGTAATTTACTCAAAAATGCCATTAATACTGTTAATGATCTTCAGCATGATGCCGGCGTTAAAAAGACTGCATTTGAAATGGGTGATCGCAGTATTAGCTTGGCTGAAACTATGATCTCAGCCTCTAAAGCAGGTTTAGCCTTTAGTGCAACAGTACAAGTACGTAACAAATTTGTTGAAGCGTATAAAGAAATTATGAGTATGCCCGTTTAATATTTAAGAATTTAAACGAATACCCCGAGCAGTAATAATAAACGGAGAAACTAAGTGGCAGATATAAACTCGACAGGTCTTGCAGTAGCTGACAGTAGTGATCTTATGGCAACCGATGATGTCGTGGATGTTGAAGATCAAAAATCTGGCTTTGCCGCCGCATTAGGTAATGCAGATATGCTTCGACAAGTTACCTTGATCATTGCCTTAGCGATATGTTTAGCCATAGCAGTGTCCGTTATTTTATGGGCAAATCAACCTGAATATCGTGTTTTAGCTAAATTACCTACCCAGCAATTAATTCAAACCATGGATTTACTTGATGCTAGCCAAGTTGATTATCGTCAAGAAAACAACACTATTTCTGTTCCTGTTGAAAAGTACCAAGAAATAAAAATTATCCTTGCTCGCGAAGGTTTAGGAGACAATGTAAAAGACGATGGCGATATGTTGATGAAAGATATGGGCTTTGGTGTTAGTCAACGTTTAGAAACAGAGCGCTTAAAATATAATCGTGAACAGCAAATTGCGCATACCATTACAGAATTTAAATCAATCGCCAGAGCAAAAGTTTTATTAGCTATTCCACGGAGTAATGTTTTTTCTCGTCAAACTAAAAGACCTTCGGCAACTATTGTTTTAACCTTGCGCAAAGGTAATGTTTTATCGGAAGAAGAAGTAGATTCAGTTGTCGATGTGGTTGCTTCTGCTGTGCAAGGTTTAACACCTAGTAGAGTAACAGTAACCGATCAAAACGGACGTTTACTTAATTCTGGTTCACAAAATTCTATTTCTGCTCGCGCTCGTAAAGAATTAGATATTGAACAAAAGCGTGAAAAAGAATATCTAAATAAAATAGATTCCATTTTGATCCCTGTCATTGGCTTGGGCAACTACACAGCGCAAATAGATATTACCATGGATTTTTCTCATGTAGAACAAACCAAGCGTAGTTACAATCCTGATCTACCGTCATTACGCAGTGAAATGAAAATAATTGATAATAATATTGGTGGTGTATTAGGCGGTATTCCTGGCGCATTAACTAATCAGCCGCCGGTTGAATCATCCATTCCTGAACAAGCTGCTGGTAGCAATAAGCAACAATCTATGCCGAGTCGTCAACATAGTGAAACCACGAAAAACTATGAACTTGATGAATCGATAAGCCATACCAAAAAACAAAGTGGCGTCATGCGCCGCTTGAGTATTTCGGTGGCATTAGATTATACATCGGCTACTGCTGAGTCAGGAGACGTTACTCAAACACCTCGCAGCGCTGAGGAAATAGCCAATATTCGTCGTTTATTACAAGGGAGTGTTGGCTTTAATTTACAACGTGGTGATGTATTAGAAGTAGTTACGCTGCCCTTTAATAGACCTCTAGTGGATATTGAGCCAGAAATTCCCATTTATGAAAAACCTGAGTTTATGAAGTTTGTTAAATTAGGCATGGGCGCTTTGGTTATTATTATTTTGATCCTTGCGGTCGTTCGCCCGATGATAAAACGTTTAATGAACCCTGGTTCAACGCCTAATGATTACGGTGATAAATCACTTGATAGCCATATAGATTTAGGTGATGAAACCATGGATATGTTAACCTCAGAATTTGATGCAGGTAGTGTTGGTTTTGCTGCTGATGGTAGTTTACAATTACCAGATTTACACCGAGATGAAGATGTTCTTAAAGCGGTTCGCGCACTGGTTGCTAACGAACCTGAATTATCTTCTCAAGTAGTTAAAAGTTGGTTGACCGAAGATGAGTGATGAAACCCAAGAATTATCCGTACCGTCAGGTTTTGATGTTGAAAAACTAGACGGAGCTGAAAAAGCCGCTATTTTATTATTAAGTTTGTCTGAAGAAGATGCTGCACAAATATTAAAGCATCTTGAGCCTAAACAGGTTCAACAGGTGGGCACCGTAATGGCAGCAATGGAAGATTTTACCCAAGAAAAAATAACGGCGGTACATAAACTGTTTATAAACGAAATTCAAAATTTCAGTACTATTGGCTTCCAGAGTGAAGATTTTGTTAGAAAAGCACTTACTGCGGCACTTGGTGAAGATAAAGCCAGTAATTTAATTGACCAAATTGTCATGGGCAGTGGCGCTAAAGGGTTAGATTCATTGAAATGGATGGACTCTAAACAAGTAGCTAACATAATTCGTAATGAGCATCCTCAAATTCAAACCATTGTACTTTCATATTTAGAAGCTGATCAATCGGCTGAAATTTTAGCACAATTTACTGAAAAAACTCGACTCGATCTAATGATGCGTATAGCTAATCTTGAAGAAGTTCAACCAGCGGCATTACAAGAATTAAATGAGATCATGGAAAAACAATTTGCTGGTCAAGCGGGTGCACAAGCAGCGAAAATGGGCGGTTTAAAAGCAGCGGCTGACATTATGAACTATTTAGAAAGTAATGTTGAAGGCATGTTAATGGACTCAATTCGTGAACACGATGAAGATATGAGTCAGCAAATTCAAGACTTGATGTTTGTCTTTGAGAATTTAGCCGATGTTGATGATCGCGGTATACAAGCTATTTTACGTGATGTGCAACAAGACGCCTTAATGAAAGCGATAAAAGGTGCTGATGAAGCGCTGAAAGAAAAAATATTAAATAACATGTCGAAACGTGCCGCTGAAATGTTAGTTGACGATTTAGAAGCCATGGGTCCAGTACGTATCAGCGAAGTAGAAGCAGCCCAAAAAGAAATTCTTTCAGTTGCGCGTCGTTTATCTGACGCCGGTGAAATTATGCTTGGTGGTGGTGGTGGTGCTGATGAATTCTTATAATCCACATAATATTAAATCAATTGTTAGTTTAGGGTGTATTTTATGAAATCTCTTAGCCATCCTGTGGGTGAGTTTATTAAACCTAGCGATGATGATGATTTAAAAACATGGAGCTTACCAACAGTTGAGAATAAAAACTTGGCTGTAGATGAAGGTAAAACTAATGCACTAGGGTTTAAATCTACTTGGCGATATGAGCCGCCAGAAGCTGAACAAGCGCTAGAGCCTCAACCTTTAACGGCGGAAGAAATAGAAGAAATTAGCAAGGCAGCCTATGAAGAGGGTTTTAATCAAGGAAAAGAAGAAGGTTTTTCAAAAGGTTATGAAGAAGGAAAATTAACAGGTCATGAAGGAGGAAAACTGGCAGGTCATGAAGAAGGGCTGGCACAAGGATTAAATGAAGGCCAAGAACAAATAGAACAATTGACCAACCAATGGCAAAGTTTAATTGACAAATTACACCAACCATTAAAAGATGTTGATAGTAATGTTGAACAGCAACTTTTTATTTTGGTCGCACAACTAACTGAAGCGGTTGWTCGCCATGAAGCTAAAACCAATGTTGATATTATCCTTGCTGCCATTAGTGCCGCCATTAAAACTTTACCTGCCCATGAAGCGCAAACGCAAATTTATCTGCATCCAGATGACATTAAACGCGTAGAAAAAGCCTTTGGTAGTGAGCATATTCAAACAAGTGGTTGGCGATTATTACCTGCACCACAACTTGAAGAAGGTGGCTGCCAAGTTGAAAATAGTACCTCTAATATTGATATGAGTATTAAATCTCGTCTCAAAGCTGTATTGGAACCTTTCTTGCAGAACGCCTTACATCAATAATTATTAAGTTAAACTGTCAAAAACCTATGGAAAGTAGCCAACTTTGTCAACGACTAAAAAATAGTGAAGCCTTTATTAAACCACAAGCTATTGCTGTTGCCGGTCGTTTAGTACGTGTTGTTGGTTTAACTCTAGAAGCCGTTGGCGTTAGAGCGCATGTTGGTAGTCAATGTTTAGTGGAAACTTCACAAGGAGAGTTAATTGCTGAAGTGGTGGGGTTCGCGCAAGAAAAAACCTATTTAATGCCTGAACAAAGTCTCAGTGGTGTTATGCCCGGCGCCAGAGTAATGCCTATTGCTGAAAAACAGCGTATACCTTTGTCAATGGATTTATTAGGTCGTGTTGTTGACGGTGTCGGTAAGCCACTCGATGGCAAAGGTCCTATTAAAGTAGGCGAAGATTATCATTATGATGCTAGCCCTAAAAATCCGTTGTTAAGACGAGCTATTACCGAACATTTAGATGTAGGTGTACGTTCAATCAATAGTTTTTTAACAGTGGGTAAAGGTCAACGTATGGGCTTGTTTGCTGGTTCTGGTGTTGGTAAAAGTGTACTTTTAGGCATGATGACCCGTGGTACAGATGCTGATGTAATTGTGGTTGGCTTAGTGGGTGAACGTGGTCGAGAAGTCAAAGAATTTATCGAAGAAATATTAGGGGAAGAAGGTCGAGCTCGCTCTGTAGTAGTGGCAGCTCCTGCAGATAACTCACCCTTAATGCGCTTAAAAGGTTGTGAAACCGCAGTACAAATTTCTGAGTATTTTCGCGATCAGGGCTTAAATGTTTTATTACTGCTTGATTCGATCACTCGTTACGCTCAAGCTCAGCGTGAAATTGCGTTGGCAGTTGGCGAGCCACCAGCAACTAAAGGATATCCACCGTCAGTATTTTCAAAATTACCACAGTTAGTTGAACGTGCAGGGCAAGGTGGCGATGGTCAAGGTTCTATTACCGCATTTTATACCGTATTAACTGAAGGTGATGATATGCAAGATCCTATTGCCGATGCCGCACGAGCAATTCTTGATGGCCATATTGTGTTGTCGCGCGAACTTGCTGATGGAGGACACTATCCAGCGGTAAATATTGAGTCATCAATCAGTCGGGTTATGCCGATGGTAACTAGCAGTGAACATCAGCAGTTAGCGCAGCAAATAAAACAAATATATTCGCTTTATCAACAAAACAAAGATTTGATCGCTATAGGTGCTTACAGCAAGGGCAGTGATCCTCGTATTGATCAAGCGATAAATTTAATGCCGATTATTAATTTCTTTTTACAGCAAACCATGACCGATATTATTCCTTATGATCAAAGTTTAACGCAATTACAAGAAATAATTGCCGCGGGAGAAGCCCAAGCCGCACAAAGCCAAGTAGTACAAAATCAAGCAGTAAAAGGCTAGTTATAGAAAGCTTAAGCTATAAAAAGCCAAATAACATTTAGCGGTAAAAAATTAGGGAAATATGATGTCAACCAAACAACTTGATACCTTATTAAAATATGAACGAGATAAAGAACAAAAATCTGCACAATTATTACAAGAATCTGAGCGCGACTATCAAGATAATTTATTGCGTTTAACTAGTGTCAGTGATTTTAGACTTGAATATATGAAACGCGTATCACAACGTTCACTCGAAGGCATTGATAGCGCAACATATAGTCAATATCATGCATTTATTGCTAAGTTAGACAATGCTTCTGAGCAAGTTAAAATAGCGATTAATCAAGCTAAAGCATTGGTTGAACAAAGAAAAAAACAATGGTTAATACAGCACCAAAAAGTTCAAGCAGTCGAATTGTTACGAGGAAAACAACTAATAAAATTAGCAGCATTTGCAGCGAAGCAAGAACAAAAAATGTTTGATGAAATTGCTACTCAGCAGTATATTCGTCGTAGCTATTCATGAGTACTATATTTATTAAAAAATCAATATAAAAACAGTGTTGGAATAAATTTTGCTTTTATTTTTGATTGAAGATCACTTTATTGGTCTACGTGGCTAAAATCAGCATGAAAAGATTGAATTTAGCTTATATTATTGACTTAACATAAGAGCAATGAATATGGAACGAGTAACTGTAGCACCTATCGATTTAGGCAAAGGCACTGATTTTAAAGGGACAGTAAGCACTCCTTCTGATAATTTTCCTAAAAATGATAAAGGCTTTTCACTACTGTTAGCGAAAAAAATTCAACGTGATGATAGCAGTCAAAATATTAAAAGCGGCAAAGAGGCAACAAATCGCGGCAAAGAAGTCGTCAGTAAGCAAAAAGATCAAAATAATATAAAAGCAGATCCTCAAAATAAACAAGATGATAAAATAGACAACACCAACGCTGAGTTAAATAAAAAAATTGATACTGCTGATAGTAGTGACAAAACAGCACTTGCAAATGAAGAGCAAGTGTTTGCAGAGCAACAAAACATAGCAAAAGATAAAAATACTATTTCCGCAGAAGAACAAAGTGAGTTAAGCCAATCAGAGTTACTGCTTTCGCTACTACAAAGCTCGGATCAAATATCTACAGAAGTTAGAAGCAAAGAAGTAGACAATACCGCTTTACAGCTTGTACAAGTGTTGGATAATACTGAACCAGTTCAAGTAGCTGATAATGTACTTGCTGCTTCATCTCAGCAATCAATAAAATCAATGATAGCTAATGAGGGAAAATTACCCTTAACTAAAGCAGAACAAGCAGTATTAAATACTAATAACAATGCTATTCAAATAAATGCTATTCAAGTAAATGGTGAACAAGTAGTGTTATCGTCTACAGATGGTGAAAAATCTATTGCTCTGACGGATGATTTATTGGCAGTGTCAGCTGAAGTTGACGAGTTATTACAAAAAAATAAACAAGTGTTAGGTGAATTAATAAATGATAGTAAACTAGCTAAAAATACTAGTGATAAAGTTGTTGATAAAGTTTCTATGCTCGCTGCTAATAACGATAGTGTGCTAAGTGAAATCAATAAAAATGCCAATGAAGTGAAAGCCAGTATTGATTTAGCAAAGATCGGCGAACAATTATCACGAGGTGAACCGCTTACGCCCGAACAATTAGCATTATTAGCCCAGCTTAAAACACTTAAACAAAACAAACCGAATGGTGAAACACCGCCTATTATAGTTAACAAGCCGGTAACTTCGTTGGTAAATACAACTAACGCTTTTACAGAAAATACAAGTAATGATGATCAAGCTGATTTACAACAAACTGAACAGTTACTTACAGATAAAACCGTCACTGAAACCACAAAAAATAAGGAAGCTTTTGATTTTAAACAATTAGCTCAAGCTACACTCGCTAAAAGCACAGCAGACTTTTCATTAACTAATCAGCTTGGTGTTGAAAATCAAAATAATACTATGGCTTATAGTGATAGTGAACAAAGAGATATTCAAACGCTCCATGCGGCGTCTGCTAAAGTCACTGAGCTAAATAATCAAAATCAAAAGACAACAATGTTCAATCAAATAGACACTTTGTCAATTCATCGTAAAGATTTTACCAGTGCATTACAAGATAAAGTCATGATAATGGTACAGCAAAAAATTCGGCAAGTTGATATTCGTCTTGACCCTCCTGAACTTGGTCAAATGCACGTTAAATTAAATTTAAATAACGACCAAGCAACGGTGCAATTTATAGTTCAAAATCAACAAGCAAAAGAAGTATTAGATCAAAATATGTCGAAATTAAAAGATATGCTTGCTCAACAAGGTGTTGATGTTGGCGATGCTAATGTAGGCCACCAAAATAGTCAAACAGCAGATGAGCAAACAGAATTAGCACAACAAAAGGCAAGTTTTTCAAATATCGACAATATCGAAGAAGAAGCTTTTGATAACAACAGTCAACTATTTACGACCAATATGGTTAAAGGTTCAGCAGTTGGCGTAGATTACTATGCATAAAGAAGCATAAACACGTAAATTTGTTGGCGAAAGTGTTATTCAAGGATATAGTTAAAAGTTAGATCGTTACTTCAAAGTTAAGGTTATCRGATGGCTGATGAAAAAGAGAAAGAATTAGAGCTAGAAGAACCAGGCAAAAACAAAAAATTAATTATTATTATCGCTGTTGTAGTGTTGCTTGTCGCTGGCGGCGGTGGCGCCTTTTTCTTTATGGGCTCAGATGAGCCGGTTACACAAGAACAAGTTGATTCCGTGAGTGACACTTCTGACGAAGAGGGTGACGGTGCAGTTGCTGAGTCAGAAAGTAGTAGTGTTAGTGTCGGCACCGCATTGTATGTTCCAATGCCAAGAGCATTTAGATTTAATGTACCCGGTGCTGCACGAGATAGATTTGTTGAAATAAGAGTACAATTATTAGTGCGTAGTAGCGATAATGAAGAAACCGCTAAAAAACATATACCTTTAATTGAAAGTACCTTATTAGGTGTTTTTTCTCAGGCAAATGCCGATGATTTAGCGACCAGTGCGGGTAAAGTTTCGTTAAAGCAAAAATCACTTGCCGCTGTACAACAAGAAATGCGTGATGTTGCCGGTGAAAAAGTGGTTGAACAAGTATTATTTACCGGCTTCGTCATGCAGTAAAAAGTGCAGTAACTTGTGCTATAAAGAGTGCAAAACTAATTATTTTTATTAACCAAAAGAGAATAGCAAGTGAGTGATTTACTATCACAAGACGAAATTGATGCGCTACTACATGGTGTCGACGATGTTGAAGAAGAAGAGGTAGTTGAAGAAGTTGCGAGTGCTGAAGGCACGAGCGATTATGACTTCTCTTCTCAAGATCGTATTGTACGTGGTCGTATGCCAACGCTTGAAATGGTTAATGAACGTTTTGCTCGTCATTTGCGCATCAGCTTATTTAATATGATGCGTCGTACCGCCGAAGTATCTATTAACGGTATTCAAATGATCAAATTTGGTGAGTATGTGCACACTTTATTTGTGCCAWCTAGCTTAAACATGGTGCGTTTTCGTCCTTTAAAAGGTACCGCGTTAATTACCATGGAAGCGCGTTTAGTGTTCATTTTGGTGGATAACTTTTTTGGTGGTGACGGTCGCTATCACGCTAAAATTGAAGGTCGAGAGTTTACCCCGACCGAACGCCGCATTATTCAAATGCTGCTTAAAATTGTCTTTGAAGATTATAAAGAAGCGTGGTCGCCGGTGATGGATGTGTCTTTTGAATACCTTGATTCAGAAGTTAATCCCGCGATGGCAAATATTGTTAGCCCTACCGAAGTCGTAGTGATCAGCTCTTTTCATATTGAACTTGATGGTGGTGGCGGTGATTTTCATATTGCTTTACCGTATTCAATGTTAGAACCTATACGAGAGTTACTTGATGCGGGTGTGCAAAGCGATAAAGAAGACACTGATATGCGTTGGTCTAAAGCCTTACGAGATGAAATTATGGATGTTCCTGTTGAATTATCAACTAGATTCTTAGAAGTTGACTTACCCTTACAACAAATTATGAACTTAAAAGTAGGCGATATTATTCCGATAGAAATGCCGGAAACCTTGACTGTTTTAATTGAAGATTTACCAACATTTAGAGCTAAACTAGGTCGTAGTCGTGATAATGTTGCATTGCAAATAGACTCAAAAATCAAACGTCCAGAGTCAGTGAAAAACGAATTAACTATCTTGACTAAAGGCGGTAAACGTTTAGATAGTGATGCAGAATTACAACTATTAGAAGATGATTTTGATTATTAAACCATTAAATTTTAAGAGAGGCCAATATGAGTGATGAAAATGATAAAGAAGACGGCCTAGATATGTGGGCTGAGGCAATGGATGAACAAGCTGAATCTGAAGCTGCGGATGCCGATACTGCTCAAACCGTTGAATTAGATGAACTCCAAGAAAATGCACCAATTACTCAAGAAGAAAAACGAAAATTAGATACTATTTTAGATATTCCCGTAACTATTTCAATGGAAGTAGGTCGCAGCCATATTAGTATTCGTAATTTGTTGCAATTAAACCAAGGTTCGGTAGTTGAACTTGATCGCGTTGCGGGTGAATCGTTAGATGTACTGGTTAATGGTACGTTGATTGCTCATGGTGAAGTTGTGGTTGTTAATGATAAATTTGGTATTCGTTTAACTGATGTAATTAGTCAAACAGAGCGCATCAAAAAACTTAAATAACTAAAACAAAAAAATAAAAAATGGGTTGTAGGTAGATTATGCGTTTTATAACGTCGTTATTATTACTTTTTTATCATAGCGCATGTTTAGCACAAGATAAGGTTGTTGAAACTGTTCCTGTGGTTGGCGGTCAAGTGTCTAACGGTATGAACGCCATGAGTATGATATTATCTTTACTGATGGTATTAGCCGTTATAGTGATCAGTGCTTTTTTGTTAAAACATTTTAATGTTATTCAAAATAACACTAGCCAATTAAAAGTTGTGGCAAGTTTACCCTTAACCTCCAAAGAAAAGTTAATTGTCGTACAAGTAGGTGATAAGCAATTACTGCTTGGTGTAACCGCTCAACAAATTAATTTGATCGAATCTTTAGAAGAACCACTAGAAATAAGCAAGCCCACAGTACTGCAAAAAGAAAGAACACTTTGGGATTTTTTAAAAACTCCTAATGGGATCAAAAAAAGCTAATATAAAAAACAACCTAACAAACCGAACTGATCAGTGAAATGAACTAATGATAAACACAACGAAGAAATTTTTCTCTAATATCTCTCTTTCTAAAAAAGCATTCATTGCGTTAATCGGAGTAACTTTTTTAGCGGTAAGTGCCACAACATTCGCCGCCAATGATTTGAGCATGTCGGTACTTAAATTAACCACTAATCCCAATGGTTCGCAAGAATATTCATTAACGCTGCAAATTCTTATTTTTATGACTGCGCTGAGCTTTATTCCAGCCGCGATCATCATGATGACCTCATTTACGCGAATAGTGGTTATTTTAGCGATATTACGACAAGCTTTTGGTTTGCAACAAACTCCGTCTAATCAAGTTATTATTGGCTTAACTTTATTTATGACCTTATTCATTATGACACCAGTTTATAATGAAATTAACGCCCGTGCGATACAACCTTATTTAGCTGATTCAATGACTTCTGTGGAAGCATTGAATGAAGCTAAAGTTCCTTTACGTGCTTTCATGTTAGGCCAAACACGACCTAAAGATTTAACTACGTTGGCCACCATGGCGGGTATTGAAAGTGTTGATAAGCCTACTGATTTACCGATGACAGTAATTATTCCTTCATTTATTATTAGCGAATTAAAAACTGCTTTTCAGATTGGTTTTATGTTGTTTATTCCCTTTTTGATCATAGATCTAGTGGTCGCGAGTATACTAATGGCCATGGGGATGATGATGTTGTCACCGATGATCGTTTCATTACCCTTTAAATTAATGTTATTTGTACTTGTCGATGGCTGGAATTTAGTGATTGGCACTATTGCTACAAGTTATGGGCTAGGAGGATGATATGAGTCCTGAGGTTTTTGTTSANAWMYYRYKMSATNCKKYGWTWYYAKTKMTKWTAWTGNNGYWARTGCMGKCATTGTKCNTRGSTYNTTGRWSRRNNCTYWAYYGWKRCWGTYKNTTYAMGCYGSSWNTKSMWYMAWTGWNGCWMRCMWYNAGYKWKKTWSMASRWWYARKTSTSRSSKYWKKMKYGCTMAWYKATSSTGNTCRYWGGCNTTSWAYRRMWRKTRAMKSRYYWTRCNCAWTMKSWTMAKNGRYWKWAKTSCMRGTGWTATTGNTKMNTWWMKRKAKSMTWMGYCMKSSMRWTMRMMGMWYKMKYCRKTRATCAATTTTTTGCTGATTTTATTCTGCCCTTTTCGCGCGTTTCTGCGTTATTAATGAGTATGATTGGTTTTGGTTCTAAAACCATCCCCTCACGGATCAAATTGTTTTTAGGATTAATGATCACCTTTGCTATTCTTCCTGCAATTCCACCAACACATGTTGACAATTTACTTTCGTTTGCTACGGTCATTTTAATCGCCGAACAAATCATTATTGGCATAATGTTAGGCTTTGTTAGCTTATTAGTAGTGAATACTTTTACCCTTGCTGGGCAAATTATTGCGATGCAAACGGGGCTTGGTTTTGCTTCTTTGGTTGACCCTTCTAGTGGTATGAATGTTCCCGCGGTAGGGCAATTTTTCTTGATTTTATCGACACTACTTTTTTGGGCTATGGATGGACATTTGATTTTTTTGCAGTTTGTTGTGGCAAGCTTTCATACCTTACCGATTGGCGCTGATATGCTCGATAGTTTAAAATATCGAGAGTTGGTTGAATGGGGAAGATGGATGTTTGCGACTGCTTTATCATTAGCATTAGCGCCGATCACTTCGATGTTATTAATTAATTTCTCTTTTGGTATTATGACCAGAGCAGCACCGCAGTTAAATATATTTGCGATAGGTTTCCCTATTACCATGACCACTGGTTTATTGATCATGTGGCTCACTATGGGAAATTTTCTAACGCATTTTGAAATTCAGTGGCAACGTGCAATTGAATTGAGTTGCTCACTCATGAATTGTTGAATGTTAAAAAATGACCCGATTAAATCTTGATTATTATATACTCAGGCGTCCTGAAACAGACATTTTGAAGTATCATGAGTATAGTAAATATTATTTAGCATTTCAGTGTCTGGCAATATTACGAGTATTTTATCATGGCTGAATCAGATAGCGGTGAACGCAGTGAAGACCCAACTTCAAAAAAAATTGAAGATGCCCGTAAAGATGGTCAAATAGCGCGTTCAAAAGAGTTAGGAACGATGTTTGTTTTAGTCGGCAGTGCCAGTGCGATGATGATTATGGGCAGCCAACTTGTTGATGGCTTAGCACGCATGATGACCCGCTTATTTAGTTTAACTAAACAAGAAGCGTTTGATGTTCATGCCTCTTTTCAAGTGGCTATGAAAGCCATAGGGACAGTGTTTTCCTCGCTATTATGGATTTTTTTTATTATTGCTTTAGCTGCTTTTGTTGGTAATATTTTATTGGGGGGAATGAGCTTTTCTTGGAAAGCAGCTGGTGTAAAACCAAGTAAAATGTCGCCTTTTGCTGGCTTTAAACGCATGTTTGGTGCACAAGCTGCGGTTGAATTATTAAAATCAATCCTTAAATTTTTTGTTGTGGCCATTGTAGCGTATCTTTTACTTAATAATTTATTTGACGAAATCATCGGACTAAGTTTGGAAACCACGCCCAATAATTTTGCTCATGCGGTTAATTTATTATTGTGGATGTTTATGACGCTTACTTTGTCTCTCATCATTATTGCAGTTATTGATGTACCTTATCAATTGTGGAAACACACCAATGAATTRAAAATGACTAAGCAAGAAGTCAAAGATGAATCGAAAAATTCAGAGGGTAATCCTGAAATAAAAGGGCGTTTGCGGCGTTTACAAATGGAAGTGTCACAACGTAAAATGATGACAGAAGTACCTAATTCTGACGTGGTTATTACCAATCCCACCCATTATTCGGTGGCCATTAAATATGATTTTAAAGAGGGTGGAGCCCCGATGATTATCGCCAAGGGTGTTGATGAAATGGCGATACATATTCGTAAAATAGCCAAAGAGCATAATGTTGAAATTATACCCTCTGCTGCATTAGCACGTTCATTGTATTATAGCTCTGAAGTTAATGAAGAAATACCAGAAGAACTGTTTGCTGCTGTGGCGCAAGTACTCGCCTTTATTTTCCAATTAAGTGAGCATAAAAAAGGCCGAGCAAAAACGCCAACGCCTTTAGCTAAAAGTTTACCCATTCCGGATGAATTCAAATATTAAACAGACTTATGATTAAATTATAAGCAAACAAAAGTAAATTGATTTTATTGGTCTAGTTATTGCTATTTCATGATACGTGTCAAAAAACAATCATGAATGAGCGAATGCAGTTAGCTTCATATTTTTCCCAATTCGATAAAAGTAAACTTAGCCATTTTTCTGGCTTAGGCACACCAATATTAGTGATGGCTGCCTTGGGTATGGTTATTTTACCGATGCCACCATTTTTACTCGATATCCTCTTTTCCTTTAATATTGCTTTATCTATTGTGGTGTTATTGATCACGGTATATACCTTAAAACCTTTAGATTTTGGTTCATTTCCAGCGGTATTATTAATCGCCACTATTTTACGTTTAGCACTTAACGTGGCGAGTACTCGCGTTGTTTTACTTGAAGGTCATAAAGGCCCTGATGCTGCGGGTAACGTAATCGAAGCTTTTGGCTCGGTCGTTATTGGTGGCAACTATGCTGTTGGTTTAGTGGTGTTTTTAATATTGATCATTATTAACTTTGTTGTAGTAACTAAAGGTGCGGGACGGATCTCAGAAGTTACCGCACGTTTTACCTTAGATGCTATGCCCGGTAAACAAATGGCGATAGATGCTGATTTAAACGCGGGTTTTATTACCCAAGATCAAGCACGCGAAAACCGTTTAGAGGTAACCAGCGAAGCCGATTTTTATGGTTCAATGGATGGTGCGAGTAAGTTTGTAAAAGGTGATGCCATTGCGGGTATATTAATCTTATTTATTAATATTATTGGCGGGTTGATCATCGGTATGGTGCAACATGACTTAACCTTTGATAATGCCGCAGAAATATACACCTTATTGACTATTGGCGATGGCTTAGTTGCTCAAATTCCTGGTTTATTACTGTCTGTTGCTACCGCTATTGCGGTTACCCGTCAAAATAGCTCACAAGACATGGGTGAGCAAGTTAGTAGCCAGCTTGGCAAAGCACGAGCTTTGTATATCGCTGCGGGGATAATGTTTGTCATGGGGGTTATCCCCGGCATGCCTCATTTTGCTTTCTTACTATTTGCAGGGATTATTTCTACCACTGCATATTTATCAGAACGTGCTAAAAAGACCAAAGCAACCAAATTAGAAACGGTTGAAAAAGAACAAGCTATTCAAACTCAACAACAAGAAGATCAAGTAAAAGAATTAAGTTGGGATGATGTAAATCATGTTGATGTTATTGGTTTAGAAGTTGGCTATCGTTTAATTCCTTTAGTGGATAAATCTCAAGGTGGTGAACTGCTAAGTCGTATTAAAGGCGTGCGTAAAAAACTTTCTCAAGAATTTGGTTTTTTGGTACCGGCGGTACATATTCGTGACAATTTAGATTTAGATCCTAATACCTATCAAATTTCTTTAATGGGTGTAACGGTTGGTGAAGCTGAAATACGTCATGATCATGAACTTGCCATTAATCCTGGGCAAGTTTTCGGCCCCTTAGACGGAATAGCCACAAAAGATCCTGCTTTTGGTTTAGATGCCATCTGGATCACGCAAAATCAACGTGATCATGCACAGTCGTTAGGTTATACCGTCGTTGATGCAGCTACTGTTCTGGCGACACATTTAAGTCAAATATTAACCAATAATGCGGCACAATTATTAGGGCATGAAGAAGTACAAAACCTCCTTGATATATTGCAAAAAAGTTATCCTAAATTGGTTGAAGGTTTGGTGCCTGATATTTTGACTTTAGGTGCTATTGTTAAAGTTTTACAAAACCTTATGAATGAAGGGGTCGCGGTGCGAGATATGCGTAGTATTGTGCAAACGCTCGTTGAATATGGGCCGAAGAGCCAAGACACTGATATTTTGACTGCCGCCGTACGTATTTCACTACGTAAATTTATTATTCAAGACTTGGCTGGTGCCGCCATTGAAATTCCTGTCATAACCTTGGCGCCTGAGCTGGAACAAATGTTGCATCAGTCGATGCAAATGGCGGGCGATGATGGCGCGGGTATCGAGCCTGGTTTAGCTGAGCGCTTACAAAAATCATTACTTGATGGTGCTCAACAACAAGAGTTAGCAGGGGATACACCGGTGTTACTTACCTCGGGTATTTTACGTACCGTATTAGCTAAATTTGTGAAATACACTATTCCGAGTTTACGAGTTATTTCTTATCAAGAAATACCTGACGATAAACAAATTAAAATAGTTAGTTCTATCGGCCAATAAAGTAGTAATCAACTGATATATAAATTATTAGTTTCGATATAGAAGGGTTTTCCATGAAAATTAAACGTTATGTTGCTAAAGATATGCGTACCGCACTAGCACAAATTAAAGAAGAATTAGGCCCTGAAGCGGTAATAATGTCGAATAAAAAAATACCAGAAGGTGTCGAATTGATGGCCGCAGTTGACTACAATGGCGCACCATCTGCACATAAATCAGCATCAAATACTGATAAACAGTCAATGAATGCAGCGCCTATAAAGCCAGAAACTTCTTTTAATCGTCAATTGCAGCAAGATCAAGTTTCTTTGGCTAGTAGTAACAATATTTCTGCTCAACCTAAGCAGGCTGAAAACAATAATCAGCCAGCTTCTAGTAGTTTAAGTGCATTGTTAAATCGCAATATTCAACAAACCTCACCTTATTTACCTAATCAAAATCAAAACCTGCACATTCCTATAGAGAGTAATGAAGAAGCTGACATTAAACAGCAATTAAAAAGTTTTACACAAAGATTACAACAGTCTACATCGGCACCCGTTAATACCAATAGTTATGATAATTTAGACGAAATACATCAACAGACCTTTCCTAAAAACACGACCGACAATTCAACTCGTAATGGTAAAAACTTAGTAAATAATCAGGAAATTGATGCGATTAGAGATGAAATGGCGTCGATCAGACAATTGTTAGAATATCAAGTGTCAGGTTTGATGTGGCAAGATTTAGCACAACGAGATCCCGCTAAAGCCATGCTTGTTGATCGCTTAACCTCATTAGGGGTAACAGAACAGCTTGCTGAACAGGTGGCTGGTTTCGTCCCGAAAAAAGCCAATGAAGATGAAGCTTGGCAGTCAGCATTGCATTTGCTGACCCAGCAAATTAATACCACCAATAACGATATTATTCATCGTGGTGGTATTGTCGCTTTAGTTGGCCCTACTGGTGTTGGAAAAACAACTACAATAGCAAAACTTGCGGCTCGTTTTGCGCAAATTCATGGTAATGACAGCGTCGCCTTAATATCAACAGATACTTTTCGTATCGCAGGCTTTGAACAATTACAAACATACGGAAGAATTATTGGTTGCCAAGTGAAATTAGCCAAAGATAAAAATGGATTAGATAATTTAATTCAAGAATTTGCTAATAAAAAATTAATTTTAATTGATACCGCTGGCATGGGGCAAAGAGATTTACGTTTAGCACAACATTTGACTACCTTAATATCAAATACGCGTGTTAGAATTCGGAATTATTTAGTGCTAGCGGCTAATACTCAACAAAGTGTGATGCAAGAAAATGTCGAACGCTTTAAGAAAATACCCTTAGTTGGTTGTATTTATACTAAACTTGATGAAAGTCTAAGTTTTGGCGAAATGATAAGTACAGCAATTCAAAATAGCTTACCAATAGGGTATCTTACTGATGGGCAAAGAGTTCCCGAAGATATTAAAGTTGCTAATGCCGAAAAATTAGTTATGCTTGCAAGTAAAAAGATAAACAAATCGACCTTTAACAGCCCGCATCAGTGGCGGCCTCAAGTTAATGTGTCAACGGTAACAATATAATCTTGAGTTAACTCGCTTATAAATAAGAGAAAAGTAGTACTATGATTGATCAAGCAAGTGGCTTAAGAAAAATGAATGAGTTAAAACAAATGAAAGTCATCGCTGTTTCTGGTGGTAAAGGTGGAGTTGGTAAAACCAATGTTTCGCTAAATACTGCCATCGCCTTAGCTTATCAAGGAAAACGAGTATTAGTACTCGATGCAGATTTAGGGTTAGCTAACGTTGATGTAATGCTTGGGCTTCGAGTGCAACGTAATTTGTCACACGTTCTTTCTGGTGAATGTGAGCTTGACGATGTCATCATTGAAGGCCCCGCAGGAATAAAAATTATCCCTGCAACGTCTGGTACGCAATCCATGGTTGATTTAACCCCTGCCGAACACGCTGGGTTAATTCGTGCCTTCAGTGAAATGCGCACCCAATGTGATATTTTGATTGTCGATACCGCTGCGGGTATCTCTGATATGGTGTTAAGTTTCACCCGTGCAGCCCAAGATGTTTTATTGGTGGTTTGTGATGAACCCACCTCAATAACTGATTGTTATGCGTTGATGAAACTATTGAGTCGTGACCATGAAGTGTTCAAATTTAAAGTGGTTGCTAACATGGTTCGAAATCCTAAAGAAGGACAGCAATTATTTGCTAAACTAACCAAAGTTTCAGACAGGTTTTTAGATGTCGCACTTGAATTAGTGGGGGTGATCCCTTTTGATGAAAACATTCGTAGATCAGTGCGTAAACAAAAAGCGATCATTGATGCATATCCTGACTCTCCTGCATCCATTGCCTTTAAAAGTTTGGCTAAAAATATCACTCATTGGCCAATACCAAACCAGCCTTCAGGTCATTTAGAGTTTTTTATTGAAAAATTGCTTGAACACTAATTTAATTATCGGTGGTACTAAAAATTGGCAAAAGCAAAAGCTTACAATGTTAAAACCGATAAATCGGCATTATTAGAAAAGCACACCGTTTTAGTTAAACGAATTGCTTATCATTTAATGGCTAGATTACCCGCCAGTGTCTTAGTGGATGATTTAATTCAATCAGGAATGATCGGTTTATTTGAAGCGGCAAATAATTTTGATCATAGCAAAGGTGCAAGCTTTGAAACTTTTGCAGGGATCAGAATTAGAGGCGCAATGCTTGATGAAATACGCCGTGGTGACTGGACTCCACGCTCAGTACACAAAAATAGCCGTTTGGTTAGTGATGCTATAAAATCGCTAGAATCTCAATTAGGTCGCGATGTTACCGATATTGAAGTTGCTGAAAAACTTGATATTTCATTAAATGAATACCATCATATCCTTAATGAGGTTAGTTCTGGCAAAATAATAGGTATTGAAGACTTAGGTGTTAGTGAAGATGTTATTAATGTTGACGATGATGATAAAAAAGATAATCCATACCAACACATTGAGAAAGATTTTTTTAAAAAAGCACTCACTCAATGCATAACTAACTTGCCAGAACGAGAATCTCTAGTATTATCATTATACTATGACGAAGAATTAAATTTACGTGAAATAGGTCAAGTACTTGATGTAAGTGAATCTCGCGTTAGTCAAATTCATAGCCAAGCAATGCATAGATTAAAAGCAAGAATGCAATCTTGGCAAAATTAAACATTGAATTGTAAAACTGAAAATATATGTAACTAAAACTCGTTAAATAAAAAAAGCTAAGTTAACCCGTGGTGCATTTAGGAAAAACATACAGTTTTCGGTTGTTTTATCTACGTTAAACTGGCCGGTATTATTTCTGTAGGTCGGCATTTATGCCGTCAA
>NVTW01000034.1 GCA_002401725.1 Gammaproteobacteria bacterium
TTTATAACTAGCTTTAAAAATGTTGCTATTGGAGTTAAAGCCGCATTATCAATCGCATCATCAATCATTGGATTCAATATTGTATCTGTAGTTAGTAATTTTTTGTTTTTTTCATCATAACTAACAAAAAAAGATGATGCTTTTATACTGGAATGAGTAATTTTGGCAACATGAGTTGAGAAACTAACCCCTGACGCTCTACTCGAATAATAATCAAGCCAGTTTCTTGGAACATGAAAATTTATTATTTCTTTCAGTTTGGTATTGTAAATTTCCACGACTTTTTTAACTGATTCTGAATCACTAAGAGAAATCAACTTTTCATATTTACTTTTCAAAAAAAGCATTGGGTCGATTTTACTTTTACCAGTGTTCTTTTGACTAAGCATTACTCTAACCTGTTCTTTATCAACACTATCATCATGCCCAAGTGCGAACTCTAATTGAATAAGAACGGCCTGTTTTTCATCATCATCTTTCTTTTTCGAGTCTTTTTTAGATAACAGGTCAACCATCTTCCTATTTTCTCTTTGCGAAAGAAAATCAACAATCACCTCTTGCCACGTCTCAAACTCTTTTTTTTCATCCACCATTTTGACCTCCTATTTCTTGATAAACCCCTAAATTAGGGTGGTAGCTATATTCTTCTTGTCGATTACTGTTGAATTCAACTAAGCGAACTTCGCCAAAACATTGGCTAATTTTAGCTAAGTCGTATTCAATACCATTGCTCTTAAACTCTTCAATAAGTTGCTGATAAACCGTTTTTGCACTTAAATCAAACCAAAAAAGATTACTCTTTGCCTGTACTATTTCATCATCTGTTTCTTCAACAATACTCACAAGACTGTTTTCGCCAAATTTAGATGGATAAACCTCTTCATTAAGCCACCACCACTTAATATGGGAATAGTCATCTTGTAGCCACAAATAAAAAGCATTATCCGAGTTCGATTGCCTAAATTTTTGCTGTCTTTGTACTTCACCACACCAATGGACTTGATCTTGCCACCATACTTTTGCAGGTTTATCCCCATAAAATAACTGTGCTGCTAACGCCTTATGCTCTAGCTCGTTCAAATTGATATATTTACCTCCTTTGGTTGTTATTTCTTCAGGTAATTTAATGCGCTGTACTGCATCAACTTTTTCATATTGTGATTCTACAAGAATTTCATTTAAATCATGTGTATCAAGGCGTAACTTATCAGATTCAAAACCTGGTCGATCAAAACAAATAGGCTTGCCTGAGAGGGCTTTATAGTTTTTATTTAGCAATACAATGTTTGCAGACTGTGGCGTAATGGCTCGGTGCCTTAATACCCGCCCTGCTATTTGGATAATAGAACGCATTGAGCTAGGTTCAATAATTGCCCAGTCATAATCATGATCTCTACCCACTTCTGCCACTGGTGATGCTATAACAACAAAAATATGATGCTGTTGGCTATGAGCATTTACGGTTTTACCTACTATTTCCCATACTCGCTCTGGTGCTTTTCGGTTTAAAATATCATCCAAATGGTGCTCAATGTGTGAGCGTATGCCAAGTGGGTATCGACTATGATAAATACAATAATGAATACAAGTATCTTGGGGTAGTGTTAATGCCATCAACGCTTTAGCAACAGCGACTAATGGATTGATGTTTGCCATACGCACAAGCCCAATAGAAATAGACTGACCTTTTTGATTATTACCATTATTGAAACGATGCTTGTTATGCAGACTAATAATATTCGTTTGTATTGCTTTTGCCATTGATGTGGCGACAATTTTCTCTTCATTGTTAATATCCGCAATACTGCCTAATTGCTTTACGGTATTTTTAGCATTGAGATTTTTGATGCGTTTTTTAATGAATTTTTCATGTGTAGGCTTAAACAACTCAAAGCTTTTGCATAACTTTTCTTCACTTTCCCATTCATCAAACCAAGCGCACTGTATTTCGCCATTCCATTGCCCTATATTCGCTTTCGCATATTCTGCCCAGCCAGCTTGATAAGCTTGAAATAACGCATAAGCCATTGCGGGTGGCATGGTTGCAGTCGAGAGCAAAACTTTGCTACCTAACATGGCTGCCCAATGAACTAAGCGGCATAATGCAGGTAAATCAGCTAAACCAAAATCATCAGGCTCATCAAGCACAAGATCCGAAGTTAATAGTCTCAACATCGGCGCTATTTGCTTGCCTCCTTTTGTGCCTTCCGTTGCAGGTATTAAATGATCTATGGTGCTGACTAATATTGGTGCTTGTATTAACTGATCAAGGCGTTTTTCTTGTTTGGTCCATTTACTTAAACTGTGCTCTTGAATGTCGCCTGTATAATCTACATAGAGATCAGCATCAATTATTTCATTTTGAGATGCACTGCCCGTCGATTCTTCTTCAGCAATTTTTTGAGTTAACTGTTGCTGATTTTCAAATAGTTCTTTAACAGCAATACCACCTACGGCAATAGCCAATTGCTGTTCATTTAGATCCAGTTTTTTACGAAATTCCTTACCTGTCTGCAAGGTTAATGTTCTTAATCCTAACGCCACACTAAACCGCACACGACTGGTTTCATTTCCTAATGCATACATGATTTTGGCATTAGCTAAGGTTTTTCCTTTACCTGTAGATGCCATGTTAATACCAAAAAAACCTTGTTTTATCGCTTCACTGGCTATTTTTTTTGATAGCTTACGAGCCTTATTTTGCCAACCAAAATCTTCATTAAACTGTTTAGGCACATTATCTTGCAGAAATTTATTTTCACCTAAAACGGGCAATGACTTTTTAAATTTTGGCAGTTTTCTTGTAATTTCTTGCGCTGCATAAGCGACACCAATCAAGTGTTCATCTAGTTGCTGCTTGGGTTGTTTGGTTTTTCTATCTGTATTCGCGACAACATCATAAGAAGCGCTTTGCCATTTTTCTGTTGGATCTTGCGATGAATAATAATGATCGGCAAGCATCAAACTTAGTCTTGCAAGGTGCGTGGTAAAAAGTTGCTCGTGTAACCAGTTTTTGGGTTGTTTAATTATTAGCTTTAACTTTGTTAACGCTTCCGAGCTGATAGTGCAAGCATGAGAACGCCATTTCATACTTAAAAGAGGTAACTTATTTTCAAAATTCCAATTGTCTGCCAGTAAGCTTTGCTTGTCAGTATCCTTGCATTGGTATGAATTCCAAACAGGCTGAAGATCATTAAGCCACAATTCGATATTTTCAAAAGACGGCGCTAAATTTACATTCTCTTTCCATGTAGGCACCAAGGGCAATTTATGATGGGTAAGAATAAGCCATGCGACTAACTGCGCAAAAGAGGAAAGCTTTTTTATAGGGTGATTAAAATTCTCACTTTTATCTACGCCATCACGAAAGCAATTGATTATGCTGTTTTTGTCTATTTCCGTTAATTTCTGCAACCATTCAATGTCAGGTTTATTTTCTGTAAAATTTTGAAACAACCTTAATGAAATCCACTCATGGCGATAAGGCTCTCCTTTTAATTTGGTTTTTCCCTTCAATTTATTTTGAAACAATAAATTTGCTTTACCAAAATCATGAAACAATCCCGCAATAGCCGCGGCATATTTTATAACATCAATTGTTTGCCATTGATTATTATCTACAAATTGATCTATATTTTTTCTCGTTGTATTCACCGGCACCACACCCTCGCTATTAAACTTGTTTTTATTGCCCACCACCCACAAAAACTGGCTTCTACTTCTTGAGCGTATCCAAAAACAACTCACGGCGGTGCTTTTCCTGGCGGTTTGGCGGAGCATTTTTTTAACCGTTTGCAAACCATCTTCGGTGATCAGGGTTTGCCATGTGTTGTCGCCAATGCGGTTGGCGAAGGCATCGAGTACGCGCCGTGTTTTTTTGAGGGCATTTTTCTCGCATTGGCTAATAAAGGTGACCATCATAATAATTTACCAACGACTCGGTAGTTTTCTTGAGGTGTGAAATACGCGCAATATTTCTATCGTGCGGTTATGTACTCTGTAGGGAATAATATAAGGGAAATGTTCAATCACTAACTCTCTGGTGCCTACTATTCTACCTGAACGACCAAGGGAGGGGTTGTTTGCTAATAGTTCAACCGTGATGCGAATTTTTTGCACCATTTTTTTGGCTGCACTCGGTGAGTCTGTCGCTATATACTGCGCTTCATCGTCTAGGTTTTTTAAGGCTTTATTTAACCAGCTGATCTGTAAAGTTGTCATGGTTTTTTATTGCTCCGTGCTATGACCATTTTTTGAAAACATCGTCAACTTGCTCTTTGCTGGCAAAGTCTCCGTTTTGAGCTTCCGTTAGCGCGGTTTCAATTTCTTGCATTTGCCATTCATTTAATTCTATATATTTTTCTATCGCGTCTACCGCAAGAAACGATTTTGTTCTGTGGGATGTTGCCGCTAGTTTATTTAAACGTTCTTTTAGTGTTTCATCTAATCTAATGGTCATGGTGGTGGTCATAGTATTTGCCTTACTTATTGTTGAATCTAGTTGTTGAATTTAGAAAGTATTTAATACATTGTACACAGTGTAACACATCATGATTTATTTTCGGTTAATGCTACTAATTTCACTTGCTCAAACATAAAATCAAGCGCTTTGTGATCGGTAAAGGCTTGTAATACTTGTTGACGAAATTCTTGTTCAGTAGCGTTTTCTTTTGCGCAAACAAATGCCCACGGCAGTACGATGGCATCTTTGATTAAATCGGCAATATCAAACACTAATGCGCCACGGCGCGTTTTTCCGTGCATTACGGCAAAGCCGTGCGGGATGCCCAATACCCATAAACAGCAGGCAGCTAAGCCATAGGCTAAATAATTGCCATGATTGAGAAAATCGTTGGCAAGGTCTGTGGAAGCGTGTTGCCTTGTAAATCCTTCGGTTTTGGTGGTATTGGCGGCAAATTTATACAGGGCTTTGGTGAGTTGCGCTTCGGTTAATAATAAATCTGAGGGCTTTATTGCTGTAGCCATGCGCTCGGTAAAACGTGTTAGTGCGGTTTTAATGCCACTGTCGTTCATGGTAAAACCTTCGTTTTTTAGGTCTTTGTCTTTACCCCAAATTTTATGCAAAAATTCAATACGTGCTTGCTGAAATTGCTTAGCAGCAGCAAGACGTTTTTGATCATCAAACCAAAATTTCATCCAGCCTTGTAGGTATTCGGTTGGTCGATATTCTGATTGTGGGGTAAACCACTCAATAGCTTGTTCAACATCGTTTGCCATATAAAGTGGTGTGCCACCGCCACCACTAAAACCTATTAATACGCCAGCTTGTGCGAGCATTCTTACCGCTGCTTGGGTAATTGAGGTACCGTTACCTAGTAATAACACCGTGGTATTGGCGATGGGAATGTTAAAATATTGATTTTCATTACTCTTTTGAGAAAGTGCTTCTGTTAAATACAGTACCCTACCGTCTTTTTGCATTACGCGACAATATTCTAGGTAATATAAATTAGCGCGCTTGGAGTGCAATATTGCTTTTAAGTCACTTGGTGATAAATCTTTCATAAATAATTCCTTTAAACCTTTTCCTTAACAATCAAAATCATCATCGTCGCCACCAAAAAACAATGATACCCCCATTAAAATCAATAAAAATTTAATAACACTTGGATGAGCTAAAATACGCACAATGCCCCATAACATAATAAATAGGCCAGCACCTAAAATAAAATGCCAAATAGTGGTTAGTATTTCCGCCATTATTTTGCTCCATTAATTTCACTACCATAACCATAGGTGTTTACATTTTGGTCTTCAATACTGTGTTTTTAACATGTAAAAAAAGTTTACAGGTATTTATTTTGTAGTTGCTTTTTAATTGATGCATAAGATCCCGTACAAAAGCATTACGGGATGACTAATTTTTCACCTTACGGAATGACTATTTTTCATATTACGGGATAACTAATTTTTCACCTTACGGGATAACTAATTTTTCACCTTACGGGATAACTATTTCTCACATTACGGGATAACTATTTCTCACATTACGGGATAACTATTTCTCACATTACGGGATAACTATTTCTCACATTACGGGATGACTATTTTTTCACATTACGGAATGACGACTTATACGCATTACGGGATGACGATTTATCACCCTGAGGTAACGACCTTTTATCTTGGTAAATATTGACTGATCCTTTTCTGACATTCTGGGGTGAGTATTATTTGTTGTTCTTCTGGAATATTTTTATAACCGTCAATGCGTAAACGTAATAACAAATAATTCACTAAAGCGACACGGGTGTTAATGATTTTTCTGCCGTTTTGCATTTGAAAATCGTTAGCGATAATGTCTTGTTGTTTTACCGTTAATCTGGGATCTGGCTGTATCACTATATCAACCAAGGTTTGCCATTTTTTATCCTGTTGTGCTGTGCTAGTCGCTTTACCTTCAAATACCGCTTCGCCGTTAAATCGCGATAGGGTGAAATCTCTAAAATCAGTATTTTTACGACAATAAGCACGTACATGCCAACGCAGCCCGTCAAAAACCAGAGCGTGTGGTTCAATAATTCTATCGAGATAATCAGGGGTAGAGAGTGAAATGTAACCAATATCAATAGCGAGTTGTTCTCGTATTGCTTTTAAAATAGGACGTACTTGTTCGGCGTGAATATTACGAAGTGGCGCTTCAACCTCTAATGCGCAAATAGCTAGCTTTGAATTAAATTGATCTTCACTAGGCGCAACAGTATTCAAATAATTTGCAAAATCAACATGGTGATCACTTGTTCTAAACTTGTCACTAATAAGAAAAGCTTTAACTGATTTATCATAAATTAAATTATCAGGATATTGTTGACGGTATTCTTTTAATAAATGACTCGCATGAGTACGAGTAATATCATATTTATCAATAAGGTGAGTGGTGTTTATTTGCCCTTCCCACCAAACGAGTTGTTCTATAAAATTAAAGCGAGCGTTAGTGTTTTTTGCCATGTCCCTATGTGCTTTTTATTCTTCTATGGAGGTTAATACAATACGCTTTAAAATATAAAAGACAATTGATTTAACCCATAAAAAGTAAAGACCCTGAAACAAGTTCAGGGTGACTTTAACCCCGTCATGCTGACGAAGGTCAGTATCTTATAGTTTCATGCCTATGCAGATCACTCAGGTATTTATTATAATCGTCATCTTCGAGTCGTTTTTATCGAAGATCTCGTCCTTTTTGACATAGATTCAGGACAATATGCTCCATGCATTGTCTTCTAATAAGCTGCATCCATGCAGCGTCCGCTTAAAAGACTGCGGGAAGACAATTCTGAACCAAGTGCATAGGCATGTATAGTTTTAATAATCCTTCACTTTTTACAAAGCTCTAAATATTTGCTCAACACTGTCTTTAGCATCACCAAAAAGCATTTGTGTATTGTCTTTAAAGAACAATGGATTTTGCACACCAGCATAGCCAGTATTCATCGAGCGCTTAAACACTACCACGTTTTTCGCATGCCATACTTCAAGAACAGGCATACCAGCAATTGGGCTGGTTGGATCTTCTTCTGCAGCAGGATTAACTGTGTCATTCGCACCAATAACTAGCACTACATCGGTATCGGCAAAATCATCGTTAATTTCATCCATACCTAATACGATGTCGTAAGGTACTTTCGCTTCAGCTAGCAATACATTCATATGGCCGGGTAAGCGACCGGCAACAGGGTGAATACCAAAGCGCACATTAATGCCTTTTGCTAATAATTGTTGGGTCATTTCATACACTGGATATTGTGCTTGGGCTACTGCCATTCCATAACCGGGGGTGATAATAACGTTTTTTGCTCCTTTTAATAAATCAGCAACAGCTTCCGCTTGTACTTCTACGTGTTCACCATAATCTACGTCATTATTAATCACCACGTTTGTACCAAAACCACCAGCAATAACGCTAATAAATGAGCGATTCATCGCTTTACACATAATGTAAGATAAAATAGCACCAGATGAACCAACCAAGGCTCCCGTTACAATGAGTAAATCATTACTGAGCATAAAACCTGCGGCGGCAGCGGCCCAACCAGAATAAGAATTAAGCATTGAAACCACTACTGGCATATCGGCACCGCCAATTGAAGCAACCATATGCCAGCCAAATACTAACGCAATAACTGTCATTAAAAATAGAGGGAAATTACCACCACCATTGTGTACAAACATCACCATTAAGATAAATGAAACCACACCCGCAGCTAAATTCATTTTATGACGGTGTGGTAACATCAATGCACTAGAGCTAATCACACCGCGTAATTTACCAAAAGCAACAATAGATCCAGTAAAAGTAACGGCGCCAATAAACACCCCTAAAAACACTTCAGTTAAATGAATATTCATCGCCATTTGCATTTGTGGTAATAAATCACCACCCAGTTGTACTAAATTGCTTGCAGTATTATGATCAACTTCAAAATAGCTATTCATACCCACTAAAACCGCTGCTAAACCAACAAAACTATGTAATATTGCTACTAGTTCTGGCATTTGTGTCATTTCAACTTTTTTTGCAAGGCGTAAGCCAATAAAAGCACCAATAGACATCATCACTAAAATAATAAAAACATTAGAAACACGTTCATCTGCTATGGTGGCAATTAATGCTATTACCATACCGACAATACCGTACCAGTTACCTGTTTGGGCAGATTCTTGTTTACTTAGTCCTGATAAACTAAAAATAAATAATAACGCTGCAACTATATAAGCGGCAGAAATAAAGCCTTGAGAAAATTCCATCGTAGTGCCCCTTATCTTCTAAACATTTTTAACATGCGATTAGTAACCATAAAACCACCAACAATATTGATGGAAGCAATTAACACTGCAATTCCGGCAAGTATTTGCACCACAAGGTTATCTTGTCCTGCTTGTAAAATGGCACCTACAACAATAATGCCCGAAATAGCATTGGTAACACTCATCAATGGTGTGTGCAGTGAGTGGCTAACATTCCACACCACGTTGTAGCCAATCACACAAGAAAGTATAAATACGGTAAAATGAGATAAGAAATCAGCCGGCGCGACACTAGCAAGCCAAGCAAATAACACCGCACCTGTAACCATAAAAATATGTTTTTTGTTTGACGATTCAGGCTCTACTTCTATACTTTTTTCAACAACTTTTGCTGATGCTGGTTTAACAGGTGCAGCACTCACCTGAATAGGCGGCGGTGGAAAAGTAATTTCATCACCTTTGACTACCGTCATATTACGAATGACAACATCATCAAAATTAATATCAATATTGCCATCTTTTTCAGGACAAAGAAGTTTGCTTAAATTAGCTAAATTATTTGCATAGAGTTGTGATGATTGATTAGGCAAACGTGACACTAAATCGGTATAACCAATAATTTTTACACCATTAACATTGTTAACTTTACCGGCAATAGTTAATTCACAGTTACCGCCACCTGCTGCGGCTAAATCAACAATAACGCTGCCCGCTTTCATGGAATTAACCATGTCTTCGGTAATTAATTTCGGTGCTGGTTTACCAGGGATCATTGCGGTGGTAATAATAATATCAACGTCTTTGGCTTGCTCTGCAAAGAGTGCCATTTCAGCATCAATAAATGCTTGGCTCATTTCTTTGGCATAACCATCGCCGCTGCCTTTTTCTTGTAAGGAAGGTTCGGGTTCTTCGTAGTCGAGTTCTAAAAATTCAGCGCCCATGCTTTCAATTTGCTCTTTTACTTCAGGGCGAGTATCAAACGCACGAACAATAGCGCCTAAACTACCCGCAGTACCTAAAGCAGCTAAGCCTGCTACACCAGCACCAATGATCATAACTTTAGCTGGGTCAACTTTACCGGCAGCCGTTATTTGTCCGGTTAAGAAGCGTCCGAATTGATGTGTTGCTTCAATAACAGCACGATAGCCGGCAATATTTGCCATAGCACTTAATGCATCCATCGACTGCGAGCGAGTCATTCGCGGCACCATATCCATAGCAAGTGTTGTGATTGATTTTGCTTTTAAAGCTTCGAGTAATTCGTTATTTTGCGCAGGAGAGATAAAACTAATTAAGTTGCTGTTTTCTTTTAATAAAGTAACTTCTTCTAATGTTGGTGCGTTCACTTTAAAAACAATATCAGCTTGCCAGCATTTTTTTTTGGTAACCAGTTCGGCACCATTGGCAATAAAGTCGTCATCAGAAAAACTGGCTTTAGTACCTGATCCTTTTTGAACTTGTACACTAAAGCCTAATTTTATTAATGCGTTAACGGAAGATGGGGATGCAGAAACACGATTTTCACCACTAAGAGATTCTTTAACAATTCCTATGATCATAATTCACCTATACTATAATTTTTCTTATTAGATTAATGTTTTACCACTAATTGAAGAAAATTCATACAGTATTTTATCGATTGATAATATTTTTAATATTTAGGTGATGAATAGCGTAAAAGCAATGAGAATGATACTGATTTAACTGATACAAAAATCAACTGCTAAACCATACTTGTGATGATGTCTCAATCTAAATCGTTCAGTGGCCAAGTAACGATGTGATCGGCAAAATCTTCAAGATCAACATCATCATCTTTGACTATTTTACCGCGGATCGACATTCCCGCTTTATGCATGGCTGATTTTTTACCTTTGTGCAGCAATGGATGCCATGACGGTAAACCACGTCCTTCGTTTAAACGCCGATAAGCACAACTAGGCGGCATAAAAAATACCGCATCTAAATTGTTTTGGCTAAGTTGCACGCAATCAGGCACTAATTTAGTACGCTGTGAGTATTTAGAGCATTGACAGGTTTTTTCATTTAACAAATAACAAGCAATATTAGAATAAACTAATTGCTCACCTTCTTCTATATGATCAGTCGGCATTAGCTCAGTGGTATCGTCAGTGTTTTCGTCATCAATAAATTTATTCAAACAGCATTTTGCACAACCGTCACACAACGACTCCCATTCAGTGCGAGTCATTTGTTGTAACGTTTTAGTTTGCCAAAAAGGTTGTTCTACTTGTGCTTTTGTCATGATATTTTTATTAATTACTTAATCGGAGGAAATTTAATTCTATCGGCTAAATGCCCTACCGAAGACACAAAATAATATGATAAATTCCAATGCATTAAGCTTTTATAATTATTGTAGGCTAAATAAGCTCGACCATGTATGTCATCAGGAAAAACCAATACAGCTCTAATATCTACTATTGGCAAACTGGTACCATCGGTACGACGTACCCCTAATTTTTGCCATTGTGCTAAGGATTTTTCACGCAGTTTCCACGCGGCTAACCATTTTTTACGACTACCGGTATTTTTAGGTATAGCCAAAGAAGTATCAAAATTGTCAGGCAATTTAACTTGACGCCCCCAAGTTAATTCGTCATTCCAGCCTTCTTGTTTTAAATAATTGGCAATAGAGGCAAAAACATCAGCTGTGTTTGTCCAAATGTCTTTTTTACCATCACCATCGCCATCCACCGCATAGGCTAGAAACGAGGTTGGCATAAATTGGTTTTGCCCCATAGCGCCAGCCCAAGAGCCGATCATTTTATCTGGGCTAATATGCCCTTCTGATAATATTTGCAGTGCTGCCCATAATTGTTTTTTGAAAAAAGTTTCTCTACGCCCTTCGTAAGCTAAGGTTGCTAACGCAGAAACGACATTGTAATTACCCGTATATTTACCAAAATTAGTTTCTAAGCCCCAAAGTGCAATAATAAAACGCGGTTGCACGCCATATTGTTCACCAATTTTAGTGAGCATTTTTTGATGTTGTTTAAATAATTTACGGGCTTTATCAATTTTCCATTTTGGTAACCGCTTGGGTAAATAAGTATCTAAGGTTTCAACTTTTTCTGGTTGACTGCGATCTGCTTTAACCGCTCGTTTATAAAATTTTATTTGCGCAAAGGCTTGTTTTACAATGGTTTGATTAAATTTTTCATTTTGTTGCGCTTGGTTTTTAAGTTGCATTACATATTGTTCAAAGCTTGGTTTGTTACTATTCTTCACACTTTCTTTTACATTAGTCGCCGCCAATACTTGTGCAAAAAACAAGCTAGACAAAATACTTGTAGTCACAAGCAAAGATATTTTTTTCATACTTTTTGATAAAAATAGCATTTATGATCCCTCTACTTTGTTTTGTTGCTGCATTTGTTCTTTATGATCATCAAGCAAGTTTTCAATGGGTGGTGGTAATTGCAGGTAATAGCCTTTATTGATTAAATTTTCTTTTACTTTATTGATGTCTGCCATCGCAAGTTTATCTTTAGTGGCTAAGTTAATTAAGGTGACCAATGTTGGTGTACCAAAAGTAGTCATTAACGCCTCTGGCACAGTAGCAAAGTCATCACGTTTATTCACAAAAAGGTAGGTTTGTGCTTTCTTAGCACTTTTATAAATGGCACATAGCATAATGGAGACCTATGAATTAATTGAGGAGAAAATAATATACACTGAGATGCAACTCGGTTCACCTAGTTTTATAAAAGTTTTATGGTAAAACACCTCAATAAAAAGTTTTGTTACAATTTTATTACTATCACTTACGGCTTTTTATTTGGCGAATACCTCATCAAGTTTTTGACCAAACAACTCCAAACGCCACCCCTGTAGAAAATCTACCGTTTGCTGACTATTTCGGGCATTGTTTATATTAAAATGCCAACTTAAATATTTATTGATCTGTTTTTTAGAGGCAAGCACTTCAACACTAAGCTCTGACTTTTCAGCAAAATCATTAATAAAGTTTTTTATGTTTTTATAGAGCCCTTTATAGCCGGGGTATTGATCTAAACGCGTAATAACTTCGGGAAATAAACTTTCATCATCATTAGACGCTTGGCGTAAAATTGCCAGCATAGCTTTACCTTGATGACGAACATCTAAAATATCGATGCCATTAATGTTTGCCATTGCACCGACATTACTCGGTTGATGTTGCACAACACTTATTAATGTAGCTTCTTTTACCACAAAATTTAACGGTAAGTCTCGTTGTTGCGCTCGTTCAAAACGCCATTTAACCAAGTGTTTGAGACCATTTAATTGCTGGCGATTTAAACGCCAACTTTGCTTAACATCCAAATAAAGCTGATCGCTATTGATAGGCGTGAATTTTTTATTGATCAACTTTTGACTTTCTTCCAGTGCGTATGCCATTAAATCGATCGGTTGAGATTGATTTGCTAGCTGTTTTTGTTCAAGCTGTTCAACTATTTTTGGATAAACTTTGATAAGAAATTCAACATCCGCTTGGGCATATTCTATTTGTCGCGCTGTTAACGGACGTTTTAACCAGTCGGTACGTGATTCTGACTTGTCTAATTCAACTTCAGTAAAATGCTGTACCATTGCCGCATAGCCCAGTGATAAACCATGCCCTAAAAATGCCATCATAATTTGGCTATCAACCATATTTTGAGGTTTACAGTTAGCACGTAAAAACACTTCTAAATCTTCAGAGCAAGCATGTAACACTTTACGAATATTAACATTGCTTAATAATTGCCAAAAAGGTGACAAGTCATTGATAGTGACAGGATCTATCAATGCTAATAATTCACCATTGCACACTTGTAACAAGCCCAGTTTAGGGTAATAGGTTCGTGTACGGACAAATTCGGTGTCTATAGCTAACAATGATGATTTTTCTAATTGCTGACAAATTTCAATTAACTGCTGTTCATCTTGAACATAATATTTTTGCACTAAAACCTCTTTATTTAAATCTCAGTTATTTTCTATAAGCAAGTTAACTGCGACGACGACGCGTTGCTTGGTGCTTGTGACGCAATTGATGTTTTTTAACTGAACGGCGAATACGACGGTTTTTTGCATTATCAATGGTTTTTTCATCAACTTTCACTTTGCTTTTTGTTTCAACAGGCAAACCCACTAACTGACGAAAATAATTTACGTCTTTTAATGGCAATTCAGCCCAACCACCTAAGGGGAGTTGACGATGCATTTCTAAATCGCCATAACGAACACGAATAAGACGACTTACTTGTACTTCTTGGCTTTCCCACAAACGTCTTACTTCACGGTTTCGACCTTCAGTAAGCACCACATGAAACCAATGATTACGCCCTTCGCCACCACGATAAGTTATACTGTTAAATTTCGCCATGCCGTCTTCTAATTTAACGCCAGCACGTAAGCGTTGCAACATAGCTTCATCAATTTCACCAAATACACGCACCGCATATTCACGCTCAATCTGTTGTGATGGATGCATTAATTTATTGGCTAATTCACCGTCAGTGGTAAACAATAACATACCGGAAGTGTTTATATCTAAACGCCCGACAGCGATCCAACGCTCGCCATCAAGTGGCGGTAAACGATCAAATACCGTAGGACGACCTTCAGGATCTTTACGCGTACACATTTCACCTTCAGGCTTATTGTAAATAAGTACGCGGCACATTTGCTCATCACTATCAATAATAGTAACCACATGACCATCAACTTTTATTTGTTCTTTGCCGGTAACTCTGTCTCCCAAATAAGCCACTTTTCCGTCAACACTAACACGACCTGAACTGATCACTGCTTCCATTGCTCGGCGAGAACCTTTACCCGCACGGGCAAGTACTTTTTGTAATTTTTCAGTATTATTTTCTTTCGAGCCAGATTTTGGTTCTACTGTTTTTTTTGCTGGTGTTGGTTGTATCGCTTTTTCTTGTTTTACTTTGCGCTTTATCGGTTTTGCTTTTTGCTTAACCCGAGGCTTATTTTGTGGCTTATTTTGTTGATTGTTTTCAGACATAGAATTTCTACTTTCTTTATTCACGTCAGTAAGGGGATCTTGCTGACTCATGCTGGTATTTATTACGAATGTTATAATTGCCGCATATTATAGCAAGGTTCAACTAAAATTTACGATAACTGTTTTTCATCTAATTTTGTCAGCACTGGCAATTCAGCTAGAGAACTTAACGAAAAATGATCTAAAAAGACTTTGGTCGTGCCATATAAACTAGGTCGTCCGGGGACTTCTTTTTGCCCTAAATTTTTGATCCAATGATGTTCTACTAATGTTTTCATAATATGGCTACTTACGGAAACACCGCGTATAGCTTCAATTTCGGCACGAGTTATCGGTTGTTTATAGGCAATTAAGGCAAGTGTTTCTAAAAATGCTCGTGAGTATTTAGGCGCTTTTTCTTGAAAAATCACCGTTAATGCTTGGCTAAATTGGGCTTTAGCTTGAAAACGATAACCCGAGGCAACCTTAACCAGTTCAATACCACGTTGCTGATAATCAGCAATTAAGTCGTTAACAATAACTCTGATCTCTGCTTTTGATAAAAGTAATGCTTGTTCTTGTATTGGTTCCTGTATAGGTTCTTGCGGTTGTTGATGCGCAAGTAATTGTTGCAAACTTTCAATGGTTAAAGGCTTTTCACTAACAAATAAAGCCGCTTCAATGAGAGCTTTTAAGCGCATATTTTCTTGATCTTGTTCTTGGTTTTGATTTTGTTGTTTGTTTTTATCGATGCTCATTAGTTATTTTCCAAAGCAATGACTAAACGAACTTGCATTGCACCTAACGCTTGGCTTTGAATACATTCAATTAACGACTCTTTAATGAGTTCTAAAATAGCTAAAAAAGTTACCACCACGCCTGCTCGACCTTCTTGTGGCGTAAATAGTTGTTCGAATTCAATAAATTGTCGTGTGGAGTGTTGTAATTGCGCGAGTATTAAAGACATTCGTTCACGCGTTGAAAGTGCTTCTGCTTGAATATGATGATGTTCAAAGGCATCACAACGCGCCAATACCGCTTGTAATGCGCCAACCAAATCACTTAATGCAAGATCGGCTGTATTAGTTTGCGCGGTGAAATTTTCACTAAATAATACCTTAACGGTATGCAAATCACGCTCTAAACGCGGTAAATCATCAATTTCTTGCGCGGCAATTTTTATGATTTCGTATTCTTGTAAACGACGCACTAATTCAGCACGCGGATCTTCTTCTTCATCAACAACGGCTAATTTAGGCAATAACAACCGCGATTTTATTTCGGCTAATATAGCGGCCATGACCAAGTATTCGGCAGCCAACTCCATTTTTAAATCAGTCATCAAATCAATATAATGCATATATTGTTGAGTAATTTGCGCAATAGGTAATGCTAAAATATCGAGTTTTTGTTTACGAATTAAATACAACAGTAAATCAAGTGGTCCTGCAAAGTTTTCAAGAACAACTTCTAAAGCATCAGGTGGAATAAATAAATCTTGCGGTTTTTCGACCACAGCTTCGCCATGAATAAGTGCAAAAGGTAGTGCTTGCTGCTGCATTTTACCTTGGTTTTTTATAGCCTTTTCATTATATTCTTCGGCTTTACTACTATTCATTTAAAAGTCATATAAATTATAAAAATTCTTACTCAAAGGGGGAGGAATCACCTTCACCAATACGAATAATATCTACGTCACCTTCTGAAAAATCGATGACTGTGGTGGGATGTTCACCTAAATAACCACCATTAATAATTAAATCAACTTGATGCTCTAAAATATCACGAATATGTTCAGGATCATATTCTGCCATATCCTCACCGGGCATGATCAAGGTGGTAGACATTATCGGTTCTTTTAATTCGCTCAATAATGCCTGAGTAATATTATTATCAGGAATACGAATACCGATAGTTTTTTTCTTATCATTTAATAAACGCTTGGGTACTTCTTTAGTGCCTTTAAAAATAAAAGTATAAGCACCGGGAGTGTTGTGTTTTAGTAAACGGAATGCGGTGTTGTCAATGCGCGCGTACTCAGCAATTTCAGACAAATCGCTACATACTAAAGTAAAGTTATGACTTTTGTCGATGTTACGTATTTGACARAKWCGCTCTAAYGCTTTTTTATCACCAATATGACAACCTAAGGCGTAGCCAGAATCGGTTGGATAAACAATAACGCCCCCTTCATTAATAATTTCAACCGCTTGTTTCATCAAACGACCTTGTGGATTATCAGGATGTACATAAAAAAACTGACTCATCGGATTATTCCTTTGTTACTCTCTTTATTACTCTCTTTATTAAAGATATTACTGCCAAAGTGCCCAAACAGGTTTGGCTTTTTCAGGCATGCGTAAATTGCGTCCTAAATCACTCCATTTGCTTGGGTGATGGAAATCTGATCCCATTGATGCATGCAAATCATATTCTAAACAATAGTTTAGCATTAATTGCCGTTGTTGTGGTGCCATTTGCGGTAAAACAATTTCTAGCGCATCACCGCCATCTTCTTTAAATTGTACAATTAAACGTCGTAACCATTTAGCCGACAAATCATAACGAATAGGATGTGCCATTACCGCACTACCACCAGCAGTATGAATAGCATTAACCGCTTCTTCAATACTACACCAGTTAGGTTTTACATAAGCCCGTTGACCTTTGCCGATATATTTATCAAACGCTTTTTGCATCGTCGCAACATGCCCTTGTTGAAGTAACACTTTGGCAAAGTGAGCTCGAGTTATTGAGCCCTTCTTGTCACCAACAGCCGCTATTGTTTTTGCTTTGTCATAAACATCACTAAAACCGCATTTAAGCAATTTTTCGCCCATGGTTATTGCCCGTAGTTCACGTAATGTTTGTTGTTTAGTTATTAATTCAGTTAATACTTGGTTATTAGGATCAATATTTAAACCGACAATATGAATTTCAAACCCTTGCCAAGCGGTTGAAATTTCAATGCCATTAACTAATTTAAGCGGAAGGTTTTTATCGTTGATATAACAATGAGCACTTGCTAATCCACTTACCGTGTCGTGATCAGTAATAGCTAACACATCAAGTTGAAAGTTAACTGCTCGCTCGATCAGTTCTTGCGGTGTTAAACCACCGTCAGAATATGAGGTATGGCTGTGTAAATCAATGCGACAATGTTCATTACTTTCCTCACGAAAAAAAGATGATTTGTTGAGTTTAGAGGTTGACACCGAGGTCATAATATTGTCTTCTATAGGCATTAAAATATACTGGTTTAATTTTACTGTTAATCTTAGTAATAAGATAGTGCAGAAGATAATACAAACAGAGAGCAAAGAAGCGCTTATAATTATGCAAAACAAACATATTCACAACATTTCTGTTACTAGTTGGTGGTGGCATAACTCAAATTAAGTGGGTTGTGAGAATAGTTTGTACATAAAATTAATCAATAAAAGATAATTCGGTACAACAAAGATTTTTAAAGCCCGCTTAGCAATAAGCGGGCTTTTTCGTTTTTAAATTAATAAATACAAAAAACAGGAAACAACATGAACAAAACAAAAACATGGTTTATTTGGTGGCTACTGCCCATTTACGCAGGATGACGCCCCACTTAACAATTTTAGGTAATACAAATGATTAAAGAAAACCAAATTCAAACGGGTTATGTACATAGCATAACCAGCAATGCACCTTATCAAAGTGATCCTTTGTGTGTGTACCAAACATTATGCCAAGGCAGTAAAAACAACTTATTACTTGAGTCTGCTGAAATTGATAAAAAGCATTTATTAAAAAGCTTATTATTAGTCGATGCGGCAGTAAAAATTGTTTGTCACGGTAATATTGTCACCTTTAACGCATTATCACAAAATGGTAAAAATGCGCTTAAATTTGCACAACAACAATTGGCTAAGCATGCGCAATTACACCTGCTAAAGTTAGACCATAACGCTGATCAACTCATTGTCACTTTTTCCGCTATCCCCGCCGATTTAGACGAAAATAGCCGCTTAAAAGCAATTAATCCTTTTCAAAGCTTACGGTTATTTAATCAATTAAAAAATGTAAATCAACACCCTTTTTCTGTGTTTTTAGGCGGTGTTTTTGCTTTTGATATGATGTCGATGAGCGAGCAGTTACCCAATGTGCCTGATGGAGAAAACACTTGCCCTGATTTTGTTTATTACTTAGCTGAAACCATTGTTGTTATTGATCATGAAAAACAACACAGTGAAATTATTGGTAATGTATTTTCTTTTACTGACAATAGCAGTAGCCAACAAAATACCGAGGCAAAGCAAGATATTCAACAACGTATTCATCAAATAAAATCTCAGCTTCAGCAAAACAGTGTTGTTGAAACAAGCAGCTCCAACAATACAACAAATAATATAGAAACCAATATTTCTAAAACCAGTGTTGCTGAAATCAATGCTCCTGAAATCAGTGTTGATATTTCTGATGAAAAATATTGTCAAATTGTTGAACAATTAAAAGAAAACATTCGTGCAGGCGATATTTTTCAAGTGGTGCCATCACGTACCTTTAGTTTACCTTGCGCCGACACTATTGCCGCGTATCAAGCCTTAAAGCTAAGTAATCCTAGCCCTTATATGTTTTATTTAAACGATAGCGACTTTTGTATCTTTGGTGCATCGCCCGAATCAGCAATTAAATATCAACAACACACTAGCTCAGGTGAACGGCAAGTTGAAATTTACCCCATTGCTGGCACTCGTCCGCGAGGTTTTACCGCTGATGGCAAATTTTCGCCTGATTTAGACTCACGTATCGAACTCGATTTACGCCTTGATAAAAAAGAATTAGCCGAACACATTATGTTGGTAGATTTAGCGCGTAACGATATTGCTCGCGTCTGCAAAGCAGGTACTCGCCATGTTGCTGATTTACTTAAAGTAGACAGATATTCGCACGTTATGCATTTAGTTTCACGAGTTTGTGGCACTTTATCCGACGATTTAGACGCACTACATGCTTATCAAGCCTGCATGAATATGGGCACCTTATCGGGCGCACCAAAAGTAAAAGCTACTGAGCTTATTCGCTTCGTTGAAGGTAAACGCCGCGGCAGCTATGGTGGCGCTGTTGGTTATATTACCGGTACAGGTGAAATGGATACCTGTATCGTTATCCGCAGCGCTTTTGTAAAAGACGGTATAGCGCAGGTACAAGCAGGCGCTGGCGTAGTGTTTGACTCTGATCCTCAAGCTGAGACCAATGAAACTCGACAAAAAGCACAGGCCGTGCTCTCTGCTATACAAGCTTCTGCTATACAAGCTTCTACAATAACGTCAGCTAAACAAATAGCGGAGCAAAAATAATGAAATACACCGTAAACACCGCCAATACACAATTATTTATGCTCGATAATTTAGATTCTTTTACTTATAACTTGGTGGATGAATTTCAAGTATCGGGTTACCAGCCCATTATTTATCGCAACACGGTCAGTGCTGAGTTTATTTTTGATAAAATGCAGCGCAGCGCCGCACAAGGTAAACAAATATTATTAGTGTTATCGCCAGGCCCCGGTGAACCAAGCAAAGCTGGTTGTTTAATGACGTTAATACAAAAATGTGCAGGCATATTTCCTATGCTCGGCATTTGTTTAGGGCATCAAGCGTTAATAGAGCATTACGGCGGTGAGGTAATTCGCGCCGATGAAATTGTGCATGGCAAAGCGTCTAATATTGAACATTGCGGCACTGGTGCTTTTAACAATATTAGTAATCCTTTACCTGTTGCTCGTTATCATTCATTGGTCGGGAGTAATATTCCTAAATCACTCAACATAACCGCTAGTTTTAGTAACGAGACAGTTAATAATATGGTGATGGCCATTGAACACCAACAAAATGCTGTGATCGGTATGCAATTTCATCCAGAATCTATTTTAACTACCTATGGCAGCACGTTATTAGCGCAAAGTATTGAACACTTGCTTGATCTAGCCTCAAATTTAGGAACACAGCATGACTAATTTATTAAATAACCTCGTCAACGGCGAATCGTTAACACAAGCACAAGCAGAGCAATTTTTCTCACAAGTGATCAAAGGTGAGGTAGCACCAGAATTACTTGCCGCGATGCTTACAGCCCTTAAAATAAAAACTGAAAGTCCTGCCGAAATTGCCGGCGCAGCCATTGCTATTCGTAATAATGCCACACCATTTCCAAGTGTTTATTTTGCTGTTGCCGATTGTGTTGGCACCGGGGGCGATGGTGCTAATACCATTAACATTTCCACCACTGCGGCAATATTAGCGGCGGCTTGTGGCTTAAAAATGGCAAAACATGGTAATCGCAGTGTATCGAGCATGTCGGGTTCAGCCGATTTACTTGAAGCCTTTGGGGTTAATTTAACAATGTCTCCCTCAACAGCAAAAGCCTGTCTTGAACAAGCCAATATCTGCTTTTTATTCGCGCCTGCCTATCATGCGGGTTTTAAGCACGCTGCCCCGGTACGTAAAGCACTAGGTATTCGCACACTATTTAATATTTTAGGCCCGTTAGTTAACCCTGCACATCCTAAAACTATGTTATTAGGAGTGTACATTCCCGAACTCATCAACACCATTGCACAAAGCTTATTACTTACAGGAGTTGAACGCGCTTGGGTAGTACATGGCAGCGGTTTAGATGAAATAGCGCTGCACGGACCAACTCAAGTAAGTGAAATACGTGATGGTAAGATCACTGAAAAAACTATTAGCCCCGCTGATTTTGGCTTGAAAAATTATGCCTTAGATGACATTAAAGGTGGCACCCCACAAGAAAATGCCAACATTATTAAAACGATATTATCAGGTAAAGGTGAACCTGCCCATAATGCTGCAGTGATCATAAATTGCGCAGCACTGCTTTATTTACATAATAAATCCAGCGATTTAAAAGCAGCCGCGCAATTAGCCAGTGAGGTATTAGCTTCAGGTAAAGCGTTAGCCACGCTAGAAACGTTAGTCAAAGTATCGCAGCAAGCGGTTTAATAGAGTTGGTAATAAATAAATGAGTAATATTTTAGAAAAGATAGTCAACGATAAACGACTTGAAATTGCAAAGTTAAAACAGAGCTTTCCGCTTGGCAGCTTTATTGATGGGCTAAAACCAAGCAACAAAGATATGTACGCGGCACTTAGGCGCACTACCGATAAACCTTATGCGGGTTTTATTTTAGAATGTAAAAAAGCATCGCCGTCAAAAGGCTTAATTCGCGCTGATTTTGATGTTAAAGCCATTTGCCAAATTTACGACAAATACGCCGCCGCTATTTCAGTATTAACAGATAAAAAATATTTTCAAGGAAACCATGAGTATTTAAAAATCGTTAGCGAAACCGTCAGCTGCCCAGTGCTTAATAAAGATTTTTTTATCGATGTTTATCAAGTTTATTTAGCTCGTTATTATGGCGCTGATGCGATTTTATTAATGCTAAGTGTGTTAACCGATGATGAATATATTAAGCTTGAGCAAGTGGCTGAAAAATATAATTTGGCGGTATTAACTGAAGTATCTACCGAGCGAGAATGTCAACGGGCGATTAAACTTAATGCCAAAATGATCGGTATAAATAATCGTAATTTACGTGATTTATCAACCGATATCAGCCGCACCTTTGACTTTGCGCCAACACTGCCCGATGATCGCATACTTATTTCTGAATCAGGTATTTATACTAATGCGCAAGTACGCGAATTAGCGCCAGCAGTAAGCGGCTTTCTAGTCGGCAGCTCAATTATGGCAGCAGAGGATATCGATCTAGCTTGTCGAACACTCATTTATGGTAACAATAAAGTGTGTGGTTTAACTAAACCTGAATATGCGCAAGCCGCAATAAATGCTGGCGCACATTTTGGCGGTTTGATCTTTGCGAAAAAATCACCGCGTTTTGTTACACCAGCACAAGCACAAAGTATTATTGAACAAGCCCCTAGTCTTAATTATGTTGGCGTGTTCGTTAATGCTAAACGCACTGATATTGTCGATTTAGCCAAAACGCTAAACTTAGTTGCCGTGCAATTACACGGCAGTGAAGAACAAAGTTACATCGATAATTTACGTGAACAGTTTCAACAAGCTGGTATTAAACATTGCTTAATTTTCAAAGCACTGGCAGTTGCAGACAACTTTCCTGATTTTCCTAGCAATGTCGATAATATTGTTCTCGATGGTAAAAATGCCGGTAGCGGACAAGCGTTTAACTGGCAAATGTTAGCGACGGCAAAGCAGCCTTTAAACTATTGCTTACTCGCGGGTGGTTTACAACAAAACAATATTGAACAAGCAATACAATTATTAACTGAACACGAATTATTTGGTTTAGATCTCAACTCAGGTGTTGAATCTAAGCCTGGCATTAAATGCAGTGAAAAACTTAATACAGTTTTTACACAAATACGGAATTATTAAACATGACAACAAWCACACATAAAACWTCAAGCACGATAAAAACAAATATAAAAGCAACACTACCCGCCTATTTCGGTGAATTTGGCGGCATGTTTGTCGGCGAACTTTTAGTACCCGCATTAGARCAATTAGARCAAGCGTTYATYGARTCGCAAACTGATSAAGCRTTTTTAAAAGAATTTAACGATTTAYTGACTAAATATGCAGGTCGGCCAACACCGCTGACTTGTTGTCGTAATATTGTAAAAAATCCCTTAGCAAAAATTTATTTAAAACGTGAAGATTTACTCCACGGTGGCGCGCATAAAACCAATCAAGTATTAGGGCAAGCATTACTCGCTAAACGCATGGGAAAAACTGAAATTATTGCCGAAACAGGCGCGGGTCAACATGGCGTTGCTACTGCTATTGCTTGCGCATTATTGGGCTTAAAATGTAAAGTGTATATGGGTTCAGTTGATTGCGCGCGCCAACAGCCTAACGTTTTTAGAATGAAATTAATGGGCGCAGAAGTTATTCCAGTAACCGCAGGCTCTGGCACGTTAAAAGACGCGGTAAATGAAGCATTACGTGATTGGTCAGCCAATTATGAAAACGCTCATTATTTATTAGGTACTGCTGCTGGCCCCCATCCATTTCCCACCATAGTGCGTGAATTTCAAAAAATGATCGGCGAAGAAGCTAAAGTGCAGTTTCTTGAAGAAGAAGGTCGTTTACCTGATTATGTTATCGCCTGTGTTGGCGGTGGCTCAAACGCTATTGGTATGTTTAATGATTTTATTGGCGATGAAGGGGTAAAACTCATTGGTGTTGAAGCGGGTGGTAAAGGCATTGACACTAACCAACATGGCGCAACATTAGTGGCTGGCACTAAAGGCATGTTGCATGGTAATTACACTTATATTATGCAAGATAAATATGGTCAAATCGAAGAGTCGTATTCGGTTTCTGCGGGATTAGATTACCCCGCTGTTGGCCCACAACACGCACAATTAAAAGACAGTGGGCGCGCTCAATATGTAGCCATAAATGACGATGAAGCGCTAAATGCCTTTCAAGCGTTAGCTAAATACGAGGGTATTATTCCGGCATTAGAATCTTCTCATGCATTAGCCCAAGCATTAAAAATGGCAGAAAAGGCCACCACAGAAACTATTTATTTGGTCAATTTATCAGGCCGAGGGGATAAAGATTTAGCGCACGTTAATGCTATTCTCGATCCCGATCCAATTCCCACAAGCACAGTAAAGCATCGAGGAGAAGCGTAATGACGCAGTATAATTCAACAGCAAATTCATCATCACCAGCTGGGGTTCGTTATCAACAAGCTTTTGCTTCCTTAGCAAAAAAAAATCAAGGTGCATTTATTCCTTTTGTTACCATCGGCGATCCTAATGCTGAATTATCCTTTGAAATAATCAAAACCTTAATTGATGCCGGTGCTGATGCACTTGAATTAGGTATTCCGTTTTCAGATCCCAGCGCTGACGGTATTACCATTCAAATGGCGGCATTACGGGCATTAAACTCAGGCGTAAATACCGACATTTGTATCGATATACTCACTAAAGTACGCGAATATGCTCCTAACATCCCTATTGGTTTATTATTATACGGTAACTTAGTATTTGCTCGTGGCATTGAACAATTCTATCAAGATATAGCAAAAGCAGACATTGATTCAGTATTAATAGCTGATTTACCAATGCGTGAAAGTAAACCATTTAGAGCAGCCGCACTAAAAAACGGTGTTGCCCCTATTTTTATCGCACCACCGAATGCCAGTGACGAAACACTACGTGAAGTTGCCTCACATGGCAGAGGTTATACTTATGTGCTTAGTCGTGCAGGTGTTACGGGTGTTGATAATCCTGTAACAAAAGAGACAAAAGCGAAAATGCCTGCGATACATTTACTCGATACCTTACGTGCATATAATGCTGCACCTTGCGTATTAGGTTTTGGTATTTCAACACCTGAGCAAGTAAAAGAAGCGATAAAGGCCGGAGCAGCTGGCGCGATTAGTGGCTCGGCAGTAGTAAAAATCATTGAAAATAATTTAACCAATGAGCAGGAAATGTTAGTTGAATTAGCAGGGTTTGTTAAAGCAATGAAAGCAGCAACGGTGTAAATTTTTAGCAAAATTTTCGTTGTAAGCTACGACCTACACGAGACAAATTGTAGGTTGAAGCTTATTTCAAAAAAATATTTTCGAGGCAAGCCTCGACCTACAATGTTAGTGCAAAACCATTTCGGTAATATGAATATTATCTAATTGTAATTTTAGCAATTGTGCAGCAGGATCTTCTGGACATTGTTCAACAAAATAACGGTAGTCATCGTAAGCAACTTTAAAACAATCTAATTGGTGTAACAAGAAGCCACGATCTCTGCGCTCTAATGGATCATTAGGTTTCATCGCGAGTAACACATCGACACAGCGTAATGCTGCTTGAAATTGGTTATTAGCGATCAACGCATTTTTTAAACTTAGTAAGTAGTTGCGCAATAATACCGTAGCACTTTCGCCATCGAGAGAAATACTTTCAGGATCACCCTCAAGATCGGTAACTCGATGATCTAACGTTTCCCAATCAATGGCCTCTCCTGTAATAGGTTCAAATATTATTGCGTAATCCTCATCACACTCAATACGTACCATCAGCGATTCGGGAATAAACACCACATCACAAACTAAACCACTACGACGAGCAAGTTCTTGTATAATAATAAGTTTTAAAGCTGGAGATATTTTTCTAAAGGCTAAGGCTGATGAAAATTGATAACACTCAAGTTGCCATGGTTTAAGCGGTTTTTCATCCACAAAGAGCAAATCAACAAAAATAGTTTCTAAAAAAATTTGTACTTTAATCAAACCATTTTTTTCATCTGCTATTGCTTGTTTACAATAACTAACCAGTTGATCAAATTGATCACAATTGACTGATTGGCGATCAAAAATAAACTCATCTAATAATAAAAGTGCTTTGATTAAATCTACATTTTGTGCGGAAAGTTCAGATAATAATAATGGATTCATACAACTACAAAAATAAAGTGACTACATTAAGGATTTTAGCAAGTAAGTTAGCAGCAACTTGTTAAAACCTTAGACCAAAGATAATATTGCGTTATTTTAGCTAAAAACAACACAATTACCGAGTAAAATAGTAAAAGATTTTTAACCTAAAAACAGTGGTGTTTTAGTTATCGCTAAACGCACAATTAACATCACCCAGCCAATAGCACCTAAATAGCCAATAATTTGCATGGTTTTATTTTTGGCTAGTTTTAAGGTGTAAACACCCGTAAATATATAAGCGAGTACAGCGAGTAATTTTTCTGCAAACCAATATTGCTCAAAAGGACTAATAGCCAATTTTATCGCCATAGCGACACCGAGTGCAAGCAATAAAGTATCAACGATATGTGGTAAAATTTTCACCCACTTTTGTTGTAATTTAGGTGAGTCTTTTAATAGCCAAACAAAACGTAATGTAAATAATAATACGCTGATCAGCGCTATGGTCATATGTAAATGTTTCAACTTGTGTTCCTCTTTTTATTTTAATCATATTATATTTTACGATTCAACCACAAAGCTTGGGTCACACGATCGTGACCAGCTAAATCTTGAATTGTTTTAATCTGCTGATAGCCAAGTTCCAGCAATATTTTTTGTACACCAGCGGTTTGCTCAAAGCCATGTTCAAACAACAAATAACCGCCATCAGCTAAATAATGTCGAGCCTGTTTGGCAATGTGTTTAATATCACCTAAGCCATTATTGTCAGCGACCAAGGCAGATTTTGGTTCGAATTTAACATCACCTTGTGATAAATGTTTATCTTGTTTATCAATATAGGGTGGATTCGAGACAATTACTTCAAATTTTACCTTTTTACTGACCTGTTCAAACCAATTACTTGGGTAAATTTTTACTTGTGCTAATTCTATTTTGTTAACCGCTAATCTTTTAGCATTTTCTTGTGCTAATGCTACCACCTCAGCACTATAATCTATCGCTTCTATCTGCCAATTAGGTTGTTCAGAAGCCAGTGCTAAGGCAATAGCGCCAGTACCTGTACCTAAATCTAAGCAATGAATAGCAGTATCGGGTTTATCAGCATATAAGGATAAAACTTGCTCAACTAATATTTCAGTATCTGGGCGAGGTATTAAAGTTACAGGCGACACCTTAAAAGGTAGCGACCAAAACTCTTTTTCTTCAACAATATAAGCAATCGGTTCGCCATTAACACGACGCTTTAACAAGTATTGAAAAGTAATAAACTCTTCTGCGCTTAACGAGTTTTCCGGCCAAGTTAATAAATAAGTAACACTTTTATTAAGCGCAAAAGCAAGTAACAGTTGGCTGTCTAACTTCGCACTGTCTGATAATCTTGATAATACAATAGTCCCTTGTTCAACAGCAGAGGCTATTGAACAAGTTTGATGTTCTACCATAACAGTTAATTATTTTCGGCTAATGCAGCTAACAGATCCGCTTGATTTTCTTGCATGATAGGTTCCATTACTAATTGTAAATTACCTTCCATAATTTCATTCAAGCGATATAAAGTAAGATTGATGCGATGATCACTCATTCGTCCTTGTGGAAAATTATAAGTACGAATACGTTCTGATCGATCTCCACTTGCCACTAGGTTACGGCGCGATGATTCTTCTTCGCTCCGACGTTTTTCATCTTCAGCTTGTTGTAAGCGCGCTTGTAAAACCGACATTGCTTGCGCACGATTTTTATGCTGCGAGCGCTGATCTTGACACTCAACCACAACGCCCGATGGAATATGAGTAATACGAATAGCTGAATCGGTTTTGTTAACGTGTTGACCTCCGGCACCCGAGGCACGAAAAGTATCAATACGTAAATCAGCTTTGTTTATTTCAATCGCATCTGATTCAGGAATTTCAGGCATAACTACCACGGTACAAGCCGAGGTATGCACACGGCCTTGCGATTCAGTTTCAGGTACACGTTGTACGCGATGTCCGCCAGACTCAAATTTCATTTGTCCGTAGACACCGCTGCCATTAACTTTCATGATCAATTCTTTATAACCGCCCTGCTCGCTGTTATTAGCATTCATCACTTCAATTTTCCAGCCTTGTTTTTCAGCATAACGGCTATACATTCTAAATAAGTCACCTACAAAAATGGCGGCTTCGTCGCCACCAGCACCGGCACGAATTTCAACAAAACAGTTGTTATCATCATTTGGGTCTTTAGGTAATAATAATATTTGTATTTCGTCTTCAAGCACTTCTAATATTTTTTTCGCACTTTTATATTCTTCTTGACCCATTTCCCGCATCTCAGGATCATCATCTTTGAGCATACTTGCTGCTTCAGCAAAATCATTTTCTGCTGATTGATAAGCATTGAAAGCATTGACGACTATTTCTAATTGTGAAAATTCTTTAGAAAGGGCTCTAAATTTATCTTGATCTGAGATGGTTTCAGGATCAGACAACAATGCCTGAACTTCTTCAAAGCGTTCTACTAAGCCTTCAAGTTTTTGATAAACAGTTTTATTCATTAAAAAGTCTTTTTATGGGTTAATTTTTTATCGGTTAACTTTTTATAAGTTAATGGCAGTTTAATCTTGAGTATCAAGATCAAAAATATCGCGTAAATAAATTAAGCGGTCTAACTCACCACCTTGTGCTGCCGATTGTAAGGCATTAGTAGGCGCATGCATAAACTTATTTGTTAATTGTGTGGCCAATTGCGCCATAACTGCTTCAGGATTCTTACCATTTTTGATTTGTTTAAGTGCTTTTTCAAGTAAAATATCACGATTATCTAAACACTGTTTTCGATAGGCTACTACCGCATCTTGAGTATTTAAACCACGTAACCATGACATAAAGCTATCAGTTTGCGTTTTAACTATAACTTCAGCTTGCACAGCCGCTTTACGGCGATTATCCAAATTTTTAGCAATAATGCCTTGTAAATCATCCACTGTATATAAAAATACATCTTCGAGTTCGTTAACTTGTTCTTCTATATCGCGAGGAACCGCTAAATCCACCATAAAAATAGGTTGATGTTTTCGAACCACTAAAGCTTGTTCGACCATGCCTTTACCGATTAATGGCAAAGTGCTGCCCGTTGAACTAATTACAATATCGGCATTTGGCATATATTCAGGTAGTTGCGCAAGGGTAATAACATCTGCACCTATTTCTTTGGCCATTTTTTCTGCACGAGCGACAGTACGATTAGCCACGGTGATTTTGCCGACATTGTTTTCATATAAATGKTTAGCCACTAATTCAATCGTTTCGCCAGCCCCCACTAATAATACTTTAGACTTATTAAGCTTACCAAAAATGTGTTTAGCCAGATTAACTGCGGCAAAGGCGACTGAAACGGCACTCGCGCCAATGTCAGTTTCGGTTCTAACTTGTTTAGCGACACCAAAGGTCCGTTGGAATAACCTGTCCATCACTAAAGCCATTGAGCCAGCGGCTTTTGCTTGGCTATAGGCTTGTTTCATTTGCCCTAAAATTTGTGGTTCACCTAAAACTAATGAGTCTAATCCACACGCCACTCGCATCATGTGATTAACTGCATTTTGATCTTGATGCCAATAGAGTGTTGGATTTATAATGCTCGCAGGTACATTATGATGCTGCTCTAACCAAGCAACAATTCTGTTTTGTAATGCTGGATAGTCGCCCTCTTGAACAACATAAAGTTCAGTGCGATTGCAGGTAGATAAAATAGCCGCTTCTTTACATTCAACAACGTTAAGCATCTCTTGTAACGACATACTTAGCTTATCAGGATTAAAGCTAAGCTTTTCCCGAACAGCTACTGGTGCAGTTTTATGATTGATCCCAACAGCAATAATTGACATAAGTGAAGTTTGCAGCCTGAAAGTGAATGTAACAATATAATGGTGCAATTTTACGAAAAATAGCCGAAAATTGAAAGCTTATTACCCATAATAACTTAATTTGCTTGGTCTAGATCAAATCAAACGCAAAACTAATACAAAAGATGACAACAATTGAAATCACTCGTTGTTTTATGGTCAAATACAGTTAATTACTTATGCCAAGAATTTTTATGTTCAAATCACCTTTAATTATTATTTATTTAGCCCTTGTGCTGTCACTTTCTTTAACGGGCTGTTCGTCACGTTTACCTAATACCACAACACCGCCACAACAAAGCATTCAGCAACGAAATCAACAAATGTTGCACTTAAACACTTGGTCTATTAAAGGAAAAATAGCTTTTATAGAACAACTTGCAACTAAAAAAACTAAACGACAAAGCGCTAGCTTACGTTGGGAGTTTTCTAAGCAACCACTAAAACAAAACCGACAACAAAGTGACAAACAAAACACTAAAAGTAGCCAAAAAATAGATTTAACCACTTTTTTAGGGATTAATGTATTACACGTTGAAAGCAGTAATGACGAACATACCTTAAAAGTTGATGGTAAAACTTATCACGGCAAAAATTTATCACAAATGATCGAACAACTTACGGGGTTACTGTTACCTACAAAAGCACTAAGTTATTGGCTTAAAGGTATTCCCTTTGATCAAAAAGAGCAGATCACTTACAACAATGAAAATAACTTACCTGAGAAATTAATAACATCGCAGTGGCAAGTTCTTTATGGTAATTATAAAAACTTTTCAGGTTATATGTTAGCGACAAAAATAACCGTTTTGCATGATAACTTACGCATTAAAATAGCCATAAATAAATGGAGTAATTTATGAGTAGCGACTTTATGGTTTTTCCCTCGCCAGCAAAGCTCAATTTATTTTTACATATCACCAAACAACGCAGCGATGGTTATCATGAACTACAAACATTATTTCAGTTTTTAGATCACAGTGACACCATAGAAATAAAGCCAGTTCAAGATGGAAAAATTACGTTACTAACTGAATTTAAAGATGTTTCACCAGAAGATAATTTAATTATTAAAGCCGCTAATTTATTAAAATTACAAGCACTTAAAACAACAACAGATAATAAAACACTCGGCGCACAAATTAAAATTAATAAAATACTACCCATGGGCGGAGGTTTAGGTGGGGGTTCATCAAATGCAGCAACTATATTAATTGCACTTAATTATTTATGGAAAACTCAATTTAGTAACGATTTATTGGCACAGTTAGGAGTTACGTTAGGCGCAGATGTACCCGTTTTTGTTCGCGGATTTGCCGCATTTGCCCAAGGTATTGGCGAGCAACTCACTCCAGCAAATCCTCATGAATACTGGTATTTAGTGACTAAACCTAATTGCAGTATTTCAACAGCAGCAGTGTTTCAAGCTGCCGAGTTAACGCGCAACACCCCGAAACTAAAACTGGCTGATATTAACATTGAAAACTGTCATAACGATTGTCAAAACGTAGTAATAAAAAATCATCCTGAGGTTGCCAAGTTGCTTGCTTGGTTGGTAGAATACGCGCCGTCTCAAATGACTGGTACTGGTGCTTGTTTGTTTTCTCGTTTTAACGCTAAAGAAGGGGCGTTAGCACTACAAWATAAACTACCTAAAGATGTTAGTTCTTTTGTTGCGAAAGGTTTAAATACCTCGCCATTATTAAAAAAAATGACGAGCTTAAATAATTCATAACTTGATCATGGCTAATTCATAAGCATGGTATAATGATACACTCTGCTGACATTTAGCTATTGTTTATTGTTGTCTTGTAGATAAATAAATGAACGTTAATTAAATTCAGCATAATCAWACTGAGATAATTAAATGGTTATTAATAAATATCCCTTTAATTATCTTGGTCAATTTTAATGTCAAAAGTTTCTAAGGAACTCACTGTGCCTGACATGAAGATCTTTGCGGGTAATGCCACCCCTGAACTGGCCCAAAAAATTGCAGATCGCCTCTATATTTCTTTAGGTGACGTTAAAGTAGGTAGTTTTAGCGATGGCGAAATTTGCGTCGAATTGAACGAAAATGTACGTGGAGCCGATGTCTTTATTATTCAGTCAACTTGCGCACCTACTAACAATAATTTAATGGAACTCATTGTTATGATCGACGCTTTACGTCGCTCATCTGCTGGACGCATTACTGCCGTTATTCCTTACTTTGGTTATGCTCGACAAGATCGACGTGTGCGCAGTGCTCGGGTACCTATTACGGCTAAAGTTGTCGCTGACTTTTTATCAAACGTAGGTGTTGATCGCGTTTTAACGGTAGACTTACATGCAGAACAAATTCAAGGTTTTTTTGATGTGCCTGTTGATAATGTTTTTGGTACCCCCATTTTATTGGAAGACATGCTTGCCAATAAATTAGAAAATTCTGTCGTGGTATCACCAGACATTGGTGGTGTAGTACGTGCTCGTGCAGTAGCAAAATTATTAAATGATACTGACTTAGCTATTATTGATAAACGTCGTCCTAAAGCGAATGTTGCTCAAGTTATGCACATTATTGGTGATGTAAAAGACCGCGATTGTATTATTGTTGATGATATGATTGATACTGGCGGTACATTAGCGAAGGCGGCAGAAGCATTAAAAGAACACGGTGCGAATCGTATTTTTGCTTATGCAACCCATCCGGTATTTTCAGGTAATGCCGCACAAAACATTAAAAATTCTGTTATCGATGAAATTATCGTTACTGATTCAATAAGCTTAACTGACGAAATTATCGCTACCGGCAAAGTACGCCAATTAAGTTTAAGCTCAATGCTCTCTGAAGCTATTCGTCGAGTTTCTAATGAAGAGTCGATTTCGGCTATGTTTGATGCTTAGCTTTGATACTTAATTGAAATTGTATGACTGAAAAATTCATCTGAACTAAAGCGCTATCTATTTAGCGCTTTTTTTTACCCTAAATTCGATTAAGTTTGGCAATAGCATTAACTAAATGGTATTATTTCGCGCCTTTTTTATCTGGCGATGCTATGTAAGCTGGTATTGTAAGGAATAAAAAGCATTCATTATTGTTTTTGGTCGCAAAAAACAATAGCAATTTAACCTCGATTAATGAAAATTAATCTTTTTTATAAGAGTATTCACAATGACTGATTTATTTACATTAGATGCTGAAACACGTACTGACCTAGGGAAAGGTGCGAGCCGCCGCCTTCGTCACGCGAATAAAGTTCCAGCAATCTTATACGGTGCCGGTCAAGAGCCAGTATCATTAACTTTTGCACACAACAAAGTATTTCGTGCTCAAGAAGAAGAAGCGTTTTATTCACACGTATTAACGATTAATGTTGACGGTAAACCTGTTAAAGCGTTAATCAAAGACATGCAACGTCATCCATTTAAACCGATGATCATGCACTTAGATTTCTTACGCGTTGATGCGAAAAAAGAAATTCATACTAATGTACCTCTTCACTTCTTAAATGAAGATGCGGTAACTAAAACAGGTGCTGCAATTAATCATCATGTTAATGAAGTTAATATTGCTTGTTTGCCAGCTAACTTACCTGAATTTATTGAACTAGATCTTGCTGCCTTAGTTTCTGGTGATACACTTCATTTATCAGATGTTAAATTACCTAAAGGTGTTACCTCAACTGAATTAGCTAAAGGTGAAGAACATGACCAAGCAGTTGTGAGTGTGATCACACCTAAAGTTGTTAAAGATGAAGATGATGATACTGCTGCTGACGCTACTGATACAGAAGAAGCATCTGCTGAATAATTATTTGATACTTAAAGTATAAAATGACAATTCAACTGATTGTGGGGCTAGGTAATCCTAGCCCCGAATATAGCAAAACTCGGCATAATGCTGGTGCATGGTTTGTTGAGCTGCTAGCACAACAATTCAATATAGCGCTTAGACCCGAAAAAAAATACTCTGGCCTTTATGGTAAAGGGGAAATTGGCGGTCAATTAGTTCACTTACTCATTCCAACCACATTTATGAACCGCAGCGGAAAAGCAGTAGCCCCGTTAGCTAATTTTTTTCGTATATCGGTAGACAATATTCTTGTTGCCCATGATGAATTAGATATAGATCCCGGCGCGTGCAAAATAAAATTGGCTGGCGGACATGGTGGTCATAATGGTTTGCGAGATATTATTTCTTCATTAGCAAATAACAAAGATTTTTATCGTTTGCGCATTGGCATTGGTCATCCTGGTCATCGCGACCGCGTTACCGGACATGTGCTAGGAAAAGCCCCAGCAAACGAACAAAGCTTAATAGAACAAGCAATAGATGAAGCCAGTCGCTGCTTTGAAATTTGGCAAAAAGACGATATAAAAAAAGCACAAAATAGACTACATTCATTTAAAGCAACTTAATATAGTACATTTTCAAAACAGTACTAACACTAAATATCGAAAGAGGTAATTATGGGATTTAAATGTGGCATAGTGGGTTTACCCAACGTGGGAAAATCGACGTTATTTAACGCCTTAACTAAGGCTGGTATAGACGCAGCTAACTTTCCTTTTTGTACGATAGAACCAAACACAGGTATTGTTCCGGTTCCAGATCCTCGTTTAGATGAATTAGCTAACATAGTAAAACCTGAGCGGGTTTTACCGACCACAATGGAATTTGTAGATATTGCCGGCTTAGTTGCTGGAGCTTCAAAGGGTGAAGGTTTAGGCAATAAATTTTTAGCCAATATTCGTGAAACTGATGCTATTGGTCATGTAGTGCGTTGTTTTGAAAATGACAATATTATTCATGTCGCTAATAAAATAGATCCAGCAGACGATATTGAAGTTATTAATACCGAGTTGGCGTTAGCTGATATGGATACCGCTGAACGTGCGATCACTCGTCAAGCTAAACGAGCTAAAGGCGGTGACAAAAATGCAAAATTTGAAATTCCCGTATTAGAAACAATTCTAAAACATGTAGAAAACGGTAATATGATCCGTTCTTTAGACTTAACTAAAGAAGAAAAAGCCGCAATTGCTTATTTAAATTTTCTCACCATTAAACCAACTATGTATATTGCTAATGTTAATGAAGATGGTTTTGAAAATAACCCTTATCTAGATATTGTGCGTGAAATTGCCGAAAAAGAAGATGCAACAGTGGTGCCTGTGTGCGCAGAGATCGAAAGTGAAATAGCCGATCTAGAAGCTGATGAAGCAGAAGAATTTATGAATGAAATGGGCTTAACAGAGCCTGGTTTAAATCGCGTCATTAATTCAGGTTATGATTTACTGCATTTGCAAACCTACTTTACTGCAGGTGTTAAAGAAGTTCGTGCGTGGACAGTAAAAAATAATGCTACCGCACCACAAGCAGCGGGCGTTATTCATACTGATTTTGAAAAAGGTTTTATTCGTGCTGAAGTTATTTCTTATGATTATTTTATCGAGTTCAGCGGAGAGTCTGGCGCTAAAGAGGCCGGCAAATGGCGTCTTGAAGGTAAAGATTACCGTGTTAAAGATGGTGATGTAATTCATTTCCGCTTTAATGTTTAAATAGCAAACACATTCACAATAATATCAAATAGTTAAGTGGAGTAAATTAATATTTACTCCACATTAAAACAACAAACAAATAACAATTTTAACGCCCCCATTTTAGTATAATCCCCTCATGTTAAATAAATTTCACGCAAAATTTTTTATTTACTACTACACTGATAATTAACAGCTAAATCTCTAACTAAATAACAATAATTTATACCGTCACATCAATCACGTTATTTTGAATTAACTATAAACTGTAATTAATTATTAATGCTGGAATGACAAAAGAATTAGATTAACCAAAAATGTAAACATTAACGTTTACATACTTTGGTGATGTGGCAACATTAAAGTAAAAAACAAAGGAAAAACAATGAAAAAACTATTAATCGCAACACTATTCGCTAGTGCTTTTGCAATGACACCAACAGTACGTGCCGCTGATGCTATTTCATTACGTATTTGTGAGTATGTATCTGTTAATGACAAAAAGCGCTTAAGATCYTTCCTTAAAAGCAATAAACTTAAACTTAGAAACATTTTTAAAAATATTCGCTGTAACGATCAAAACCTATTAGTTTTTGCTGCGTCATCAAATGCTTTAGACGTAGGTGAATTACTGATTGGTAAATTATCAAAAAAAATAGTGAGAAAAAATATAGAGGCGGTAGCGGCTCATTCTAAGCATTTAGAAGCAAAAATTAAAAGACGCATTAAATAATTTTTTGTGTTTTTATTTAATCTAAATACTCAAAGCCGGTTTTAAAATCGGCTTTTTACCCTAGTACATTTGATCTCAATATAATTTTATATCATAATGATTTTTTTTACTCTTTTTAGCAAAATCAAAAATAACGGCTACACTTTTAAGAGAAGTAAAAATTAAATATATTTTTAATCAATAAGTAAGGAATTTTATTATGTGGAAAGCATTATTATTTATCCTCATAATTTCAACATTTAGTTATACTCCGGTAAGTTTTGCTGCAAATGTTTCTTTAAGTATATGTGAGTACGTTGCTGTAAACGATAAAAGGCGATTAAGATCGTTTTTAAAAAGTAACAAACTTAAAATCCGAAAAATATTTAAAGGGTTAAAATGCAATGGTAAAAACATTCTCATTTTTGCTGCTGATAAAAAATCAATTGCTACAGGGGAAATGATAATCGGCAAATTATCAAAAAAAATTATCAAAAAAAATATCGATGAATTAGGAAAATATTCTGAAGAACTATTAGTTGCCGCTAAAAAAAGAATTGAATAGTTATTTTTTTTAGATACACCTTTTTTAAAATCTAAGTTATTTTATTTTGTTTCCATCATTTAAAACTGCTTTTGCAGTTTTTTTCGTGTAGATATTAACCAAAATGCTGCCACTTTAAGCAAACAATAAAAAACTCAAAAAATTTATAAAAAAACGGTTGACGTATGTCGGGTAGATTAGCATAATACGCGCCACTTGCTTAAGGGCGAGTTGGTAAGGCTACATAGCTCAGTTGGTTAGAGCACATCACTCATAATGATGGGGTCCCAGGTTCAAATCCCGGTGTAGCCACCATTGAAATGCGGGAATGGCGGAATTGGTAGACGCGCTGGATTTAGGTTCCAGTATCGCAAGATGTGAGAGTTCAAGTCTCTCTTCCCGTACCATTTCAATAAAACATAATCATTTATGTTTTAAGTGATATACATTGTTGGGGTATAGCCAAGCGGTAAGGCAGCGGGTTTTGATCCCGTCATTCAGAGGTTCAAATCCTCTTACCCCAGCCATTTTTATCGTTAAAATGGTCAGCAATGTGTTTTTTAAGTATTCTGTTGGGGTATAGCCAAGCGGTAAGGCAGCGGGTTTTGATCCCGTCATTCAGAGGTTCA
>NVTW01000035.1 GCA_002401725.1 Gammaproteobacteria bacterium
GTAGGTCGGCATTTATGCCGTCAATTGTTATTTGATGGGCTAAAGCCCAACCTACAGGTGATAAATTAATAAAAACAGTTTTTAATGCACCACGGGTAAGTTAATATAAATTAAGTATAAAAAAGTTAAGCAGAATTAAGCTAAGTAGAATATTATTATAATTGTTATTAAATGTTCTCGTCGGAGGGTGCCTTGGATAAAAATATGAAAGTTCTTGTCGTTGATGACTTTTCAACCATGAGACGAATAGTGAAAAACTTGTTACGTGATTTGGGCTTTACCAATATATCAGAAGCTGATGATGGTAGTACGGCGTTGCCGATGCTACAAGGCGGTGATTTTGATTTTGTGGTAACAGATTGGAATATGCCGGGAATGCAAGGAATAGATTTACTCAAAGCTATTCGTGCAGATGAATCTCTAGCGCATTTACCAGTGTTGTTAATTACCGCTGAAGCCAAAAAAGAGCAAATTATTATGGCCGCGCAAGCTGGTGTAAATGGCTACATAGTAAAACCTTTTACTGCAGCAACGTTAAAAACCAAGCTTGATAAAATTTTTGAACGTTTGGGCTAATTTTTAATTGCCTTTTATTTAAGGATTTTTCATGACTATTGCTGTAACTACAAGTATTACGCTTGAGCAAGCTAAATTACTTGTCGAATATCTTGAAAACGGTCAACAAGAAGAAGCTGATCAATTAATGGCGGAAATTCAAAACCCCATTAATTCAGATCTATTTGCTGAAATTGGTAAATTAACGCGTCAATTACATGACTCATTAATGAATTTTCAATTAGATTCTCGTTTAAGTGATTTAGCCAGTGCTGATATTCCTGACGCCAAAGAACGACTTAATTTTGTCATTAGTCGAACTGAAGAAGCGGCAAATAAAACTATGGATGCAGTTGAAGCAATATTTCCAGCGGTAGATGGTATTCAAGAGCAACTACAACTAGTGTCTATTGATTGGCAAAAGTTAATGACCAATAAAATTAATTTAAGTGAATTTAAATCACTTTGCCATCATATCGACAAACTGTTGAAAATGACGGATAAAGAAACAAACAATATTCATACGTTAATGACAGAAGTGTTAATGGCACAAGACTTTCAAGATCTTACTGGTCAGGTTATTAGAAAAGTTATTGATTTAGTTCGAGAAGTAGAAGAAAGTTTAATAGGTATGTTGACCGCTTTTGGTATCACCGAAGAAATGCTTTCAGCCAGTGGGGCTGAGGCTAAGAATCAACTGCCTAAAGTCGGAGAAAATCTAGTCGAAGGGCCGATTATGAATAAAGAAGAAAGAGATGATGTCGCTGTTGATCAAGACGATGTTGACGATCTTTTATCAAGTTTAGGTTTTTAGGGGGAATGACTGCATGTCTTTCGAAGCAGATGAAGAAATTCTACAAGATTTTTTAATAGAAGCAGGTGAAATACTCGAGTCGCTATCAGAACAACTAGTTGAACTTGAAAACGATCCTGATAATGCTGATTTACTTAACTCGATTTTTCGAGGTTTTCATACGGTAAAAGGCGGAGCAGGATTTTTAGCGCTAAATGAATTAGTTGATGTATGTCATGGTGCTGAAAATATTTTTGATCTATTACGTACCGGTCAACGAACTGTTAGTGCCGAACTTATGGATGTTATTTTACAAGCACTTGATACTGTAAATGATATGTTTGTTCAGGTGCAAGCGCGACAACCATTAGAAGCTGCGGATGCCTCTTTATTAGCTGAATTACATCGATTAAGTAAACCCGAAAGTGCCGATGCAACTCCTGAACCAGAACCCGAAATAATCACACCAGATCCTATAAGTGCTGCTGAAACTAGCAATGATTCATCCGATGAAATGACCGAAGATGAATTTGAAGCCTTGCTTGATGAACTTCATGGCAGTGCTGCCCCTAAAGTTAAATCGATTGCCCCTAAAGCAGCACCGCCGGCTAACTTAAATGAGAGTGATTCCGATATAACCGATGATGAATTTGAAGCCTTACTTGATGAACTGCATGGTCAAGGAGCGTTTTCTTCTGATCTTTCTTCAGCTTCAGGTAGTGTTAATGTTGCAAATGATTCAGATGAAATTACCGATGATGATTTTGAAGCATTATTAGATGAGTTACATGGGAAAGGAAAAGCGCCGAAATTGAGCCCTGCTCAAGCGAAACCTGTTACCCCAGCAGCAGCGCCTAAAAAAGCTCCAAAAGCAGCTCCTGCAGCAAAAGTGGCTAAAGCTACATCGAAAAAACCGGCACCTGCTAAAGCCAAGCCTGCTGGTACTAAGTCATCTAAATCATCTACGCCAGCTCCACCAGCAGCAGAAACAACCGTGCGTGTTGATACCAAACGGCTTGATAAAATCATGAATATGGTGGGCGAGTTAGTTTTAGTTCGTAATCGTTTAACCAGTTTAGGTCAGACCAAAGATGATGAAGAATTATCTAAAGTAGTGTCTAATTTAGATGCGGTGACTACTGATTTGCAAGGCGCGGTAATGCAAACGCGCATGCAACCAATCAAAAAAGTGTTTGGTCGTTTCCCTCGGGTTGTACGTGATTTGGCGCGTAGTTTAGATAAAGAAATTAAATTGATTTTGGTCGGTGAAGAGACTGATTTAGATAAAAACCTAGTAGAAGCCTTAGCCGATCCTTTGGTGCATTTAGTGCGTAACTCGGTAGATCATGGTATAGAAGAGCCCGATGTGCGTGAGGCGATGGGGAAACCTAGAGAAGGTAGTGTCATACTTTCCGCTTCACAAGAAGGTGACCATATATTGTTAACCATCAAAGATGATGGCGCAGGTATGGATGCTAACAAATTAAAAGACATTGCTATTAAACGTGGCGTTTTAGATGCAGATGCGGCAGCAAGAATGCCTGATAAAGAAGCCTTTAATTTGATTTTTGCCCCTGGTTTCTCGACTAAAACAGAAATTTCTGAAGTGTCTGGTCGTGGCGTAGGTATGGACGTTGTTAAAACCAAAATCACGCAATTAAACGGTACGGTAAATATTGATTCTGAAATAGGGCGCGGTACGGTATTAGAAATAAAAGTACCACTGACTCTTGCGATATTACCGACGTTAATGGTGAAAATTGGCCAGCAAACCTTTGCTTTACCATTGGCTGGCGTTAATGAAATATTCCATTTAGATTTAACCAATACTAATATAGTTGACGGGCAATTAACCATTATTGTCCGTAAAAAAGCGATACCGCTGTTTTATTTAGATGAGTGGCTGGCGAAAGACTTTACCGGCAAAACTCGAAAAAAAGGCCATGTGGTTATTGTACAACTAGGAACTCAGCAAATAGGTTTTGTAGTTGRTGGCCTCATTGGTCAAGAAGAAGTGGTTATTAAGCCGTTAGATCAGTTATTACACGGTACCCCAGGTATGGCTGGAGCAACTATTACCAGCGATGGTGGTATCGCTTTAATTCTTGATGTTCCGAGCATGTTAAAATTTTACGCTAAAAAGTCAGCAGTACATAAAAAATTAGGCTCATAAGTTTATTTTATTAACCTGAAATTGGTTTAAAACAAAAAACTAAAAAAGAGAATTTTAATGGCGTATAAAGTTTTAGTGGTTGATGATTCAAGCTTTTTTAGACGACGACTAACTGATATCTTAAATAAAGATGCAAATATAACGGTTATTGATGTTGCCGTTAATGGGCGTGAAGCTGTTGAAAAAGCAGTCAAATTAAAGCCTGATGTGATCACTATGGACATTGAAATGCCGATACTTAACGGCATTGATGCAGTGAAGCAGATCATGGCAAAGGCACCAACGTCAGTGTTAATGTTTTCTTCGTTAACACATCAAGGCGCCAAAGCAACGTTAGAAGCATTGGAGGCCGGAGCATTAGATTTTTTGCCGAAAAAATTTAATGAAATTGCTCAAAATAGTGATGAAGCCGGCTCGCTTTTACGGCAAAGAGTGGTGCAATTAGCACGTAAAAAAAGCATGGTTTCTCGACAGTTTTCACCGAGTCCAACTCGTTCTCAGAGTTTAAAAAGTAAAACTCAAGAAAACAAGTTTGATAGCCAAGTAAATAGAGGAAGTCATCAACCTTCACCAGTAACGTTAAAACGATCTTCGGGTAAAAGTTATAAGTTATTAGCCATAGGAACTTCTACTGGCGGGCCGGTAGCACTACAAAAAATTCTTACGCAAATACCGAAAAATTTCCCTTTGCCTATTATTTTGATCCAACATATGCCTGCAGCATTTACAGCTGCTTTTGCAAATCGTCTTAATGCTTTGTGCAAAATTAATGTTAAAGAGGCCGCTGATGGAGATATTTTAAAAGCTGGTTGTGCTTATTTAGCACCAGGTGGACGGCAAATGATCATTGATGGTACGGAAAATGCTGCAAAACTAAAAGTGCTTGATGATAACTCGCCAAGAGTGACTTATAAACCAAGTGTTGATATTAGTTTTGGCTCGGCTGCAAAAATTTATGCAGGTAACGTACTTGCGGTTATTTTAACCGGTATGGGAGCTGATGGTCGAGAGGGTTCGCGGATGTTAAAAAATAAAGGTGCCACAATTTGGTCACAAGATGAAAATTCTTGTGTTGTTTACGGTATGCCACAGGCGGTTGCTGCTGCTGGAATATCTCAATTAGTCTTACCTCTAAATGAAGTGGCTGATGCTATTGTTAAGGAAGTTCAGCATGGATAAGCTCAGTTTTGCTGGGCTTTTGGTTGCATTTTTAGCTATTTTTCTTGGTTTTACTATAGAAGATGGTGCTATTGCTACTTTATTTGAATTGCCTGCTTTTATTATTGTTTTTGGCGGTACATTAGGTGCCGTGATGTTACAATCATCCTCTTCGCAATTTACACACGCATTTTCTTTACTTAAATGGATATTTTTCACTCCGGTATATAATATTGATAAAGGGATTGAGCATATTGTTTTATGGGCAGAGAAAGCTCGTGAGTCAGGCTTTTTAGTACTGGAAAATATTGCTGCAGAAGAAGAAGATGTTTACATTAAAAAAGGATTAAACTTACTGGTAGATGGCGCTGAAGTTGATGATTTACGTACGGCCTTAGAATTAGATTTAGATATAAGCCGAGAGCATAATTTACGTTCTGCCTCTATTTTTGAATCTATGGGGGGATATAGTCCTACCATAGGTATATTGGGAGCAGTATTAGGTTTGATCCAAGCGATGGGACATTTAGATGATCCCACAAGATTAGGTCAAGGTATTGCAACTGCATTTATTGCTACAATTTATGGTGTTGGTTTCGCTAATTTAATTTATCTTCCTGTTGCTAACAAAATTAGAGCGATAGTACATTGCCAAAGTATGCATCGAGAAATGTTTATCGAAGGTCTAGTGGCTATTGCCAATGTTGAAAACCCAAGAGCAATTGAAAACAAATTATCAGCATTTAGGTTGTAATTATGAATCGTTTACGTCAGCGACGTCATTTAGTTGAGCATGATAATGTAGATCGTTGGTTAGTTTCTTATGCAGACTATATGACACTTTTGTTTGCTTTATTTGTTGTTTTATATGCCATGGCAATGGTTAACGAAAAGCAATTTCAAAGTGTTACTAAATCTATTGGACGGGTTTTCCAAGCAGATAAAGATCAACCTAAAAATCAAGGCCATGGTGACGATATTTTAATGGTTAATTCAAGCTTAACTAAAAAACGTTTATACGGTAATGCTATTTTAGATGCTAAAGGACCTGAGCTTGTAGATGGCGAACCTAAGTTATCTAATATTGAAAATAGCAATCAAGGCACTAATTTATCATCACTAGAAAAAAAGCTCCATACCGCTTTATTCGACATTATTGAATCAGGATATGCCAAGCTTAAAATCGATGGTGATTGGCTTGAAATTGAATTAAATAGTGCGCTGTTATTTCCTAGTGGTTCAGCGTCAGCAACTAATTCAGCAAAAGCAATTATGGGTGTTATTAATAATGTAATTGGTGATGTCAGTAATTTTGTGCGCATAAGGGGCTATACTGATAATCAAATCATCGATAATGAAATATTTTCTTCAAATTGGGAACTGTCAGTATTTCGTGCTACTGCTATATTAACTTTGTTACAAGATCTGCAAATTAATCCTGCTAGAATGGCCATAGAAGGTTATGGTCAATATGCTCCTAGTGGGGATAATAATACCGCACAAGGGCGGGCAAAAAATAGACGTGTGGTGATTGCCATTTCTAAATACGGATTACAAAAATCTAATTTATTAACGACACCAACCATAAGTGTAAAAGATGTTGAAAAATTTAAACAGCTTAACAAGTCTTCTAAAAATGCTGATCAAATAAAAGTGATCCAATTAGAAAATGGTGGCTTACGTATTACCACACGAAATGATAATGAGAATAAAGCAGCTGTTAATAATTAAGCGTAAAAGCTCGGTACATTAAAATAACGACAATAAGTAGGATAAACTGTTGGTAGTTTGGACAATTGCAAATCAAAAAGGTGGTGTTGGTAAAACCACAACAACTATTTCGTTAGGCGGCTTGCTTGCTGAGCAAGGATTTCGCGTGTTGCTTGTTGACACCGATCCTCATGCGTCGTTAAGTTACTATTTTGGTATTGAGTCAGAAGATTTAGAATTAAGTGTTTACGATTTGTTTGTGCAAGTATCTTCCAAAGAACAAATACTACAAAGTCTTTGTCCTACTAATTATCCCAACATAGATATACTTCCTGCGGTAATGGGACTAGCAACTTTAGATAGATCTTTAGGAACTAAAGGTGGTATGGGCTTAGTGCTTAAAAAAGCAATGGAAAAGCTTGCCGATGATTATGACTATATTTTGATGGATTGTCCTCCTGTTTTAGGTGTGCTAATGGTTAATTCTCTAGCTGCTTCAGATAGAATTATTATACCAGTGCAAACCGAATTTCTAGCGTTAAAAGGTTTAGATCGGATGATCAAAACCATGGAAATTATGCAAGGTGAACAAAAGAATCCATTTCACTTTACTATAGTGCCAACCATGTTTGATAAAAGGACAAAAGCATCATTAATGGCATATCGGCGTTTGCAAGAATTGTATCCAGAAAGTGTTTGGAATGGTGTCATTCCAATTGATACTAATTTTAGAAATGCGAGTCAAATACAGCGAGTACCATCAGATTTTTCCAGTTCATCTCGAGGTGTTATGGCGTATCGTTCATTATTGAAGCAACTGTTAAAATTGCCTAATGTGAGTAAATAAGTATGAGTAAATAAATGTCTAATTCATTATCTGCTAGCAAAAAAGTGATGAAGAATTATTTATCCGAACTTTTGACGGAAGAATCTCCGTTACCTGCGGTTAGTCAAAATAAATCTAGTATGAGCAAGCCAAGTGCTAGCAAAGAAAAAGAGCTTGAACGTTTATTGCAAAAAGTAAGCGTTGTTGAGCAGAAACCTATAGTTGAACAAAAATCATCTGTTAGTAAAAAAGATCTACCGAAAAAAACGTTTTCAAAAAGATCAGTTAAAGAAGATATTAAAGAACCCGTATTAACAACCGCTAAGGCGCAAGGGAATTTAGTTACTCACAAGAAAAAAGACTATCGAGATGGCGATTTCCAAGCAATGTTTTTCGATGTCGCAGGTTTATTAATTGCAGTGCCGCTAATAGAATTAGGTGGTATTCATAATGTTGAAAAAACCACTCCATTAATGGGGAAACCTTCATGGTTTAGTGGTGTAATGGTATATCGCGATGAAAAAATTAATGTTGTAGACACCGCATTATGGGTTATGCCAGAAAAATGTGATCAAAAATTAAAAAATTCGCTAAACTATCAATATATTATTATGCTTAGTAATAGTTGTTGGGGATTGTCAGCAGAAAAATTAGTTGATACTGTTGTTTTAAAACAACATGACGTTAAATGGCTTGATAGCCCAAGTAAAAGACCTTGGCTAGCAGGCTTAGTTAAAGATCGCATGTGTGCCTTATTAGATGTTGATTCATTGATTAAATTATTAGAGGAAGGCATGGGAAATGGATAACTTTTATAGATTATTGTGCTACTTTTAATGAGTAATTGTGCAATACAATGTTAATAACAACTTTTATATATAAAATTAATAGAAAATAAAGAGGCGAGTTGTATGTCTGATGAAAGACGCACTACCAGTGATAATATTGATCCAAATGATGAAGTTCTACAATGGGTTACTTTTAAATTAGAAACAGAAACTTATGGTATTAACGTAATGCAAGTACAAGAAGTACTGCGTTATACCGAAATAGCCCCTGTACCTGGTGCCCCTAGCTATGTATTGGGAATTATTAACTTACGTGGTAACGTGGTAACAGTTATCGATACCCGCTCTCGTTTTGGCTTAGAGACAAATGAAATAACCGATAATACTCGAATTGTTATTATTGAAGCAGAAAAACAAGTGATCGGTATTTTGGTTGATAGTGTTGCTGAAGTCGTTTATTTAAAAGCGTCTGAAATTGATGATGCACCTAATGTTGGTAATGATGATAGTGCTAAATTTATTCAAGGTGTTAGTAACCGCGATGGTGAATTACTTATTTTAGTCGATTTAGATCAATTACTTAGTGATGATGAGTGGGATGAGTTAAAACACTTTTAAAGAGTGAATTTTCTAAACACGCCGGTATATCAAATTATGGGCGGGTTTAATTTCCGCCGCTTGAAGCGTTGTAGGTTGAAATTTATTCCAACAAAGGTAGCAACGCTAAAGTTCCATCCACATGGTACTAAGTAAGTTATTTTGGTTTGAAGATAATTTAAGATCATTTTATGGAATAAAGTTATTGGTTATAGATAATATGATGCTAGTACCCGTTATTTTAGGAATTGTAGTTGTTATTCTGTTCTTGTTAATTATTGTTATAAACAAGCAACAAAAAACAATTAAAGTTTTAGTAGGGCAGTTAGAGGAATTAAATTTATTATTCCCTAATTTGCAGCAGTCGATACAAAACAACCAAACTCAAATTGATCAACACCAACAAAAAACGGTTGATCTGATTTCCCTTATTGAAAAAAATAAAAAAAATGCGGAGCAAACTRTTGCCCCAATTGCTCAAGAATTGAATTCTCTCAAAAATAGTATTGATTTATTAGTAAACCARCAACCTGAAGATAAACTTTATTCGCGCGCCTATAAACTAGCTGCTTTAGGTGCCGATGTGGACGAAATAGCCCAGAGCTGTGAAATACCAATCGCAGAAGCTGAAATGTTATTGGCCGTGCATCAAAAAAAATCAGTTAGTAAATAATTGTTACTGAAATCGTTGGTAAGTATACTTTATATGGTTTTAATTAATTTTCCCCTCGTGCTAGAATCAGCCTGAAAATTTATCTATATCATCAAACGTTATTATCAAACGTTATTATCAAGCGTTATTGTCACATACTGGGGGGAAATCTTTTGATTCCAACTTCTTTTTGCCGACTGAAAATTAATGTTAAGCTTTTTTTCGTGTGTTTTCTCATTTTATCTTCATCTGTATTAACCGGATGTGCATCCACCTCTCAAGTAAATAAAGTCACTGAGCCCAGTGACCCATTGGAAAGTATCAATAGATCATTATGGACGTTTAATTGGGATTATATGGACAAATATGTCACCAAACCGGTTGCTCAAGCTTATGTAAAGCATACGCCAGTACCGTTAAGATCTGGAATTTATAATGTCGTTAGAAATTTAGATGAGCCAGCAACCATCATCAACGATTTGTTACAGTTAAAATTTAAAGATGCTGCAAAGAGTACCGGTCGTTTTGTATTAAATTCTACTATTGGGCTTTTGGGTTTTTTTGATCCGGCTAGTGATTTTGGCTGGGCAAGAAAAGAGGAAGAATTTGGTGAAGTGTTAGGTGCTTATGGTGTAAACGATGGCCCTTATTTAATGTTACCAGTACTCGGACCCAATTCAGTTAGAGAAGCTACGGGAGACTATATCGATCAACTCTATTGGCCGCTTGCTGTTATTGATTTTTGGCCTAATATCTTACGACTTGCCGTTAAAGGGTTAGAACTAAGGGCGCAAATATCTGAGCAAGAAAGTTTAATARATGAGTCTATCGACCCTTATATTTTTGTAAAAAATGCTTATTTCCAAAATATGCGTTTTAAAGTCTATGATGGCAATCCTCCGATAGTTATTAATGAAGAAGAGGATGCTGAATTAGAGCTGCTTCTGGATGAAATTGACGAATAATTTTTGATAAYYATATTTTTCAAAAAATTGATTTTATTTCATTTAATGAAATAAAATCATGTTGTATAATCACTACCCCCTKMRYTATAAANYTAAKRGGSRWWRTAANGCARTTNNKYYSWYCTAARTWTAYKWSGMAWTYMGGTTTTACTTTAATTGAGCTTCTTATCACTATAGTTATTTTGGGATTGTTGGCCTCTATTGTTGCTCCTGAAATGTTCGGTAAGGTTGGTACTGCACAGAAGAAAACAGCAGCTTCACAAATGCAATCGTTTGAAACAGCTATTAATACTTATCGTTTAGATGTTGGTGATTTTCCTGAAAATTTATCTGAATTAAGACAAAGCAGTAAAAAAAACTGGGATGGTCCTTATTTGCCTAAATCAGTTCCGTTAGATCCTTGGGGTAATCCTTATATATATCGAGTTCCCGGCGATAATGATAATCCATTTTATTTAGCTTCTTTGGGTAAAGATGGTAAGCCAGGCGGTGAAAAAGATGCAGAGGATATTGTACATAAATGGTAATGATAGATTCAGTATTACTAGATGACTTTTCTGTGTCAGAAAAAGATCTTGTAAAGGCCAAAGAATTTCAAAATAAGCATGGCGGAAGGTTAGAAAGTATATTGGTAAACATTGGCGGCTTAGATGAAGATGTTTTGCCATTATTTTATCATAAATTTTTAGGTCTGGAACTCTTGCCTGATGAGTATGAGTTGCCCACAACGGATGATATTCAAACTTTTTCGACTATGAAAATGAAGTTGGCAGAACGTAATTGGTTTATGCTTTCTAATAACAGTGTCGCCTGCATAGATCCATTAGATTTTGAAGCAACACAATTAATGGATTCACTACAAATTGAATACAGTTTATTTTTAATATCTAAAAGCAAAGCACAGTTGCTTGCTGAATTATATCTACCTGAACTTGATAATCTAGTTAATCAGGGGCAAATGCTCTCACTTGTTGAGGAAGATAAGTTAAGAGAATTAGCTTCTGAAGCTCCTGTGGTTAATTTATTCAATAATTTAGTTAGTAAAGCATTGAAAGCATCAGCGTCTGACATGCACATAGAGCCGGTTGACGGACGCCTAAGAGTTCGATTTCGAGTTGACGGTGTTTTACATAGTGAAGAATACATTCCAAGTCAATTACAACTGGCAATAGTTACACGTTTAAAAATACTTTCAGGGATGGATATTGCTGAAAAACGCCGTCCTCAAGATGGAAAGATTGAATTTAAAATTGCACAAGAAGAACTTGATATTCGAGTTTCTTCTTTACCATTAGAAACAGGCGAAAGTGTCGTTCTTCGTTTTTTAAGGAAGGAAAGCGTAAACTTAGAATTGTCGACATTAGGTATAGAGCAAGATACAGTCAGTTTAATTCAACAAGATCTCACTAAAACTTCTGGTGTTATACTTTTAACTGGTCCTACAGGTAGCGGAAAAACTACAAGTCTATACTCCTTTTTAAATCAACTTAATACAGATAAAGTTAAAATTATCACACTTGAAGATCCTGTGGAATATCAAGTAGAAGGTATTAATCAAGTGCAAGTGAATGCTGAAATAGGTTTTGATTTTGCTGCTGGTTTAAGATCAATTGTACGTCAAGATCCTGATATTATTATGTTAGGTGAAATTCGTGATGCAGAAACTGCCAAAATAGCATTACAATCTGCCTTAACTGGGCATTTGGTTTTTAGCACAGTTCATACTAATGATGCACCAAGTGCTTTTACTCGATTAATGGATCTAGGAGTGGAGCCTTTTTTACTCGATGCGGCATTAGTTTCAATTTTAGCTCAACGATTAGCTAGAAAATTGTGTAATAATTGTGCTGAAAAAATTTCTGATACTGAATTAAGCGAACTTTACGCTCGCTATGATTTACAATATATTGAAAAACAATTTTTATTTGAAAAGGTAAATATCAAAAAAAATATTGGCTGTGAGCAATGCTCAAATAGTGGCTATAGTGGTCGAGTTGCATTAATTGAATACTTACGTTGTGATGCGGAGTTAAATTTAATAGAAAAAAATGAAAGATTTATTGCTAACGCTCGCGCTTTAAATAAACAACGAAATTGTCGTAGCTTATATGAAGATGGTTTACTAAAAGTATTAAAAGGTATTACAACGATAGAAGAAGTTGTAAGGGTTGCAGGGTAGTTATGCTATTTAAGTATAAAGGAATAGCTCAATCAGGAGCTCAAGTTAATGGTATTATTGATTCATCGTCTAAAGAATTAGCGATCTCAGAGTTAAAGCAGCAACAAGTTTTAATCATTTCTATTGCTGAGGCAGCTCCTGGTAGTAGTCTTTTTACTAAGCAATCTAAACCCACGTATAAAGATTTTGAGTTCATTACTTCAGAATTAAGCTTACTTTTGGACAATGGTGTTAAGATCGATAAAGCCTTATCTATTTTAGCAAAAGCTAAAGTTGGCTCATCAGCCGGCTTTGTTGTGGAGGCAATCTCAGCAAAAATTAATCAAGGATCTTCCTTAGCTGCTGCATTTGCAGAGTTCCCTGACTATTTTGACGGATTATATGTTAATTTAATTAAAATCGGTGAGGAAACGGCAACTTTACCCGAAGTTTTTTCAGGATTAGCGATAAATATGAAATTTAAGGTAGCGTTGCAACAAAAAATAATGCAAGCGCTAACCTATCCGTTAGTTATTCTTTCAGTTTGTTTATTAGCTATATTTTTTATTTTTAATTTTGTTGTTCCTAATATGGCAGTAATGTTTAGAGAACAAGAACACTTACCATTTTATACCGCATTAATTCTAGCTATTAGTGATTGGTTAGTTGCATACCAACATTTATTGTTTATTGGGGTTGCTATAGCCATAACTGCACTGTACCTCAATTGGCAAAATCCAAAATTTAAAAAATCAAGAGAAAATTTGTTAGCAGACTTGCCTATAATTAAAAGTCTTTTTGTACAAACCGAAAGAATTAAATTTTGTTCTGGTGTCCTTCTAATGCTTAAGGCAGGGATCAAAATAGACAATGCTGTTGCTCTTGCTTGTGGTAATGTTAAAAGCAGTTTATTACAAAAAGAAATTAACTTTTCATTAAAAGAAATAAAGCAAGGTCAGCCAATTGCAAAGGCATTATCATCAAGTAGCCTCTTTCCTGATTTTTATTTATCCTTGATTGAGGTAGGTGAACAAAGTGGTAAGTTAGATACTGTTTTTAATGAAATAACTACCCGTAGTCGTACTGAATTTGATTTAAGTGTTAGCCGGTTAATTAATATTATAGAACCATTATTAATTTTAGTTATGGGAGGGATCGTTGGTAGTGTTGTGGTAACTATGATGTTGAGCATTACCTCGGTTAATGATATTGGTTTATAAAAAACAGCAGGGCTTTACGTTAATAGAATTATTAGTTGTCATGACTATTTCAGGTATTTTACTCGCCTTTGTTGGTCCGGTTGCCATGGAACAAATTGATTCATCAAAAGCAAAATCTGAAATAGAAAAATTAAAAGGTATTATTCGTTACGCTAGCGTTGAAGCCTATACTCAAGGKAAAAGTATCACTGTTGAGCTTCAAAATAATCAAGTATTCAAATCCCATAACAGTAAGAAAAAAATCATTTTTTCATATATTACTTTTTCAAATCAACGTATTGTATTTAATCGTAATGGATTTTCTAACCAAGTTGAAGTTTTATATAGTTATCACGATCAATTAAAAAGAATAGATGTTTATGCTTTATTAGGTTACGGCGAGGATGACTTTATATATGTTCCTTGAATTACCTAAAATAAACCTCAAGAAGCAACAAGGAATGACTTTAATTGAAGTATTAGTAGCGGCTACTATTTTATTCTCATTTTTAGTTGTAATGACCCAAGTAATGGGCACCGCTTCAATATCAAGCGATCAAGCCGAAAAAAACATTACCATTACACTAAATATGCCTTTTATTGTTGATGAAATTGAAAATAATATCAATGCAGGGAAATTTTCGTCAAAGGGTGAATTAGCTATGGCTGAAGTTAGTTATCAATGGCGAGCATCACCACAAATGCGTCATAGTATTTGGCAATCACCTTTGCAAACCAATACAAAAAAACGGTATGTGAGTTTATATAATGTAGAGTTAGATGTAAGTTATAAAACATTACAAAAAACGTTTTCTTACGTGGAAGTGGTTAGTGAAAAATAAAGGTTTCACTTTAATCGAGCTATTAATAACGATGGCTATAATGGCAATGGTTATGTCTGTAGCAAGCTACAATTACAGTCAATACAGTCGATATTGGCATACAAAACTTGGTAACTATGACCAACATCAAGCGCAAATGCGAGGTAAATTGCAATTAAGAGATGCGCTGAATGCAATGGCACCGTATATAGTAAAAAATAAAAAAGGAGACTGGGTCTATTATTTTTTAGGGCGAGATGAAGGATTAACTTTTGTAACTTATGCGCCTATTTTTGCTCAACAAGGAGGTACTTCTGTTGTTCGAGTATTTAAAGAACAACAGTCTGACGGTTTATTTCGTCTGGTTTATGAAGAGGCTCCGCTAACCTCAGTAATGCTAACTCAAGTTGATCAAGTATTAAACTTTCAATATCGATTAGTTATCGCTGATAATTTACCCGATATTAGTTTTGAGTATTATGGTTGGCCTAATCGAGATGCAAAATATAACCCCGAAGCAAGTACAGTAACTTCAGCGACTTGGTCAGATCAATATGATGGTAGTATCACTAAGTTACAGCCAGATAAAATTAGAATTTTAAGTGATTTTGTTAACTTTAACCTGACTGTATCGCCAGGTGATAAAAAGTTACTTAATTTGTTTTTACCAAGTGATTTTTAATAAATGAAATATATTTTAAAAAAACAGCAAGGCGTGGCACTATTTCAAGTTTTATTAATTGTTACTATTTTAATGTTTTTAGCTATTTTCGTGACTAATAAAGCTAAAATGCAAGTAAAAAGTGCACAATCAATAACTGATAAACAAAAGGCAATGCTTACCGTGAGAACGGTATTGTCAAAAATTAAATTTAATTTATTATCGTCACCAGCGGATGTTTTATATGATCAACAAAAATGGAATTTTTATGGTGAAGAATTTTTAATAGACGATGTTACCGTTTCGATTCAAGATCATAATGGCTTGTTATTTATTAATAAAAGAACGCCTGTTGACTTAGTCGATAACATTATATCTTTAGCCAATAGTGTTGATAAAAAAAATAATAACTCAGTTTCCTCAAAAAGCTTTATTCACTGGTTTGATGAGCCCACAAATACGAGAATACAAAATTTAGAACAATTTATCAGTATGGGGTTTTCATGGTTATCTGCCAAAGAACTATGGTCTTATATCACGGTTAATCCACGCGTTTTATTTAACCCCATGAATGTTCCTAAGACACTATTACCGGTTTTTTTTCCTAATAATCAAGTAGGGCGAATTTTAGCTCTAAGAGCAACAGGGAAAAACTATGTAGAAATACAACATGAAATGCAAACGATCACAAAGTTAACTGCAGATGAAAGTGTTGGATATGTAACAGGGCCATATTATAGAGTGAAAATTAGTGCGAAAATAAATAAAAGTTATTGGAATATGCTTTACGAACTCAGTATAGTACAGCAACATAATGGTTTACATGTAATAACCCTATCGCAACGACCTTTCTAAATAGGCAAAAGAACTTACTTCATGTTTAAAGATTTATTAAATACAGTTAAAAATTATGCGTTAATTCCTTGGATGGGAATGCTCTCTGATCAGCTATATCAATTTTTACCATCAAAAGATGGATATTCATTAAAAGCATCCACTAACCTGTCACGAATAAAATATATACTGCTATCTAGAGAGCACTATCACGAAATACAAAAAGATTACCCTGTAGAAAGTCGAAAAGAATTAGATAAAATTGTCAAACTTGAGTTAGCAACAAAAACCGATGCTATTGTTTTATACCGAATTGGCGAATATAAAAATAAAAAGAGAATTGTTACTTTTGCTGAAATTAATGCCAATATACATTCTTATTTTCAACATGCCTATTGGTTGCTGTGTATTCCAGAATCATGGTTGATATCTAGCATATTTGAGCATCAATTAGTAAAAGTTGAATCTAAAGTTGCACCTTATTGGTTATATTCAACGGGTGAAAAAATTACTAGTCATGCAATAAAGGGGCTTTTCTCTGCTTCTTCAGCTTTTTGTGCCGCTGTTGGTATTAGTGATAATAATAAACCTGTTCAATTGTCAAAAAAACAAGTTATTGATCTGTTTCTTAACAACAGTTTTAAGTTTCTGACTGCAAATTTTAAAGGGGTGTTAGTAACTAAAAAACAAATGTCTTCTTTTAACTACAGTGATTTGCTACCGGGTATAATTGCTTTTGTGAGTGTATTTATAATTTATAATTTCAGTACGACACTTTATCTTGAAAACCATCTCGCTAATTTACAGAGTGAACAAAAAACATTAATAAAAAAAGCGGGACGGCTCTTTTTACTACAGAAAAAAGTCAAATCAAAAGCAGATAAAGTAGTCGCACTAAATAATACTCTATTTGTAACAGGTGTTCCTCTTACTGTATGGCAAGATTTATTACCTCTTTTTGAAAATCCTAGCTTGCAATTTAAAAGTATAACTGTTTTATCGAAAGATCATAAAGTACGATTTATGGCAGAAGCACCAAAAGCAACTGCCATATTAGAACAAATCAGTAAGCTTAAAAATATAGAAAATGCACATTTTTATACTGACGTAGTACAAATTAAGAATGTGGAAAGATTTACTATTGTCTATAAATACCTCGACAAAAAAATACCAATGAAAGTGGAAAAAACAGATAATGGATAATGAGTTAAAACAAAAAATAGCCTTATTTGTAATAGCTTTGTTATTAATAACGAAATTTATCTATGTACCACAAATAGAAAAACAAGATGACTTAGTGGCTAAAATAACGGCAACAAAAAAAACAAATAATAAATATCAAGTTTTGTTGTCTCAACGAACTAAATTAGAAAGCTTTAGTAGCACAATTAGCGCCGTTGAAGGCAAAATAGGTGAACAATTATCAACATTTAACTCACAAGCAGATTTTTTATTACAAACACAAAAAAAGATAGAGTCAGCACTTTTAAAAAGTAATATTAAAGTAAAACGTTTTATTTGGTTCAAAAACAAAGAAGAAGCAAGCAAGCAAGGGTTGCGTAAAAAACGGATCCGTTTGGTTTTAACAGGGCAAAGCAAAAATTTTTTAAGCTTTCATGCTTGGCTTAAAAAGCAAGAACCACAATTTTACACAGAATCAATCAGCTTAAATACCGGAAAAAAAACCGAGTCAACCATGGGTTGGTTTGATGGCACAGTTATTATTAGCGCATACTATATTCAAGGAGAGCTTTAATGGTTTTTAATTCTATGACTTATAAAAGCTCACTTTATGGTGCAGCTATCGCTTTAATATTTATAATTGTAGATGTTTTTTTTAGAATAAGTCAGTCTGAACCCAACATAGGTTCAGCCACACTTGATTTGCCTGTTATTAATAATATTGAGCAGCAGCATCAAAAAAATATTGATATTGTTTCCCTTTATAAAAAATTTGATGTTATAGAAAAACAACAACCAACTAAGCAAATAAAAACAGTTGTACCAAAAGTTAAAGAAAAATTAGGTATTGGCGAAGAAAATGAACAACAACAAAATGGTACATTAACTAATTTATATTTTGGTGAAAATAACATTACTTTATCGGGTGTTTTTTCAAATGGAGAATATTTTGCGGTAGTTGCTATTAGAAAATTAGCGGATAACTCGGTAAAAATTATAAAATTATTTAAAAACCAAAAGTTATTTGATTATACGGTTACTGCGATCAACCATAAAAGCATAAATTTAACCCGCAATAATCAAAAAATAAAATTAAACCTTTTTGAAAAGTAAGTACTTAAGGAAATTTAAAATATGATCCGTCCCCTTTATACAACACAACCGCATACCAGAGTGTTAATCTCTATTGTCTGCATACTTGCGTTGGTTGGTTGTGCTACCCCTAATAACCATTATCAAGTTAAAAAATCAATATTGGAGAGTAATGGTGATATTGATGAACAAAATCAAAAAATAAAGACTGATAATTACATTGCTAACAATAAAAACAAGTTAGAAATACTTAAAGATTCATCTGATATAAGCACTAAAAAGAAAGTGTTATCCGATGATGAAGCAAACTTTTCTACAAAAAAAATGGTTTCAGCTGCTGTTGAAACCATGGGCTTGGTTGATTTTATTCATCATAGTTTAGGCGGGGTTTTAGGTGCAAACTACGTTGTTAGTGATGCCGTAAAAAATGTCAATAGAAAAGTAACCTTAAATATTCAAAGTAATATTAGTCAACGCCAATATTATCGTCACGTAAAAGAAATATTAAAAAATAACAATGCGTATATTAGTTATAAAAATAGTGTTTATTATGTATACCCCTTAACTGCAGGCAGTAACAATCAAGTTGCTATTGGTATTGGCGGCGAACTTAAAAATATTCCCGCTACAACCGGTAATATTTTACAGATAATACCGTTACAATTTGGTATTCGTATTTCAATTGAGCGCACGCTAAACCAGTTAACCAAAGCAACTATCACCCCCGATTTTGATCAAGGCACTATTTTCGTACAAGGTAATAGGTCTCAAGTTAGACAAGTAATTGAGTTGGTTCAATTACTTGATCGTCCTGCAAATAGAGCGAAGCAAATTGCCTTTTTAAATTTGTCTTTTATTTCACCTGAGTATTTCGTGAAACAAGTGGTATTGTTGTTAGAAAATGAAGGAATACCGGCGGGTTCAGGAAAACCGAATCAAAAAAATGTCGTTTTAGTGCCATTATCACAATCAGGTGGTATTGCTATTTTTGCGTCAAGTGAAAAATTTTTGAAACGTGTTCAGTCTTGGGCTATACGCTTAGATCAACCCCCTAAAGGCACTGAAAATCAGTTTTTTATTTATCACCCTAAATATGCTCGCGCACGTGATTTAGGCGACAGCTTAATACCTTTATTTGGTGGCAGCAAAGCCGCTGCTAAAGGAAATAACTCAAGAGATACTAAAAGTGCAGTCGCTAATAAACGCCGTATYAGTAAATCTGTYTCTACTGGYAGTTTGAAAATGGTGGTAGATGAACGYGCTAATATGGTGATATTTGAAACGTCAGGCACAAAATATCAAAGTTTATTACCATTGATCAAACGCTTAGACGTAATGCCAAGGCAAGTATTGCTTGAAATGTCGATTGTAGAAGTAACCTTAACCGATGAATTTAAACAAGGAGTAGAGTTTAACCTTAAAGATGGTAATTTTGGTTTTTCTACTGATGGTTCTTTTAGTTTGGCCGATATAGCCGGTGCTTCATTAAGTTGGGCGGGTGCGGTTAATAAAATTAATGTTAGAGCAATGCAAAATAATAGCTTAGTTAATGTGTTATCAAACCCTACTTTATTAGTACGAGATGGCACGACGGCAACCATTGTGGTCGGTGATGAAATACCCGTAATTATATCGAGCGATACTAACGACCAAACTGATATTTTTAGAACGACAACAGAACGTCGACAAACAGGTTTGACATTAACGGTAACCCCAACTATAAATACGGAGGGTGTTGTTACCATGGAAATTGAACAAAAAATATCCAACGCATTGAATGCTGGAGCATCTAAAGACGCTCAAATCATATTAAATAGAGAAATAAAAACGGAAGTTGTTGCAAATAGTGGACAAACCATTATATTGGGGGGGTTAATTTCCGAATCTACTACAACGGGTGATTCAAAGATACCGTTTTTAGGTGATATACCGATATTAGGAAATTTGTTTAAATCAAAATCAAAAAGTAAGAAAAAGACTGAATTGGTGATTTTAGTCACCCCTAAAATCATTTTTGATGAGAAACAATGGCAAGAAATTAAGAAAAATTTTGTATTAGGGCTTGAAAACGTTTCATTTTAATATGAAAATGGTATTATCCCTGCTAGAGATAAATCTTTCTTATAGATAAATCTTTGTCTAAGTCGAAGGTACGGCAAGGGCAACAAACATTTTGTGGGTGAATATTCACATTGTGGGATAAAAATAGGGATGCTGTAACGGTGTTCCGGTTTCATGAAACTTGGAGATAAAAATGAAAAATATGTTTAAAACTACATTGGTAGCAGCATCTTTAGTAGCCGCATTTGGCGCTACTGCTGGTACTGTTACTGTTACTAAACAAATACACTCAATGGAAGGTTTAGCTGGCGTTACTGCTAACCAAACATCAAATTCTATTGCTTATGTTGTAGCTGCTGCCTATGCGGTTGGTGATAAAATTACGTTCACTTTCCCTACGGGTGCTTTAGTTGCAACCACTTTCCCATCACAAATTAACGTTCCTGCTGTTAACAATGCAACAGCTGGTAGCGCAATTGCTGGTATGGGTTTAGGTTTGTTAAATAGTGATGCATCTACTGTTACTTATCGTGTAACTTCGTTAAGTCAGCCTAACAATGCTGCAACACCACCTGTTGCTTATACAGACCGTACTACTATTGGTAATACTATTACTTTAGGTGCTGTAGGTTATACTCCAGCGTCTGTTTTAGCGGCTAACGTAACCGTTACTGTTACCTCAGTAACAAATACTGGTGATGCATTAGATTCATCTGGTACGCGTACTGCTACAGTGGCCGAAGCTAAAACTCAGTTTGGTACAGCAGCTACCTCAGCTACATTTAATAATGTAATTGATGTAAGTACTGCACGTAAATCTTTTACACCAACGGGTGTTGATACATTGACATTTGCAGTAACTAACCCTGCTACTGCTGGTTGGATGAACTTAGCAACAGTTAATGCAACTGCTGGTACTACCGTAAACTTTTTTGGTGAAGCGGGTAAAATGGCTGGCTTAACAGCTGCTGATTTTGCTAATGCAGGTACTGATGTGTTTACTGCAGCTGCCGCTAAATTAGCTGTAACGTACAATGGTCAAATAACTACTGATAGTATCGTATTTACTGCTCCAGGAAATGTTGTACTTGAAGCTCAAAAATTCACTTCAGATATTGTATATAACTACGTATCTGCAGGCGCTCAAGCAGCAAGTAAAACAATTGTTGCTGGTTTAGCTTCTGGTGAATGGAAACTTAACGGTGCTACGGTAAATATTCCATATATGCCTTATAGCCCTAGTGCTAGCCAAATCATGTATGTTACTAACGAAGGTGCACAAACGGGTGATATCTTAGTTACTGCATTTGATGATCAAGGTAATTCATACGATTTAGGCACTGTAGGTACTGCTAATGCTGGTACAGTAACTAAATTAGGTCCATTAATGAATCCTAAATTAGAAGCTGCTGGTTTTACTGCGGGTAAACTTTCTATCACAGTAACAGTTAACGCTCCTGCTGCTGATATTACAGTATATGCTTCTTACAACGTAGGTGGCTCTGATCGTGGTTTTGTTAACACTGATCAATATAAAGGTAAGTAGTTAATAGTTAATATTAATTAACTTTAATTAAGATCAATAAAACGGGCATTAGCCCGTTTTTTATTTGTTTTTTATAATTATTCCTATTAAACTGTTTTTTCTTTAAGATACGACAGTCAAGTCAAAACTGAAGGATCCAGTGTGTTATCCCCCACCATAAAAACTAAACTATATTTACTTGTTATTGTTTTTATAACAGTAATTGTTTATTTTCCCAGTCTTTTTGTACCATTTTACTTAGACGATACAATCTCCATAACCCAAAACCCAATCTTTATTAACGGTGATACTAGTATTTTTTTTAGAATATACGGTATGCGTGTAATAGGATATTTAACTTTATATGGTAATTATCTATTATCCTCAACAGATCCATTTTATTATCATGTAGTTAATGTTTTTATACATTTATTAAATGGTTTAGTTATTTATAAATTATATTTTGTTATATGTGACTATTTAAGAATAAAACCACAAACTAAGTTTATTCTTTTTGTATTAGCTATTTGGATGTTGCAGCCATTAAATACCCAAGCGGTTACCTATGTAGTACAACGAATTGCTGCAATGGTGGCACTGTTTAGTTTAATGAGTTTGTTAAGCTATTTAAAGTGGCGTACTACAAAGCATACTTTGTGGCTAATTTTCGCATTTTTCGCGTTCATACTAGCAATGCTAACCAAGCAAAATGCCGCATTTCTACCAGTTTTTATTATATTAATGGAAATTAGTTTTGCTCAAAAACTAGTGAGTAAACGTTTAATCTTTACAGGGGGAATAAGCTTTTTTATTTTTATGCTTGTTTATCCCTTTATTGGAAGTTTTTTGCATCAGCTTGATGTGGCAACACGAGAGTCACAGGTTATAACGAGGTTTGATTACTTTAATACGCAGTTAACAGTGCATTGGTTATATTTAAAAAAATTCTTATTAATGGCACCTTTAACGCTAACTATGGATGTAATACTGGTTAAAAATGAAACGTTAATTTTATTTGCTTACTTTATTCATCTTAGTGTTATTTTTTTAGCCACCTATTTTAAAAAATCACAGCCATTAATTTTTTTCATGGTGGTGTTTTATTATTGTGCACATTTAGTGGAATCTTCAATAGTTCCGATAACAGATCTTGCCTTTGAACATCGAACTTATTTACCCAATGTTGCAATAAGCTTTATTTTTGTATCATTATTGTCTAACTTTTTTGATAAAATCAAAATATCGTCACAAGTTAATTATTTAATAAGTTCATTTATTCTAATTTTATTAGCCGTTACTACTTATCAACGCAATGTCTTATGGCAAAAACCTCAAGATTTTTATAAAAACGAGTATAAAGTAGCACCAAAAAACCCGCGTAACTTGGAAGCTATGGGGCGTTTATATGCAGAGCAAGGGAATTTAAATAAAGCCGTTGCAATGTTAAGTGATTCGTTAAATTTGAACTTTAAACAAGGAAAGCTTACTGCCTCTAGCGTTACTAATTTAATGAAAGTGTTCACTATGCAAGGTAACTATCAAGGGGCGGTGATCACAGGGCAAAAATCTTTGTTGTATATTAAAAAGCCCGCAAATAAAAGCCAAATTCTTAGCGCGATGGCATTTGCTTATTCTAAAATGAATTTATGTCCTTTTGCCTTTGGTTTAGCAAATACAGCCAAAAGGTTGAATCCGTATAATCAAGAAGCTCAAAAAATAATTACTTATTGCAAGGATAAAAAATGACAACATTAAGCTGTTTTAAAGCATACGATATTCGAGGTCAACTCGGYACWGARTTRAATACTGATATTGCTTATCGCATTGGTCGCGCTTATGGTGAATATTTAARACCTAAAACTATAGCAGTAGGTGGCGATGCTAGAGCAACAAGCGAAGAGTTAAAACTAGCCGTTGCCCAAGGATTAATGGATGCTGGTGCTGATGTAATAGATTTAGGTATGACCGGTACTGAAGAAACTTATTTTGCTGCATTTTACTTACCGATTGATGGGGCAATAGAAGTAACAGCTTCGCATAACCCTATTGACTATAACGGCATGAAGCTAGTGCGTGATAACGCTAAACCTATCAGTGGCGATACTGGCTTAAAAGAGATCCAACGTTTAGCACAGGAGAATAATTTTACAACCGTTGAAGATAGCGTCAAAGGTCGCATCACTAAGCATGATATTGTCGCCGAGTTTGGTCAGCATTTATTAACTTATATAAATGCAGAAAAAATTAAGCCACTTAAATTGGTGGTGAATTCAGGCAATGGCAGTGCTGGGCACGTTGTTGATGAATTAGAACGCCAATTTGCTCAACATAATATTCCGATCACTTTTATTAAAGTTCACCATGAAGCAGATGCAACGTTTCCCAATGGTATTCCTAACCCATTGTTACCAGAAAATAGAGCTTCGACGTCTGAAGCTGTAAAGGCACATAATGCTGATTTTGGTATTGCTTGGGATGGTGATTTCGATCGTTGTTTCTTATTTGACCAACACGGTGAGTTTATCGAAGGTTACTATATTGTCGGTTTACTTGCAGAGGCTTTCTTGCAAAAAAAATCATCTTCAACAAGTAGCAACGAGAAAGCAAAAATTATTCATGATCCCCGTTTAACATGGAACACCATCGATATTGTTAATGCAAATAATGGTGATGCTATTCAAAGCAAAACCGGCCATGCTTTTATAAAAGAGCGTATGCGTAGCGAGGACGCTGTTTACGGTGGCGAAATGTCAGCGCATCATTATTTTAGAGATTTYKYYTATTGYGATWSTGGYATGATMCCKTGGYTRYTSGTTGCTGAATTGGTGTGTGTTAAAAATAAGCCGTTATCTACCCTAGTAAGTGAACGTATGGTTGCTTATCCATCACCAGGCGAAATTAATTCAACAGTAGAAAATGCTGATGCCGTGATTGCAAACATTTTAAGTAAATATGAACCATCTTCTGTTGCGAAAGACTCGACTGACGGCATTAGTTTAGAATTTGAAAACTGGCGTTTTAATTTGCGTAAATCAAATACTGAACCCTTGTTGCGTTTGAACCTAGAAACTCGTGGTGATAAAATATTAATGGAAGAAAAAACGGCTGAGCTGTTAGCGTTAATTCGTACTTAACTGCTGCGTGTTTTATAATTGATTGATTTTTAACGTTATTTTCATGTTTTAGTGATCATGTTTGAATTCCCTAGTGCGATATCATTCCCACATGCGATGTCATCCCCTCGTGCGATGTCATCCCCTCGTGCGATGTCATTCCCACGAAGGTGGGAATCTAATTGCTGCACAATACACACATTTTTACTGGTACTTTTACTGGTACAACGCGGTTGTTTTGTTCCGCTGCAACAACTAACGATAACCTAGCAAGGATAAATTATGGCATTATACTTGAACAAGCAATTAACAAACTGAATAATGGTTTTGTCCTGTGCCAATATAATATATGCTAATACCATTACAATAATATTAAAATTTTGGCTAATTTGTTTAGCTGCTTGTTCAGGAAAATCCTCATATGTCTGATGCTTTAGAATACAGTTTAGATGGCGTTGAACAACAACCATTAAGACGTTTCACCGAAGAAGCTTACCTTAACTATTCCATGTACGTAATTATGGATCGCGCTTTGCCTCATATTGGTGATGGTTTAAAGCCAGTGCAACGCCGTATTATATATGCGATGTCTGAATTAGGGCTATCGGCGACGGCTAAATATAAAAAATCAGCACGTACTGTTGGTGATGTATTAGGTAAATTTCACCCACATGGTGATAGCGCCTGTTACGAAGCGATGGTGTTAATGGCGCAACCGTTTTCATATCGCTATCCCTTAGTAGACGGGCAAGGTAACTGGGGTGCGCCAGACGATCCTAAATCGTTTGCGGCAATGCGTTATACCGAAGCGCGATTATCTAAATTTAGCGAAGTTTTATTAGCGGAATTAGGTCAAGGCACAGTAGATTGGTCGCCCAATTTTGATGGTACGATGAAAGAGCCGAAAACCTTACCGGCACGTCTACCGCATATTTTATTAAACGGTATTACTGGCATTGCGGTGGGTATGGCGACAGACATTCCACCACATAATGTTCGCGAAATTGCTAAAGCTTGTGTGCATTTAATTGAGCAACCCAAAGCAGGAATTGGCGATATACTCGATTATGTTCAAGGGCCTGATTATCCAACCGATGCCGAAATTATTACCCCGAAAGCCGATATAGAAAAAATCTATCAAACAGGGCGTGGCTCAATAAAAATGCGTGCTGTGTATAGTGTTGAACAAGGCGAAATAGTGATCACTGCACTGCCGCACCAAGCATCAGGCGGGAAAATATTAGAACAAATAGCAGGTCAAATGCAGGCGAAAAAATTACCGATGGTAGTTGATTTGCGTGATGAGTCAGATCATGAAAACCCCATTAGAATGGTGATTGTGCCACGTTCAAATCGTATTGATATTGAACAGTTGATGCAACACCTATTTGCCAGTACCGATCTAGAAAAAAGCTACCGTGTTAACTTAAACATGATCGGCTTAGACAATCGACCAGCGGTTAAAAATTTACGTGATATTTTAGCCGAGTGGCTAGAGTATCGTCGTGAAACTGTGCGTCGTCGTCTACAGTACCGGTTAGATAAAATTTTAGCGCGCTTACACATTTTAGATGCATTATTAATTGCTTATTTAAATATTGATGAAGTGATCGACATCATCCGTACTTATGATGATCCAAAAGCTGAATTAATGTCGCGCTTTAGCTTAACTGACATTCAAGCTAATGCCATTTTAGAAATCAAGTTAAGACAACTTGCCAAGCTTGAAGAAATAAAGATCAAAGCTGAGCAAGATGAATTGAATGTTGAGCGTGAAAAATTAGAAAAAATTCTTAGTTCAAAAACACGTATGAACACGTTAATGAAAAAAGAAATTTTAGCAGCAGCTGAAATTTATGGTGACGACAGACGTTCAGTTTTAGTTGAACGTAAAGAAGCGAAAGCGCTTACCGAAAAAGATCTTATGCCCAACGAAGCCGTTACCGTGGTTATGTCTGAAAAAGGCTGGGCGCGTTGTGCTAAAGGGCATGATATTGATCCGCAAGCACTGAACTATAAATCGGGGGATAGTTATCTCAATTCAGCTAAAGGACGCAGCAATTGTCCCGTAGTGTTTATTGATTCAACGGGGCGCTCTTTTGCCACCGATGCACATACATTACCGACTGCACGTAGCCAAGGTGAACCCCTCACTGGGCGCTTTAATTTAACTACAGGGGCAACGTTTGAGCATATATTAATGTCGGATGATGCTCAAAAATACTTATTAGTCAGTGACGGCGGTTATGGCTYTGTGGGTTGTTTTGCCGATATGGTCAGTCGTAATAAAAATGGTAAAGCATTATTAAGTTTACCCACGGCGGCTAAAGTAATGAAACCACAGCCTTTGTATAATTTAGCGACCGATTTATGCTTAGCCATTACCACCGAAGGCAGAATGCTGGTATTTCCTGTTAAAGATTTACCGATATTGAGTAAAGGTAAAGGTAACAAAATTATCAACATACCGTCAGCACGAGCAAAAGCACGTGAAGAATATGTAAGCTTATTAACTATTATTCCTGCTGGCGATGCGATTACCTTACATGCTGGCAAACGTAAATTAACCTTGAAAGCTAGTGATATAGAACATTATTGTGGTGAACGTGGCCGTCGAGGTAATAAATTACCGCGTGGTTTACAACGAGTTGATCGTATCGAAGTAGAACCCGCTGTTGTTAAAGGCGCTGCTGAAAATGAACCAACGACTGAACAAAATAAAAGTGACAATAGCCAAGATTAATTGGTAGCTAGTAGCCTAGTGCAATAAATAGGTATTAATTTAAGCTCGGCTTTATTGTAAAATACAGCCGGGCTTTTTATCTTTGAATGCAATTATTGAACCTTATGCCATCGACTACTTGTTTTACCGCTTTTCAGCAAAATATTGATGGTTATTTATTGCCGGAACGTTTTACCTTTCCTTTTTATTATCAGCCTCACCCACTCGCGTTATTGGCTGCTGAGCAATTACAACAGTATTTAAATTCACCAATTCAATTTCAAACTAATTTTGCTATAACTGAGCCGCACGAAAGTTCTCTTGGTAAGATGTTTGGTGTGTTAGTGGTTGAGAACTTACAGGGAAAAATTGGCTATTTATCTGCATTTTCGGGGAATATTAAAGAAAATATTAGCGCTAATACGTTTGTCCCACCGGTTTATGCTGGTTTTAGTGAAGAGCCTTTCTTTATTGAACAACAAAGCATTATAAATCAACTGAATAGTCAAATAGACAAACTCTCTGTTAATACTGATATTGCTAGATTGAAACAATTAGTCACCACAGAAAAAGTTTATTTTTCACAAGTATTAACTGCTCAGCAAACGCAAATGCAAGCCGCTCGAAAAGCACGTAAAGCTCAGCGAGTTGCGGCCGAAATAACACTTAACGAACTCGAATATAGCGTGTTAAAAACACAGCTAGCAAAACAAAGTATTGCCGATAAATATCAACTCAATCAGTTAAAAACTTGCTGGCAAGAAAAAATAAACATTCACCAGCAGCAATTAGATCATTTGTTAAATGAAATAGAACCATTAAAACAGCAGCGCAAGCGCTTATCAACAGCATTACAGCAACAACTGTTTACACAATATATGTTTTTAAATCAACAGGCTGAACAAAAAAGTTTAACTGATATTTTTAGAGATACTGCGTTTCATTTACCACCAGCTGGCGCAGGTGAATGTGCAGCACCCAAATTATTACAATATGCTTTTAAGTACGGTATGAAACCCTTGGCATTGGCTGAATTTTGGTGGGGAAAATCACCCAAATCAGAGATTCGCCAGCACAAAAATTATTACCCTGCCTGTAATGGTAAATGCCGACCCATTTTAAGCCATATGTTAGCGGGTATGAAAATAGATAACGATCCATTATTGGTCAACCCAGCGATAGGAAAAACGCTAGAAATTGTCTATCAAGATGAAACATTACTTGTGGTAAATAAACCGGCTGAGTTCTTATCTGTACCGGGAAAAAGTATCACCGACAGTGTATTAACGCGAATACAACAACAATTTCCTCACTGTGACAGCCCATTTATTGTGCATCGATTAGATATGTCGACCTCAGGTTTGATGGTGATAGCGCTAGATAAAATTGCTCATAAAAAACTACAAAAACAGTTTATTGAGCGACGGGTTAAAAAACATTATGTTGCAATATTAGAAGGAATATCACTAGCAGAGCGCGGTGTTATTAAGCTTCCTCTACGTGGTGATTTAAATGATCGCCCACGCCAGTTAGTTTGCGAACTACAGGGTAAAACGGCAGAAACACATTGGCAGTTATTGAATGTTGATCAGCAAAAACAACAAACGAGGCTGAAACTCACTCCTTTAACGGGAAGAACTCATCAACTACGTGTTCATTGTGCGCATATTGATGGCTTAAATATGTCGATTGTTGGCGATGATCTTTACGGTAAAAAAGCGCAACGCCTATATTTGCACGCGCAATATTTAGCCTTTGAACATCCTTTAACTAAAAAACGTGTTAGCTTTGAAATAAAGGCCGACTTTTAGTTTTTGATGCCTTTGAAATGTATTTAATATAGTATATTTGTTTTTATAACCTATCGATATTAAATGTTGTATAAAATATATTTTGAATTAAAAAAAGAAATATGATGACCCTAGGTGTAGGGGGTTCAACTATTGCTCAAGAATTAATAAAATTTTCTGATATGTAATAGGTGTTGAACCCATTCAAAAACAAGAGTTTCAAGCACGAATTGATAAAGCAACAAGCTTGATGAAAGCATAACAAGTTGACGCTATCTATTTAAGTACAGGTACTAATGTATAGTATTGACGATCCATTTGGTTATGAAAAACAACTAGTTTGATCACTAATTCATTATAGGCATGTAGTTTTTTGCCTTTAGTCGAAAGTATTCATTATTTGGTGTCAATTAAGGAGTTCTTTGTAATGCGCTACAACAAGTAATAGGTGATATGTTGAATTATGATTGATAAGTTAAAAGTAACAAGTTTCGAATTCAGTAATTTGCAAGCTAAACCTTATTCAGCCAGCTTGAGTTGGCGTAAATTGTACAATTTACGTAAATTATCTAAATCGATTAACGAATACCCTTATTTTGCCATAATTAAAGGAGCCAGTGATTTAGATCTGGGACCTAAAGGATCTGATTTATATCAGTTGGTGTCACAGTTAAATAAAATGAATGGCACTCAAAACGAGAAACTCTCGGTTACTCGGGTCACTATTGATAATTCAGTAGTTAAAGTAAATGACGGTGTTACCCGTCATAGTCGACAACCTGGAGCATTAAACTTACACACCGACTCTAGTTATATGGACAATCCGCATGCCATATTAGCTTTTCAATGTATCGTTGCAGATCCAAAAGGTGGGGAAACACTATTAATGCCCATTGACGATATAGTCAACAATATCAGCGAACACAGTAAACAATTGCTTAGTGCTAAAGTATTTCCTTTTTCTAATGATCCCTCACCAATTCTGTCAATGGATGAAGAGGGTAAATGGAATGTCCGTTTTTATAAAACACAACTCGAAAAAAATATCAAAAATAGCCTGCTTGATAAAAAATACTTAGCTGCTATCGATGAATTGGAAGTAAGCATTGCCAATAAACAAAATCACTTTCGAACTAAATTAAAACCGGGTGAAATAATTCTCGTTAATAATCTTAAAGCCTTACATGGGCGCTCTAATATTGATGAAAATAGCCCTCGGGTTATTTACCGAGTCAGATCATCTACTTCGCTTTACAATCTCATGGTTCAGTCAAACTGGAAAATAATAATATTCTGGTTAAATCAGTTTGTTAAACAAGACAAACAGACTCCTACGTTATTAGCGCCTCAAAAACCGCAGACTATTAATCAACTGGCAATGGCTGGAAAATTAAATGAAGCCATCGACGCTTATGATCTATTGCCAGAAAAAAGTAAAGAAGATGCAGAACTTCAGTTTTTAATCTCCGGAGTTGCGAGATATTTGGGTGATAATAAACGCGCTGATAGCACATTAAAAAAAGCGATAATGTTGCAACCTGTTGTTTGTAACCATAAGTTGGATGAGCAGTATCCCAGTTTTATGAAACTTAGAGGTTTTAACGGGGCTGAATGGACAATCAAGAAAAAGGGAAATTTACGCTTACGAGGAGGGCATTTTTCACTCAAATTTATGCTCGATAGTGAAAAGGCTAGCCTCTATCAAGGTAATATTTATGATATTTGTCAAACGGAAGCTGACGCACAAGAAATTAAAAAAATGGGTATTAGTTTAATCATCAATACTATTGCATGTGCTGATCGTATGGCGGTAGACCTTGCCGTGTTAATTAAATTACAGCAGTATTTACCAGAGATCCCGGTTATTAATTCTCCTGATAAAGTGCTGCTGACCACTAGAGAGAAAAATTATCAACGATTAAGCGCAATACCTAATGTGGTTTTCCCCAAGACTATTAAAACTTTTTTAGCGAGTCAAATACCTGCACAAATAGTAACCACAATGTCAGCTGAGAGTATTGTTTTTCCAGTCATCATGCGTCCATGTATTACTCATACAGGAGTCGGGGTAGAATTACTTGATAATATTAATCAACTACAACTCTATTTAGATGCTCACCGGAACTCAACCACTGCGTATTACATTATTCAATATCATCAGCTTGCTATGACAGAAGGTGTATTTAATAAGATCAGAACCTTTTGCATTGACGGTAAATATTACCCTGTAGCCTGTTNATTTGATCAACAATGGAATATTCATTCAGGTGATAGATATAGCTATATGGCAAACAGTGAGGAGTCACAACAAAAAGAACAAGCCTACTTGGCTGATATGGATGAATTTTTGGGAGATAAAGCGATAGCGGCACTCAGCATGATCAGGGAAACTATTGAACTAGATTTTTTTGGTATAGATTTTACCTTATTACCTAATGGAAAGATCCTGATTTTTGAGTGTAACGCGGCAATGCGTCATAATTTTGATCATGCACAAAATTTTCCCTACACTTATCAACCTTTACGTAATGTGAGTTTGGCTTTTGATCAGATGCTGCATAAAAGGGCATGCGAGAACTTCACTAAACTTCGCCCGACAGATCCTAATATTATTAAATAGATGGTATTAGCGAGGCGTTTCTTCTTTTGAAAAAAAGGACTTTCCAAGGAATAGTCGAACTAACTCGCGGTAAGATTTATGCAGACCATGACGGATCAATATTGGCAAGGGCATCTTTAAATAATGACCTCTAACCAAAGCTATAAAAATAGCGAATGATTTTGTCCAAGTGGCATACATCGGGTGTTTGGTATCTAAAACACGACTAAAGATAAAATCCCAAAACAAAATTGATAGACGATTAGTTCGTGTTTCTTCAAGTTTTATGGTGATTTTTTCGGGTATGTTAGTTTGAAAAAATCGTTGACTATATCGGCAGGCTAAATAGAGTTCAACGGTAAAGCCAGATGTTGTTGCTAAGGTATAAATATCTTGCCAAAAACTATCACTTTCATATTGAGTAATGAGTAAATGTATATCGTTTAGATCTCTTAAACCATGCGGAAATTCTTCATTGAAGAATAAATGCACGATACTATGCAGCGTCATTGCTGCTGGTCTTAAAACATAAAAATCATCGCATGCTATAGCGTTTTCTGTGAACAACTCAATTTTTGGTGCTCGACCCGACACCGGGGGAACCAAATTGTGATGTAAGTCGATAACACTTCCCCTGCTTGCGTGTTTAAGTGGTGGAATTTCGTGTGCCCACTGTCGATAATAAGTATTATCGTAGTCATCCAAGTCGTCATGCAACCAGCCATGTAGGAGTAAAGTACCTTCAATTCTACTGATCTGACTTTTATCAACCAACAAGTCAATATCGCCAAAAGTTCTGCCTAAACTGGTGTTATTATGGCAAAAGACATAAGCTGCGCCTTTCAATAAATAAAATTTTGTTGAGGTTTTGTTGGTGCTTTTTGTAATTTGATTGCATTCATATACGACTGAACTCTGTTGTTTTTCTGCCAACTTAGCAGCATTGCTTAAATGTTTTTGTGCATAGTGAGGAAGATTATTAACGAGTCCCTGTTTTTCTAATTGAAAGCTAGTGCGTGCGAGTAATCCATCATGCCTTAATACACGGATGGCAGTTTCCCAGTCTTGTTCAGTAAATTCACAACAAATGGACACGTTGTGAAGTATGGTTATTATTTTTGTGTGTGTAATTAAAGCGTTTTTCACAAAACATCCTGTTCAAGAAAATTTTTGACCGACTCGACATTATTATAGACAACTTCAAAAATGGCACAATTTTCGATTAAATTCACTATGGTATCAAAACCTATTTGACCATGAAGGTTTAGATTAACGGCATTTTGCGCAAGTTGCATAAACCCTTGGTTTTGATTGAGTTGAGTAATTTCTAAATCGACCTGCTGATCATATCGGGGAAATACTATCGCTTTTACCGTGGCCAATTTGTCGCGATTTTGCCAGCTGTGATCTGAAGGACAAAAGTGAACAACATCACCTTTGTGGGTATTTTTGGCTGTGGTTGAGAATTTAGCATCAGGATACCAACGTTTAACTAATTCCACCGACTTATTTTTAAGGCATATAGGTCGTACAAATGGCTGAACCTTTGTCGTACCAGGTAATATCAAAGCCATTTCATCTGACAACAGGCGCCACTCATCTCTGCCTGATAAGTATGCTGTTAGTGTGCTTTTGCCGCTTCCCGGCGGGCCAGGCAATAACACCGCACTATTTTCTTTGGCGACGATACCTGAGTGCAAAATGACATATTCTAGTGATTGATTAGCGACCACATAGTTCATCCCCCATTCTAAAGAAGCAAAGGCATGATTTAATGGTAATGGTTTAAAGGGTTCTAATGCATCGAATCTGAATGATGCTTGTGGCCGGATAAACTTTCGTAAACCGTTTACTTTTTCTAGGGAAACATAATAATCGGCTGGTTTTTGTTGGTTTTGCAATATTGAATCTGGGTACATCGTGTTTAGATTTTTCTCAACAAAATCTACAGACGATTGCACATTAAAAACAAAAGGGGGCAGCTCCAATCTTAGATTCATAGTTAACCGTTTGAGTTGTTATTAATCAAAAAACCAGCGGATACAAGGCGATTTAATAACTTAATTGTTTCGGTGTCAGTTTTTTTTTGCGCTAAGATTTTTTCAATGTTTACCGTTAACCCCATCGTGGCACCAGTGTGTTCTTGGTATAATACAACACCACTATTGTCTTCAAACTTATGTAGTAGGGTTGCCGGGGCGATAGAATATCGCTGGCTAATTTTGTTTGATCCTGTAACGGGAAGTGTTTTATTATGAAACACTTCCCAAGCAGATATATTGTTGGCCATGCTATTTATTATATAAACATTAGTTAAAAAAAATACAGGAATTATATTTTTTCAAAGGGCTACTAGTCACCGTTATCGTCAGTGATAGAACAGCTAGTTGATGGATTTATATCTCCGCCAAATTCACTTATCAAACCAGACAAACTGGAACGATTCTGTCTCAAACTTTCAATGTAATTATTAATATCTTCAGGAACTTTGATTATCGGGTAAAAAAGCCCAGAAGGACCCGCATCTCTATTGTTGAAATCAACGATAGCGTTTAAGTACATCGCGATCATGTACTGCGCATGATCATAATTAACACCACTGGCATCATCATCACCACATGCGCTGTCATCGTCATCATTCCCACTATGATGATCATTTCCGTTATGGTCATCATTTCCGTTATCATCATGACTCGCAGGTTCAGGGCAACAAAAGCAATTTAGCAAGTCTTTTAAGCTTGCGGATGGGCCTTCTCCAAAAATGACGTTGAATTTTTCGTCTTTAACGCTTGTCCAGTAGGATTTCAAGCCAAGCCACTGGCAAGGACCTAACAATTGAATAGGATCACCACCGGCAAAATCAGAGGCATTGCCAGATGCAATAATTGAGTTCACGATGTTATTAGCTAATACAGACTTTGCAGGGATTGAGGCAACCACAACTCCCGCGGTTGTGCGGGTTAAGAACTTTCTACGTGAAGGTGCAACAGCACTATCACTACTGTTACTAACGTGCTCTTTCTTTTTCATAAAATCAACCAAACCTCGAATACATATATTTCTATATAATATACTAAATATATTCTTAGAACAAAAATTACTGTGGTAGAAACTTTGCAAAAATCACGCCACTGTAGTTATGCGTTGATTATATTGACTTTTTTATATTGATTTATTCACCATTGTAAAAAATACTGACACTTAATTACTTGTTTTACGTGTTCTCTGCACTGCAACTTATTAAACTTGGACGAGAATCAATACTTTTTGATGCTAAGGTCTGTTTGTTAATGCTGCTTTCTTTATACAGTCAACAAATTTTAGATAAGAAAAAACGAGTATTAAAATATATTAGTGAAATATATGTTTGTTTTTTCAATTGATTACGAGGTGTCGGTATTTCTGTATTGACGATAACAATGAAAACTTTATCCGATTAATTCGTCTAAGGTGGCTATTTAAGATATTTTTAAATATAAGAAATATTGACCAGTCATATTCTGTTTGCTACATATTGTAAAATTTTTAGACTATCTATCCAACGAAGAACACTTAATCGAATTTTTTGAGGGGAACTTCTGTATTAGTTAATGGGGGAGTTACTTGTTAAGTAAAGTTATTTGTTTATTTATCTTGTTGTGGTTGGTACTACATACGGTACTACTTTGTACTTTTGTCACCCTACTTTAGAGGGAAAACACATTAGTTTTCATGCCTATGCACTTGGCTCAGGATCGTCTTTCCCGCAGTCTTTTAAGCGGACGTGGCATGGATGCTACATATTAGACAATGCATGGAGCATATTGTCCTGAATCTACGTCAAAAAGTACGAGATCTTCGATAAAAACGATTCGAAGATGACGATTATAATAAATACCTGAGTGATCTGCATAGGCACGTTAGTTTTAGACAGCATAATTTTATGCTGTCCTGTCATATTTCACCATTGTGAATTAGTTCATGTAATTTATTATCAAGTCGAGTTTGCCAGCCTTTACCTGTTGATCGTAAATAGGTCACGGTATCATGTGATAAACGTATGGTAATACTATCTTTAGTTATTTTGGCTTTTGGTCTGCCACGTTTAATAGCGGTTTTCATTTCTTCTTTGCTTAACGGGCGTTCGTCTTCGTTTTCACCATCCCAAACAAAATCACCACTATCAGGCGCCACCAAAGAACAGTTCTGGCTAACTTACAAAGAAATTAATACCAGCTGTGTTAATTGGCAAAATGTTATTGATGAAGATACCAACGTTATTGATGATTTTCATTTGAAGTTATTAACGGATTAATGATTAAAAGATGTGGAAGACGCGTACGCGCGATTTGATGCGAGTTACATAAGACTCCCTTCATATAACGCCCGAAATGCTACGGCAGCAATCTCCCTCATGGGTAAGTGTAGCAGTTAGAGCAAAATGTAAAAGTAGAACTAATGTGTAACCACTGACAAATGACAACCTAAAGCTTCAACCACTTTTTTAATCGTGTCGAATTGTGGTTTAGCGCCTGATTTTAAGGTTTTATACAAACTTTCTCTACCAAGACCAGTGCTATTTGCTATTTGTGTCATTCCTTTTGCCTTGGCAACATAACCTACCGCACGAATAAACTCGTCAGTATCACCATCTTCAAGCACCATAGCCATATAGGTGGCAATATCTTTATCGGTTTTTAATTGCTCTGCCAAATCAAACTCTGGTAAATCGCTTACTTTAACCATAAGTTAATCCTCTAATTGTTTAGCGCGTTGTTTTACTATTTTAATATTTTTACTCTGGCTAGATTTATTACCACCGCCAAGCATGATCACCAGCTCGTTACCGCGAGTAACATAATACATCCGCCAACCAGCGCCAAAATGTTCGCACATTTCACTAACACCATCACCGACAGGCTCAACATCACCTAACAAACCGCGAGCTGCTTTATCCAATCGTCTAGCAAGTCGTAGTCTTACCGTATTATCTTTGATGCTATTAAGCCAATCATTAAATTCATCAAGGTGTTTAATAATGTACATGGGGTTAGTGTATCCGACTAGATACTATGTGGCAATGTTAATTTTGACAAAAAAAAGCAGTCAAAACGATATTTTGTGATGTGGAAGACGCGTACACGCGACCAAATGCTAACCTCTAAAGGTTCCTCTCATTTAACGCCCGAAACGCTACGTTTGCGTATTCTCATGAGAATGATCACTCATTCTCACCGAAGCTGATCGCTTGTTCTCATCCATGCTGATCACGCTTCGGTGCCATTTTGCGGCTCGGTAGTAGTTTTAATTGATCAC
>NVTW01000036.1 GCA_002401725.1 Gammaproteobacteria bacterium
GGCTTCAGCCCATCAATATTGACGGCATGAATGCCGACCTACAAAACATTGTATTTGCGACGCTTTATTTGACTAGCAACAATTTACGGGAACATAGCCAAATTATTTATTAAGGATGTATTTTTACTGCCCTAGCCTCATCAACAAGTGCTGATTGCTCTCTAATAAGCATGCCATCGCGAATTTTAAGATTATTATTGTCTTTTACTTCATCACTTAATACCCAAGCAGGAATAAAAGATTGCGCGGTTGCCACCACGACATGTGATTGCATACCGATCATTCTGGCATTGATGATCACACCATTTTCTTGCTTCATCATGGTACCCGTTACCACGTAGTCAATAATCTGTCGTTCAGGTAACTCTTTCCAATCTCTACTAAAAACAAAATCACCGTCTTTAGTGACACGAATATAACCCGTGGTTTTAAAATCAACAACCACATAACCATGACGTTGTAGTTCGTGAATAAAGCTTTCAGACAATTGATTACCAAGCCAATTGGTGGACTCTAAATCTTTTAAATTTACAAATGAAGCCACACCAATAGGGGTTTTAGGATTAACAAAAGAACTACTATTAACCATTTGATAAGCTAAACCTTTTACCACATCATTAATAGCATTAGTCGGTAAATCATAGCTGTCAATTTCCCCTTTATCTGCTACTTTTGCATGATAAAAATTTTTATCTGCCCTATCCATCATCGAGCAAGAAAATAATGCCGGTACGAACAGCACAATAAGCCATTTTTTCATTGAGTACTCCTCAATTAAATATCAACACCTAGTTTATCGTTAGTCTAACTATTCACAGGGCATTATGTACGGGTTAACTTTAGGTGTTTTTAAATGCATATTCCACGCCAAAAACATCAAAAACAAACAACAATATTTAGTCAATACATTATAGGCATAAATAATGCTTAATCAATTGCACACTAAATATCTAGTCTAATCGGGATCGGTTCACATTATGCGTGTTAAAGTTATCATGTTGATCACAATTATCTGTAGTTTCTCTGTGCACAGCCAATGGTTTGAAGCACAAGGTCAGGCAGTGATCAGAAACAGCGATAAACAAGCAGCAAGATCACAAGCAACTCAAAACGCGTTAAAAAAAGCGCTACTCGTTGCCGGCGCTTCAGTATCGAGTATTCAACAAGTGGTTAATGGTTTACTCACTCAAAATGAATTGAATATTCGTGCTAGTGGTAGTGTTAATTCTTTAGAACTCGTTGATGAGATATACCAAGGCGATTTGGTTAGCGTGACTATTAGGGCAGATATAATATCTCAACAAACAAAATGTTTTTCTGCTGATTATCGTAAGGGGTTGTTGCTTACTAAAAGTCACCTTGTGCATAGAGAACAAGCTAATATTGGTAATTTGTATGAATTAAATAAAAAACTAGTGATCAATTTATCAGAACAATTAAAAGAATCTAGTCGTTTCACCGATGTAAAACTTGCACTAAAGCACAAAACTAAATTTTCACTCTATAATCAAGCGATTAATAATTCCGCTCTGAAATCACTCTCTATTTCATTGGCGAATATAACCGATACTCAATACGTTATGTATTCAGAAATTGAAGATCTTTCATTTGATACTGATGTGCAAAACTCATGGCAATTTTGGCAGGAAGATGTTTTTGATCGTAACTTCTCTCTTAACCTCTATGTTTATGACGGCGCTAACGGTGAATTGATTTTTGAAAAACGCTATCAAGACTCAGCACCTTGGAATTTTTCTAAACGAGCAAAAGTAGATATAAACAGTGAAGATTTTTGGCAAAGTGAATACGGTGAAATGGTCAGCGAAATACTCGCCAGAATGGTGATGGATATTGATGATAATATTATGTGTCAACCAACTCATGGTAAAATTTTGAATGTGGTAGGAAATAAAATTTTGATTAACTTGGGTGCTCGCCAAGGAGTTAAAATTGGCGATGAATTTTCTTTATTGCACTTAAATAATTTTGTTAGTACAAAAGGCGAAATTTATGCAGGTTATAATGTCAGTGATTATAAAGTTAAAGTAACGCAAGTTTCCCAACAAAGTGCCAATGCTATTACCATCAACAATACACTGTTAGGTAATATCCAAATAGATGATTTAGCGGTTAGATATTAACATTTAACATCAATCTATTACGAAAAAAATGAAATGATCGCCTGAACTTAATTTCACTTACAAGTTCAGGCGATTTACTTTTTACGCTTTAAAACGCTTTTAAAGCCTGTTCTAAATCAGCAATAATATCTTCAACATTTTCTAAACCAACAGAAACACGGATCAAGCTATCACTAATGCCGGCAGCTAAGCGTTCTTCTTTTGAGTAAGGAGAATGTGTCATTGATGCAGGATGTTGAATTAGCGACTCTGCATCACCTAAACTTACCGCAATTGAAAACAATTCAGTTTTATTAATAAAATTTTCGCCGTCTTTAATGTCCCCTATTATTTCAAAGGCAATAACACCACCAGCAGCTTTCATTTGTTTACCAATAAATTTATAACCTTCGTGACTTTTTAAGCCTGGGTAATAAACTTGGCCAATTTTTTGATGTTGTTCAAGGTATTCGGCAACACGTTGAGCATTATTACAATGGCGTTCCATTCTGATTGGCAGGGTTTTAATACCACGTAAAATTAGCCAAGCATCATGCGGACTCATGGTTGCACCAATATCTTTTAGTGCAGTCATTTTAATTTCTCCGATCATTTCACGGCTACCACAAATGATGCCAGCAACAACATCACCATGACCATTCAAATATTTAGTCGCACTGTGAATAACAATGTCGATACCAAATTTTGCCGGTTGCTGTAATACCGGTGTTAAAAAAGTATTATCAACAATACTCAGTATTTGATGTTTTTTAGCGATATTAGCTATTTTCTCAATATCTAAAACCACTAAATTAGGATTAATTGGCGTTTCAAAGAAAATTATTTTGGTGTTTTCTTGAATGGCATCTTCAATGTTCTCAGGTACTGTCATATCAACAAAAGTTACTTCAATACCAAACTTAGTTAGCATATGACTCATTAAAGCAAAAGAACAACCGTAAACGGCTTTAGAAGAAATCAAATGATCGCCTGCTTGCAAATTAGCTAATAATGCACCTGATACCGCGCCCATACCTGTAGCTGTTGCTGCCGCGTCTTCCATGCCTTCCATTACAGCAACACGTTGTTCTAGTTGGCGCGTGGTCGGGTTACCTAAACGACTATAAATGTAACCTTCTGATTCACCCGCAAAACGCGCAGCACCTTGAGCAGCATTATCAAAAATAAAAGTTGATGTTTGATACAAGGGTGTGGCTAAAGAACCAAATTGCTCATCGTTAATACGACCAGCATGAATGGCTTGTGTTTCTATATTATTGCTTTTGCTCATAAAAATTCTCTACATTCGAAATGAAAATAAAATGATAAAGGACTACTAAAGCAATAACATTGCCAATAAGTATTTTTATATAATTTTCAATCAGTTACCTGAAAATAAATAATTTCAAACTAATAACCTGTAATAAAAACATTACAAAGACAAAATTAACTAAGTCGACTAAATCACATACCACCGCATATCATCTATAGACAGGTAGCAAGCTTACTTGTAACATATAAATTACAAGTAATAAAAATATTACACGAGTAAACAACAGATGCGCTTAAAAATACAATCAACCGACAGAATAGGTATAAGTCAGGAAATTCTTTCTGTATTTGCTCAAAAACTATGGAATATAAAATCTGTTGAAGTAGAGCCCTGTATTACTTACGTGCATATTGAAGAAGAAAACCTTGCGCTAGAACAAATTAGCCGTTCAATAACCTCAATATCAGGCACCAAAAGTTGTCAACAAATTGATTTACTTCCTTCTGAAAAAAAGGCAAAGCATTTACAAGCATTGTTGGCTAATATTCCCGATCCTATTTTCGATATAGATAATTACGGTAATATATTAACGATAAATAACGCCGTGGAGAATTTAAAAACAGATCAACAAGTGATCTATGTTGGTAAAAACATTAGTGAATTTATTGCTCAAGACATTGTTAAAGAAATATCATTAAAAGCAAAAAGTATTGCAGTAAATTTAAATGGTAAAGCATACATTGCTGAAATAAGTCCGGTACTTAATAAACAACAAATTGCTGGGGCGGTATTAATTTTACATTCAATGAATACGTTAGGTCGGCAAGTTGCCTTATTGCAAAAAAACAGCGACCACAGTATAGATAATATATTGGCACAGTCAGCACAAATTAAAACATTAAAGCAACAAACCATTCGTTTTGCAGAGCTTGATCTTCCAGTATTGGTCAGTGGTGAAACTGGCACAGGTAAAGAATTATTTGCGCGCGCGTTACATGAAAAAAGTGCACGCGCGCAAGCGCCTTTTTTAGCGATAAATTGCGCAACATTGCCCGAAAACTTACTCGAAAGTGAGTTATTTGGTTATGCGCCGGGAGCTTTTTCTGGCGCTCAACGTGGCGGTAAACCAGGTTTATTTGAACTTGCTAGTGGCGGTACGGTATTTCTTGATGAAATTGCTGAAATGTCGGTTTATTTACAAGCAAAATTATTGCGCTTTTTACAAGACTTTAGTTATCGTCGCGTTGGCGGTACTACCGAACTAAAAGCCGATATTCGCATTGTCAGCGCCAGTCATCAAAACTTATTAGAGCTCGTTGAACAAAAACGTTTTCGTGAAGATTTATTTTATCGCATCAATGTCTTAAACATTAATCTCCCCCCGTTAAGAGCAAGAAAAGAAGACATTATAATTTTAGCCAAGCATTTTATTAAACAAGCGTGTCAGCAAACTAATCAACATAATATAGAGTTAAATGAAGAAGCAAGCCATGTATTACAAAAATATCAATGGCCCGGTAATATCCGACAATTGCAAAATATATTGTTCAGTGTGGTCGCTTTAGCCACCAATAATGAGATTAATGTGCAAGCAATTGAACAAGCGTTAAGCCAACAGTCACAAAAAATTGAAAAACAGCGGGATAATGCAGATCAAAGTGAAATAGCTAACTGGCAACAGGCGCAAGCTGAATTTGAAAAAAACTTATTAATGCAGCTTTATCCTTTATATCCAACCACGCGAAAATTAGCGCAACGATTAAATGTGTCACATAATAAAATAGCACTTAAGTTACGGCTATATGGGCTAAAACAGTCTCAATAAAAAATATCTTTATGTTCATTATTGGCGTTCAATGATCACAAATTGATTAATGTCGATATTGGTAATATTGGTTATTTCACCATCAGGCCAGACAATTCGTACATTATCTATTTTACTGGCTTGTGCTAAACCAAAATGTGCTTCAACCGGATTTTGTGACACATAATTATTACCTGAGCGTAATTCACGCATTTGCTCAACACTACCCGTTTTAACATAAATTCGTGCGCCAAGTGCTTGGCTGTTTGACGATTTTTCAAGCAACTTAATATTAACAAAATTACTTTTAACCCCTTCATTACAGTACAGTTTTGGCGGTTGATTATTATTAGCTATATAAATATCAACATCACCGTCTTTATCGTAATCAAAACAAACTAAACCACGCCCCATGCCTTTATCGTCTATTCCTGCATTAATAGCTGACTCAGTGAACGAACCATCACCGTTTGACATAAACAAACGCGAGGGATCAGCTTGATACATTTCATCAATACCCATGCCTGACATACCATTGACATGAAATAAATCAAGATAACCGTCATTATTAAAATCGGCAAAACAAGCGCCCCAAGCCCAATAACCATGGCGAGTACCTGTGGCATCGGTTTTGTCTACAAAAGTGCCATCACCTTGGTTTTCATAAAAACGATTACCCGGTGTTAACCAGCCAAAGTCAGTCACGCCATCTTTAGACGAAATAGCGGTGACAAACCAGTCTAAATCACCATCGTTATCATAATCACCAACTGCTGACCCCATACCTGCGTTGTCGGTAATAACATCTCTATCGGTAATATTGGTGAATGTACCATCTTTGTTATTCTTAAACACTCGGGTTTGATGACTATCGGCAACCAGTAATAAATCTAACCAACCATCATTATCAATATCAGCAAAGGTGGGTGTAAACGTTTGATCTTTGCTGCTCACTCTTTCAATACCCACTTCAACACTAATGTCGGTAAAGGTTAAATCGCCATTATTACGCCAAAAATAGGGATAATATTCACCGCTCATCATACTCCAATGGGTGATAAACAGATCAAGATCGCCATCTTTATCATAATCGGCCCACGAAGCACTAAAATTATTACCTGGTAATATCAGCCCTGAACTTTCGGTGATATCTAAAAACTTATCATTGCCTTGATTTAGATAAAGTTTAGGTGCAGAGCCGCCGACACTGCCGACAAATAAATCGAGTAAACCATCGCCATTCAAATCACCAAATGCAGGACCACTGCCTAACGATAATAAATCAACTTCTGCAAACGCAGCCATATCAGCGAACGAACCATCACCTTGATTTTTTAGTAATAAATTTGCTTGCCCGTCACCACCTATGGCATATAAATCAACCCAACCGTCGTTGTCAAAATCGCCTGCAGCAATACCGCCTGACATCCCCATCATGCCGTCACCATTGGGTGTTAAATGACTAAAATTCAGGCCTGAAGCGGTAGCAATTTCGCTAAACGACAATTGACTATTGCTAGGTGATGTTGAATGGCATTGGTTGGTGGTACTACCAATGGCGTTATTGCTGGTAACTTTAACTGGTATACCGCTTATAGGTGATGGTGGTGCTACTGGTGGTGCAACCACTTGTTCAGTACTTGATGAACCGCCACAACCGCTTAACAATGACAATGCATAAACGAATGAGATCACTACTATTTTTTTCATACTCTGCTCTCGGTATTAGTTCAATTGTCATCTTCGAGGTTTTTAAATCGAAGATCTCGTATTTTTTACATCAGGTTTGTGTTTAAAAATTGAAGGTGATCTTTAAAATTAAGTCCACAACGTTCAATAAAATCATCAATGTGCTTTAAATCGTATTTATGTGCTGGATGATCAGCACTGACTTTTTGCAAACTAGGCGGGAAAATACCATAACCGGCTAAAATACAATGCCAAGAAACAGGCGGGTAATAACTAATAATTTCATTTTGGTTTTTCTCTTGCCCTTGCCTACTTTGTGCAAGTGTTTTATTCAGATCTTCACCATTTAGCCAAGCTTGAATAATACTTTTTAAATGCTGGGAAATATTGGGGTTTGCAGCATTGTCATGCCAATATTGAGTGTCTTCGCGAGAATTCAAACGATAATGCGCGACAATATAATCACGAATACCATCAAAACGTTCATTAATTTTGTCATTAAAACTATCTTGGTGTGCATCGGTAAAACTACCTGCGCTAAAAACATCAATAAAGTTTTCAATGGTTTCTTGTACTAAATGCAGTGCGGTAGCTTCTAATGGCTCAATAAACCCTTGCGACAAACCTACCGCTAGGCAATTTTTTGCCCAATGTTGTTTTACTCGCCCTACTTTCATTTTTAAATGCCGTGCTTCAACATCACTATTTAACAAACCTAACTTTGCTCGTAACTCAGTTTCCGCCTGATCAGCACTACAATAATCAGAGCTATACACATAACCATTGCCAGTACGATTTCGTAGTGGAATATCCCATGCCCAACCGTGTTTCATTGCAGTAGAAATAGTTTGTGAATTTAAGTGGTTTTTGGCTGGCGTTGATAGGGTTACCGCACTGTCATTAAAAAGATTTTCTTTGAAACTAATAAAAGGTACTTTTAACTTGTTTTGAATTAATTCTGCACGAAAACCACTGCAATCAACAAATAAGTCTGCGAATAATTTTCTACCATCATCAAGTTCTAAACTTTCAATACAACCATCAAGTTCATTATTATTAGCAGTGTTAGTATGTAAATGAACCTTACTTACGGTTGCTTGAAGATGCTTAACACCACGAGCAATCGCTTTTTCAACTAAAAATTTACCTAATAAATTTGAGTCAAAATGATAGCCGTAGCTGATCGGAAAAGGAAAATTATGATCTGGTATCGCCGTTTTATGGTGCTTAGCTAAATACGCAGCAAGAAAAAAACGATCTGGATGACTATCAACGTCAGCACTTTGGCGACGATAAACGCTATTATAAATAAATGCAGGGGCGCTATGCGCATCTATTGGTGAAGCAAAGGGATGAAAATACTGTTCGAAACTAGGTCTTGTTGACCAGTTTTTAAATAAGATACCATTTTTATACGTTGCGTTACAACGTGGCATCCATTCGTTTTCAGACACGCCTATTTTATCAAAAAAAGTTTTTAGCTGGGGTGTTGAACCTTCGCCAACACCCACAGTGCCAATAGCGGGTGACTCAACTAAAGTAATGTTAATACCTTTACTTTGCCAGTTAAGTGCCATTAAATTTGCAGCCATCCACCCAGCCGTACCACCACCTAAAATAACAATATTTTTAAATGGCTTAGTAAAATTTGTGGTTGACTTCTTTGTGGTTAAACGGTTTGTGTTTGAGCTACTCATCATATAAAACTAATTTTTGTTTACTATTGATGCTATAAAACAACATGCTGATGCAGATCACTCAGGTATTTATTATAATCGTCATCTTCGAGTCGTTTTTATCGAAGATCTCGTACTTTTTGACGTAGATTCCCGCTTAAAAGACTGCGGGAAAGACGATCCTGAGCCAAGTGCATAGGCATGTATTTTTATAAGCTTGATATTCGGTTAAGGTTCTTCCTCAGTGAGTTCGTTTTTATTATTATCGTTGCGACTATAAAATGAAGCGACCAATATACCTACTTCAAACAGCAATAACATAGGTACGGCTAACAAGGTTTGAGAAATGATGTCAGGTGGTGTTAATAGCATACCAATAACAAAAGCTCCTACTACTACATAAGGGCGTTTAGTACGTAAACTTTGTGGCGTAGTTATCCCTGTCCAGCACATTAAAACAATAGCAATGGGAATTTCAAAAGCAGTACCGAAAGCAAAAAAGAGTTTTAAAACGAAATCTAAATAACTGGTAATATCGGTAGCAATGGTGACACCTTCAGGCGCGACAGAAGTAAAAAAGCCAAAAACAATGGGAAAAACAGCAAAATAAGCAAAGGCAATACCCGCATAAAATAATAAAGTGCTACCAAACATTAAAGGCGCAATTAACTTTTTTTCTTTGCGGTATAAACCCGGGGCAACAAATCCCCAAATTTGATATAAAATAAAGGGCATTGCTAAAAAAAAGGATAATACTATGGTTAACTTAAATGGGGCAAAAAAAGGCGATGCCACATCGGTCGCAATCATTTGTGAACCTATAGGCATAGTATTTATTAACGGTTGAGCCAAATATTGATAAATATCTTGAGCAAAAGCGGCTAAAGCAGCAAAAATAACCAGCACACTAATAACAATGCGTAATAAGCGCGTTCTTAATTCAAGTAAGTGATCAAAAAGAGTGTAAGCTTGCTTTGATGATGTCATTCAGTTGGCTTTTGTGTTGAAGTTGTTGTATTTGTTTGGTTTTCTGTATTGGCAGGCTCAATAGCTACTGTATTTTCTTCAGTACTAGTTTCCGCGCTAACTTCAGCACTAGTTGCTGTGTGGGCCTCTGCAATAAGATCAGAGTTTACCGACGTTGAATTTTGATAAGGTCGAGTAACCATTGCCGCCGCCTCTTTTAATGAACGAACAGAATCGGAAACCTCAGCACTTAAATGACTCATGTTTTGTTGCTCTGCTTTTTTCAAATCATTATGTAATTCATGGATGCGTAACTCTTCTTTTAATTCAGTTTTTACATTATTACTAAATTGACGAGCACTGCTGATCCAGCTTTTTACTGTTCTAATGGCTACAGGTAAACGCTCTGGGCCTAAAACAACTAAACCAATAATTGAAATGAGCACTATTTCCCAAAAGCCAATATCAAACATCAGTTATGCCTTTTCTTTCTCTGATGCTGCTGTTTTTGCAGAGGTTGTTGCTGCTTTATCATCTAAAGATTCAGCCGTTTTTGTGCTGTCTGCTTTTTCAGTATCTTCACTGACTGCTTTTTTAAAGCCTTTTATAGCACCGCCTAAATCACCGCCTAAGCCACGTAACTTTTTTGTGCCAAATAATAAAATAACAATTACCGCAACAATTAAAAGTTGCCAAATACCCATGTTACCCATAAATTTCCCCTATAATTTAATTGCTTTCCATTATAAACTTTCACTTACAAAAAGCACCAATTACCCGTACTTTATTTGAGATAAAACAATTTCTGAGGAAAGATGTTAATGAAAATTGAATCATGGAGCTATGCTTTATTATTTTTTATTTCTATAACGGTACAAGCTCAGCAGACTTCAGCCCAGATAACGAAGCAAACAGAGCAGGAAAGGCTTAAACCTATTTTATCGGCAACGCCAAAAAACAAACAAGTTCTTATAGATCATGAAAGCAATGTTGGAAAAAACACAGTTGATGACAAAAAGTCTAAACAAAACAATGATAACAGTAACGATGATTGGGCGAATGTTATTCATCAAAGCATTACAAATTCGGTATACCAGTCTGCTTTTTGGTTTGATAGTTTTTTTACGCTTGACGATAATGAACAACAAAAAGCACCTAAAACGAGTGCAAAAATTCGCTTAGGTTGGCTACCAAAACGAACTGACTTATCACCATTTGAAACTCGTTTTCGTATTAAACTGTCGTTACCTAATTTAAGAAATCGCCTTGATATTATCCTCTCAGATGACAGTGAAGATGATCTTGCTGATTTACCCTTAGAAACCTTTAATAGCACACAAAATTTTAGCCAAGATTCGTTTAGTGCTGCGTTACGCTTTGTTAATAAGCGTGAAAAAGACCGGTTTACCGATACACGTATTGGCATTTCAAGCAATGATTTATTTGTCCGTTTTCGCCACAAACGTCGTTTTTCTTGGGCTGATACCCATGGTGTTAAAGTTGACCCATCAGTTTACTACTTTGTTGGTGATGGTTTGGGTGCGCGTTTATTGCTTGAATATAATTATCAACAAAATGATAGTCATCAATATCGGTTTAATTATAGTGTTAGAGCTTCACAGTCTTTTCGTGGTCAAAAATGGAAGTATGGCCTTTATTCATTAAAGCAATTGGGTGATCGACGTGCTAGAGTTTTTGGTTTAGTTGCTCAAGGGCGCCTTAATAGTGCAACCGGAAGTTTTACTGAAAAGTATGATCTAAGTTATCGGTATCGTTTTAATGCCTTTAAAAAATGGTTGTTTTTTGAAGTTGAACCGTTTTTAGAATGGGCAAAAGAAGATGGTTTTGATACTAACCCTGGCATTGCTTTGCGCATAGAGGGTTATTTTGAACGTCATTAACCGTTTTTTCTTGAAATTGCTAAACGCAGAATTAAGCGCAACTAATGACGTTTTTTTCTGAATACGCTTTAATAATTTTTTTCGGATGGTTAATAAAGTAACCTTGACCAAATTCACAACCCGCAGCTTGTACTTTTGCGAGCATTGCTTCGCTTTCGATACCTTCGGCAACTAAACGATAGCCAAATTTTTCACCTAAGCTGCTTAATGCCTTGATCAATGCAAGGTTTTTGTCGCTGCTATTTAACGAACGAATAAAACTGCGATCAAGCTTAATAAACTCAAAAGGGTAGTCATGTAAAAAGTTCATTGACGACATACCCGCACCATAATCATCCAACGCTAGTTTTACGCCAGAGGTTTTTAATTTTCTTAAGCTTTTTAGTGACTGCTCTGGTTGTTGGCAAAAAGCGAGTTCGTCAAATTCTAAGATCAAGCGTTCAGGCTCTTGGGTGTTTTGAGTGATTAAAGACATTAAATCAGCTAATTGATGAACTTGATTTAAATGACGACCAGATAAATTAACTGAAATAAAAGTGTTGCTATATAAAGTGTCGTTTTTCCAATCTTGAAGTTGTAAACATACTTGTTTAATTACCCAGTTTTCTATTTCTAAAATCATACCGGTTTCTTCCGCCATGGTTAAAAATTGACTGGGAGTTAACAATCCTTTTTTAGGATGTTGCCAACGTAATAATGCTTCAAAGCCTATCGTGGTAGTTTTTGAAAGATCTAGAATACTTTGATAATGTAATTCAAATTGTTGTTGTTTAATGGCAATACGCAACTCTTGTTCTAAAGTCATACTGGCCAGTAATTGCTCACGCATACTGCTGTCAAAAAACACATAACGACCACGACCTAAGCCTTTGGCTTGATACATTGCGGCATCGGCATCGCGTAAAATTTCATCCGAATTTTGGTACTGATTATGACAGTTGGCAATACCAATGCTGGCACTAGAATAAACAGTATTACCACCAAGATCGAAAGGTTTTTCAACTTCAATCGTGATGCGGGTAGCTATTTCTTCAATATCATCTTGGTTTTGCAGCGCATCGAGTAAGATCACAAATTCGTCACCACCTAAGCGTGCTAAAATGTCATTGTCGCGGATGCAACTTTTTAAGCGTTGGGCAATTTCAACTAAAAACAAGTCGCCCGCATGGTGACCTAAGGTATCATTAATAATTTTAAATCTGTCTAAGTCGATAAATAATAACGCAGATTTATGATTTGGATGACGTTTCAAGTGCCGTAATGCATAACTAAGACGATCCATTAACATTGCTCTGTTAGGAAGTTTTGTTAACGCATCGTGATGTGCATCATGATATAGCTGAGCTTCTGCTTTACGGCGTTCTTCAATTTGCATCCGTAAATTTAAATTACTGGCTTGTAGCGCTTGTGTGCGCTCAGTAATTAATTTTTCTAATTCGTCGTTACTATGCTGGCGATTTACTTGTTCAGCTTTGCGCTCAATAGCGGATGCAATATGTTGACTAATAAAACGCAACAGCTCTAAATCACCTTGCTGGTAAGCATTATTATTGCTGTAATCTTGTACCGCAAGCACCCCTTTAATTTTACCTGCAATAATCAATGGTGCAGCAAGGTAAGCTTTAGGTACGGGCATGTTTTTACGATGATAGTTGCTATTTAATGGCTGTGTTGCAACGTTATTATTGGCTTGTAGCGTAAAAACGGTATCATGTTGAATAAGTAAGGGTTTAGCAATATCTAAAACTAATTCTGTTAAGCCATTGTTATACGGACGACATTTAATTGGCGTAATTTTTTCGTCAAGATAAAATGGAAACTCTAAATTGATTTTATCGTCAGACCATAAAGCTATATAACAATTGTTAGCATTAATAAGTTGATTTAATTGTTGATGAAGCTGTTGATAAAACTCAGATAAATCGTCTGAACTGGCGGTGACCTCTGAAATAGCTAACAGTGTTTTTTGTAACTTTTCTGCTTTTTGGCGGTCGAGGATTTCTTGTTGTAACTTTTTATTTGCTTGTTGTAATTTATGGGTGCGCTGTTGAATGCTTTCTTCTAGTAATTCTCGACTGTGTACCCGATCAATAGCTGTAATTAAGTGATCACCAATAAATTGTAATAATTCACAATCGCGATCATTAAAACTTTGTTGTTTTGAATAATGTTGTAACGCTAATACGCCAATGGTTTTATTACCACGATTCAAAGGAATGCCTAGCCAGTCTTCACATACTGAACCATGTAAAACCAACTCACCTGATTGCACTAAATTTTGTCTTTGCTTGGCATTGCATTGTAGAGGTTGTTGGTTACTAAAAACTAATCCACTTAGGCTTTCTAACCAATTTTGATGAGATAAGCGTTGCAGTATTTTACGCTCTTGGTCATTGTGATCATAAGCTAATGAAAGTTTTTGTTGTTGATTGACCAAGACAATAAAAAAGCTGTCGGCATTAAAAAGTGTTTTGATCACTGCTTCTAACGCAGGATAAAACGCTTGCATATCAATAATTTTGCTCGCTAATTCTGATAATTGCAGCAAACTTGATTGCATGGTTTTAACATGACGATATTTTTTTAATAGCGATTTTATTTTAGGTAATTGCTTGGCAGCCGTGTAGTTAGCATTATTGCCGTTATTACCACTTTCCCTTGGTTCCATCAGGGTACCCAACATTTAGTTATTAGTATTATTTTTGTACAATGAGTTTAACAAAAAAAGTATTGAATTGGCTAGCGTTTTTTACAAAAAATTTACTTTATATTTATTCTAACGAAAAAACAAAAAACCGACTAACTGTCGGTTTTTCAAAACGTTTATACTTGGTATTTATGCTTGTTAATAATTAACCATTGCGCCTTTTAATTTGTTTAAGGCGTTTTTTTCAAGCTGGCGAACACGTTCAGCCGAAATTTGATATTTGTTGGCTAATTCTTGCAATGTTGCTTTACCATCATTCAACCAACGCGTTTGAATAATATCTTTGCTGCGTTCGTCTAAATGAACCATTGCCGCGCTTAATTGACGATGACCGTGATCTTCTCTGTTGTCATTTTCAACAAGGGTCAATAAATCAGACTGTTTGTCTTCTAAATATTGTGCCGGAGAAAAACTGCCAATACCGCTATCGTCGTCGTCATTCGACAACTCAAAGGCTTGATCTTGGTTGCTTAAACGCGATTCCATTTCCATGACATCTTTGGTGGTAACACCTAAAGCTTCGGCAACATTGGTTACTTCATCTTTACTAAACCAACCTAGACGTTTTTTGTTTTTTCTTAAATTAAAAAATAATTTACGTTGGGCTTTAGTGGTGGCAACTTTAACAATACGCCAGTTGCGTAGCACAAATTCATGAATTTCAGCTTTGATCCAATGTACGGCAAAAGAGACTAAGCGTACGCCTACTTCAGGGTTAAAGCGTTTTACCGCTTTCATCAAACCAACGTTGCCTTCTTGAATTAAATCAGCTTGAGGCAGGCCATAACCAGCATAGCCTTTAGCTACATGAACAACAAACCGTAAGTGCGACATAATTAATTCTTGTGCTGAGCTTAAATCGCCTTCGTTATATAAACGTGTGGCAAGTTCTTGCTCTCGTTCAGCAGTTAACATTGGAATACTATAAGCCGATTGTACATACGACTCTATACTTCCACTTTGTGGGATTGTTAATGCCATTGTTTGGGTAACTTTACTCATCAAACACCTCCATATTTATACTACGTTTGTTTTAAAGCTTCGCGATATTAACATGCTTTTTATCATGAAACAAAGAGATCGCAAGGATAAATTTGTTGCGATTTGTAACTGATAGGCATACTACCACCGCATTAGACCTTTAAGTTATAATTTTTATTTCATCCTGAATGTGAGAATAATGATTTAGATCAATCTTTAATCTAAATTTAATCGGTTGTAGGTTCAATTCCGCGAATATGTTGACGTACTGAAATATAACTGCCGATCAAGCCTAAAATAATTGAAAATGCCAATAACCATAAACTTTCAACAAATCCTAACCCCTGTAAAACAAAATCACTGTGATAAAGATAGGTCAGTTTATTCAATGATGCCGTTAAATATTGGGCGAGTATGGTTTCGGCGATAATGGCAAAAATACCACCACAAATGCCATACCAAACACCTGCATATAAAAAAGGTCGTTGAATAAAAGCGTCGGTGGCGCCAACCAGTTTCATTACCGCGATGGCATCTTTTTGGTCAAGTATGGCTAAACGAATGGTGTTGCCGATGATCAAAACCACTGACAAACAGAGTAAAAAAGCCAGACTGATAACAATATCTTGTAGTAATTTTGCCATCGCTTCTAAACGAGTTAGCCAGTCTAAATCAAGTTTACCTTGCTCTACTTCGCGATGTTTTTCTAATTTTGACAGTAAGTTTTTAACCACATCTGCTTGGCTCGATCGTTTAGTTGGCGTTACCAGAATAGTTGCTGGTAGTGGATTGTTTTCAAGGTAATCAAGCGCCTGACCAAAACCTGACAACAGTTTGAATTCTGTCAGTGCTTGTTCTGCTGAAATATAACTTACTTTGCTAATTTCAGGATAAAGTTGCAATTTTTGTAATAAATTTTTGGCGCTTTTTGCTGACGTTGATAGTTTTAAAAATAAAGTGATTTCAGAGGCTGAATGCCATTGTTGGGTGATTTTTTCGGCATTTTTAACAAACAAATGCAACGTGGTTGGTAAGGTTAAACTAATACCTAGCACTAAAATGGTCATCATTGAGGCAAGTGGTGTACGCCATAAGTCGCCTAAACTACCAATAGCTTGCTGTAAATGCCGCATTGGTAGCGTAGATAGGCGCTGTAATAATATTACCTTACTCACTTTGCTCATCCCCTCGCGTATTTTGTAGTAACCCGTCGGTGATCATACAGCCTTGTTTTAAGGTTAAGGTGCGATACCTCATGCGAGCTATTAAACCAAGATCATGAGTGGCAATTAATATAGTGGTGCCTAAGGTATTTAGTTCTTCAAAAAGACGAATAATATCCAGTGATAGCTTAGGATCTAAGTTACCGGTTGGCTCATCAGCAAGAATAATAGCGGGCTTGTTGACAATGGCACGCGCAATACCGACTCGTTGTTGTTCGCCGCCAGAGAGCATTTTTGGGTAGCAACGTAGTTTATTGGCAAGATGGACTTTTTCTAAAGCCGCCTCCACGCGATTCGCTATTTCTTTATGGCTAAAACCTTCAATAATGAGTGGCAGTGCAACATTGTCGTATATGGTGCGATCCAGGAGTAGATTATGGTTTTGAAAAATCATACCGATACCGCGGCGAACATAAGGAATTTGTTTATATTTTATTTGGCTTAAGTCAGTATCATTAATGAAGATATTGCCAGTACTGGCTTTTTCCATCACACTGATCAGTTTTAATAAGGTACTTTTTCCTGCGCCTGAATGCCCAGTTAAAAAAGCCATTTCACCGGCAGCAAGTTCAAAATTAACTTGCCTGAGGGCTAAAAAGCCCCCCGGATAAGTTTTGCTGACATTATTAAAACGGATCATGGTTGATATTCTTATTGTTTTATATGCTTGTGCACTTGGTTCAGGATCGTCCCGTAGTCTTTTAAGCGGGAAACTATGTTATAAAACACGAAATCTCCGATTAAAAGACCTCGGAGATGACGTTTAAAATAAATACCTGAGTGATCTGCATAGGCATGTTAATTTTTTATCATACGATAATGAACATGCCTTTAGCAAATCAGCATTTAATCAATGATCACTTGTCAAACAGTGCTTCAATAAAATCATCGCCATTAAACGGGCGTAAATCATCAATACCTTCGCCAACACCTAAATAACGGATCGGAATTGAAAATTTATCGGCAACGGCAAAGATAACGCCACCTTTGGCGGTACCATCAAGTTTAGTTAATGTAATACCGGTTAAATTTACTGCTTCGGTAAACAATTTAGCTTGGCTCAGTGCATTTTGCCCAGTACCGGCATCTATGGTTAGCATTACTTCATGTGGCGCATTAACATCGAGCTTTTTCATTACCCGCACCACTTTTTTTAGCTCTTCCATCAAATACCCTTTGTTTTGCAAACGGCCAGCAGTATCCGCAATTAACACATCTACGCCTTTGGCTTTAGCAGAAGAAATAGCATCAAAAATAACAGAAGCACTGTCAGATCCTGTTTGTTGGGCAACAACAGCAATGTTATTACGATCACCCCAAACTTGTAACTGTTCAACCGCCGCTGCACGAAAGGTATCACCAGCTGCGAGCATTACTGATTTACCTTGGGCTTGAAATTGTTTCGCTAATTTACCAATCGTGGTGGTTTTACCAACGCCGTTTACACCGACCATTAAGATAATAAAAGGCGTGTTAGCTTGAGGTATTTCTAACGGTTGGCAAACAGGAGTAATGATATTTTTTAATTCGGCTTTTAACAGTTCATATAGTTTTTCAGCGTCTTTTAATTGGCTGCGTTTGGCTGATTGCGTTAAAGTATCAATAATTTTTGTGGTGGTATCGACACCAACATCAGCAAGCAGTAAATGAGTTTCTAATTCTTCAAATAATTCATCATCAATTTTTTTACCACTAAATAGATCAAAAATTCCGCCGCCGATGTTTTGTCGGGTTTTGGTTAAACTATTCTTTAAGCGAGTAAAAAAACCTGATTTTTTTTCAGCAGTAGCTTGTTCATTTTCTATCGGTGTAGGTGAAATTTCATCTGCTGAATTATTTTCATTATTGAGTTCGACCGAAATTTCGTCATTAGCAGTAGCGGTTGGTTGCTCTGTTTTACTGTCTTTTTTTAGCCAAGAAAACAAGCCTTTTTTCTTTGTCATAAATTATTTTCACAAAAACTAGGGGGAAAGATAAAATTGTCGATATACTAGCATTTAAACTTAGCAGACAAAACTGATCTCATCAGCATATAGTAAAAATGGTTGCTCGTAGTAAAACAACATCAAAAATTAATCGTAAAAGTAGCGGCAGTATTCGTATTATTGCCGGCAAATATCGCGGGCGAAAATTACCCGTACTTGATGCTCAAGGTTTGCGTCCGACAACTGATCGCGTAAAAGAAACACTGTTTAATTGGTTAATGCCTTATATTAACGAAACAAATTGCTTAGATTGTTTTGCTGGTTCTGGCGGCTTAGGGTTTGAAGCGTTATCGCGTGGCGCAACAAAAGTTGTTTTTTTAGAGCTTAATAAAAATGCCGCTGATCAGTTAAAACAAAACGTAGTGTTATTAAAAGACTTACGAGCAGAGGTAATACAAACTAATAGCATCGAGTTTTTAAAACCTAATAATGCCAACAAACAATTATTTGATCTTGTTTTTATTGACCCACCATTTCGACAACAGTTACTCAACCCTATTGTTGAAAATATTAACCACGGTTGGTTAGCGCAAAATGCTTTGATTTATATCGAATGCGAAGCAGAGCTTGATGTTAGTGTGCTACCCATAAATTTGCAGTTATTAAAAGAAAAAATAGCAGGGCAAGTTGCCTACCGCTTGTATCAAGCTGCGGAGATGACTTTTTAATATAACTTCTTGGTTTTTATTACAACTCTACTTTTATTCTCATTAATAGGTGTACATTTTTAGCACCTGCAACTACAGTATATACTCATGATACTTCAAAATGTCTGTGTCAGGATGGCTGAGCAATTCATGATCAAGGCGCATCTTTGTATTAATGGTTATTCCCTTAAAAAAAGATGCAACGATGAGCATGATTTACTCAGACATCCCCGTAGGGCGAGTTTAAAAGGCTCATATGCTGCGTTATTGATTTCGACAAGGGACAACCATTCTCTTTAATCAATGCCTTGCCTACAAGCCTTTTAATTCTCGCTGAAACGAGTATTTTGAAGTAACATGAGTATAACTATAAAATTATTAATTACATTTTTGGGTTTATCACCTAAATAAAATAAAGCAATATAAAGTCTATGAAACCATTAGTTCTTATCTTGACCATCGTTGTTAACTTAACCGCTAGTTGTGTGTTTTTGGTCAATGCGCAAAATTATGATATTGCCGAAGTTACGGTCGAACCTTATAACGATACCATTCATCGTACCGGTAAATTAGCCTATAAACGCACTCTAAATTTATCGTTTAAAAGTAGTGGTTATCTAACTGAATTAACCGTTGATGAAGGCGGCTATTTCATTAAAGATCAGTTGCTTGCACGGTTGGATATTGCCGAACTAATCGAAGATAAAAATGGTAAGTATGCACAATTACTCCAAGCAAAACGAGATGTTAAACGTATCACTAAATTGATGGAAAATAATTTAAGCTCGCAACAGCAATTAGATAATGCCGAAACCTTAGTTGAAACCTCAAGAGCACTTTATAAGGTGGCTTATTACAATTTACAAAAATCACAAATTGCGGCACCGTTTGATGGCATAGTGTTAAATCGCTTTACCGAACTCGGTGAGTTACAAACACCGGGACGAGAAGTCTTAAGAGTTGCCGCATTAAAAAATAATTGGGTTGTTAAAGTAGCTTTAACCGACAGAGAAGTGAGTCAGGTACGTTTAAAACAAAAAGTTAGAGTACGCCTTGGTAATTTAGGCGAAGTAATTGGGCTTATTAGTAAAATTCCAGCGACAGCGAATAATCAAAGTAATTTATTTACTATTGAAGTATTGCTACCTCAACTAACACGTCGAGCCGGTATTATTGCTGGGCAGATTGCAGAAGTTATCATTGATTTTACTGACAACAAGCTTGTTTATCGTGTACCTATTGCCGCGTTAGTCGCGGTTGATGAGCAAGGTAAAGCGATTGTTGTTACTCAATCTAGTGGCGGTAAACAATTACAACAGCAATTATTCGATATCTATAAATTAGATAACCGTTTTATTTATTTGGTCGCTAATGCTGATTCACCACCATTACAGCTGATCACCCAAGGTTGGCAAAACTTTTCATTAAATACTTCTTTAAACAATACGCTAAGCGATAATTAAACTAATGAAGTTACCTAAAGCCGCGATTAATAATGCCCAATTTACACTGACCATTGTTATTTTAATGGTGTTAGTCGGTATTGTTTCTTATTTTGATATGCCAAGATCGGAAGATCCACAATTTGACTTACCGATCACCTTAATTGAAGTAGTGTATCCTGGCGCATCTCCACAAGATATTGAAACACTGGTCGTTAACCCTCTTGAAGCAGAAATCTCTGAAATAGAAAATATTAAAATAATTGAAACACAGGTAAAAAATAGCGGCACTCGCATTAAAATAGAATTTAATTATGGCGTTGATGCCGATGCTTCGTTTAATAAAATAAAACAAGCGGTAAGTACGGTAAAACCTAATTTACCTGACGGCATTCAAGAATTAATGGTGCTCAAAGCCACACCAGTAGATGTTGCGATAATGCAATTAGCTTTATGGAGTGAGCCTTTAGATTATAAAACCACTGAATACTATGCTAAGTTACTTGAAAAACGCATCGAGGCCGTTCATGGCGTTAAACGCGCGAGTGTTTGGGGGTATCCTCAACAAATTGTTAGTGTTGACTTGAACCTTGCGTTGTTAAAACACCACAATATTTCAGTCGCCGAAGTTAGTTTAGCTTTACAAGGGCGCGCTATAAATATTACCCCAGGTTATGTCGATGCAGGCACTCGTCGTTTTACCGTAAGTAGTAGTGGCAATTATCAACATATTGAAGATTTAGCCAATACAGTGATCAAATCGAGTGATGCTTTTGTGTTGCGCTTAAAAGATGTTGCCGAGGTGAGTTTTGGTGACTTAGCACCGAGTTATCTTGCTTATTATGATAAAAAACCGGTGATATTTCTAACAGTTGAACAAAGTTTAAATACCAATATTTTTAAAGTCACGCAAAACGTCGATAAAGAAATTGCCTTATTTAAGCAAAACCTACCTAAGAAGATGAAATTAGACATGCTGTTTAAACAAGCAGACAGTGTTGAAATTAGGGTCGATGGCTTTTTTAGGAATTTATGGCAAGGACTAATTGTTGTTGGTGTAATGTCGTTATTATTTCTAGGTATACGTGAAGCCGTGGTTGTAATTGCCGCTATTCCGTTGTCTTTTTTAGTGGCTATCGGCTGGTTAGATTTTTCTGGCTTTGGTTTACAACAAATGTCGATAGTGGGCTTGATTATCGCATTGGGCTTGTTAGTAGATAACGCGATTGTGGTTACCGAAAGTATTCATCGAGAAAAATCAAAATACAATAATTTAAACGATGCCGCCGCCGCAGGCACTAGCAAAGTGGGTTGGGCAGTTACTAGTGGCACCGTTACTACTATGTTTGCTTTTTTACCGATGTTAATGCTGCACAGTAATACCGGTGATTTTTTACGCTCGATGCCGGTAACTGTAGTGCTAGTGTTATTTGCTTCGTTAATTGTTGCTCTTACGGTAACACCAATGTTGGCAAGTCGCTTTTTTACCTTTAAACCCAGTAAAGTTAAAACACTACAACATTACGCCAATGCTTTTGCTGAAAACAGTTATGCTAAATGGTTAAATAAACTACTTAAATTACGCTGGTTAGTTATTGTTAGTGCGGTTGTTGCTCTAGTGGCGATGTTATCTCTATTTAGTCAAATTGGCGTGAGCTTATTTCCGAAAGCTGAAAAACCGATGTTAATGATCAATGTTGAAACACCCGCGAATTCTTCTTTATCTCATACTAATCAAGTAATGCAAAGCATTGCTGACTATGTAGAAAAACAACCGTTAGTGAATAAAGTTGCGCTTAATGTTGGTTCTGCAAACCCGCGCATTTATTACAATGAAGTGCCTAAACGCGGCATAGAAAAATATGGTCAATTACTGTTGATTTTACAAGAATACAATGAACAAAAAGTCACTGCGCTGGTAAATAAGTTACGTGCTGATTTTGCCAAATGGAATCAAGCAAAAATTGAAGTGAAAGAATTTACCCAAGGGCCGGTAACTGATCAGCCTATTGCTATTCGTTTAATGAGTGATTCTTTAAGTGATTTAGAAAAAGTAGCGCAAGACTTAGCAATTAAAATGCGGCAAACACAAGGCATAATAAATATTGATAACCCCATTGGCTTAGCTAACACTAAGCTAGCGTTAAATATTGATTATGAAAAAGCGGGCTTATCAAATATTGATATTAATACCCTAGATAATACTTTAAAAACTATCTTGTCAGGCACTGCTGTTGGTCGTTTTACTGAAAGTAACGGTGAAGATTATCCCATTGTTATTCGAAAATCAGCGCCAACGGTTGAAAGCTTAGCAGACATTTATATTAGTAGTCGTACTGGCGATAATATTCCCTTAAGTAATATTGTTGATCCGCAACTTAAAAAGGGTCATGCAGATTTTTTTCATTATCAAAAATTACGTATGGCGAAAGTATCAGCCGATGTCAGTAAAGGATTTTCAATTACCGAAAAAACGGCTGAAATAGTCGACTTTTTAGAGCACTATAAATTACCACAAGGTATGTATTATATATTAGGTGGTGAAGAAGCTAACCGACAAGAGTCGTTTGGTGGTTTAGCACAAATTTTACTGATCACTGCCATTGGCATTTTCGCCATTTTGGTATTGCAATTTAAATCATTTTTACAGCCGGTGATTATTTTTACGTCTATTCCTTTTGCTATTGCCGGTTCTGCTATTGGCTTGTTTTTATTTAACTTATCTTTTTCGATGATGGCATTTATCGGTTTGATCAGCTTGTTCGGTATTGTGGTAAATAATGCTATTATTTTAATTGATACCACCAATCAAAACTTACGCGACGGCGACAATAAACACGATGCTATTATCAATGCCAGCTCGACGCGTTTTACGCCGATATTATTAACCACGTTAACCACCATTGGAGGTTTGCTACCATTAACCTTTTTTGGTGGCAGTTTATGGCAACCGCTAGGTGTGGTGATAATTTCAGGCTTGTGCGTATCTGCGGTATCAAGTTTGTTGTTAGTACCAGTGTTGACAGATTTGATGACTAAAAGAAAAGAATAAATATTTTTTAGCATCTATTGTTCCCATTTGAATAGGTTTATGATATTGGAATTACTCGGTTTATTAGGCTACATCATTGCAAGTTTTGCCTTTTTTGTTTTTATCCTTTTATTGCTGGCAGCGCGTAATAATACTCTTTCCGGTCGTTTAGTTTTAATGGGTAGCCTTGCTACTTTGGCATCATTTGGTTTTGGTGCTTTGCAATTGCAACAACATTTTTCTTTAAAAATTGTCTTTGTTTTTGAAACGGTAAAAATTTTACTGTGGTCTCTGTTGGTGCTAACCACCCGAGAGCGTTTATTTTCCTTTAAAGAGTTATTCCATAACAAAAACACTAAACAATTTATGCTGATTTGGCTGCTATCGTCATTCGCTAGTTGGTGGGCGGCGTATCATTTACAAGGAGGAGGGAAATATTTATTTTTATTATTCCTTGTCTTTAATCTTTGGGCATTAGTGCTACTTGAACAACTTTATCGTAATGCCGAAATCAAATCTAAATGGGCATTGGCACCGTTAGTTATTGCTTTAGGGGCAATGTTTGTTTTTGATTTTGTGCTTTTTGCTCAAGCTTCAATGTTGAATAAACTTGATTTTGATTTGTGGTATTTACGTTCACTTATTGCCATTATCAGTGTGCCGTTATTACTGATCAGCACGCGTCGGATGAAAGATTGGTCGGTGAATGTCTTTATTTCTCGTGAGGTGGTTTTTTACAGCTCAATGTTGATGATTTCAGGTTTGTACCTGCTTTTTATGGCGTTTGCTGGCTATATTATCAATTACTTAGGTGGCGAATGGGGAAGCAAGATCAGCGTTGTTTTTCTTGTTTTAGGCACTATTGTTTTAGCCGCTTTATTGATCACCGAACGCTTGCGTCGAGAAGTTAAAGTTTTTATCACCAAACATTTTTTCGCTAATAAATATGAATATAAAGATGAATGGCTTAAGTTAATTCAGCAGCTCGAAATCAGCCAAAGTGGTGATTATTACCAAACCGCTTTACGTTGCATTTGTTCTACGCTACAAATCCCCAATGGCTTAATTATTAAAAAACAAAACCTTGGACGCTATGGTGTGCTGTATTCTGAGGGAATATCTCCAGATCAAAATTTATTCTATCAGTTAGAAAATGTTGATAAATTTTGTCAACAAAATAACTGGATCATCGATATTCGAGAATTTGATAAAGTTGAAAATAGTTATCCCGATTTAACTTTAGATAGTAGTGTTTTTGCACAGTTAAAGATCTCAATTATCGTACCTATAATGATCGCCGAAGATTTATATGGGTTTTTCTTATTGTCTTCACCATTAGAACAGAAAAAGCCACTTAACTGGGAAGACAGAGATTTACTTGCCGCCATTTCAAAGCAACTCAGCCATTATTTATCGTTAAATGAAGCCAATGAAAAACTAGCTGAAGCTAAGCAATTCGACGCTTTTAATCGTATGTCGGCCTTTTTAGTGCATGATTTAAAAAATGTGCAAGCACAATTATCGTTAATTAATAGTAACGCTAAAAAGCATCGTAATAATCCCGAATTTGTTGATGATGCTTTTGCAACAGTTGCCTCAGCGGCAACCAGATTAGAAAAAGTATTAGCCCAATTGCGAAACAAAACAGTACTTGAATTTAAGCAGAAAAAAGCAAGTATTAAGCAAATATTGACTCAAGTGGCTGAACAGCGAAATATAGACTCTCCGCAGGTGGAGTTGTCTATAGAAAATGATATAAAAATGGTTATTGAAGAAGAAACATTTTCTTCTGTTATCAATCATTTAATTCAAAATTCACAAGAAGCGACAAATGATAATGGATGGGTTAATATTAAAGCCTCTTATTTTAATAAACGCTTAAATATTGCCATTAGCGACAATGGTAGCGGTATGTCAGCTGAATTTATTAAAAATAGACTTTTTAAAGCGTTTGACACCACCAAAGGAAATGCAGGCATGGGTATTGGTGTTTTTGAAGCAAAACAATATATTGAAGGCATTGGTGGTACTATACAAGTCACTAGTTTTGAAGGAAAAGGCACCACATTTCATTTGTCTATTCCTGATATTAATATTGTCATTCCGGCAGACTCTTAAAGCCTAGATCCCCGATAAAAACATTCGGGGATGACGGGGTGGACATTCGGGGATGACGGGGTGGTACATTCGGGGATGACGGGGTGGTACATTCGGGGATGACAAATTTACTAGCGTCTTCCCCGCGCAGGCGGGAATCTAAAAAACAACTATAAAGAAGTAATAACCAATGGAAAAATTATTAATTGTTGATGACGATATCGGTATTCAAAAACAACTAAAATGGAGTTTTACTGATTACGATGTGGTACTGGCGGGTGATCGTGAAAGTGCCATTGCTGCCGTTCGTCGTTTTGAACCGAAAGTAGTCACTTTAGATTTAGGTTTACCGCCAGATGCCGCGAATGCGTCTGAAGGTTTAGCTGCGTTGAAAGAAATTTTAACTATCGCCCCGTTTACCAAAGTTATTGTGATTACCGGAAATGATGATCGCACCAATGCCCTAAAAGCGATTGAAATGGGCGCTTATGATTTTTACCAAAAGCCAGTCGATGGTGATGTCATCAATGTTATTGTTTCGCGCGCCTTTAGTGTCGCTAATATTGAACATGAAAACCGTAGCCTTAAAGCGATTAGTGGTAGCGACAGTGGTATTATTGGTAATAGTGAAGCTATTGCACGTTTACAAACAATGGTGCAACGTATTGCACCAACTAGCATTACAGCTTTGTTACTTGGTGAAAGTGGTACAGGTAAAGAAGTTACTGCTAATGCTGTGCATAATTTAAGTGATCGCAAGAACAAACCTTTTGTTGCCATTAACTGTGCATCAATCCCGGAAACATTACTTGAGAGTGAGCTTTTTGGTTACGAAAAAGGGGCGTTTACGGGTGCCCATAAAACCACCAAAGGTAAAATAGAATGTGCCGAAGGTGGTACCTTATTTTTAGATGAAATTGGCGATATGCCGTTTAACCTCCAAGCTAAATTATTGCGATTTTTACAAGAAAAAATAATAGAACGTTTAGGTGGTCGCCAAGAAATTCCTGTTGATGTCAGGGTCGTTTGTGCAACCAATCAAAACTTAGAAGAAATGGTGGCGAATAAAACATTCAGAGAGGACTTATTTTATCGTGTTAGCGAAATCACCTTGAATATTCCCCCACTGCGTGACAGAGATGAAGACGTTATTATTCTCGCACAATACTTTTTACAACAATATACCGCAGAATATAAAAGCAATATTAAAAGCTTTACAGAAGAGGGTTTAAGTGCAATTAAAGCRCATCGTTGGCCAGGTAATATTCGTGAGTTACAAAATAAAGTTAAAAGTTCGGTGATCATGGCAACAGGTTCACAAGTAACAGCATTTGATTTAGGGTTTTTTGATCATAATAGTGACAGCGAAGAATACCAATTGTCACTGAATTTACGTACGGTAAGAGGGCAAGCTGAAACAATTGCCATTCAAAAAGCCTATGCACTAACTGAAGGAAACATGTCAAAAACCGCTGAGTTATTGGGTATTACTAGACCAACTTTGTACTCGTTAATTGATAAATATTCGTTGAATATTAATTGAGTGATTAAAATTGTTGGAATGAATTCCGACCTACAGGAGTCATACAAGGTTAGATTTTAATCCAACAAAGCCATTCATTAAATAAAGCTAGTCTTGGATGTTACTTTTCGCATATTCTTTATTTTTTTGTTTCAATAATTTATCAACGTAACGTGCCATTTTAACTTTTTGTTTAATGGTGGTATCAAGAACCTCTTCAATTTCACGCAGCACTTCGCGGATGTTTTCAACATTTTCAACTGAATTAACCACCACTTGAGACGGTTCTATGTTTTTCAGTTGTTGGGTATTTAAAGAGCCCGTCAACTCAATTTCCATTTCTTGAGCGACTTCATTAATAGCATCACTATTGATTATTTTGAGCTCTTCTAAAAAGGCAAATAATAATAAACGGTCAACAAAAATGTTTATTTTTCGAGGTACACCTAAGGTTTTTTCATGAATTAATTTGAAACCATTGTCTGAAAATAATTTATCATTATTACAATTTGCTTGATGTAATCTATGTTGAATATAGTCTTTAACTTCTTCTGCTGAAAGTGGTTTCAAATGAGCCGAGGCGATAATTCGTTGACGAAATTGCTCCATATCTGGCGCTTGAATAATACCTTTAAGCTCTTCTTGACCCAGTAAAAAACTTTGAATAAGCGGTTTATTATCCAGTTGAAAATTAGACAGCATACGTAATTCTTCGACGCTTTCACTGGGTAAATTTTGTGCTTCGTCAACTAACAATAACGCGCGCTTGCCTTGCTTGTGTAAATTAATCAGAAAATTTTCAATAGCTTGCAGTAACTCAGCTTTGCTATTGCCTTCACTATTTCCTTTAAGCTTTATTTTAAATTCAGATGCAACAAGCTCTAATAATTCATGCGGATTTAATTTAGTGGTCACCAGTTGCGCTGCAACAATCTTAGAATCGTCAAGGTTGTTCAGCAAATTACGAGCTATGGTGGTTTTTCCTGTGCCTATGGGGCCGGTTATAACAATAAAACCYTCACCTTGRTCTAARCCATATTGYARATAAGAWARSGCWCGTTGRTGATGRYKYGWRGCAAAGAAAAAMCGTGGATCTGGGCTTAATTGAAATGGGCGTTCGGTAAAACCGTAATATTGTTCATACATAGTTAAAATTCTTTAGTAATATTAATAATTGCGCGAGTTTCATTATAGGTACGAGAACTTTGAGAGGAATTCCTATCTAAATATTGCACACTAAAATTAGACGATAATGAACTGGCGAGTTTGCGAGAATAAGTTGCTGAAATAGTGCGATAATAATCATCTTGACCATTACCTTGAGTATTATTTTGATCAAATAGTTGTTTGCGAAAACTAAAGCTTAATGCAATATCGCTTTTGCCGCTGATCCTTCGTGTGGCACTAACGCTGGCATTAAGATTTTTTTGTTTTCTACTCGTGGTTAAGCTTTCTCGCTGGTTACCATTAATACTTAAAGTAAATGTTGTACGAGCGAGTGATAAGTCTGTTTGCCATGAAAGCGTTTTATTCAGTGAAAATTCATTACCTGCAACTAAAACTTGATCAAGAACAGTCACTAATTGGTAATTGTTAAAATCAATGGTGGTGTCTGAGCCAATAAAACAAGCACTAACGTCATTGCTTAAATCAGCACCTACCGGACACCAAAAATTACCCAGAGAAACTTGATTAAAGCTATTACGATCAAATGCTTGTACGGTTTCAGTATAACTAATAGTATTGCTTAACCGTCTTATTTTATGTTGAAAGTTAACATTATAAGAATCACCAAAAAAACGCTTATTATAACTGGCTTCTAAAGTAGTGCGTGAAGAGGGTTGCCAGTTAATGGCCGTAGCAACATAGTTGTCACTTTTCGTTTTATCTGCAACATAGTTGTACGAAAGGTCGATATAAAAATGAGAGCTAATACGCCATCTAAAACCTGGACCCCAAGATGAGGTGCCGGTATTACGGTTAGTGCCAAAGTTTCCGGTAGAGTCTTCATTAAAAAAACGTACAAACGGGCTAAAACCAAAATTAGTGATCATACCCGCTAATGCTTCTATCTGATGGATCCTGCCGGTTAAATTATTATTATGTTGCTCATTATAATTACCATTAAATTGCCATAGCACTGTACGTGAAGCGCTGCCATTACGAGCATTGATGCTAGTTGTATAACCATTACTCTCGCCAATATTATCATTAGCTTGACGGATTTGATATTGAATGGATGAGTTTATTGAAAAGCGGCTATTATCAACATTATATTCTAAGCCCGCTTGATAACTTTTAGTTTCAACGGTATCGCCTGAAACTAAATCAGCTAAACCATTGCTCGCGCCATTTTTACTTTGATTGGCAATAGTTGCGCTGGCAATAAGTGCAGGGCCGTTAGTCCATAATGAGTAACGAATATTAGTATTTAAGGTTTTATAACTATCATCTATTTGATGGTTATGACTATAGCCTACATAAGTGTTGGTACTTTGGAATGAAAACTCAGCTAGCCTTGAGCTAAATTGACTATTTAAAGATAAAGTTGATTGTGTAACAAAACTACCAACAGTGTTATTGGCGTTAAGCTCAACGTTATCACTGTAAGTTTCGTCTAAAGTAATATTGGGATCAAATGACCACTTACCAGCAGTTGCGGGTAAGTTTATGGCAATAAGTAAAAACAGTAGATAAAAACGTTTATTTAGCTTGTGAGCCGTATCCATAGCCATAGTAGCCATACGATTCCCTTGTCGATTTTAATGTTTTATTCATAATTAAACCAATAGCTAAGTCTTCATTTAGTTGACCCGTGGCTCGTATTACATCATCAAGTTTAGTTTTAGACTCTTCTACAACGACGATTGCTTGTCCCATTAAATTGGCTAAAACAGGGGTTTCAGTTACCCCTAAAATAGGTGGGCAATCAAAAATTACAATACGATCAGGGTAGCGTTCGGCTAACTCCTTTGCTAAGGCAGCCATTTTGTCACTGGCTAATAATTCATTGGTTAAATTGTGAGGTTTTCCCGCAGGTACAATTTTTAAATTTTTAATATTAGTGCTGTAAATAATGTCGCTAAGCGAAGTTACTTCCGATAATAAATATTCTAATAAACCATTGCGATGGCTAAATTCCAATTCGCGATTAATACTTGGGCGTAATACATCGGCATCAATTAAAAGCACGGTTTTATCTTGCTCTAGCGCAATGCTCAACGCCAAATTGATAGAAATAAAAGTTTTACCTTCATTAGGGTTTGAGCTCGTTACCATGATCAAATTACTGTGATCTAAGGTTTTAGCGGCTGAGCCAAAAGCATTGTTTAGTAATTTGCGTTTAATACCACGAAATTCTTCTTGGGCTTGTCGACGACAAGTGCCGTCAAACATAAAGCCACGTTTATTTAAACTTTTTTTGTCTAAAATAATGTCGCCATTATCGACCGATACTGTTTTAACTGGGTTTGTTGCTGAATTATCAGTGTTAAATTCTGCTTTAGTAATTTCAGCATTGTTATTTTTAGTCGTTTGTTTTTTATTTTCAACGGCTTGCTCAATGCTACTTTTGTTATCATCCGTTTTTTGTTTAGCTTTTTGTTTAGCTAAAGCTTTTTCAATTATGCTCATAACTTAAAATATCCTCTTTAATGGCGCTTGGATCAAATCAGGAAATAAAAAGTAACTCATAAAAGTAACTAATATCACTAACAGCACTAAATTGGATGCCATAAAAATTAGTGTTTTTCTTCGATGCCATTTTTGTAAACCTAAGTTTTCATTGGCTGATACCATACCAAAAATAGGTAAGCCGGTAGCTTTAGATAATTGTGCACTTGAAGTAACAATAGGGTTTAATTGACTCATTAATAAGGAAATACCAATACCCACACCAATACCTAAAATGGTTACCACTACAAAAAATATCATCCGAGGAGGGCCAGAAGGTTTAGTTGCCGCGCGTGGGGGATCAATGGTTTTAAATTGTATTTTATCAGTTGTTTCATCGGCTTGTTGAGCTAAACGGGCTGTTTCTCGGCGGCTTAATAAGTCGTTATATTTTTTCTTAGTGATACCGTAACCACGATTTAGTCCGACCAATTCTGCTTCAATTTCTGGCAAGGTATGAATTTTACTTTCTAATTCTTTTACTCGCTCGCGATAATTTTTTGCTCTTACATTTAATGACGCTACTTGGTTTTCCAATTTATTTACTTGTATTTGCACCTCTTGCATCACCGGACTTTGACTCATAACAACGCCACCCGAATCATCTGCTGATGCTGCCGCTAAGTATTTTTCAATCTCAGTTGTGCGTTGTTTGTTTAAATGTTCGAGGCGACGTTTTACTTCTCTTACATCAGGATGTTGATCAGTATATCTTAATTGTAAAGAGTCTAATGTTGCCTCTAATTCAGCAATGCGATTATCAAAAGTCGTTTCAATGCTGTTTTCTGTTTTAATTTTATTTTGCGGATCAGTCATGTTATCGGTATTAATGTGTAGCTGCGCTTTGGCTGAAATTAAGCGAGTTTTTGTTTCTAACAATTCTAATTCTATGGCTTTTAAATTTTCTTTTGATGAGCTTAATTGGCTATAGAAACCACCAGATTGATTAGGTAATACACCGCTGTATTTTTGTTTAAAGTCAGTTAAACGTGCTTCTGAAGCCGCTAAACGATTTTCATACTCTTTGATTTGAGTATCTAAAAACTTTTGTGCAGTATCAGAGTCGTTACGAGTTTCGCCTAAGGTATTTTCAATAAACACCGTAAGAGCAGACTGCACAATATTTTTCGCCATTTCAGGGTTTTTGTCATCAATTGATAAGGTGTAAATATTTTCACGCCCACCTTTTGATATTTTCAAATCATCTTTTAAACGTTTAATAATGGCTTCATATTCTTCACTATTATTTGCCTGAACATCGAGATCAGTCATACGAGAAATACGTTCTAAATTTGGACGACTTAATAGGGTTTTCACCATTAAGCGTATTTGTATATCGGGATTTGTTTCAACCGTTAAACCACGCAATAAAGGGCGTAAAAGTGATTGTGTGTCTACATATACACGTGCTTGTGATTTATAAACATTAGGCATTTGTGCCACTAAATACCAGCCTAACGGACAGATAAGCCACGTAGATATAATAATATATCGACGTTTGATCCAAATCCCTTTGAGGTAATCAATTATCTGTTCAAGTATTTCTTGCATTTACGACCTCTAAAACAGGGGTTAAAATTATTATGTTGTAGGTCGAGGCTTGCCTCGAATATCGTTCTATATTCGTCATTCACGAATCATCACACGTCATTCCCGTATGTTTTAAGCGGGAATCTGATTTTTTGAAGCAAGCTTAAACCTACATTATCGTTTAAAACCACGCTTCTGGAATAATAATTATATCGCCAGGTAACATATCTATATTGGCGTTGATTTCACCATCTTTAATCAAATCTTCAATAAAAATATCGTATTGTTTTTGTTCACCATTTTCAATTCTTACTAATACCGCATCATTACCATCGGCAAACTCAGTTAAACCACCAACACGGATCATTACATCGAGCAAGGTCATATCTTGGGTGTAATTTATTGATTGCGGCTGTGCGGCTTCACCGATCACCCTAATTTGCTCACTAAAAGGACCAACGAAGTTGTTAACGGTTACAGTAACAATGGGGTCACGCAAATAAGTGGCGAGAATTTTTTCAATTGAACGCGCTAATTCAGTCGGTGTTTTACCCGAAACAGCAATATCTTCAACTAACGAGGTGGTGATCATACCATCAGGTCGTACCACAAAAGTGCCCGAAACTTCAGGATTACGCCACACAAAAATATTGAGTACGTCACCAGCACCAATTAAGTATTTGTATGATGATATATCGACAGTATTTGATGAATGAATGGTAGCAGGCGGCAAAGTTGCTGAACTACAACTAATAACTAATTGAGTTAATAGAATTAATACCACTATTTTAACTTTTGTGAACAAATGGTTTTCCATGGTCTATTACCTTTTTCGACAGTAATTTTATTGTGATAACACTAAGTTACCAGATTCTATTTTATTTTGACACTTCTTGCACCCTCTTTATCTAGCAATAAAACTTACAATTGTTGTAAACTTGATATCAAGGTTATTTTATGTGAATAAACTTTTGTAAAGAATATTACACAAATCTTTACATTTAGGTATAAATCTATTCTAATATAATGTCTGCTAAACGGATAAAAAAATATAAAAATAGGAAGTTAACACCACTAATGTCTAGCCCTAAGTTTCGAGATTTATCTTCCGCAAGTAAACTCATTGTTATTATTGAGCTAACTTTATTTGCTGGCTCACTGTTTTTAGCGCTATACCTTAACCGACAATTTAATTTTGTTGAACAAGCGAGTATCCCCACCAATATAGAATTTGTTTATTCCTTAATTTTTGCACTTATGGTGCAACTATCTTCTTTAGCGCTTGGTTTATACAACTCCAAATTACGTGAAAATTTCCGTGGTGTTATCCGCCGTATGCTAGTGTCTGTCGCAATGGGATTTTTTATTTTTACTATTATAAATCCATTTTTTGGCTCACAAGCATTGCAAATTGAATTAATAGCAATGTCATCAGTCACTAGCTTTGTATTGGCAAGCAGTTTTCGTTGGCTTACGTTACAAATTGATTTTTTTGGCTTAAATAAACGTAAAGTTTTAGTGATTGGTGCTGGTGAACGAGCAGCCATTATAGAACAACGCATGCGCCGTGATGTTGATCGTCAAGGATTCATCTTACATGGTTTTATTATTATGGTCGGCGATAAAGACAATGGTGTGGTACGTGAAAATAGAATTGACTTAGATGGTTCGTTAGTAAATTACACTTTAGAAAATGAAATTGATGAAATTGTCGTTGCTGCTGACGAACGTCGAGAAAACCTCCCCGTTGATGAACTCTTTGCCTGTAAAATTAGAGGTGTTGAAGTTACTGAAATACTCGATTTTATTGAACGAGAAACCGGACAAATTGCGGTTAATTTAATTTATCCTAGTTGGGTTATTTATTCTAATGGCTTTGCTTCAAATAATTATTTACGTAACGCGTTAGATTGGATTTTTAACGCTACCATGGCGTTTTTCTTATTTTTATTTACTTGGCCAATAATGTTAATAACAGCCCTGTTAATAAAAATTGAAGACGGTTGGGGTTCACCGGTTTTTTATTCTCAAGAACGAGTAGGGCTAGACGGACAAGCATTTAGTATTATTAAATTTCGCAGTATGCGCATCGATGCTGAAAAAGATGGTGCGCAAATGGCGTCTAAAAATGACGATCGTACCACTACTGTAGGTAAACGTATTCGTAAGTATCGTATTGATGAATTACCACAATTATATAATGTGATGCGTGGCGAAATGGGCTTTGTTGGCCCTCGTCCTGAACGCCCAGAATTTGTGCAAAATTTAGTAAAAACCATTCCTTATTATAATGAACGCCACAACGTAAAACCGGGCTTAACTGGTTGGGCGCAATTAAAGTATCCGTACGGTGAAACCGATGCTGATTCTTTAGAAAAACTTAAATATGACTTGTATTACATTAAGCATCGCAGTTTTTTATTGGATTTATTAATTTTAATTAGAACTGTTGAAATTGTTTTGTTTGGGCAAGGTAGATAATAATTTTGAAAAATATAATATACATTTTTAATGTAGGTCGGAATTTATTCCGTCAATGGGTTTAGATTATTATATGTCGCAAATAACAAATGCTATGACGGTAGACGTTGAAGATTACTTTCATGTTTCAGCCTTTGAAAACACCATTGCTAAAAATGATTGGGATAAAATGCCACTGCGCGTAGAGCATAACACCCATCGTTTGTTAGAATTATTTGAAAAGCACAACACCAAGAGTACATTTTTTGTTTTAGGTTGGGTTGCACGACGTTGCCCTGAATTAATTAAAGCCATTGTTGAACAAGGACATGAGCTAGCCAGTCATGGCTTTGCTCATCAGCGAGCTATTGGTATGACACCTGAACAATTTAAAGCGGATGTAGTACAAAGCAAGCATATTCTAGAAGATATCTCAGGCAAAGAAATTTTAGGCTACAGAGCACCAAGTTTTTCAGTGAATGATTCTAATACATGGATTTATGATGTATTAATTGAATTAGGCTTTAAATACAGCTCTAGCACTTACCCCATAGAACATGATTTATACGGTGTACCTAACTGGCCACGTTTTGCCTACCGACGTGAAGGATTGGTTAATTCTGGTGAAAGTATTATTGAAATACCTGTACCAACGTTACGAAAAAATAACGTAAACACCGGTATTGGTGGTGGTGGCTATTTTCGTTTATACCCTTATTGGTTATCAAAACGCCGTATTGATAAATTTCATCAACAAGAACAACAACCGTATAGCTTTTATTTTCACCCCTGGGAAATAGATCCAAACCAACCACGGGTGAAAGCAGCACCATTGAAATCGAAGTTTAGACATTATATTAATTTGTCGGCGATGGAAGGTAAACTTGAACGGTTGTTGCAGGATTATCAGTGGGCGACAATGAAAGATGTGTATTTGTAGATCCCCGATAAAAGCACTAGGGGATGACGGGGTGTCACATTCAGGAGTGACGGAGTGATACATTCAGGAGTGACGGGGTAGTGCATTCGGGGATGACGGCGGGTGGCGCACTCGGGGATGACGGAGTGTCACACTCGGGGATGACAGAGTGATACACTCGGGGATGATGGCTTTGTGTATCGTCATTCCGGTAGTCTTTTAAGCCGGAATCTATAGGTGGTTAATATAGAAATAATACGTCATTCCCGCATCTAACGTCATTCCCACGAAGGCGGGAATCCATAAAACTAATCAAGGATGATAAAAATGAAAGCACCAGTATTATACATACTAGCAAGTAAAAGAAACGGAACTCTTTACATAGGCGTAACTAGTGATTTAATCAAAAGGATCTGGCAACATAAAAATAATAGCGTTGCAGGTTTTACAAAAAAATATAATGTGCACACG
>NVTW01000004.1 GCA_002401725.1 Gammaproteobacteria bacterium
GCTCCGCACAGGGCGGTTCACTAACCATGATGGATTTTGATCCAAATATCCCTAAGTGATATTAAGCCTTCATTTTTAAGAAATTGAAGACTTAATGNCCTATTGATCCCTTTTGTTTTAGAACTTCTCCATGTGCCTYTACGGGTGCTCCCGCAACTAATGGCTAGTTTTAAGGGAACCCCGCACTTGAGTAGATTTCTCACTTTGGTTCTTGGCTTACGCCATTGCCGCCAGTAACACATTCGTATTCTTCTGCGGATCCAATGATCTAAACCTACCATTAACTGATATTCTTTAGCGATGAGAAAATAATTCCCCCAACCACGTAAATATCGGTTCAGGCATTCAATTTGTTTGCCCATAGCGATCCCTCAATTTCGAAGTCAATAAAGCAGGGCGAATAACAGTTGGTTTTTTGCTCGTGCCTCGCTTATTTTAACCAACATCATTTTCCGCTTATTAAGGCGTTAGTTGGCTTCTTTACTTCGATGGAAACTTCTGCTTTTGGTGCAACACTCGCATAATTCGAATAGTTTCTCCATCAACACAATAAGAAACAATCATCGATACTTCAGGAATAATTAATACTCGCCCTCGAAAAATATCTCTTTGAACGCCCATTAATGGATGTTCAAGTAAGTGCTCAACTTTGGTCTCTATAATTTGGTCGGTTTTTTCAGCGGCTCGAGGATTAAAATCGAACAAAAATTCAAATATTTTTTCACGATCATTTAGTAACTCTTCTTCCCAAAAAATCATATTATATCTCTATTGCGAATCTTAATCTTTCTAGCTTCCATTTGTATTTTAGCTTCATTATGCTCAATAAAATTAGCTTTACCGCTATCAAGTTTATCAAATGCAGCATTTACTTGCTCTGTTAACCACAAAACATGGGTCATAGATTTCCGTTGTTCTTCAGCTAGGCCTACTGTAAGCTCTCGGCATGCGTCACTTAATGTACGGCCTTGGCTTTCAGTCATTAACTGAGCTAAGCGTTTAGTTTCTTTATCAACTCTAAATTGAATGCGAGTGTCCATGATATATTACCTCTATTTATATTGTGCACACAAATGTTAGCAYCAGTGTCGGCAACAGGCAACTAACAAGGCTCAAACGGACACATAAAGCTGGCTGTGCTCGTTCCTCGCAAAGTTTAGCTAGCTTTACTTAGCCGCTTATTGGGCGTTATGCAGTAAATTGACATCGTATGGCACATTAATTGGGCCTATGTTTGAACCATTAAAAAATATTAGTGTATTTTCTAAAGTAGCGGTCGATCCCGAGCTTGAAACAGTAGTTTGGCCTAACGGTGCAGATTTAGCTCCAGAATATCTGAAAGAACTGCATAACAAGCAAATCAACAAGGACTAAAAACAGATAATTGGACTCCCTCACCCTTAACGAGTGAGGTAATATAAAAGTTACCACACAAATATATTATAAAGAGTCCTAATATGTATCGTACCAAAGTTGGCGTTGATTTAGCAAAAGAAGTTATTCAAGTTTGTATTTATAGAAACAAAAAGGTGCAGTCAAATATTGAAATGACACCGAACGAATTTAGCCTATTAATGAGGCGTTATATTTTAAATGCTGGTCGTAATGTCCGCCAATTGCGAAGATATAAACACAGTTATCATCAAACTTATAAATAAGCCTGTCTTTTTGGGAAATCCGTTTTGACCACAATCCAGATAAATTATGTTTTAGTGGCTCTGGCTTACCTAAACCACTAGAGGGATCTGAACGTAACATTTCTTTCAGAATTTTACATAGTGCTTTGTGTAGCTTTTTGTCTTTTTCTCTTAATTGCTCATAAATAAGCCAAGTCTTACCTTCAAAAACTAGTGATCTCATTTAATTGCTCTTGTGTTGGTTTATATCCTGTACTGGTTTTGTGTGTAGCCATCGACTCAGYAATTTGCTTCATTAAATTRCTACTCTGTAATATATGCAGTGTTTCTTGCTCTCTTTCCCAGTCATCAGCACTCATCACTATAAAGTCGTCACCTGCTCGCCTAGTCACTTTAATAGGTTCATGTTCACTAACTGTTTGTTCAACATATGTTTTTAAGTTGTCTCTAAACTGGTTTACGCTTATGCTATTCATAATAAAATCACTTGTATGTACGGTAATGTCGTACATTATGGTTTAAAAAATATATCAAGTCATTCAAAAGGACAAAAAACAGTTGGTTTTTAATGAATAGTTTTATAGAATACCATGTCGCTATGTCCGATACTGTTAGGTATTGGACTTTTTGTATAGGACGCCTAAACTAACTTTAGGCTTGTCGTTATCACTATAATTAACGATTAATCAYGTAAATWYANMMRMTNAATARMTMWCAWTATNATAARACTRTTTATGRCWAATTMTAAACCAATACCKTTGTACCCAACTTATGCTGAATTAAATGAGTTAGCATATTCACTGCCGGATAAAATTGTTAGTAAAGATCCTAATAATCATTTAACTGATTATTTTCAGTTAAATGATTATCCKCAATTACATGAGTTTTTAACCAAGACTCAAAGTCAGTCTTGGTGGAAAACTCATTGGCTTTGGGGATTTAGTTTTTTGCAATTTACGGGTCGCAATAAATCTATTCATACTTATGATCGTTTTCGTAATGATGTTGAGCGTTTTTTATTATGGTGTTTTTTAGAAAAAAAAATGCCTTTAGATAATTTAAAAAAAACTGATATTCTTGAGTTTGCTGACTTTTGTTGGCAACCGCCAGTTAATTGGATCAGCGATTCTAATCAAGCTCGTTTCTTTCTTAAACATGGTTATTTTAATATTAATGAGCATTGGCATCCTTATAAAATGCAAGCGCCTAAAAATCAAAAAAAAATCATACTTGATAAGAAAAAATATCGTCCGTCTCAACAAACCTTAACCTCAACCTTTACCGCTATTATAGTTTTTTATAACTATTTAATCGGCGAAGAAATTTGTTATGGTAATCCTGCACATATCGCTAAAAAAGACTGTCGACATTTTATTCGTGATGCCCAAGTTAAAGAAGTAAAACGTTTAACCCATTTACAATGGCAATATGTATTAGATACTGCGGTAGAACTTGCGGATGAAGATATTGGCTTTGAACGTAGTTTGTTTGTGATCGCCGCATTAAAAACCTTATTTTTACGTATTTCTGAACTTTCAGAGCGTGATACTTGGTCACCAATTATGGGACATTTTTGGCAAGATGAAGATGAAAATTGGTGGTTAAAAGTCTTTGGCAAAGGACGAAAATTACGTGATATTACTGTACCTCCTGATTTTTTACCTTTTTTAACGCGTTATCGTTTAACCCGTGGGCTTTCATCTTTACCCTTAAGTGGCGAAAATACTGTATTAGTTGAAAAAATCAGAGGTCAAGGAGGTATGACAACGCGGCATTTACGGCGTTTAGTACAAACCGTTTTTGATCATGCTTTTGAACATATGAAACAAGCTCATGGCGAACAAAAAGCCTTAAAACTACAACAAGCGTCAACTCATTGGTTACGGCATACTGGAGCTAGTATGGAAATTGAGCGTGGGCGCGCATTAAAAGATTTATCTGAAGATTTAGGCCATTCTAGCATGGCAACAACGGATACTATTTATGTACAAACTGAGAATAAGAAACGCGCGATGAGTGGTAAACAACGTAAAGTTGATTAGTTTATACTGATTTTATTTTAAAGTTAATCAACTGTCGGACGCCATTTATTTGATATTTCGGCCAAAACACCCTCTTTTTGTAGTACAGCTATTGCTTGATTTAATTTATTTAACAACGTTTTATCTAATGTTTTTTTACTGAGCATAATATGAATTTGCGCTTGATAAATATCTAAAGGATAACGAGCTAACTCACCAGTGATTTTATACTTTTTACAAAATGCTTTAATCGTATTGGGATCAGCCAGTAATCCATCAATACGCCCTTTTAATAGCATTGAAATATTTTGTTCAATATCTATAACAGCATTAATATGGCGACTAAATTCAGGATTATTATTAAGTTCAGCAAATTTATTACCGTAATAATAGCCCATTTCGATACCAATTAARTAATTACTTTGTGTTAAATCAGATAGTTTATCTAAAGCTATTTTTTTACCTTTACGAATAAAAAGTCCTACAGTTTCATATCTATAAGGAATGCTGAAATAAGCGTATTGTGCTCGTTCTGTAGTGTACGAAGCGCCAAAAGCAATATCCATATCACCTGATTCGATATAACGTAAATGGCGTTTCCAGGGTAATTCAACGTAATTTGCTGTTAAATCAGCTTTTTTCAGTATAGCTTTAAAAATTTCAATATCTAAACCAATTAATTTTTGAGCCTTATTACGATATTGATAAGGAAACCAAAGTTCCCAACCGACATTTAACGAGCGTGCAAAACTAAGCTGACTACTAAGAGCAAGTGTAATAACAAATAATGCTTTAAGTGTTCTTATTTTATTTAACAAGTGGTTACTCAATTTTCTGTAAATTACTTATGCAGTATTTAAAATTAACTTTCAGAAATAAATTCCTTGTTACCGAAATAATATCAAACCAATCATTCAATAGGTTTTACTTTTAGTGCTAAAGCGGGATCTAAACGTATTTCATACCAGTTTATACGCCAATCTAAATGCGGCCCCGTAGCACGACCACTGCTACCCACTTCGGCGATTTTTTGCCCTTGGGTTATAATATCACCTTTTTTAACATAAGATTTACTCAAATGTAAGAAGCTTGAGCTAATACCATGACCATGATCAATTAATAAGGTACCACCTGAATAAAACATATCAGGTACAAATAGTGTCACTACGCCATCGGCTGGTGCAATAACGATTGCACCAGTGGGCGCAGCAAAATCCAAACCAAAATGTGGTCGTTTKGGTTTACCATTAAAATAACGTTGACTACCATAAAYACCRGTAATTTTACCTTGATTAGGTGCGATAAAGCCTTGTGCAAAAGCGTTAAGATCACTTTTAATGGCACGAGCTTTTTTAATTTGCTGATTATCTTTGCTAATATGTGTAACTGCTTTTGGGTTTGGCTGCATAATTTTTTTAGCGATGCCCGTAATGCGTTGAATTTTATAGTCGCGTTTTTTCGGGGTAAGTTGTTTAACTAACTGCATGCCTTGCGTATTAACAATAACAAGTTGATGCGTTTTATTATCATCACGAGAAAAGCCAAACACAAAATTGCCGTTATTGGTTACTGGTATGTTTTTACCGTCGAATGTTACTTTGTTTTTGTTAGTAGTTTTTCCTAACACTAAAGCGCCCTGCTCAATTTCTCCTGATAACTGCACTGTTGGTTTTAATTTTGCTTGTTGCTTTAAACTAGCCGCTGACACTACAGAGGTAAAACTCAGCATTAATAATAGGCTACTTACCATGATCATTGTATTTAGCTGTTTAAACTTAAACACTGGCAATCGCTCCTTTAGCCACACCTTCAAAAGCAATAACTTTATAGGTATTTTTATCTTCATTAGTTATCTCGTCAGCAGCGTTTAATTGTCGTGCAATATAATCAGCAAGCAATTCAACGGTTGAATCACAATCAACAATTTCTAACACATTACTCGGTACTGCAATATCAAAACGGCCTTGCGGTGCATGGTAAGAAAAATAATGATGATCGGGCAAGTTATTACTATTAAGCTGTTTTTTTGCATCAACTGACAACTGAACTTCTGCTGGTGTAATAACATCTTCAGTTGACGCAATATAAATATCTTGCCAGCGCTGACACCATTGTTGTTCAAGTRCGGTGTCTCGTTGTTCATTTTTATAAATTTTAATTTTAGATCTATGGCCATGAGCAATACGTTGACAATTGCCTTGATGCTTGCGCAAGCCATGCGAATAATGATAATAATCGCTGTTAATTACTTCTGGGCGTAAGGTTAGCGTTAAACCATGCACATTATCGGGTAATTCTTGCATGATAATATCGTRTAAATGTTGCGTTATCGAAGCAATATTAATTTTTTTTGCCGTTATTTTTGCGAAAGCACATGTGGGTGACTGTAAAAAATATGCACCACGTTTTGAATTAAAATCGACATATTCGTGATCATTATTATCATTTGAGTCGTTAACCGTTAAGGCACTTTCTTGCATTGGTAACAACAATTTGTGATCAACACAGTCGTCAATAATCGCTTTAATTTGTTTTTTAACAATACCAAAGTCTAACACCATGTTTTCATCATTCAAACTACCATCAAGTAGTACATCAACAATCCAGCTTTCGCCTACAATACCGCGTTGCACACAGAGGTATGAAAAGTCGATTACGGTTAAGTCATTTACAAATAATTGCATGTGTTTCTCTTTTAACTTGTCTTTTAAAATGGTGGTTATTAGATCCTGAACTAAATTCAGGATGACTACTATTTTTCAGGATGATTAATATTTTTAAATAAACTATTTTACTTGCCAGCTTATTTGCTCACCTGCTTTTACGGGTACTAAGTTATCTTTACCAAAACTCATGGTTTTGGGGACTGTCCACGTTGCTTTAGTTAAGGTAATAGTGGCGTTGTTACGTGCTAAACCATAAAAGTCAGCGCCATTAAAACTAGCAAAGGCTTCTAATTTATCTAAGACATTGGCTTGTTCAAACACTTCAGCATATAACTCTATTGCCGCATGTGCAGTATAAGAGCCAGCACAACCACAAGCATTTTCTTTCGCTTGTTTAGTATGTGGCGCAGAATCTGTACCTAAAAAGAATTTATTACTACCACTTGTTGCCGCTTTTATTAACGCTTGTTGATGAATATTACGTTTTAATATAGGCAAACAAAAATAATGAGGTTTAATCCCCCCCACCAGCATGTGATTACGGTTATACATTAAATGATGCGCGGTAATGGTAGCAGCAACATTACTACCCGCTTGTTCAACAAATTCAACMGCATGCTTAGTGGTTATATGCTCTAAAATTATTTTTAGTTTACTAAATTTAGCCGCTAATGGCGCTAAAATAGTATCGATAAATACTTTTTCACGATCAAAAATATCAATATCATTGTCGGTTACTTCACCATGAATTAATAAAGGCATATCAAGCTKCTGCATTTGCTCAAGTACTGCATAAATATTAGCGACATCGGTTACACCAGAAGATGAATTAGTTGTTGCGCCAGCAGGATACAATTTCGCCGCAAATACTAAACCACTATTTTTAGCCTCAATAATATCTTGTGCGCTCGTTTGGTCAGTTAAATACAGTGTCATTAAKGGTTTAAAATTACTTGCTGAACTTACTTGTTCATTAATACGTTGATAATATTGTTGCGCTAATTTAGCATTAGTTACTGGCGGAACTAAGTTAGGCATGACAATAGCGCGACCAAAATAGCGGCTAATATCAGCAACGGTACGCGGTAATACGTCACCATCACGTAAATGTACATGCCAGTCGTCTGGTTGTGTAATGGTTAATGTTTGTGTTGAAGTTGTCATGGTGTTCTCACTGCTAAAATAGGTGCTAATAAATAGTGTGTTTATGGATAAAAGATTAAAATTCAGCTTCAGGTGCTATTTCTGACGGCACAACTGAATTTACAGGTGAAGTGCTAGCTGTTTGCAATAATGATAATAATTGCTCTTTTAAATTTGGTGGTATTTTATAAATAGTTAAGCTGTCATTGGCTTGGTTATAAACCACATCTTGACCAAAATGATTACGCTCAAAACTAATACTAATACCGTTACCATAGCCCGAATATTTAGTTGCCTTGTTGATCACCGCTTGTTCATGAGGAAAGCTTTCAGCCAATGGATAATTTTGTTCTTGGCAAAAACCGTAAAAATCTTTATTTTCGTCCGTTGCGCCTAAAGTATTTGAGAGTTCTTTTAACGATACGTCCTGACCACTCGATTTTTGTTCTTTACAATAGCTAAGCATTTCTTTTCGGGTTTGTTGTTTTTCGTCTGCATCAAGTTGATTAACACTAACAAAGTCTTCAACCGCTTGTACTAAAGTTTGGCTTTGTTCTTTAGCATTTAAGCCTTCTTCACAACCTAAAAAGTCTAAGAAAAAATCAGACACTTTACGTCCAGCTCGACCTTTAATAAAMGAAATGTAGCGATCACYCTCMGGATTTTGCTGATAATCAAATAAATCAATGCGTGCKACTARTTGAATTTTTTCAGTATCTAAATGTTGRTTAGAGGCAATATGAAGTTCTTTATCAACACTGTAATGTTCGCTAACAGGAATAATGCCAACTAACAAATAGCGACCGCCCATGAATTCGTAGTGACACATGAGCAAATAACCTGTTTCATCTAAGTCGTATTTTTCTAATTCTTGCTTTAATAAATTACCTGCTTGAATTGAAAAATTATAAAAACCTTGTTGCTGTTCACTATAACTCGCCATTAAATCAACAAATTTGGCTTCATCGCTTGCCTTTGGTATTGAAGTAAAGCGTCCATAGGCTTTTGATCCTTTTGCATTATAAATTTTATGCAAGGATGAAATAAATTGTTCAACCTTAGGCGTTAGTTCAATATTTTCAGGACCATGTGTTAAATTAACGCTAGCGCTACCTTCTTCGGTAGATAAAAGCTGTTTAGATAAAAAATGTAGTGCAATATTCGAAATTTGTAAGCTCATGTTTAACCAATTCTTCTGTTAAGTTAAGTGATGATAAGTTTAAGTATACCCAAACCACCTGAAGATGCTGAAACCAGTATCATCAGGTCACTTGGGTATAATTATTCGCGCTAGTATTAATTAGGTATTAAAATTTAAAAGCGTTTGATAAACTAGCCGCAGTTATTTTATCAGGAAATTTATCAAAAGATGCCTATTGTATCGAAGTATTCTAATGAACGTGTAGAAAAAATTATCGAAGACTTATTAAATGTATTAATTAATGAACAAACATCAGCCGACTTAGCGCTAATGTGCTTAGGAAATACGGTTAGTCATGTCATCAATACGCAAATTCCCGAAGCACAACGCGAAAAAATTTGTCAAAACTTCGCAAATGCGTTAAAACAATCTATTAAATGATTGCTAATCAATCGAAAAACTAATTAACAAACCACCCTATTAACTAAAAGTATAATAATAAATTTATGGTTTCTTTTGATTCTAAAACTTACAGTAAAAGATTGTTGCACCTGATCAGTTGGAGCCATTGGTTTACTTTTTTTAATGTTGGCGTAGCCATATTACTGTCATCTATTTACATTATTGGCGAACCTTTACCTGAAACATTTACAGGATTTGCTTATTTAGTTAGCACTTGGTTTAGCCATATGGCATTTTTAACATTTTTTACCTTTGTGTTAATTGTTTTTCCGCTAACGCTATTACTGCCACGCACTCGATTTATTCGCACCAGTGCGTCAATTATATTTACCTTAGGTTTGTTACTGTTAGTGCTAGATGGATTTATTTATAATCGGTTAGGCTATCACTTAAATGTGTCTTCACAAGCACAAATTATTTCACTTATTGCTAGCCAAATAAAATACAACTCAAATAGTTTTTATTTAGTGAGTTTGATTTTATTTATGACCATTTTGTCGTTTGAATTAGTGGTTAGCAATTATGCATGGAAACATTTAAAAGACTTACAAAAAACAACTTTTGCTCATAAAGTGGTTATCGGTTTAGTTGCCGCTTTCTTTTTTAGTCATATTACACATATTTGGGCCGATGCTAAACTTGATTATGATGTYTTRCAACAAGATACTATCTTACCTTTATCRTATCCATTAACGGCTAAAACMTTGCTAACTAAATACGACCTATTTGATCGTAAAGATTATATTGCTCGTCGTAATAGCTCGCTAAATTTCACTAAGCAAGTTCCTGAATACCCGCAACTTACTAAACAATGCTTAGCAAATAAAAACAACATCATACAATCAACCTTTATTGTTTTAACGCAGCAAATGATCACGCCACAACAAATAGATAATTTTGTACAGCGCAGTAATGCTAAAGCGCTCCGCTTATTGCACCATATTGATAATGCGCAAGGTGATAATGCTTGGTTTAATTTTTTTTATAGCTTACCAAGTATCTATCAAAAAGACATTTTAGCRCAACATAAAYRTCCTTTACTGCTACAAGCATTACAACAACAAAATTTAGCCACYAGCTTTACTCAAATTGGTRARCAACCAATTAAACCCTCAAAATTGATTGATCGTTTATTTGCAAAACAAACAATAYTAAATAATAGTGCTAGTTTATTAATGGCAAATAARYTMAAYAGTTAYCMKKTAGGYTTACAYRTATTTTATTTTAATARTAAAAATTCWTTTCAATTTGARTTRTTTATGGAYGCYCTTTTATTAGCRCAACAACAAAAACASMRTAAYGATATTATTTGGGTKAGYTCTATWGGTAAYARYRATGARCAYACMCGYTTATTRRTTAAACCYGCRYTATTRTTAGTMCCTAAATATATTGGYGGYAAARCRCAAGCMAAAAKAAAAAATMAWAATAAAAATATTAACTTAYTAACYAGYCAAATGGATGTTATGCCTAATTTATTAACGCATTGGCTCGCATGTAATTTAGAGAATGTTAATTATACGGTTGGCCAAGATTTATTAACCTTAAATAAAGCACGCGTCATTGCCAATACTGTAGATAATGGCTTAATGGTGTTTAATAAAGATAAATCGGTATTTATTGATCAAAATGGTAATTTTCAAAGTTATTCATTACAGCTACAAGCGCCAATTGTTGAAAACCCAGACTTTCCGTTAATGATTGATGGTGTGCGCTATATTAAGCAATTTACAGATCGTGTTACCACACTATCGGAACAAAATAATGTTAGTAAAAACAAAAGTGAACATTAATTAAGCAAACAGTTGTCCGTTATGTTTTTTTGCTTGGCATTAGTTTAATAAGTGATTATTATAATGACGCTTTAATCTAGAGGGTTGAGTATTTAACTTTTAAGATACCTTGTTATGATTAAAAGTGCTTTAAATAGCTTGTCGCGGCAGGAAAATTTTAATTTTGCATTGTTAATAAGTTAGAACTATGTAACGTAAGCGACGAACCACAGTAAATAGAACAAATATCGGAATGTAGCGCAGCTTGGTAGCGCGTGCGCCTGGGGGGCGTGAGGTCGCAGGTTCGAATCCTGTCATTCCGACCATTTTTCACTTTATATCTACCTAAACGTTTTAATGGCAAGTCACTAAATAAATTCAGTATGAGTCACCATATTTATTAAGCAGTGGTTAATAAACTACTGTTCAGTAATCCTTATTTTTAAACAGATAACATTGGCCCTAGTGCTTGCCCACCTAATAAGTGCATGTGAATATGAAAAACTTCTTGTCCGCCATGTTCGTTGCAATTAATAATTAAACGATAGCCCTTTTCACTTATCCCCTCTTCTTTAGCTAGCTTTTTAGCTACGGTGATCATACGCCCTAAGGTGAGTTCATCTGCTTCTTCAACATCATTAATGGTCGGGATTAGTTTATTAGGCACAATTAAAATATGGCTACTGACTCTTGGCGTTATATCACGAAAAGCAGTCACTAAATCATCTTGATATAATAATGGTGTTGGGATCTCTTGACGGATAATTTTAGAAAAAATAGTTTCTTCGCTCATGTTCTTTTGGCTCATGGCTGTTACTCATTGAATTTAAGAAAATTATTACAGGTATTATAGATAAATATATAATATATTGCACGCTAGCATGCATTCTATCTGGATTTTTGTGATTTTTAAACTACACTTTAAAATGGTCACCATAGTAAGAGGATACCCACATGAGTGCCATTTGGAATAGTCATGCGACGAAGTTAGCTGAATACCTCGATTGTAATAACGAATTACAAGCGCATTTATATCTTGAACAGCTAATGTTATTTCCTGTCGATATTCAAGATAAAATCATTGAAGATATAAGTCACTTAACTCAATGTAACCAAGAAGCAATTGCTGCTATTATTAATAATTACACCATGACCGAAACTAAGTTATGGCATTAATGTTTCAATCAAAATAGTTAAGCTAATGAGTTAGTTGTAACTCCCTTAATTGGGTGATTTTATCACGTAACGCGGCCGCTTGTTCAAACTCAAGGTTTTGAGCATGATCAAACATTTCAACTTCAAACTGCTTTACTTTTTTATCAATGTCTTTAACTGATAAAGTATGATATTCACCTGCTTGCTCTGCAACTTTTTTAGCGTTATTTTCACCAAATGAAGTGCCTAAATCCATAACATCGGTAATTTTTTTAATAATACCCTGCGGTGTGATACCGTGGTCAATATTATATTGATGTTGTTTTTCACGACGACGTTCAGTTTCGTCAATGGCTTTTTTCATTGATTTAGTGATTTTTGCTGCATATAAAATAGCTCGACCATTAATATTACGTGCTGCTCTACCTATGGTTTGAATTAAAGATCGTTCGGAGCGCAAAAAACCTTCTTTGTCGGCATCTAAAATAGCGACTAAAGATACTTCAGGCATGTCTAATCCTTCGCGTAGCAAGTTTATTCCTACTAGTACATCAAACTTACCTAAACGTAAATCACGAATAATTTCAACACGTTCAACAGTATCAACATCTGAATGTAAATAACGGGCTTTTACGCTATGTTCATCTAAATAATCGGTAAGATCTTCTGCCATACGTTTAGTAAGCGTRGTGGCTAAAACTCGCTCGCCAACGGTTACGCGTTTTCTTATTTCTGACAATAAATCATCAACTTGAGTATCAACGGGACGTACTTCGATAATTGGATCAAGTAATCCCGTTGGTCGTACTACTTGYTCRGCGATTTCACCRGAAGATTTATCTATYTCATATTGACTTGGCGTTGCCGACACATAAATAGTTTGAGGGGCTAAKGCTTCAAACTCATCAAACCGCATCGGTCGATTATCTAATGCCGACGGTAAACGAAAACCATATTGCACCAAATTTTCTTTACGTGACCGATCACCTTTATACATTGCACCTAATTGTGGAATAGTAACGTGTGATTCATCAATAATTAATAAACCGTCATCAGGTAAATAATCAAATAAGGTTGGCGGCGGCTCACCTGGTGCGCGTCCTGATAAATAACGTGAATAATTTTCAATACCCGAGCAATAACCCAGCTCTGTCATCATTTCTAGATCAAAACGTGTTCGTTGCGTTAAGCGCTGCTCTTCGACTAATTTATTATTGTCTTTTAATTGTTGGGAATGTGCTTTTAATTCTATTTTAATTGCGTCTACTGCCGCGAGTATTTTTTCTCTAGGGGTAGCATAATGAGTTTTAGGATAAACAGTAACGCGCGCTAATACACGCTCTACTTGCCCTGTTAATGGATCAAATTCGCTGATCCGTTCTATTTCTTCATCAAATAACTCGATACGTAAGGCAAAGCGATCAGACTCAGCAGGAAATATATCAATAACATCGCCTCTTACGCGATAAGTCGCACGAGCAAAAGCAACATCATTGCGAATATATTGTAATTCAGCTAAACGCCTTAAAATATCTCGTTGATTAATAATGTCGCCTTGACGTAAATGCAGCATCATTTTCAAATATGAATCGGGATCACCTAGACCATAAATAGCGGATACAGAAGCAACAATAATAACATCACGACGTTCTAATAAGGCCTTAGTCGCTGATAAGCGCATTTGCTGAATATGATCATTTATAGAGGCATCTTTTTCAATAAAGGTGTCTGTAGTTGGTACATAGGCTTCTGGTTGATAATAATCGTAATACGAAACGAAATACTCTACTGCATTATGAGGAAAAAATTCTTTCATTTCGCCATAAAGCTGTGCTGCTAGCGTTTTATTAGGTGCAAGTAACATGGCGGGACSATTKAAKWNCRGCAAYANACAKWSKCRRYRSKMMMKKTKKYRSSYGAKYMKRTKRYSSCTAGTAGCGTTTGATGCGCAAGTCCTGCTTCTAAACCTTCTTTTAATTGTGCAATAGCGGTTGGCTGATCGCCATTGGGTTTATAGTCAGAAACTAATTGTATTTTTTTTATATGATCGCTCATAACAATACTGCTTTAGAGTCATTTGCATTGATTGAAAATTGCTTATTGAATATATGATATGAAAGACTAGCCATCACAATATTACCTAATAAAGCGCCCACAAAAAGCCCTTCTAAATTAAAGAATAAACTGCCAACATAGGCAAATGGCACATAACAGACAAACAAGCGTACAATACTCAATATTAATGCCATCATTGGTTTATGTAGCGCATTAAATGACGAATTGGTTAAAATAATAACGCCTTGAAAACCATAGCCTAACGGTAGGATCCAAATAAACAATTGAATAATATCAGCAACTTGTTGCTCTTTGGCAAATGCGGAGGCAATAAATGGGGCGAGTAAAACCATAACAATATAAATAAACACTTGCCAAAACATGACAAATTTTACAGAGCTTTTATAGCTATATGCCACCCTTTTCATTTTGTTAGCACCCAAATTGTGGCTAATAAAAGGCGGTAACGTCATCGACATGGCCAGTATCACTAAACAAGCAATCGACTCTAAACGCGAACCAACACCAAACGCAGCAACAGCTGATTCACCATAACGAGCAACAATAGCAGTCATTACAGCCGCTGCTAGTGGTGTTAGCATATTTGCTCCAGCAGCAGGAAAACCAATTTTAGCTATTTGTTTAATCGCTGACATAAAAATAGAAAATTTTGGTAAACGCACTGAAATTAAATTTTTCTTAACAATTAAAACATACAAAACAAAAATAAAGCCGCAAGCCCAAGAAATTAACGTAGCAATGGCTGCACCTTGCATACCAAGCTCAGGAAAAGGACCTAAACCAAAAATTAATAATGGATCTAAAATAGCATTAATCAACCCCGCACTTCCCATTACGATACTAGGCGTTTTAGTATCGCCGCTAGCGCGTAAAATAGCATTACCGATCATCGGGCCTATTAAACAAATGCTGCCTAAATACCAAACATCTATATACTGGTGAATTAACACTAAAGCGGCGGGAGAAGCACCAAGTAAAGTAAAAATATTATCGGTAAATAAATAGCCCACAAATGACACCACTACCACCACCGCTGCGCCTAAATACAAGGCTACACTGGCGGTAGTTTTGGCTGCAACTTTATCACCTTTACCTAATAATCGCGCGATCACCGCAGAGGTACCGATACCTAGGCCTATCATTAAGCTAATAACTGTAAACGTTACAGGAAAAGTAAAACTAATTGCGGCTAAAGGTTTAGTTCCCAATAAACCAACAAAAAATGTATCAACTAAATTAAAGGTCATCAATAAAATCATGCCGTAAATAACTGGAATAGTCATCTTTTTCAATGTACCTGCGACAGGATCGTTGAGAAAATCTATTTGATTAGTTTTTGACATAAAAGCCCAAAGTTTATTATTAATAATAAGGTGTAAAAATTTCAGAGTGTTTATTGTAAAAGATAGTGGTTAATGCGGCTATGACTATTTGAATTTTGTGAGTATTTAAAATGAATACATTGGTAAAACAAAATATTTATTCCACAAAAATAACTGTTGACTACAAATTGCACTCAATGATGATAAAATCCTCATTTTAACGTTAGTCGATTGATTTATATTAATTAATTAATCTCACGTGATATATATAACAAACGGCCACCCCTTTAAAAGCATAAGCACATATTCTTTTACATTTTAACTCACAAACTTATCCACAGTATTTGTTAGTAAGTTTTATTATCAGGGGGAGTCAAATTTGTTGTTTTATAGAAAAATAAACTTTTCAGTAAATTATTAAGCAATAAAAAAGGCTGTAGATTTCTCTACAGCCTTTAATGTGGCTCCCCACTCTTTGTTTAAAATACTGGCTCGAACCAGTGACACATGCCGTTTTTAAAAAGAGTACAGTCCATCAATTGCTATTCCTGTGTGATGGTATCAAAAGTACAGTGCATCAATTGCTCTACCAATTGAGCTATTGAGCTATTGAGGAATAAATATTTATCAAATTCAAAACGAAAAAAAGGCTGTAGATTTCTCTACAGCCTTTAATGTGGCTCCCCAAACTGGGCTCGAACCAGTGACACATGGATTAACAGTCCATCGCTCTACCAACTGAGCTATTGGGGAATAAACTTTTTCTTTCCTCTACAAAGCACATGGATTAACAGTGCTTTCAATAGCTTTACCAACTGAGCTATTGGGGAATATTTGGTTATGGTTAAGTTTTTGCTAAGCATCTTCTCAACGGGGCGGAATATTAAAGAGCTATAGCGATACTGTCAACATTAAATTTATAAAAAAAGTAAATATTTTACTGTTTGATTATTTTGCATGCAAATATATGCTTTTATATGCAAATTCAGCATGATATTCAACCAAGATTATTTTTCAAAAAGCTTCTCATTTAAAAATGGAGCCAATGCTAATAACAAAGCCTGTGTATAAACACTTTCTCTAGTGGCATTATTTTTAGTTAATAATGCCATAGCTCCGCCTTTTTGCTTAATATTATCGGTATTAAACAATCTATCCATAACATGACCAAGTTCTTCACCTTGCTGTAATGATTTATAAACAACATTAGGTAATGGCAAATTTGCACTGCGACCAATGCTTTGATTTTTGTTTGTTGCAATAATGACATAAGCAAAAGCTGCGCAGCCATAATCAAAATGATCAACACCACCTTCTATAGCCACATAAAAATCGGCATCAACTTGCTGTTGACAATACTTAACGCGATTAATAGCGCCTAAACGTGTTTCACCTTCGGTCATGGGTTGATCAGCAACTTGTGATGGYGCATGCATGCCTTGACAAGAAATGTCATCACTTGGAAAAGCGGTTGATATAGCTATTTTAGCAGCGTTAATTTTTACGGGATTGTTAGAGCCGACAATAATGGATAAGGTTTTTTTAGTCATAGAGAAATTATTTTATAAATAATAGATAAACATAATACTTTATTTTTTGCGTTTAAATAAATAAAATTCATGAATTAACTTGTCGCAGCAAGCGGCGACCTACAAAAGATATAATAGCTTTCCAATGTGGCGGTGAATCCAGATTTGAACTCTATTTTAAGGTTTTACGCTACAAACCATTCACTTTGTATAAATACTAATAAAGGAAAAAGCCACTATATAAAAATATATAGTGGCTTTTTAATGTGGCGGTGAATCCAGATTTGAACTCTATTTTAAGGTTTAGCGCTACAAATCTATTTGAAATTTCAGATCTAAAAAAAGCAAACCCGATACAAGTTAATGTATCGGGTTTCTAATGTGGCGGTGAGATAGAGATTTGAACTCTAGAAGGGCTACAAACCCTTGCCGGTTTTCAAGACCGGTGCTTTCGACCACTCAGCCATCTCACCATGTTTGTTAATATTACTTGTGGTGAACAAAGTAATATATTGTAGATACCGTTAATCGCACTTAACTATAATTAACCATATTTATTTTAATGTGGCGGTGAATCCAGATTTGAACTCTACTCGAAGGTTTTACGCTACAAACCCATGCCTATTTTACTATTAAATACCGTTAATTAAATAACCATATTTATTTTAATGTGGCGGTGAGATAGAGATTTGAACTCTAGAAGGGCTACAAACCCTTGCCGGTTTTCAAGACCGGTGCTTTCGACCACTCAGCCATCTCACCTGATATTTTAAAACAAGAAGCATTAAAAGTGTGCTTGCTTTAAGACGGTGCGAATATTAAAGTGTCGAAATTCACTTGTAAAGAATTAATTAACGAAAAACGTGTGTTTGCTACAAAAATAAGCATTTCGTTGCCAATTTCGGCATTTCTCTTTATTTCTTATTCAAAATAACACTATAAGGTACCCTATTTTGACTACAGATACTTTATCTCGATGTACTTGGCTAGACACTTCAAAACCCGATTATGTTGCCTATCATGACGATGAATGGGGAGTACCTATTTATGATGATAATAAGTTATTTGAGTTTCTCACCTTAGAATCAGCACAAGCCGGTTTAAGTTGGTACACCATTTTAAAAAGACGTAACGGTTACAGAAAAGCTTTTGCAGACTTTAATGTTGAAATAGTTGCCCAGTATTCTCAAAAAAAAATAGAAGAGTTAATACTCAATAGTGAYATTATTCGTAATCGTGCAAAAATTAATGCTGCGGTTAATAATGCTCAACGTTTTATTGAAGTTCAGCAAGAATTTGGTTCCTTTAGTGATTATATGTGGGGATTTGTTAATCATAAAACCATCGTTAATCATTATAATGAATTAAGCGACTACCCTGCTACCTCGTCTGAATCTGATGCTTGGAGTAAAGATTTAAAAAAACGGGGCTTTAAATTTATCGGTTCAACTATTTGTTACGCCCATATGCAGGCCTGCGGCATGGTTAACGATCACAGTAGCGATTGTTACAAAAAGTCACAAATTATTAATGAATTCAAGCAAGGTTAGTATTGTAATTCAATAAAATATAGTGCCATAATATGTCTTATTAATATTCTCTTTGGGTTGAACTTCGTTAAGTTAACCCCATCTAATCACTAGTAGATAAATTTTCAGAGGAAAAATTATGCAATCTAATATGAGTTTTCAAACAGCAACAAGAAGTAGCAGTATTGAGATAAATAAAGTATTAAAAAATACTTATATGTTACTTTCAATGACCTTAGCTTTTAGTGCCGTTACTGCTGGTGCATCAATGGCTGTAGGTTTATCACACATGGCTGCATTAGTGATGATGATAGGTGCATTTATTTTGATGTTTGTAGTTAACAAAAAAGCTGATAAAGCGAGTGGTATTTTTTGGATTTTTGCCTTTACCGGTTTAATGGGCGCTTCTTTAGGGCCAATGTTAAATGTTTATGCTGCAATGCCAAATGGTGCGTCTTTAATTTTCCAAGCTTTAGGCGGTACTGCATTAATATTTTTTGCGTTATCAGGTTACGCGCTTACCAGTAAGAAAGACTTCTCTTTTATGGGCGGTTTTTTAATGGTTGGTTTGATCGTAGTGTTAATTGCAATGGTAGCTAATATATTTTTCGCTATTCCGGCATTGCAATTAGCGATAAGTGCAGCGGTTATCATGATCATGTCGGGCTTAATTTTATTTGATACCAGCCGTATTATTCACGGTGGCGAAACTAACTATATTCGTGCAACTGTTTCTCTTTATTTGAACATTTATAATATTTTTGTTCACTTACTTAGCCTTTTAGGTGTATTTGGTGGTGACGATTAACCTTTGGGTTAAAATTGTTTATACTACAAAGCCCTGATATGTAATGTATCAGGGCTTTTTATTGCTTAAGATTAACCGACAGGAAAAAACGTGTCCAAACTTGCCGTTATTGTAACTAGCTCTCCTTTAAATAATTTAACTGTTACTGCTATCAATATTATTCTCCACGCCTTAGAACAAGGTGTAGAAGTTGTTGGGGTATTTTTTTATCAAGATGGTGTACTCAATGCGAATACTAGTATTCAAATTCCTATTGATGAATTTCAAACATTAGCGGCTTGGCAAGAGTTACATCATAAACATGATCTCGCCTTACATTTATGTATAACCGCAGGCGAAAAACGTGGTTTAGTGTGCGAAGGTAGCGACCTTAATATTGATCAAGCGTTTTGTGTTTCTGGTTTAGGTGAATTAGTAGAGTTAACCGCAAAAGCCGATCGAGTTGTACAATTATGACTAAACCAAAAAAAAACACCATTGCGGTATTGAACGCTCACAGCTCATTCAATAGTAGTTATGGTAAAGATGCGCTTGATGTTGCACTTATATTTGGTTCCTACGAACAACAAGTAGCACTGTTTTTTCAAGGTGAAGGCGTTAGGCAATTAGTGGCTCAGCAAAACGCAGAATTGATCAACACTAAAGATTATTTAGCAACTTTTTCTGCGTTAGAATTTTATGATGTTGAAAAACTCTATGTTTGCGCTGAGTCGTTAAAACAACGTAATTTAAGTGAAAATTTCCATGTTGATAATGTTGATGTGCTCAATGCTGAAGAGTTTTCTCAACAACTGAAACAACATCAAACAATTTTAAGATTTTAAGCGAGTAAAAAAACAACATGACTATGCCATTGGTTCAGGATCGTCATTCCCGCAGTCTTTTAAGCGGGGATCTACGTCAAAAAACACAAGGTTTTCGATTAAAACGTCTTGAAGATAACAATTATAATAAATACCAGAGTGATCTACATAGGTATGAAAAATAATGTCTATTTTACATTTAGTGCGTACTAGCGCTTATCAACACGATGACTTAGCTCAATGCCTACAAGTATACTCCGCTGAAGATACTATTGTGTTGATGGATGACGGTTGCTATAACCTAGCTCATCCATTATTAAAACAAGTTAGCAGCAAACGATTACTTATTATTATTGAGCATTGCCAAGCTCGCGCCGTTACTTTTGAGAAAAACAAACAAGCGATTGTACTCGCACAGTTAACTCCGCTATTATTTTCACATGATTCGGTGATCACATGGCAATAAATGAGTTAACTTATTATTTAGAATTCAACCAACAACAAATTGCCACCGACAAACAGGGCTATTTACTCGATCATCAATTGTGGCAAAAAGAACTTGCGGTACTCATCGCTGAAAAAGAAAATTTAGCTCTAACAGAATATCATTGGGAAGTGATCAATTTTGTACGTAGTTTTTATCTTAAATATAAAAAATCCCCAGCAATACGTGCGCTAACTAAAGCAATGAAGCAAGAGTTTGGTGAAAAAAAAGCCAATAGTCGTTATTTATATCGTTTATTTCCCGAAGGCCCGGCCAAACAAGCGACAAAAATTGCCGGTTTACCAAAGCCAGCACGCTGTATTTAGAATAAGGCATCGCAAATAAAAAAGGCGTTATCTAATTTAGATAACACCTTTCAATGTAAATACGTTTTTTATCGATAACTATTTTATTGGTAGTGTCGGTACATTAATACCCGCCATTTCTAATATCACACGCACCACCTGACAGCTATAACCAAATTCATTGTCATACCATACGTAAAGTACTGCACGGTCACCATCAACAATGGTCGCTTGAGAGTCAACAACACCCGCATAACGTGAACCCACTAAGTCAGTTGATACAATTTCAGTTGATGCGGTGTAATCGACTTGATTTTGTAATTCAGAATCTAATGACACTTGACGTAAATAATTATTTAAATCGTCTTTCGAAGTAGACTCTTTTAAGTTTAAGTTCATGATCGCCATTGACACATTTGGCGTAGGTACTCGAATAGCGTTGCCCGTTAACAAACCTTTTAATTCAGGTAATGCTTTGGCAACCGCTTTTGCCGCCCCTGTGGTACTAATAACCATATTTAACGGTGCGCTACGACCACGGCGAGGGGCTGGATGGTAGTTATCAATTAAGTTTTGATCATTAGTATAAGAGTGAATTGTTTCTACATGACCGTTGCGAATACCAAATTTATCATTTAACGCTTTTAATACTGGAGTGATCGCATTGGTGGTACAACTTGCCGCAGAGATAATTTTATCTTCGGCTAAAATCATGTCATGGTTAACACCATAAACAATGTTTTTAATCTCACCTTTTGCTGGTGCGGTTAATAATACTTTACCAACACCTTTAGATTTCAAGTGTTGACCTAAGCCTTCTTCATCACTCCAAATACCTGTATTATCAACAACTAAAGCGTTCTCAATGCCATACGCAGTATAGTCAACTTCAGCAGGTGAGCTTGCATAAATTACTTTGATGAAAGCCCCGTTGGCTTTAATAACGTTATTTTCTTTATCAACAGTAATACTACCGTTAAAAGCACCGTGAACTGAGTCACGGCGTAATAAACTCGCGCGCTTTTCTAAATCATCACTACCGTTACCTGGGCGCAGTACAATAGCGCGTAAGTTTAATTTTGAGCTAGGACCAGCACGTTCAATCAACAATCGCGCCAATAAACGGCCAATACGACCAAAACCATAAAGAACAACATCTTGAGCATCTTGTTGTTGTGCATTTTTACAAACATCAGTTAATTCTTTTTCTAGATATTGTTCAATAGATAAGCCATTTGCATCACCAAGAAATAAATATCTGTAGGCTAATTTACCAATATCAATTCTTGCTGGTGATAATGGCATTTTGCTTAATGCTTCAACAAAAGGAAAACTTTCACGTAAACGCAATTTACTGTCTTCATGTAAAGCCACAGATTTATGTGCTTTAATAATGTCAATTGCATCAGCATTCACTAATGGTCGACCATAAACGGCAATTTCGATACCTTTATTTCTAAAAAGTTGGCCGATAAGGGGTTGCATATTTTCAGCGAATGTTTGGCGTTCCTGCCAGCTAGCTTGATATTGTTCTTCAAGGTGTGAAGTCATTGATAAACCTTTAATTCAGTCAGTTAAACGTTAGCCTAATGTTCATATTAGCTTAAAAAACTAATAAGTAGATATGAAAATAGCTTGATTGATAATTCGGCGCATATTGTAGTCTAAGTTGTAATAATTCACCACTAATTACAAAGCCAGAGTCAAAAATAAAGTGTCGTTTTATCGACAAAGCTCATGAAAGAAATTAAAGGCAGTTCAGTTAGTAGCAACAAAATTTAAACTTAATGAGTTAACGCAATAGCGCTTACCTGTAGGCACAGGGCCATCATCAAACACATGTCCCAAGTGAGATTGACACGACTTACATTGAATTTCAGTGCGTTGTGTATGATGAGAGTTATCAACTTTTTCTAAAGTTTGCTCGACTATAGCAGCCCAAAAGCTTGGCCAACCGCAACCTGCATTAAATTTTGTTGTTGATAAAAAAAGTACTTGCTGGCAGCAAGCACAAACATAAGTGCCTGCGAGCCAATGATCATTATATTTTCCAGAAAACGGTTGTTCAGTCGCAGCTAAGCGGCAAACTTTATAAGCGTCAGGCGATAAGTTTTGTTTATAATGATCGGTCATAAAATTAGGTAACCAGTTAAATTTCCGTTATATCACGGTGTTCGCTAGACCATTGTACATGGTACTTTTTACCCTGACCTTTATCTATACGCTCAAAAGTATGGGCTCCAAAATAATCACGTTGGCCTTGTAATAAATTTGCTGGTAAAACCGCTGTTTTCATTGCATCAAAATAGGCAAGCGCTGATGAAATAGCACCTACAGGTATAGCTAATAAAGTAGCATCGGCGACTGATTGTCGCCAATTTTGTTGGTGTTTATTTAATTGTTGGATAAAATAATCATCCAGCAATAAGTTTTCTAAATTTTCATCACGCTCAAAAGCGGCAGTGATCGATTGTAAAAAGACCGCGCGAATAATACAACCGGCGCGCCATATTTTAGCAATGCTCGAAAAATCTAATTTCCAACCGTGTTCTTTAGCCGCCATTTTCATTAATTGAAAGCCTTGCGCATAAGCACAAATTTTGGCGCAATACACCGCATCATGTAAGTTTTGAATAAAGGTTTGTTGTTCTGCATCATTTAATTCAACAACACTATGTTGTGTAAAGGTGCTTGCAGCTTCAATACGTAATTCTTTAAATGACGAAATAGAGCGCGCATAAACTGCTTGCGCGATAGTTGGTGCCGGACAGCCAACTTCAAGGCTACTCATTGCTGTCCACAAACCAGTGCCTTTTTGCCCTGCTTTATCTAAAATCAAATCGACTAAAGGTGTTTGGTTTTGTGGTGTTTTATGGCGTAATACCTCAACGGTTATTTCCATTAAGTAACTATCAAGCGGGCCTTTATTCCATTGTTCAAAAATATCTGCAATTTGATCTGGGGTTAATTTTAAGCCAGTGCGTAACATATGATAGGCTTCACAAATAATTTGCATATCGGCATATTCAATACCATTGTGAACCATTTTTACATAATGACCAGAGCCAGCAGGCCCGATGTAAGTTGCACAAGGTTCACCTTCGCTTATAATTTGTCCTGCTTGAGTGCGTTCTAACGGTTTACCGGTTGTACTATCAACTTTTGCTGCAATAGCCTGCCAAATAGGTTTGATGCGTGCCCAAGCATAAGGAGATCCACTTGGCATTAAAGACGGACCAAAACGAGCGCCAACTTCACCACCAGAAACAGCTGAAGAAAAAAAGATAAAGTTATTTTTATATTTTTGCTCACGCGCCACCGTATCAACCCACAAACTATTGCCTGTATCAATAATTATATCGTCAGGTTGAATGCCTGCACCGATCAAGCTTTCGCTCACTTGGTCAACGGGACTGCCAGCAGGCACCGACAACACAATTAAATGCGGTTTTTTAAGTTTTGACAACAACTCTGTAAATGAAGAACAACCCACAACACGTGAGTTACTTGTAGTATTTTCAAGTTTGTCTTGGGCAATAACCGCTTGTACCTTTTCATTATCTAAATCAAATGCAGCAATGGTGTAGCCATTATCCGCTAGGTTAAAAACTAAATTTTTACCCATTACCCCTAAACCAATAAAACCAATATCACATAAAGTTGAGTCATTATTCATAAATTTATTCTATTTTTATTTAATATTTACTTAATATAGTTACTCACGTTAAAACGAAAAATAACAGATGCGTATAGTTATTTTATCACGACATTTTTAACATTGCTTGTAACTTTTCTAAAAAATATTCGTTCTATATCGTTACATTCGGATAAAAAATAGTGTTTTTGTGATTTAAAATACACAAATGGATTAAAATTACATAAATAACTTGATATTTTGTGGTTTTGGTGTAATTTTACAACATAAGTTTTTTATATGATTTGTTATAGTGTTTTTAGCTAATAAGGTACTCCCATGACTATTAAAATAGGAATTAACGGCTTTGGTCGTATAGGCCGTTTCGTTTTTCGTGCTGCTGCAGAGCGTAATGATATAGAAGTTGTTGGTATTAATGACTTAATGGACATTGATTACATGGCATACATGCTTAAATACGATTCTACCCACGGTCGTTTCAAAGGCAGTGTTGAGGTAATTGATGGACAGCTTATTGTTAACGATAAAGTGGTGCGTGTAACAGCAGAGCGCGATCCTGAAAATTTAAAATGGGACGAAATCAATACTGATGTAGTGGTTGAATCAACCGGTTTATTTTTAACTGACGAAACTGCGCGTAAACACATTAAGGCAGGCGCCAAAAAAGTTGTGCTTTCGGCTCCCTCTAAAGATGACACGCCTATGTTTGTTTGTGGTGTTAATAATGATGAATATCAAGGACAAGACATTGTTTCAAATGCTTCATGTACTACCAATTGTTTAGCGCCAATAGCGAAAATACTTAATGATAATTGGGGCATAAAAGATGGCTTAATGACCACAGTTCATGCCACTACAGCAACACAAAAAACAGTTGATGCACCTTCTACTAAAGATTGGCGTGGTGGTCGTGGTGCAGCACAAAACATAATCCCCTCTTCTACTGGCGCAGCAAAAGCAGTGGGTAAAGTTATTCCCGCGTTAAATGGTAAATTAACCGGTATGGCATTTCGTGTGCCAACCCCAGATGTATCAGTGGTTGATTTAACGGTTAATCTTGAAAAACCAGCTAGTTATAAAGAAATTTGCCAAGCGATGAAAAAAGCTTCCCAAGGTAAGCTTAAAGGTATTTTAGGTTATACCGAAGATGCAGTAGTGTCTAACGATTTTGTTGGTGAAACGTGTACCTCTGTTTTTGATGCCACTGCTGGCATTGCCCTAACAGACACTTTTGTAAAAGTGGTTTCTTGGTACGACAATGAAATTGGTTATTCTAATAAGGTACTTGATTTAGCAAGTTTTATTATGGCTTATGACAACGAAGCAAAAAAGCCTGAGCCTTTGCTGAAATCGGCATAATAGCTATATTGATCACCATTGTATTAAAACAACTTACCTTAAATCACAAAAACCAGCGATTGTTCGCTGGTTTTTTGATTTTATAACGGGTATTGGGCTTTAATTTAGCAGCAAGAGTTCAACAATAAAATCAACTACAAGTATGCAGTACTTGTTGTTTACAAAACTGCTCTGTTTCAGCTTGTGAAATATCACCTAAACAAAAATCAAATCTTAATAGCCGTTGCTCTTGTTGTGCTGTAGCTGTTTTATTAGCAAGTTGCCAACGCCATTTTTTGACTAACTTAGTTGTAGCTTTAGCCAATTTTTTAGACGAAGTATTTATTACTTTAATATTTTTGACTTTACCGGCTACAGAAATATCAAAACTAACCACTGCACAACCTTTTAGATGGGCACGAGCAAATTCTATCGGGTATAAAATTTTTTGCCCTACTTTATTACGCCAAAGACTTTGCTGTGGTTGTATTTTATTAAGTTGTACATCGGCAAATACTTTTTTATTAGCGTAAGTGTTTTGACTAAATAACGTTGTTGCTAGCAATACAGTTAAAAATGCGGTTGATAATAAAGTTTTCATTTAGCTTCCTTTTAGTATGTTTTTATTAAAAATCAGCCAAAGTTAATTGTCATCGTATAATAAACAGGGATAGCATCAGGATTGTTTATTGCTTTTACAAAATGCATTTTAGCAAAAGCCTTTAAACCAGCCTTGTCAAAAACACCCACAGGAATTGATTTAATAATTTTAGGTTCAAAAACATTGCCATTAGAGTCAATTAAATAACGAATTTGTATCTCACCTTTTTCTGAGGTTGTTTTGAAATTAGCATTGATATTAAAATGGCTACTTTGTTGGCTCACTTGCCAATATTGATTTAATTGCTCTGCTTTAATTTCTATTGGCGCTTGCGTTAAATATTGTTTTGGCGTGCTAACACAGCCAAAAACAGTAAACGTTAAACATAAAAGTAAAAAGGGGTTTAAATTCATTTTATTCCTTTAAATAGAAAAGTGTTGTGATGCTAGCCGTATAAAATACCGCTACAAACGCCACTTTGCAACATAAAATTAACTGTTGTTTTTGTTTTTGTTTTTAATGATAGTAACTAAAAACCAAGCGTAACAGTTTGGTTTTTTAGGAAAAACTACTGATTTTAAAATTTAGTTTATTTAGTTTGGGCGATAGCTTCATTACATAACTTAGTAATAGCGCTCCAATCTTTATTTTTTACTATTTCATCCGTCACTAACCACGAACCACCACAACAAGCGACATTAGGTAAGGCTAAGTAATCGTTAATATTATTAATATTAATACCACCGGTTGGACAAAATTTAATATCAGGAAATGGACCACCAATTGATTTTATCGCTTTTACACCGCCTGAAGCTTCAGCGGGAAAAAATTTTAAATGATCATAGCCATAATCAATACCATCCATTAATTCAGAAATAGATGAAATCCCAGGAATAAGAGCAATATCCCCCGCTTGACCCGCTTGTAGTAAATCTTTAGTTAGCCCTGGGCTTATAGCAAATTGCGCACCTGCTTCACGTGAACGTTGCAGCATATCTGCATTGGTTACTGTGCCTGCACCGATAATGGCTTGCGGCAAATGGGTTGCTATTTCTTTAATGACCGCTAAAGCCGAAGGTGTTCGTAGCGTTACTTCAAGCACTTTAAGACCCGATTGTAAAATAGCTTCAGCAATAGGCAGTGCATCTGCAATATCCTTTATAACTAACACAGGAACAATTTTCCCCATGGAAAACAAAACTTTAGGTGATATTTGCCATTGGTTCGTTAGCTGATTGATTGATTGGTTAGATAAGCTCATAAATCCTCGTCTATTACTTTTTTGTTACTAAATTGGTTCACGAAATCGGTTTATGTAATTGATTTCAGTATTAATAATTGTTGGCAAAGATAGGCAGCAGCGCCCAACATGCCGGGTTGCGATTCAGTGATCACAAACGTCGGTATATTTTGGTTATAATCAGAAAAACGTCCTTTTTGTTCAAAACATTTTCTAAAACCACTTTCTTTAAAAAAGTCGATAAATCTTGGTACTATGCCACCAGCAATGTAAACACCGCCAAAACTACCGCCAGTTAAGGCTAAATTACCAGCAAAACTGCCTAGTATTTTGCAAAAATGTTCTAACGCTAACAAACAATATTTACAGCTGCCGTCAATAGCTTTTTGTGAAATTTCTGCCGCTGTTAATTTACATTCATCAAGTTGGTTGTTCTGAATTATTGCTTGGTATATTTGTTCTAAGCCAAGCCCAGAGAGCAGCTGCTCATAAGAAACATGATGATATTTAGTAAAAAGAAACTGCAATATTGCTACTTGTTCAAGGTTTACAGGAGCAAAATCAGTGTGACCGCCCTCACCGCTTAAGCACACCCAATGATTATTTACATTAACTAAGTTAGCCACACCTAAACCTGTACCGGGGCCACAAACCGCTATTGGCTTTTTCGCAATAGCATTACCACCACCAACTTGCATTTTTTGTTTACTGGTTAATTGCGGAATAGCGTGAGCTATCGCAGTATAATCATTAATCAGCCATAAATTATTTAACTTTAATTCAGCTTTAAGCGCTTTTTTTGAAAAACTCCACGACATGTTAGTCATGAACACTTGATCATTTTCTACAGGACAAGCAATAGCTAAACAGGCGTTGAGTGTTTTATCGGTAATATTTTTTTCTGATAAATATTGTTTAATAACCGCAGCTAACGAATCAAAATCACGACATTGATAACTTTCAATATGATCAAGCTGCTCATCTTGGTTAAGTTGCGCCAAACGAATATTAGTGCCACCAATATCGGCAACAAAGTTAATTGGGTTCTTTATTAACGTCGTCATTAATTTTGCCCTTACCCAGCATTTGATTCAGTATTTAGTTCTTCAAAAAGCGAACAAGCACCCGTTTCAGCGGTACTTAAATTTTTGCGCATAAAGCCGAATAATTCACGTCCCATACCTTGATGGTGACCATTTACTTGAAATTTTGCGATACTGCGTTGCGCTAACTCTTGCTCAGAAACTAACAAGGTTAATTCGCCACTTACACCATCAACAAGGATCATATCGCCAGTTTTTACTTTCGCAATTAAGCCACCATCTAATGCTTCAGGACACAAATGAATTGCGGCAGGCACTTTACCTGATGCGCCAGACATTCTACCATCGGTAACTAATGCTACTTTAAAGCCTTTATCTTGTAGCACGCCAAGCGGCGGCGTTAATTTATGCAATTCTGGCATACCACGCGCTTTTGGTCCTTGAAAACGAACAACGGCGACAAAGTCTTTTTCAAGTTCCCCCTTATCAAAGGCAGTTTGTAATTCATGTTGATCTTCAAATACTACTGCGGGTGCTTTAATAACAAAACTACCTGCACGCAATGAAGATGTTTTTAATACCGATACACCTAAATTACCTTTTAATACTTTTAAACCGCCGTCTGCTTTAAATGGTTTTTCAGCCGTGGTGATCACTTCGCTATCGCCAGAAACATCAACACTATCAACCCAAATAACTTCACCTTGTTCATTTAACACCGGCTGTTTGGTATAAGCCTCTAAGCCTTGACCGCAAATAGTTTCAACGTCTTGATGAACTAAACCCGCTTTAATTAATTCTTTAAACAATAGTGCCATACCACCCGCTTGTTGAAAGTGGTTAATATCAGCTTGGCCATTAGGATAAATTTTAGTTAATAACGGCACTGCGTTAGATAGATCATTAAAATCTTGAAAATTAACAATAATGCCAGCCGCGCGTGCAAAAGCGATAATGTGCATGGTTAAATTGGTTGAACCGCCTGTTGCTAATAGTGCAACAATGGCATTAACAATTGAGCGTTCATCAATCATTTTACCTACCGGTTTATAATTACCCGCTTGTTCAGTTAAACGGGTAACTTGACGCGCTGCCGCTCTAGTTAATTGCTCTCGTAACGGCGTGTTTGGCGCAACAAATGAAGCACCGGGTAAATGTAAACCCATAATTTCAATAACTAATTGATTAGAGTTTGCGGTTCCAAAGAATGTACAAGTGCCCGCACTATGATAAGAGGCAGATTCAGCTTTAAATAAAGCTTCTTCATCCACTTCACCTTTAGCAAATTGTTGGCGAACACGAGCTTTTTCTTTGTTAGGAATACCTGAGGGCATTGGTCCTGCAGGAATAAACACCGTGGGTAAATGACCAAAAGTTAAACTACCGATCATTAATCCCGGTACTATTTTGTCGCAAATACCTAGCATTAATGAACCGTCAAACATGTTATGCGATAAACCAACGGCGGTTGCCATAGCAATAACATCACGGCTCATTAAGCTTAAATCCATACCCGGTTGACCTTGGGTAACACCGTCGCACATAGCCGGAACACCACCAGCAAACTGCGCAACACCACCAGCATCGCTTACTGCTGCTTTAATAATATCAGGATAAGTTTGATAAGGCTGATGCGCACTTAACATATCGTTATAGGATGAAATAATGGCAATATCAGTATGATTTAAACCACGTAGTTTTTGTTTGTCACTTTGACCGCAAGCAGCTACCCCGTGAGCTAAATTACCACAAGATAAACTTGATCTATGTACAGTAGCTGACTTTGCCGCCGCTATTTTGGCTAAATAGATTTTCCGCGTAGTTTTACTACGTTCAATAATACGCTGGGTGATTTGTAATATTTCAGTTTTCATAACTAATCTCTTAATACTGCTCTCTTAATAAAAAATTTCTTGATAACGAATCTCTTAATTAAGTGCCTCTTACTAACTAATTTTTAAATAAAAAGTTCATTAATCAGCATACATAATTTGTGTGTCAACACGCTTGTGATGTAAAAATGCTCGAATTGGCATCATAAAGACATCATCAGCAGCTAATGCTTGTTGTAATACTTTTTGTTTACTTTCACCACAAAGATGTAAATAAATATGCTTAGCTTTCAATAAGCTTGCTAACGTAAAAGTGATGCGTTGATGTGGAGCTGTTTTGGGCTGAACACTCATCAGCTCAGCGTTATTTTGCAAAGATAATGCTTGTTCTATTTCATCACTACATGGGAACAAAGATGCAGTATGTCCGTCTTCTCCCATACCTARAATAAGCACATCGAAAGGTAATATTTGTTCTTTTGCTTGCGATTTTAATTGATAAAGTGTTTGTTCATCAAGATTATCGCTAATTTTCAAATCAAAAAAATGTGCTGCTGCAGCGTTGTTTTGTAATAAATGGTTTTTAACTAAGCGGGTATTACTCGCCTCGCTGTTTTCATCAACCCAACGCTCATCCGCAAGTGTTACCGTTACTTTATCCCAAGCTAATGCTTGTTGAGATAAAGCTTGAAAAAAACCTTTAGGTGTTGAGCCGCCAGAAACTGCAATACTCGCTTTACCGTTTATTTCTATAGCATTGATAAGAATTTTTGCTATTTGATCGGCAAATACTTGGTCAAGCTCACTACGATCAGCAAATTTATTTAAGGTAAACATTATTCATCCCACTGGCGATCGTCACGTGCAATTAAAGAAATTGAGGAAACTGGCCCCCAAGAACCTGCGGCATAAGGTTTTGGTTTGTCATTACTGGTTTGCCAAGCTTCAATAATACTGTCTACCCAATGCCATGCTTGCTCTACTTCATCGCGACGAACAAATAACGATTGATTACCATTTAACACTTCTAGCATTAGGCGTTCATAGGCATCAACGACTCGCGTATCTGCATAAGCTTTTGAAAAACTTAAATCTAATTTATTTTCTTGAATATTCATTTGTGATGCGATCCCAGGGATCTTATTCATCACTTGTAACTCCATTCCTTCATCAGGTTGCAAACGAATGGTTAGTTTATTGGCCGGTAGCTCGGTGTAACTGTCACTAAAAATATTATGCGGCTGCTCTTTAAAGTGAATGGCGATCTCACTGTGTTTTTGCGCCATACGTTTACCAGTACGCAAATAAAAGGGAACACCAGCCCAACGCCAGTTATCAATTTCAGCTTTTATGGCAACAAATGTTTCTGTTTTACTGTTTTCATTAGCACCTTCTTCTTGAAGATACCCTGGTACCGCATGACCTTTAAGAAAACCATCAGCATACTGACCTCTAACCGTTTTTTCTTTAACGTTACTACGATTAATGGGGCGTAATGCTTTTAATACTTTAAGTTTTTCATCACGAATACTATCTGCACTTAAATCGGCTGGCGGCTCCATCGCTACTAAAGATAATATTTGCAATAAATGGTTTTGCATCATATCTCGCATTTGACCCGCATCGTCATAAAAACCCCAGCGCCCTTCTATGCCAACACTTTCTGCAATCGTAATTTGCACATGATCAATACAATTATGATCCCAATTACTGGTAAACAAAGAGTTCGCAAAGCGCAGTACTAATAAATTAAGAACGGTTTCTTTGCCTAAATAATGATCAATGCGATAGATTTGGCTTTCATTAAAAAAGCGTGAAACTTGATCGTTGATCACTTTTGAAGACTCTAAACAATGACCAATAGGTTTTTCCATCACTACGCGGTCATTTGCAGTGATCAATTTAGCTGCATCTAAACCATCACAAATGGCACCATAAACAGCAGGTGGCGTAGAAAAATAATAAACGCGAGTGTCATTGCCCTGCGCTAATGTTTTTGCCAACGCTTTAAAACCATCAGTACTAGAAAAATCTAATTTTTGATAAACCAAGCGGGCAACAAACTTCGCTAGTACTTGTTCATCTAACGTTTCACTAATAAATGTCTTTAAGTTTTTAACCGCTAATTCAACAAAAGAATTATTATCAAAGTCACTACGCGCTACACCTATAATACGGCTGTCTTGATGTAACAAACCCGACAATTCTAATTGATATAATGCGGGTAATAGTTTTCTGCGGGATAAATCTCCAGCAGCGCCAAAAATAATAATGTCGCTAGCCGACTGACAATCTAATTTATTCATACTAAGGGTCCGAGGTGAATTCTTATTGTGTAACTAAACTACATTTTAGACTAATTTAGCTTGCATTGCGCTATCAGTAAAGAACTTTTTGTAATTTTATTACATTTCAATTTAAATTCAGTGATTTTACAGATGAACAGGATAAAAATTGATGTTTATTTACGAAATATTTGCAAGCTTTCATCAAAATGATTTATATTAGCGTTAAATATGAAATAAAATTTCATAAATTTTGTTCTTAGAGCAGAAAAATTATTACAATTAACTAAGGTTGTGGGATCGTATAAATGAATATATTAGAAAAGATCACCAATGAAATAGACACATTTAGTAAATCAGAACGTAAAGTTGCAGAGGTTATTTTATCTTCTCCAAGTACGGTGATCCACGCCAGTATCGCCGCATTAGCAAAACAAGCAAATATCAGCGAGCCCACAGTGAATCGCTTCTGTCGCCGACTAGACACCAAAGGCTACCCAGATTTCAAACTACATTTAGCGCAAAGTTTAGCAACAGGAACACCCTATGTTAACCGCAATGTTGATGAAAATGACAATGCGGAAGAGTATACCAATAAAATTTTTGAATCTACCATGGCTAATCTTGATTTAGCCCGTAAAAGTTTATCGACTCAAACGATCAACCGCACGGTTGATTTGTTAACACAAGCCAATAAAATTTCTTTTTTTGGTCTAGGCGCATCTGCGGTTGTTGCTCATGATGCTCAAAATAAGTTTTTTCGTTTCAACGTCCCCGTAGTTTATTTTGATGACATCTTAATGCAACGAATGAGTGCTATTAATAGCAACCAAGGTGATGTAGTAATTGTTATTTCGCATACTGGTAGAACCAAATCATTAGTTGAAGTTGCTCATTTAGCTAAAGAAAATGATGCCACGGTTATTGGTATTACTCAAAAAGGTACTCCGCTAGCAAAAGAATGCCACATTGTATTATCAATAGATGTTTCAGAAGACACTGATTTATATATGCCAATGTCTTCAAGAATAGCCCAGTTAGTACTAATAGATATATTAGCCACCGGCTTTACCTTACGCCGAGGCTCAAAATTTAGAGATAATCTGAAGAAAGTAAAAGATAGCTTACGTAGCTCACGTTTTGAACGTAAGAACGACTAATCACAACATTTAAAATTTAAGGATATTCATGCCTAGAAGAACCAAAATAGTTGCCACCTTAGGGCCGGCAACTGATGATAGAAGTATATTAAAAGATGTTTTGGCTGCGGGTGTTAACGTAGTACGGCTAAACTTTTCTCATGGTTGTGCTCAAGACCATATAGACCGTGCCAATCTAGTGCGTGAGATATCAAAAGAATTAGGTATTTACGTGGGTATTTTAGGTGATCTACAAGGACCTAAAATTCGTGTTTCCACCTTTAAAAATGGTCCTATTCGTTTAGTCATTGGTGAGAAATTTGAACTAGATGCAAATTTAGCGAAAGGCGAAGGTTGCCAAGAAAGAGTGGGCATAGATTACAAAGAATTACCTAATGATGTTTACGCTGGTGATGTTTTACTACTCGACGATGGTCGCGTGCAATTACGGGTATTAGAAACTAAAGGTAGTTCGGTATTTACCGAAGTTACGGTTGGCGGCCCATTATCAAACAACAAAGGTATTAATCGTCAAGGTGGTGGTTTAACCGCTCCTGCGTTAACCGACAAAGATAAAGCAGATATTAAAACTGCCGCTAAAATTGGTGTCGACTTTTTAGCCGTTTCTTTTCCGCGTGATGCTAGCGATATGCGCGAAGCGCGTTTATTAGCACAAGAAGCTGGCTGTAATGCTCGCTTAGTAGCTAAAATTGAACGTGCTGAAGCAGTAAATGATAGAAAAGTGCTTGATGAAATCATCCTCGCTTCTGACGTTTGTATGGTTGCCCGTGGTGATTTAGGTGTTGAAGTCGGTGATGCCGCGCTATTAGGACATCAAAAACATATTATTGCTCGTTGTCGTCAATTAAACCGCATTGTTATTACGGCAACTCAAATGATGGAAACCATGATCGAACAACCGATGCCAACGCGTGCAGAGGTTATGGATGTTGCTAATGCTGTGTTAGACGGTACAGATGCAGTAATGTTGAGTGCTGAAACTGCGGCGGGTAAATATCCGGTTGAAACTGTAAAAGCAATGGCTGAAGTTTGTATCGGTGCAGAAAAGCACCGTTCAGTTAATACCTCTAATCATCGTATTGAAATGGTGTTTTCAGAAATATCTGAAACAATTGCACTTTCAGCAATGTATGCCGCGAATCATCTAGATAGCGTTAAAGCAATTATCGCTTTAACTGAATCTGGCCACACCAGTAAAATAATGTCGCGTATTACTTCAGGTTTACCTATTTATTCGTTATCGCGTCATCAAAAAACACTGAATAAAACCGCTATTTATCGTGGTGTTTACCCTGTTTTCTTTGATTCAACGCATTCTGATTATGCAAAATTAATAGAGTTGGTATTAAAAGAAGTGTTAAAAACCGCTAAATTAAAAGTTAACGACACGGTAATTTTTACGCACGGTGATTTAATGGAAACCGTTGGGGCTACTAATACCTTAAAAGTATTAAAAATCACTAAAGCACATTTAGCAAAATAATCGAAATGGTCGTTTTTTAAAAAACACAGACAATAACTTGCTTTTTTTATATATTGTCAAATGACCTCCGGCAGAGCCGGAGGTCATTTGATGACGCCCTAAAAGAGCTGAAGTAAGCACACAAGGCGCGTTAAATTCAAAATTTCAGCTATTCTCTACTAACATCATTTTTCATCAAGTCCGACCATGAATACCCCCTCTAGCCCAAAAAGTTTTTTTGCTTATCTTTACAGTTGCTAACTATCAAAACCGTACTTTTTCCTTTTAAGCAACCAACTGTTAACACTAAATATTTAAGGGAAATACTCAAACATATATTAAAAACACCACCGCACAACATAAAAACTTTGGTTAAGTTTTATCTAAGTTTGGTCTGTTAATTTAGTTAAACAATATTAATATTTTTAAGGTTTGCACAACGCTTGTTTTATTTACTATGCATTTTCAAAAACATAGATGAATAGATAAGTTTAGTCGCGCAAGTTGTAGATGAAAGCAAAACAAAAAAACAATAATTCATTATATAGTGATGAACTATGCCATGCACTTTTTGAAGACATATTAATTCATGATGATATTTATCCAGAGGCTGTTTTACCAGATAAAGTTCATCTTGATTACTCACAACAGCAAATATCTGAATGTTTCAATCTTTGCTTACGGTTATGGCAATTAGACGTAAAAAGAGAGGTTTTTAACAAGCTGTTGAGTAAAGTATGTCAGTCTGGGGAACTTAATTTAGAAGATCAGCAACGTTTAAAAAATATCAGAGCAGTCTTTAAACATTTACGCTTTGCCTTTGTTATGTTATCAAAAAAACATCAAGTACCTTTATTGTTTCATGGCTTGATCATTATTATGGGTCATCTTCAAGATGTAATTAAAAACAAACAAAAAAAGTGGATTATTTGTACATCATACTTTTTAAAATGTTGCTCACAAAAATGGTTATATTCAATCATTGTAAAAAATATTGATTCATTTGAATCAACTGATAGTATAGAGTTTAATAACTTTATTAATCAAGAAATTAATTTTATTCGCATTAATCTTTTAGCAAAAAAAGTTACCGCTAAAAAATTTCATGATATGAGAAAAGTCATCGGTCGACAAGTTGCCTTTTATGACAATTTGAAAAATTTATATCCTTCACAATACCATACTAACATTACTGAATACTTAAGCACGCTCAATGGAATGATGGGAAGCTTACATGATGAACTTATAGCAAAAAAATTCAATCAGACTCAAAATTACCACAAGGATTTATTTGAAATACCTCTAGAAATAAGACTTAAGTTAGATGCACTTATTCATAAATATCAGATACAAAAGTAGACTAAGTTTCCTCAATCAACAATCGACTAAAATCATAAATAAACAATTAATTATTTTAATCTGTATAGAGAAAAAAGAAGTTAGCTCATAAAATGAAAATTGCTTATATAACTAGTTCGTTAGAAGGTGGTGGCGCACAACTGCCAATACCTGCTGTAACTCGAGTACTACGCAATAGTGGTGCAGAAGTTAAAATTTTTGCTCTTACTCGACGTGATGGTAGAGCACTACCGAGCATTCTAGAGGATGGATTGCCCATAAATATTCGAGAAGGTGGCGATTATGATCATTGGAATGCTTATAAATGGTTAGAGCAAGAAATAATTAATTACGAGCCAACATTAATATGGACATCAGTTGCTCGTGCTAGCATTTTGGGAATATTCCTTGGGGGAAAATATTCAATACCAGTAGTCTGCTGGCAGCACAACGCTTATTTAAAACTAAGCAGACAAATATTATTTTACTGTTTACGCAAACAACCAGTAATGTGGATAGGTGACTCGGACATTGTATCAAATCTTACCGCTAAACGATTTAAAGTACCAACTGAGCGTATGGCTACTTGGCCATTATTTGCAGCAAATCCTGATGCGCCACAAGCAAAAGCTTGGAAACAGGGTCAAATTTTTAGGATTGGAAGCCTTGGACGTTTAAACCCTCAAAAGTCTTATGATCAACTCATAAAAGCGCTCGTTATTTTAAAAAAACGTTGTAATACATCAAAGATAAAATTTGAAATTATTGTTGCCGGCGACGGTAAACTTCATAAAAGCCTAACAAAAAAAGCTCAGCAAGCCGGATGTAAAGAATTACAATTCATTGGTTTCACTGAAGATCCTCAAAATTTTTTAGCCAGCCTACATTTATACTTACAATGTTCTAATCTTGAAGGATTTTGTATTTCAGTGCATGAAGCTATGCAAGCAAGTTTACCCATAATATCTACCTCAGTAGGACAAATACCCTACACGATAGAATCAGGGGTAAATGGCTGGTTAGTTCCGCCCAACAACGCAGAAGCCCTGGCTAACGCATTAACAGCAGCTGTAGCAAAACCAGAACAATTAGCTAAAATGGGAAAAGCGGCGCGAGCCAAGGTGTTATCATTGTATAGTAAACAGCTTTTTTGCAAATCAGGTGAGCGTATTATTCATCGGTTAGAACAAGCTGGCATTTGCTAACCCCAAAATTATAAATGGCATATTATGACGCTATTAACGATAATTATTCGGTTATGTTCGCAGTAGTTTTACTTACGGTTAATTTGCTTTTCTTTATGATCATAAACATCATTATTGTTGGAAATATTGTTGATGCACAAGCAGCAAAACCAGCTCCTACGAGTCCAAACCACGAAGTAAACCCAGCAAAGCAACTAATATAGATAATTGTCGATATAATATACACACGTAACACTTTTGAAGCATATCCAATAGCATATGCAGCAGAACGTAGTGATGCTGCAACTAGGTCGAAAGTCGCAGCCAGCAATAGCAATGTTAGTAATGGTGCTGCAGCAACATATTCTTGACCTACTGACAAATATAAAAAATCATTTCCAAAAAACCAACTGATCAATACAAAGAAAAAACCTACTAGACCTCCTCCCAAAGCGGTACGATAAGTTACTAATTTAAGATCAGAATTTTCTTGATGGGATATTCTCGACAGATCAATAAATAATACTTGCCTTAATAGGTTCGCAGGATGAGTTAATAAACTTGAGAGTTCACGGGCCAATCTTAAAAGTCCAGCTTCAGAAGCCCCTAATAAATACCCAGCTAACATAACAACAAGATGCTTAGGAGTTATATCAAGATTTGATTGCCAGTAGTTTATCCATAGAAACGCACGCAGCCCTTCAAATTCTTTAACCCTAAAATTACCCGTTTTTTTCCCTTTAACAAGAGGAATTTCACCAATTTTATTTTTATATTCTCGCCAACCAAACCAAATCATTGAAAAATTTTCAGTGATATAAGCGACAGCAATAATAACTAGAAACATCTCTACCTCGGCATTAAACCACCATAAAACAGTAACGCCGATGAACCTGATAAATGACCCAATAGTCATTATTTTTCCTAAAAGATCAAACCTATCTAAAAACCTTAGAATTCCGGTCGAAGTACCATTACCCGTTGATAATAAAACTAAGCTATACCCTTGTAACATAAGAACATCATGATATGTCCAATTTAAAAAATATCCTGTAATAGATGCAAAAAGTCCGCCTATTATGGTAGCCACAATAGCGACAATCAGATCAATACGCCAACAAATATTAATGAGTCTTCTTAGTCTATTGGTATCTCCTTCTTTCTCAGCCTTTACACCAAAACGTATAATAGATTCAGATAACTGAAAATCAAAAAGTCCACGTATTAACAATATGTATGCAAGGATCAGAATAACCTTACCAAAATTTTCTGGCTCTAAGACTCTAGCCATTAATAAAGTACTTCCAAACGACATAATGGCGGCAATACCGCGACCTTTAATCAGAAAGCCTAAATTATTAAGAATACGTTGAAAAGGTTTGTTATCAGGAAGGTCAATATTGGGGGCGTTCACGTTAATTTCCTTAAACATGTTTTTTTACATGCTTATGTACTTAATGCTGACGAGTTGAAATTCTAGCAGTGATAGCACCTAGTAACGTTAGAAGTTCAAATGATATTTTTCATTTACTCCCTAAATATTTAATTTAATTGCGTTAAATATTCAGGAACTGCTTGTTCAACTGTTTTAAATTCTGCGGTGTAGCCTGCATTTCTTAAATTTTCAAGATTAGCTTGCGTAAAGCTTTGATATGCCCCCTTTAAATTTTCAGGAAAAGGAATATAGTTAATTTTACCTTGACCATGGTAATTTATGACCGCATTGGCAACATCATTAAAACTTTGGGCACGTCCACTGCCACAATTATAAATGCCTGAAATACTTTTATTTTTCCAAAACCAAAGGTTTACTTTAACCACATCTTCAACATAAACAAAGTCTCTCAGTTGTTCACCATTTTTATATTGATCATCCCCTTCAAATAAATTACAAATGCCTGTATTGACTACTTGATTATTAAAGTGAAAAGCAACACTTGCCATTGATTGTTTGTGCTGCTCATGAGGACCATAAACATTAAAATACCTAAGCCCAACAATTTGAGCCAAGGGAGCTGAAATGTTACGAATATATTGATCAAACAAAAACTTTGAATAAGCATATACATTTAAAGGTTTTTCAACTTCAAATGATTCATAAAATTGATCACTACCACCATATACAGAGGCTGATGATGCATAAATAAACTGAATATTATTCTGCTGGCAATAACCAACTAGCTTTTTTGAATACTCGAAATTATTTTTCATCATAAATTTACCATCCCATTCAGTTGTTGTTGAACAGGCTCCTTGATGAAATATTACCGATATTTGATACGTTAATTGATTTGTACAAATGAGATCCAAAAAATCATCTTTATCCAAATAATCGGCAATTTTACAATCAGCTAGATTAATCATTTTATGCCCATCAGACAAATCATCTACCGCTAAAATATTAAAATATCCCAATTTATTTAAGGCTTTGACAATATTGCAACCGATAAAGCCAGCAGCACCTGTAACAACGATCATTGTTTTTCCTCTTAAATTTCTATTGTTGATAATTTATATCTTTTATGTTTAAAAATGTTTGTTCAACTACCTCTAAAATGGAGAGGCCAAGTATATTAATATCTCGGTCATACGTACCTAAAGGTCCATATATATCTGCAGAAGTTGCATTAAATAACGCTATAACAGGTACACCCGAAGCAGAGGCTAAATGCATAGGGCCCGTATCAGCACAAATAAAGAAGTTTAGCGACGACATAAAACAACCAAGATCTCGTAGGTTTTGAAATGATACTGATAGCGACTTTTGATGAATGATTTCTGAGTCATTTGGAGCGAGAATATCTATAATAATGATACTAGGATCTTGAATTAAAATATGTTCTATAAAAAGTTTCCACCATTCATTCTTGATTTTTTTCTCATGTCGAGCGTCTCTAAATATTCCAATGACAGTACTATTATTTCGGATAATGTTATTTTTGTTAAATAACTCATCAAGGGATTTATTACCTTTTAACTTTTCATCTTCTGACAAATTTATATCTAATTCATTGGAAAAACATTTATTATCATCTTCAAATGCTTGCAATAATGCTAATGGTTTTAATGCTTCATGCCTTATTTTTTTTGGATATGGCACAACCACATTGGCGGCACTCCATATATTTTCACTATAAAAACCTAATTTATATCTAGCCTTAATAAGCATGGTTGATATATTGGCACTACCAGAAGATCTAATCGGCGATATAACCAAGTCATAATTATTGCTATTTATTTCTTTTACTTTGCTAATTAATTGGAAAGGGTTTTTTAGTAATTTTCGCGGCACATCATAAACAATATTTACATTATTCATGGGTTGTAAAATAGGTGCTATAAATTTTGCGCCTATTAATATATCTATTTTTGCATGTGGTATTTTTTGAGTTATAGCATTAATTAATGGCGTTAAAAAAATAATATTACCTATTCGGTAATTAATTCTTATAATCAAAATTCTGTGTATGTTATCTGTTGATATTTTTTGTAAGTTGATATCTTTTTTAGAAAACTTTACCAATAATAGATTTATAGTACTTCGTACCATCCTACGAACTTTAGAATGTAAAGGGATCCCCATAAAATTACTCTTTAGTCTTCATCATAAATAAACCAATATATTTACATGCCTATGCACTTGGCTCAGAATCGTCATTCTCGCAGTCTTTTAAGCGAGAATCTAGCTCAAAAAGCACAAGATCTTCGATAAAAACGTCTCGAAGATGACGAATACATTAAATACCTGAGTGATCTGCATAGGCATGTATATTTATATATTATACAGATAATTAGCATGATACTTAACGAAACTTAGCAGAAACTTAGTATAGTTTCATAAGTTAGTTCTTAAGCTCAATAATCAAGCGATCGTACAAATATCAGCCACTGGCAACACGCCAAATTGATACAAACCATGCTTTAAATCTCGTTTGGGGTGTGCTCGCTGGCAAAGTCGACCAATGATATTGGTTACCTCTCCTAAAATGTCTGGCATTGATTGTTGTCTAACAATTCCGTTGATCAATAACTTGAGCCAATCTGATGCCGCTCTCGCTGTTTTATGGCTGGAGATCCAAAGTAATTTTAGCCGTTCGGTGCTATGGGCAAGCAGTCGTTTGAGTAATGCCGTTATAAAACTCGCGTAAATTAATGTTTTCACTATATTGGGGTTTTCGGTGCTGAATTTTTTTAAATTGCAGTAAGATTTTAATTCTTTAAATAGCAATTCTATCTGCCATCTTAAACGATAAAGTTCAACAATGTCGGCAGCTGGCACCGTCATTCGAGGAAGGTTTGTCACTAAATAGCCAATACGTTTCTTCTTTTTGTACCAAAATGCTATGACGCGATAATCCATATCATAATTAGGCCACCGTACTGTTAAATCCATCGGCTTGTTCTTAGCTTTGAGTTTGAGTTGCTTTAATTTTTTCCCTGACAAATGAGATAATTCATTACCATCATGATCAAAGGCTGCTTTGATCACTGGATTTATACTGCACGCCGCTTGGGTAATAATAAACCCCTTATTTTCCGCTATTTTCTTTATTCTGGCACGGTCAAAATACCCCGCATCTTCTAATGTTAGTGTTTTATTCAGTGTATCTGCTTTTGGTGAATGAAGTCGTTCGCTTATTGTGTCAGCAGTTAAAGCAAAGTGTTCAATTGAACCCGTTAACAAATCCATGGTGACATGAACTTCAACCGCCGCCGGAGAGTGTTTAGTAAAGCGACCAGGAAACGTTGTTTTAAGGCCGGAGTGAATGGCAAACGAGCTGCCATCATGTAATAAGACTCGCTCAAAAGGAAAATGTTGTCCCGAAGATAAAGTCGTTAATTTTAGTGATCGCGTGATCCATGTTTTCAATGCATGTTCAAATAATTGTTTAAAAAAATGCGTACAAGCTTCTTTCTTAATTTGGTTGTGAAAAGGTTTGTAATGAATGGGCATACCGCTTAGCGCCTGATATTTACGATGAATATCAGCAATGTTCGCTTTAGATTGACAGCCAAGTGTTTCAATGAAAGCCAGCACTAGCTGAAGAGGATTTGTTTGGCGAGCACGCTGTAATAATTTAGTTGCTCTAGCGGAGGCTAATAATTGCTTCGCATTAAAAATAGTGTTGATTTTTTCTGATAGAGAGGTTATTTTCATGTGATCCGAGTTTTGTTTTTCTTGTTATTTTTTGACGAAACAATAAGATCATAAACAGAGCTCGGATGCACTCTTTTTTTTTGTTTTTTTTAGGTTTTTAATTTAGCCTAAATGCTAAAGATCCTACTTATGAGTATAGTTTTATTAATAGATWCAGAATAGATGCAAGTAATTCTTTTAAAGGAATCAATAATAAAATCACAGTTTTCGTAAAACGGTCGTTATTTGAGAAACAATAATACGTCGCAAGCGGTTAGAGATATCCCATAAGATCAAAATTTTCATGTCAATACAATCTACTCCAACACTATGATCACGCCAATATTTTCAATTTTATTATTATCGACCAAATAACCCATTTTTTCTGCATCTACGCCAGATAAAGCTATTTCAGTGGGGTTGTTTGACCAAGTTTTTTGCGCTTTTATTAATAAAGGATTATCACCAACTAGTGGGTGTTCTAAAGCAAAGTTAACGTCGTTAGAGAATAAAGAAACCAATTGCCCACGGTCAATAATTTGTGATGCGTTTTTCACACTAGGATAGAGGATCTCACCACTAGATTTGCGAATTTTAGGGTCTAAAGAAGGAATAAAAAGACTACCTCTAACATCGATGACAATACCTGATATTTCAAGGTTTTTGGGTTCTGTAATCGTTGACGACTGTAATRATTCTTCAATAGTTAAAACTCTTTGGTTAAGCAGATCTATTTGCTGCTGCAACTCTTTTTTATTATCTGCTAATGGTATCGTTAAGCTTGCCGCATGAGCTGTGCTAATAAAATCAGAGAAAAACATCTTAAAATTAAAATTTGATGCTTGAGCATTATACAAGTTTTTATAAATTGAATTGGCGGCTTTTCCTCGCAACGGTGCTTGTAGTTCTACTTTACAAGAACCATCAACTCGGTTAATGCGCGATTTAATAATAGCACCCTTTACGGTACCCTCTACGCTTGATTTAACCTCATCACTGGTTAACATATAATTACTCACTAAAGTGGTTGCAGTTACTCTAACCCCATAAAAAGATTCCAATAAATTCCTTTGTGCATCAACAATTGCAGCCCTGCAAGCGAGTAATGGTGCAACTTTAGGGTTTTTCCCTGCTGCTGCCACACCGTAGCCAATGGCAGAAACAGAAGCATTGGTCCAATCTATTTTACCGCTAGCACCAACATATTCAGTATAGTGTCCGTCTTTAGCTTGTGTAGTAAACGTAAACAAACAGATCAGCATGATGAGCGGTAATGGGGTGATTTTCATAATTTAGTTACCTTTATTTTCAATTGGTTTTTCAATTTAGTTTTCCAACTTAATTTTACCTAATACGGCTCTAACTGCACTTTTATCAAATGTTACATTTTTAGCTTTGATCGCGAAAGGTGAAGCATTTTGTATATGAAAAGGACTATTTTCACTAAAAACACAATTTAAAAGTTGTAATCGTGAACGCCCTGAAACCACTATTGCGCTGGTAGAACTACCACTTAATTGACAATTAATTAATTTAACTTTGGCATTACCGCCCATGTTAATGGCAGAGTATTTAGAATTCTTAACGGTTAAGTGGTCTGCTACCACCTCACCAGCCTTAACATCGAGTCCAATTCCCGCATCATTTATGATCATTTCAGCGAGTTCAACCGTGTTAGCACTGTCAACAACGAGAAATTTTTTACTGGGAGTTAATTTAGATTCATTAGTCAAATAAATAGGTTTATTTTTTTGCCCCCAAAAATACCCCCGCCCTTTAACGGTTATGTTGGCAGCTTGCTTAAATTTAATAACAACCCCAGGTTCAACCAATAAAGTTGATGTTTGCGGAAATACAACTTTGTTAGCAACAACATAAGGGCTATTGCTTTTACTTAACAAAGATGTACCCGAATAACGTCCACTTAACACACTGCTTAATTGTGTTATGTGAGATAACTTAAGTGGGTAAACCGTTGCTTGAATATTAGTCGTAAAACTTTTATTTTTTGCTTTATCTAAGGCAACAACACTTATATTTAATGGTTCAAATGGCTGAAATTGTCCAGATAAAGTAATACTGTTTTTATCCGTTGCCTTAATCATGAGTGTTTTTTGCGCTGATTGGAGTGTTATTTCATAACTCACCTTTTCATGCGGCTCTTTATTCCATGCAAGTTTGATTTCTTTGGGTGTTGCAAATTCAACTACAACATCAGTAACATTACTTGGCGCTAAATTATCAAAATTAACCAACCCTGTAGTACTCAATTTCGTGGTAATTTGTCCCCTTGCATCAACTAATTTTCCGGTTACTACTTTTTGGTCACCATTCCAACGTTTATCGACATCAATATCAGCATAATAATAACCCGGTTGTTGTTCTTTCAAGTCAAAACTACCAATTCCTTCAACATCAACAATTGCACGTAAACCTTGCTGTCCTTTAATCGCTAAGCTTAATTTATCACCATATTTAAGCCATTTATTTGCGCCATCATGGATCACCATATCTAAATTAGGTAATGGTGAACCTACATAACCGACTGGTTCAGGGAAAGATACTGCAATTGAACGGCCTAATTCATCGGCGGCAGCAAATAAATTTTTATCCTCTAAGTGTAAGGCAGCTAACGCGGCATTGAGTAATAACCCCCAAGGTGTTGTAGAAATGCCGCCAGCACGCGAAGTAATGCTTTTTTCTTCTTGCCACAGCTCTTTACCCTCCTTGGAAATTAACTGAATTTTAACCCCTAATTTTATCTGTGCATATATTCCAGCATAAGTACGTTTGAAATCAGTAACTGTGCCGGTTAAAATTGCATCAGCACCTAAAATTTTTGCCATCTGCTCGGGAGATAAATTATTATCTGGGTTTTTTAAATCATACTCTTTGCTGTGGATCAGCTGAAAGTTTTTATTAGACAGTTGGCTTTGTAGAACGGCTCTTAAAATAACGCCAGCTTCGTCGGCAGAGGTATCATTAGTTAAACGAGCAATGGCAATAATTTTAGGAATATCTGCTTGTTTAAGCTGCCCTTCTTTTTCTGAACCGATATTTTCAATCGTTCGAATGGGCTTAGTAATAGCGATAGTACCTTTATTACTGATAGAACAACTTGTTAATATCAACAAGCAAAGCATCGTCATAATAAAATGGTTAATTTTGTTGTGGTTCACTATCATCTCCTTTAGGGGCGATTGAAAATAAATCGTTAAATGATTCATTATTGTTATAGTACGGGATCAATATTTCGTTGGTATTTGTATTAAAATCAGTTGTTTTCCCGCCTAAATACCATAACCCTTTGAGTTGTTTTGTTAATAACTCTATTTCAAGCAAGGTTTTATTTAGGGTATTTAAGGTTTTGGGGATTTGTTCAACGCTCGGTTCAGTTTTTCTACTGAGTTTTTGTAATTCAAGCATCAAGGTATTACTTGAGGTTAACACTGCTTTTGATTCTTCAAGGCGTTTTTCGGCTACTTTAAATACGGGGGCTGAATTATTTTTTATATCAGCAAGTAAGTTTTCAAATTTATTAATGGTTTGCGGTAACTTTGCCGACGTTTTATTGAGAGATTGAGACAAGGCGAGCGAATTGGCTAAAATATTATTAATATCATTTTCTTTTTGCGCTAAATTAGCGGTTATTCTTTCAATATTATCCAAAATACCGCCCATTTGTTTTGATATTTCGGCTAAATTAAATTCTTTCGTTAAGTCAGCTAATGTTTGCGGTTCCTTGGTAAAAACATTATCCCCATTTTTTAATCTTTTATTGTTTTTACCAGGTTGAAATATCATTCCTTGACCAATTAACATGGTATCAAAACCAAACTGAGAATCTATTTTTAAGGTGCTATCCGTGGTATATAGCTGTTGATATTTCTTCGGTAAACGAATAGAAATGGCTACTTTACCTGATTTTAAAAGCGATATTTCTGACACTTCACCAATAACAACACCTGATAATTTCACTGGCGCACCGAGGGTAATGCCATAACTTTGTTTAACTTGTGTCGTAAATGTTAACGTTTTACCAATTTCAGTTAGCCCACCTTTTAACGTACCCAAATAAATAAATGCCGCAATGGCAAATAAAACGAACAACCCTACCATTTTTTCTTGCGGCGTAGTTTTAAATGATTGGGGTAAAGCAAAACTCATCTTAAGACCTTACCAATCTGTTATCAATTATTTGATATTTGGTGTCGGTAAAACTATCTACGTCACCTGCGGTTATCGTCATGATCATACTGCGTTGTGTTTCCTTTAAATGCTCAACCAAGGTACTTAAAATACTATTCCTTAATATACCCGACATCCCCGCTTGAATTTCATCAAGCAAAAAAACTTTTGGTGCTATCACTAATAGCCGGAGCAAATTAGCTAAGCGCAATTGCACATCATTTAATTGGTACGGATATTTATCTAATAAATGAGTAAAACCAAATTTTGCTGCGAGTATTACTATCTGTTCAACAATAACGTCATCACTGAGATGAGAATGAAAACTCAACGGTAATTTACAATTTTCCAAAACGGTATACATTGATAATAGTCCTTCACTCTCAAACTGCATACCTACCTGTTGAAATAATTCATTAGTGCTTAATTGTGTACTTAAACGATCGCCGAAATAAACCTTGCCTTGTTCTGGCGATAACGTTGCATTACATATTTTTAATAAGCTGGTGCCACCGTCTAAAACCCCCGTTTCGATCACCACAATACTATTTTCAGCTAAGGTAAAATTTAACTTTTCGAAAACCACATTTCGGTTAAAGCACAATTTAATATCTTCAAGGCATAAAAGTGCACTCATCGGTAAGCCACCACCGATAATAAAATATTGACGGTAAACAGAATAATGAGTTGACTGGTAGTTGAACTGGAGATTGATTTGGAGATACTGGCAAAGCGCATTTCTACTGACATACCAAAATAGATACAGGCTAAACCAATAAAAACACCACCGATCAAAGCCTTTGATACACTAATAATAAGTTCTGATAATGAAATTTTCTCAACAACCGCTAAAACAAAGGTGTTCAAATTAATAATTTCGGGTTGTTGTAAAGAAATAATAACCCAAGAAGAAAACAAGCAAACCAAATCAAAATAAAAAAACATTAATAATAAAGAAAGAGGAAAAGCATAAAAAACAGGCAGTACTAATAAATACAATGGATCAATACGTAAAGACTGCAATACATCTAATTGTTGATGTTGCTGTAAGTAACCAATTTCAGCAGTAACCGCATTTGCTGAACGAGCAATTAATATGACCCCAGAAATAAGCGGGCCAATTYCTCTGACAATAACCAAGACAAATAATTTTGCATAATAATCAATAAAATTTCCCGCCTCACCTAAAATAGAATAGGTTAATGACATCATTAAAATACCCACTAATATAGCAATAATGGTATTTACATAAGCCGCTTTTAAGCCGGAATTATAGAGTTGACGAATAAATAACTGCCAAAACAATGAAAATTTATTTTTTGAAAATAATGATGTTGAAATAATAAATGACTTAGCAAAAAGTCCGACCAAATCAAGTAACATCGAAAAATGTTTAACGGTGATATGACCTAGTTTACCGAGAAAGTCCATTTACCTTTCCCCACTTTAATGCCATTTTGAGCTTACTCTTTGCATTAGCTAGATCATAATAAAGCAATGCTGCCGCGTAGTTATTATTAGCCGTTTCATTAGTTGTACCCAGTGAATATTTAGTTACTAACATCATACTGTCTGCTGCACTTTGCCAATTTTTTTGTTCTAAAAAATATTGCTGGGCCTGCGCTAATAACTCAATATTTTTAGTTACTTGACCTTTAACCAATAACGCTTGGGCGTAATGTTTTGGCTGCACTGACAAAACATATAATTGCTGTGTCGATAATAATTGCTGTTGTAATGTTTTAACAATTAATTGCTGAATTTCAGTTTGTGCATATTGTTGACAAACTCGCAGCCAATAATCACTTTTATTTAGGCTATAGTTAGTCGCTGCTGCCGAAAACAAATTGTTTGCTATGTTTGATTGCAGGGCACTAGACCACATCAAGGTACAAAATAATGTTTGCTGTGTTGACGCTTGTGTACATAAATATTGATATCCAGAAAATGCGCTTTGCCAATTTTGTTGACTGACCATTTTTTGGGTCAACTGATGGATCAGAGCACTATTAGAATTGTGCTCCACAAGCATGCTAGCGAGTAACAATGCTTGGTCATCATTTTCAGTTGATGTACTACTACAAGCAGTTAGTAATATAACTAAACTAACGATTAGCCATTCTTTTAGCATCTTGAATTATCATCCTTTTAAGAATTTTAAAATTATCTTCGGTATTAACATAGAGTTCTAGTATTTCAATTACTTCCTCTGGAGATTTATGTTGCAACATAAAATTTAAACTATGCCGCAATGATTTTAGGGAATTATTAGCGATTTGAATTTCAAGTAAATCGGTAAAATCATCAAAATCTCCTTTTAAAAATAACATTTTGGATTTCCAAGAGTAACGCCATGCTGATAAAGTGATCAAATAACGATTAATAATACTAGCCACTAAAAAAGCCAATGCCATGGCAATTAAATCACCAATTTTATCAAACGAAATATCGGTAAACTGTTTYGATTTTTCGCTCGTAGTGGCATCCTGGGTTGCTCTGATCAATTCAATATAGCTTTTAGCAACCGTATTTAATGGATTGATTTTTAACGCTTGTCTAAATTGAACTTCAGCCAAACTAATGTCTTTATGCTCATATAAAGCTTGCCCATATAAAGCAAACAATACATCTACATTAGGGTGTTCTGCTGTAGCCTTCGCCAAATATTTAATGGCGCTGGTGAACTCTCCCGCCTCTACTTGCATTTGTGCTTTTACTATCGCAACTTTTTTACTATCCGCACAATAGCCGCTAAAGCTACAAACAAATAATACTAAAAAGCCTATTTTTATCATTGCCCGACTACAATCATTACACTGGCTTTATCTAATGTTTTCGCAATATATCCATTATTTTTAATAAATAAGGCGACATCATCAGAGACCACGAGATCTGAATTTCTCGATTTATAAGTGCCTAACGCTTTAACAATATAAGGTGTATAAGCGACACGTTTATTTTTTAAAGCATCATTAACATTAAAATCATAAGAGACGGGGCGTTTCTTGAAGGCATTACTGGCTAACATTGCGGGGGTAGGATAAATAATTTTTCCATCTTGAGTTCTTAGGCGTGGAATAGTTGCTAACTCAAATTGAGTAATGTTTTGAGCATCTATTAATAATCCAGAAAACTGTGTACTACCGTTATAGCTAGCAAGTTTTGCATCAATATACTTAATGGTTTGTTCTTTGGGTAAGGTATTTATTTTATCTTTTATTTCTTGTAATAATGAAATAATAGAGTCGCTCTCCGCTACCATTTCAGCCGCATTGGCTTGATTAAATAATCGCCAACTGGATACTTTAGGCAGGTTTCCATCAATATATTTAGCGAACGATGAGTATTGAGAAGTATTAGGTTGAAAACTAGTTTTGCTTGCTTTACTCCCCTTACTTATTGTTTCAATTAAGTTGCCGTCCATTTTAATTTCAATAACCACTTGCGCAATTTCATTTTGGTAAATGTCTTTTGTTATTAATGCGCCTTTGACTATTGCATTTAGTTTTGTGCGGATAATATCAGAGCTTACTTCAAGGTCTTTAACAACGGTTTCAGAGCTGACACGAACACCGGATATTATTTCAGCCAAATTGCGATAGGCATCAACTTGCGCGGCACGACGCGCTAAAAGTCTCTTTTTTCTCAACGGCGTATTATCAGATGCCACACCATAACCACTGGCAAAAACAGTCCCTTTTGTCCAGTTTATTCCCCCAGTTTCACTGCCTTGAATAACATCGGCAGCCAATACAGTAAAACCACAAAAAACATAAAAAATCAGACTTAACATTAGACTTTTTAACATAGTTAACTCTCCTTTAATTCACTATCAAAATGTTTATATTTTGCTCTACGTAAAACTATTTTTTTTAAATAATTTTTAGTTTCTTGTGCAGGTAAGTTTTCCATCAAATATTGATAAACTTGCTCGGATGTCATTTTGTTGATTTTAGCCGCTGCTTTAGTTAAATTTTTCTTACCGGTAAACGTCTTAGCTAAATTACCGACACCCGTATTATAGCTAGCTATAGCACAGTAAAAACGAGATTTTGGATCTTTGATTTTTCGTAAGTAGCGACTTTTAAGGATCTTAAAATAAGCCGTACCAAGTTGCAGATTATTCGTTTCATCAAACAAAAAATCAGGTGATACTAATTTCTTTTTTCCATAAACATAATTATGTGCATCCATGCCAGCTGTTTTGGGTACTAATTGCATTAGACCAAAAGCTGGAACATTAGAAATAGCTCTAGGATTATAACTAGATTCAGTTTCTACAATGGCTAAAATCACCGAAATAGGCACATCATATTGAGCTGAGAATTTTTTAACATCATCAAAATTATGCGCTAATAATACTTTTTGATAATTATTAACAAATTTAATGGTCATTTTTAAAACAGCATTTTTACCGTCTTTAACTAATTCTAGCTTTACCTGTGGCGCAGTGGTCTGTTTAAGTGCCGTTGGTGGAGGTGGATTCGATACTGTTTTGATCGTTGGTGTTTCAATTTGCTTTGCTATAGCAAGGCTATTTTCTTGTTTAGCTAGGTTTGTTAGTGCTTTAGGGGGGATTTTTTTAGTCGATGTGGTTGGTAATGTTATAACTATTTTAGGGCGAAGATATTTAGTTGCTGGTGCTAATGCTAAAGTGGCATTTTTAACTGCGCTTAGCTTGGCAGCCACCTTTGTTATATCGGCAACGTTATTATCACTGTTCGGCTTATTAACGACCTGTTTATCTGTTTTATGCTTATCAAAAATTTGTTCATTAATAGATTGAGAGATGATTTTTTTTGTGGTTGTCTGCGCTCTCTGTATATTACTCTTTTTAACAACATCGTAAGGAGCATCAGCTACGGTTGCTGGCTCAGGTAATAACTGTTTTATAAAATTAACGCTATTATTTGATGGTTTTGGTGGGTCAACTTTAATACCTTGTTCCAATAATTTAACGTTAAGGGTCTTGCTAAAAATATCTAGTTGCTCAACTTCTCCAACATTATTGGCACTCATTTTTTGCGCCATATCATCAAGTTCTTGCTTTGCTTTAGCGATATTTTTATTTTCCACTTTGGTTTCAATAACCAATTCACCGCGTTGATAATTTACAATAGAACGAGTTTTTAGGTTTTTACTATATCCAACCCAAGTGCTTTTACTGGGTAATTTAATATCATTAGGCCATTCTACCTTGATTTTTTTAGTGATCCCCTTAAAAGCGTCATCAATAGCTTTGCCAAAAGCATTGTAGAGTTCATCTATTTGCGCACTTTTATTTTGAAACTGTTGTTCAATCATTTGATCAATTTCATCAAATGATTGTTGCTTAAGTTCGCTATTAGCCGCTAGACTTTTAAAAGCAAAAAAACAATAAAGTAATAAACCTGCTGAGGTTAAATAAAAATGATTATTTTTCACTGAGACTATCGCCGATTAACTTAATAGAATCTCTCGCTTTACAAACTTCAGATTCATTTGTTAAACAAATACCTAAAGTAACTTCAGCAACAAAAGAACCTTGCTCAGCTTTTACACTTTGCTTTATTATAAAGGCTCCTTTGATCAAACCTTTCACCCGTGTGGCAATAACATCACTGGTGACTTCAAAATCTTCAACCGTTGACCCTGCACTTAATTGCAACCCTTTAGTGGTTTCAGCTAATTGCCGTTGGGCATCAAGTTGCGCAGCACGTTTCGCCATCATTTTAGCTTGAAAATCACTGTTAGTTTTACTGGTATCAACAGTACCAAATCCTTTCACAGATAAAACACCTTTAACCGTTTCGGCATAACTTAAAGAAGAAATAAACAGTAATAAAAAAATAAAAATAACTTTATTAAAATAATTTGTTTGCACGAAAAACTCCTGTTTCTCAAATTTTATTTAACTTTAGTATAGATTAATAAATGAATTTTAAAATTATTCTCGTATTCTGTCCTATAATTGGTCAAAACGTGGAAAAACAATGTTTTATTTCCAAGGCATTTTGCGGTTGAATTATATAATCAAGGATTTTTATGGATAAAAGACACTCGCTGTTTGACTCAATAATTTTTATTGCTTTTGTTCTTTCAATCATCTTATCTACTTCGTTAAATGCCAAAATAGTAACATCTAAAGGCATCAGTGATATTATCGAAGGCAAGAAAGCAAAAACTCGTTCTATCGCTTTAAATAGTGCAAAACGTGCTGCCGTAGAACAAGTAGCCGGTGCTTTTATTCAATCGAGATCTTCCGTTAATGATTTTGTTTTCGCTCAAGATAAAATTTACAGTTCATCTTCGGGTAATATCTCTTCCTACACTATTTTATCTGAAGGTATTAATGATTTTGGCGCGTACGAAGTAGAAATTGAAGCCGATGTTGATGTTCAAGAATTATTAGATGGTATTAAAGAAATTCTTAAGGTAAATGGTTGGAGTAGAAAACCAAGGATCACACTTGAAATCAGCTCAAATGATGGCACTGTCGCCAATACCTTAATATCAATGTTTACGACAAAATTAAACCAAAATGGTTTTGAAGTTTTTGATCATTCAAAAAAAGTACAAACAGGCTTCCTTTTATCCGTAAAAGCAAACTTTATAACCAACCAAAGCGATTACCAAGGCATAACTATTTCGTCTAATAGTTTATCCATTGTTGCGGATGTTAAACGTACCGATGATGGGCAAGTCATCGCAAGTACTAGTTTTGAAAAATCGAAAGCAAGCAGTAATAAGGCAAAAATAGTGCAGCAACTAGCAACGCAATTAACCAGTCGAACTTGGTCGTCGTTAAAAACAAAAATTTTAAATTATTGGCAAAACGAACAATATGTAGCTCGTTCTATTTACCTTGATCTTGAAAATATAAACTCATACCAAAAAGCACAAACGTTTTCTCGATCGTTAAAACAAAGCATTTCAGGGCTTTTAGATGTTGAATTAATTAAATATGAAAATCAAAAAGGAATATTTTTACTTAAATATAAAGGCTGGCCTGAACAACTCCATGAAGAAGTTTTCTCAGGACCATTAAAATCAGAATTTCAACTAGAATTAGTTAGTGTTAATTCAAATCATGTCACATTAAGAATAAATTAGGATAAAAAAGCATGTTTACTAAAAATTTAATTGCGGTTTCGGTCGTTATTGGCTTACTTTCAGCGTGTCAAAGTACGCCCAAAAATCAGGGCAGTAAAGAGTTTGATATTTCGAAACAACTAATGTCCTCAAATAAATATGCTGAAGCTGTTGCCTATTTAGAACAAGCCGCCAATAAAAACCCGAATAATCAGCAATATGCTCAGATGTTAGCTGATGCTAGACGAAAAGCAGTTGCACAACTAACCGGTAAAATTGAGTCACTATTAACTACACAAACATTAAATAAAGCCAACCTTGATAAAGCAAACGCCTTATTGACTCGAGCTAAAGCTATATTACCTACCCATAGTTCGTACGAAAATAGTGCCGCATTAATTCTTGAAAAACAAACAAATTTAGAAACCAAGGTTAAAGGTTTATACAGTAATGTAAAAATAAATATCGCGCGTAATGATTGGGTAAAAGCTAAATTTACTATTAAAAAATTAATCAAACTTTTTCCAAACTATGAAGACTCAGCACAAATAAAACAAAAAATTAAAATTAGCGGCAGTCGTTTTTATTTAAACCAAGCTTACGATGCGAATAAAAATAATGATTTTTTTAAAACATTAGAGTTTGCGCGTAAAGCGGTAACAGTAAATCCCACCAACTTAAAAGCCAAACAATTAATCAGTACTACCAATGAAAAAAATAACAAAGAGTATTTTATTAGCTTAGCGCAAAAAGCAGTTCAACAAAACGATTGGTCAGCGGTCTATAATAATTGTAAAAGCGCGCTATTTTATGATGCTAAAAATGCTTTTTGTCTTGAACAACTTAAAACAGCAAAAACTAAAAGAACGGAATCTTTAGTGTCTAAAACCCGTCAGTTACTCACACAAGGATACCTAGCTAAAAGCATAAATAGTTATAAAGAAGCCGTAAGCATTAATGATGGTATGAAAAATAACGCTTTAGCCGCATTAAAAACAAAATTAGCCACCAAAACAGCACAAACAGCACAAGAGTTATCCATTAGAGGAAAGTTTGGCTCTGCTTGGTATTTATTGCGTTTGATTGCTGAATTTGACCCTGATTATACCGATTTATTTAAAAACACTAAAATTGCTGAAGATTCCATTACCGAACGAATTAAAAAATCTATTGCCGTGTTTGATTTTAAAAGCCCTTCATATAGCCAAGATGCCGGCGTACTTGTTGCTAATAACTTAATTTCCAATTTATTCAATAGTGCATCTAAAGATATTTCTATTCTTGAGCGAGAAAATTTAAAGTCTATTTTAGAAGAAATGAAATTAGGTCAAATTGGTGTGGTTTCAGAATCAAGTGCTCAAGAAATGGGACGAATTTACGGTATTGATATTGCGATAATGGGCAGTGTTTTACTTTATAAAGTTGACGCAAGCAATTCAACCAGTTCAAAAACTGTTCGCTATAAAATCGGTGAAGAAATAGCAGACAACATTGATTACTTAAACTGGAAAGCAATGAACCCCAATGCAAAAAAACAAGAATTACAACATGCCCCTAAAGCAAAAATAATGGTGCCTAAATATGATGAAAAAGAATATACCGTAAAACACGCGAAAAAAGTGGGTTTTATCCAACTTTCATTTCGAATTGTCGATGTTTCAACCGGAGAAAATACTCGTGTTGAAACGATTGAACGTAAAAAAATTGTAGAAGATCAGGCAAATGAAGGTATTAAAGGAGCAAATGTTGAATTTGATCCTCTAGAGATCCCAACCGATACAGAATTATTACAGCAAATGGCAACTGAAGTGGTGGAAGAACTTTCTCGTGAAGTATTACAACCTTTGCGTAATTTAGAAAAAGAATATTTTGAAAAAGGTGAAGGGTTATTTTTACGCCGCAAAGAAAACCTTAACGCGGTAGAGAAATTTGTTGATGCCATTTTTGATGAGAAATTAAAATCAATAGTCAATTCTCCTATTACCGCACAAGCGCAAAAGTACTTACAAACAATAGTAGAACAGCATCGTTTTAATTAATCTATAGGTTGATGTATGACATATTTGCGCATTTTATTTACTGTTTTGTGCTGCACTTTAGCAATCAATGCAGTAGCAGAAAATGAAAACTCTGTGGCGTTATTTAATTTAAAGCCTATTAGCATGGATGCTATAGGGGCTGATGCTGATCTACTTTATGCCCTTGAAACTGAGTTGGACAAATCTGACAAAATTTCAGTAATGTCGAGACGAGATGTCGAAGCTGCGTTATATCGTATTGGTGGAGCGCAAGTTTCAGAAACCAATTTAGTGGTCGCTTATGAACAAGAAATGGGCGCAAACTTCATTATTACTGGAGAAATAGACAAAATAGGCAGTTCTATTCAAGTCACCATAAAACTGGTTGATATTATAGCCAAAGATCTTGCTCAAATTTGGTCAGAAACTTATAAAGGCCGGGGCGATGTTTTACAGCGTTCAAAAGGGTTAGCTAAAAGTATAGAAGAAGCGATTATTTTAGCTTCGTCAACAAACTACACATCATCAGATAATAATACTGATACTAATACCAACGAATATATCCAAGATATATCCGCCGTTGCTAAAAACAATGGCGTATCACTGAGTTGGACAATAGATCCAGCTGTTTCAGCTTTTTATACCAATATTTACCGTGGTAAAACTGAGGGTGGATTGTTTGAATTTGTTGCCAGTATTGAAGAAAATCAATATCAAGATGATGTTCAAGGGCAATTTTTTTACCGCTTAGATCTAGTGCTCGATAATGGCAGTGAAATTAAAGGCTTAACCCTAGTTCAAGTAAAATCGATTGGAAAGGTTGTTGATACCGATTTATTGCCGCCAACCATATTAACCTCAAAAAACCTGTTACATGGTATAAAAATAGAGTTAGTTCCGCAATTAAATAACAAAGGAGTTGTTGGTTATAACTTTTACCAAAAGGTTAACGATGAACAATGGAAAAAAGTCCACAGCATTCGTAAAAATAATCAGTTAAATTACTCTGTTATTTTGGACAAAAATTTTATCGCTAATTCCGCCTATCAATTGTACGTAACCGCCTACAGTCGAATAGGAGAAAGTGAACGTTCTGATATTTTAACCGTGCGAACTCAGCCCTCTTTGGTATTAACTTCAAATGATCAAGCCTTATTACGCCAAGCTCAGCTTAAATGGCAAGGCAACGATCATGCTAAGGGATATAATGTTTACAGAAAAGAAGCTGCCGACAGTACTTGGCAACTTATCAGTAAAATAACCACGAAAAAAACAACCTCTTTTAATGATACTAAAGCACTTAAAGATGCTACTGAATATAACTATGCTGTTAGTGCTTTTGATAAATATACAGAAACGCCTAAATCTGTAGCTATTACTGTTACAACCAAAGGCTTACCACAAGTACCGCAAGGATTAGAAATTCAAACGGGATCAGTTAAACAAGTAAAATTAACATGGCAACCTATTGAAGATAATGACATTAGTGGTTATGTTATTTATAGAAAAGTAGGCGAATTCAAATCTGGAGATTTGCTTGATGAAGTTGCCTTTATCAAAGGATATCAACAAAACTCTTATATCGATGGCACTAAAGAAAAACCACTAAAAGACGGTACTCGTTATTTTTATGCTATTGCGGCAAAAAATGTATTTGGAGCCAGAGGCTCTTTAACGCCAGCAATTAATGCCACAACTAAAGCACTACCAACTCAACCCGAACAATTAAACCTTAATGTGATAAGTGACGCTATAACCATTAACTGGCAAAACAATTCAGAAAGCGATATTACACACTACACCTTGTATAGAAAGTGGAATAACGGAGCTTGGCTAAAGGTTGCTAATGTTGATGGGAATTCTTATCAAGATGATGATCTTAAAGCTTACGCAAAAACTTTTTATCGCTTATCGGTCACCGATAAAGACAATTTAGTTAGTACTTTTTCTGAAGTACAACAAATCAATAGTCCTTTGACTCTACAGCTTTCAATAGCGCAAGAAAATATGCTTAGAGCAATAACAATATCATGGAATAAAGTTAATCATATCAAAGGCTATAAAATATATCGAAAACACGAACGTCAAACAAATTGGCGGTTAATCAAAACGATCACTTCAACTCAGCAAAACCGTTTTAAAGACTTTGATAAAAAAGGTATGCGTGAGGGAAAAATCTATCAATATAAAATAACTGTTTTTGATAATGTTATGGAAACCATTTCATCAAATTTAGTTGCTGGCAAAACAAAAAAATTACCTGAACCACCATTAGATTTTAAAGGCAAAAATAATCAGGTCAAAAAAATCACCTTATCGTGGCGTAAGTCAACAGATAATGACGATAGCGGCTACATAATATATCGAAAAAATAACTCCGGTACATTCAAAGAAATTAAAAAAATTTCCAACCGTAGCACAACACATTACAAAGATGATGGTGAGCTATTTTCAAGTTTAACTGATGGTACAGCTTATTCTTATAAAATTGCGACTTATAATAGATTTTCTGCCGTTGGTGCAACTTCCGAGATAATTGAAGTCAGCACGAAAGCACTACCTGAAAAAATTTCAGGATTATCTATTGAAGAAGATGTCAGTGGTTTAATGTTATTTTGGCAACCATTATCTGATACCGATATAAACATCTATCAAATATACCGCAGTGTGAATAGTTCTTGCTCTGGTCTTCGAAAAATTGCAACAGTAGCAAGCACAAGCGATGTTTATATGGATACCAAAGTTAAAGAGGGAAAAAGCTATTGTTACCGCGTTACCGCAATTGACAACGATAAACTTGAAGGTAGATTATCACCCTCAGTTAGTTTTACAATTCCAGCTATAGCCGAGGATAATTAAATGAAACCACTTAATTTATGCTTTGTTATTTTGTTTTTTTCACTACCGATTATGGCAAATGAGTTCTCTCAAGCTAACAAATTAAGTAAAACGCCTGGTTTTGATAAAATAAAATTAACCTACGAAAAGTGTGTTTTAACTAAAGGGGTACGCTTTGCTAAAGTGAGTACCTTGTCGGAAACAATAAAATTTGCTCCTCTGGCGTGTAAAAGAGAGTTATTAGCGATCAGAAAGTTTTTTCTTCATAGCGCCTTTAAGCAGGCTGTCATAATAGAGCTAGTAGATTCGATCCGTGCAGGTGTTGAAATAGATTTAATCAACACAGTTTATAAAGAACGTCTAAAATATGTTAAGTAGCCTTATTGTTTGTATCTAAATTTAGATCGTTATAAAAATTTGTAAAAAGAGCAGGTTATCATGAATGAATTTCAATCAATGTTAAATGATTTTTTTCATCTGAATTGCGAAGATAAAAAATCGTTAATAGAAGAAAAAATTTGGTCTGAATACGGCGTACATGGTTATATTATGATCATGGACATGTCTGATTTTTCACTGGTTACACAACGCTATGGTATTGTTTATTACTTAGCTATGATAGAAAAAATGCGTACGGTCGTTGCACCTGTGATTAAAGCACATTCAGGACATTTGGTTAAATTTGTCGCCGATAATGTTTTTGCTTCATTTGATCAAGCCCAACAAGTATTAGATGCCGCTTTAGAAATTAACGAAACCCTTGCAGCTTTAAATAAAAGCACTCCAAAACATTGGGATATTTGTATTAGCACGGGTATTGATTATGGTCGCTTTTTACGTACCAAAGACGGTGATATTTATGGCGACGCGGTTAATTGTGCGAGCAAATTTGGTGAAGATATTGCTCAAAAAGGCGAAATAATTATGTCTAAAAGAGCTTTTTTAAATTTGGAGCACAGAGCTGATTACGATGCTGAATTTGTTCGTTTTAAAATATCGGGCATTTCCTTAGAAGCCTATTCAATAAATCATAAACATCTGGGATAAAATGACTTATTATAATTAGATAGATCATCAATATTTTAATTATTATTTTATGACAACAATTCAAAGAGTAGGTTTACTGACCAGTGGTGGTGATGCACCTGGTATGAATGCAGCAATTCGCGCGGTGGTGTTAGCATCTACTCATTATAAAATCGAGGTTATTGGCTTTAAACATGGTTATAATGGTTTAATTAATCAGGATTTTTTCAAACTAAATCCACAACAAGTCCACGGTTTGATCAATCAAGGCGGAACAATACTTAAAAGCGCTCGCTGTAAAGACTTCCATCATAAAAACGGACTTAAACAAGCGGCAAACACCTTAATTAAAGAAAATATTGATGCACTTATTGTTATTGGTGGCGATGGTTCATTTAATGGTTTATTAGCTCTACAGCAACACTGGTCGGGGCAAGTTATTGGCATTCCTGGCACTATTGACAATGACATTGACGGAACAGATCACACCATAGGTTTTGCGACTGCGGTAAATACAGCCATTGACGCCATAGATAAAATACGTGATACCGCTGATGCCTTTGAACGGGTATTCATCGTTGAATTAATGGGACGACATAGTGGTCAAATAACCTTTAACGTTGGTATTGCTTGCGCTGCCGAGCAAGTACTATCTTTTGAAAATTTCAATACCACAGATAAATTAGCACGTTTAAATGAAATTGCTAAAGATATAGAACAAGCACAAAAAACAAGACAATCAAGCTACATTATTGTCATCGCGGAAAATTTATGGCCAGGCGGCGCGCATCAATTAGCCATAGATTTAAAGCAGCACAGCCAAACCGATTGCACCGCATGTATTTTAGGTTATATACAACGCGGTGGTTCACCCGTAGCAAAAGATAGAATTATAGCAACTAAAATGGGCGTTGCCGCTGTACAAATGCTTATTGAAAACAAATCAAATATAATGATCGCAGAGCAAAATAATGCCCTAACCACCATAGCGTTAACTACCGCAGTTAAACATCAGAAACAAGTGAGTAACAGCTTAATAGCAGCACAAAAAAACATTCTCGCAATGTCAGCACAAAGTGGGGTTTAGCCAAGCGCTCCCCACACACGATTGCATTATTTACAACTCACATTTTTCAGTCATACGTTTTTTGATCAACTTACGAATAGAAGCATTACGCTTTTCTTTATCAATATAGCGACTCGGCATTTCACGCAATAAATAAATATAATCACCTTGGGCATAATCATCAGTTTTCGCCATCGGTTTCATATTATCTTCAACCATTACTGGGCTTAACACCTTAGTTTTAAGTGTCGGTTTCATTGTTTCTAAAACAGCGACGGTACCTAAATGACCATCACTGTGAAATGAACCATTCAAGTGTACAACTTGTGCGTTAGGATGCTCCGCCATTGCCTTGATAATTGATTCTGCCATGGTCGTATCTCTTAATAACTGCGCCGCATAAGTCTTCATTTGTCGCGCTTTTTGTTGTTCGGGAGTTTGACCATGACTACGACCTGATGCGCGAATAAAAGACATAAATTTTTCTTTATAACTTTTATTGTCTAAATCTAATTTTTTTGCAGACCAATCAGCTTGCTCTACCGGAAATTTGGCAATAATATCTGCGCCATTTCTGCCGACACAGCGCACATGCATTGCTGGTGAGTTAGCGGCAATTACAGGAATATTATGTTCGCGGGCAAACTCAATAATGGCACGGTAAGACCCTTTATAATGCGGCCAAGCCTTGCCCTCTTTCATTAAGGTTTCTTCACCGTATTCGCCAGCAAGATATTTATCTAATACAGGCTGCGCATCACGGGTAAACTGCTCCATTGATAAAATTAAATTAGGATTTTGTTTATATAAGGCTTCAAGAAATTGCAATTGCAATAAATGTGCACCTTGATGTGAATGAAATTCACCAATAAAAATCACATCAGTATTCTTTACATCACTTACTAGTGTTGATAATGAAATTGGTGATTTAGTGACGCTATTGATTAATTGGTAATTGTATAAAGACGTTAACGGAGCTATTGTAATTGAATTATTATTGATTTGCGTAACATTGGATGTATGTTCTGTGCTCACACAAGCCGTTAACGAAAAGGCTAAAGCAAGTGAGATAAGTGATTTTTTAAACATAATTTTTTTCCTAGGCTAAAAGTAGCACTATTATTAAAAATAATTTCAAACTTTATGCAGAGAGTAATTGTTTTACTTTGTCTTTATAACTACGACTCACTTTAAGTTCTTTGCCATTTTTAAGTACCAAATAATATTCACCATTTAACTGACTGCAAAATTTTTCAACAAAATGATGATTAACAATAACCGAACGATGGGTACGAATAAATTGCTTGGGATCTAAGGTTTCTTCAAGCTGTTTCATGGTTTGACGCAAAATATGCGTAGTGCTATGGGTATGCACACACATATAATCGCCAGCGGCATCAATCCAAATTATTTCACTGATCGGCACCCTACTGACTTCACCGCCGTCTTTGATCGCTAAAATATCAGAATATTTATTAATACTAATATTATTGTTATTTTCAWSMTYRWWKAMAATKWKMTSRTRAYKMTYWSCSGYMAYWKCACTGACTAAACGTATTAGTTTGAGTTTGTGATCACTATCTTGCTGACTTTTATAATGTGATCGTACTTTTTCAAGTGTTTGCGCTAAGCGTTGTTCATCAGCAGGTTTTAATAAATAATCAATGGCATGAACATCAAAGGCTTGTAAAGCGAATTCATCAAAGGCGGTCACAAACACCACCATGGGTAGTTTAATACCTTGTTCAATGGCAATATTTAGCATTTCAAAACCGCTAATTTGTGGCATTTGAATGTCTAAAAACATCAGGTCAATTTTTTGAGCGGATAAAACATCAAGGGCTTGGCGAGCATTAGCACATTGAGCAATAACATTGATGTCTTGATGCTCTTGTAAACGTACCATTAAGCCTTTACGGGCTAAAGGTTCATCATCAACAATTATAGTGGCAAAGCTGCGGATCATGGTTCATTTCCTAACTCAAACGGTATTCTTATATTAACTTTAACACCACTTGGCGTACTATTAGCAACAACTAAAGAATAATTTTCATCATATAACGCTTGTAGCCTTTCGCGGGTATTCACCAAACCCACACCATTTTCACGATAAAAATTACCGGCTTTAATTTCAGCACCAGGGCCATCATCAGCAAGTTCAATAAGTAAATCATTACCGAAACGATGCACCGTAATAACAATGCTACCACCATTTTCAAGTACTGCAATAGCATGTTTAACAGCATTTTCAGCTAAGGGCTGTAAAATCATACTGGGAACTAACGCATGGTAACAATCATCCTTAATATCAAATATTACTTGCAACCTTTCTTCAAAACGTACTTTTTCTATATCTAAATAATAACTTAATGCTTGAATTTCACTGCGTAAGGTAACTTTTTTCATCGGGTCTTGATCGAGAGAATAGCGTAAAAAGTCACTCAGGCGGGTGACCATCGCATTAGCTGTTTTATTTTCATTAACTAAAATCAAGGTTGAAATAGCATTTAAGGTGTTAAATAAAAAATGTGGATTGAGTTGATAGCGCAGCATTTTTAATTGCGCTTGATGGGCAACGGTATTGGCCTGTAATACTTTTTGTTTCGCTTTTTGCAGCATTTGGTAATATTTAATACCAAAATATAAGCCGCTCCAACTTAATATTATATAAAATGACCAAACACTATTTTGGGTGTAATAAAGCCAAAAATCTGGCTTATAACCATGTTTATATATTTCCCAGTAATTAATATTTTTAATTATTTGCCACAAAGTGCCTGTAAAATAAGAGGTAAAAATAACCACTAAGGCGATTTTTAAAGGTGATAAATTCCACGCACGACGATAAATATAACGCAGAGGTATGGTGAACAACCAACCAGCATAGGCATTTAAAAGGATGATAATGACAAAAATATCACGTAAATCATGCAATAAAGAACCTAAATAATGAATTAATGCAAAACCTAACCAGCCAGCACTATGCAAAAGCCAGAAAAAACGGTTTTTATTTTCAATTAACTCTTTCCAATTCACACGTTATCCAAAAAACAGGTACAATTTTTATAATTATAGTATGAGCGAGCATTGATCATTAAGCATGGCGATATAACCCAGTAACAATACCGCTTATCTCATTTTCTCACCAAGGCTTACTGTAAAAATATCAAGTTGATCGAATAAAGAGAATTGCTTTAATGCGAGTTGATGCATAGTTGTATTATTATTTTTTTTATATTTACTATAAAACCATAACCCATTGATCACATAAGAAAAAGCAAGATAACGCATAACCAGTTTCATATCTATAGTAATACTTTTTTGATTGTTATAATAATTGTTATATGCGGTTTCATAGAGGTGCACAACGGCTTGATAATAAATTTTATCGAGATTATTAATAGCAAGTAACATGGCAATATCATATTCAATATCAGCTAAACAAGTGCATTCAAAATCAATTAAATAATGTTGTATCGGAAAAGTATTCACGACCAATATATTAGAAAAATTAATATCACCATGACAAACCACATCGCCTTTAACATTAATTGTTAACGATAAATATTTGGCAATTTGATTAATTAAATTAATTTGTGATGCTTGGTAAGTTCCCTGTGTAAGTAATTGAGAAATAACATTGGCAATATTTAATACCGGAAGTTCTAACTTTAAATGATGTAACTTTTGCATTAAATCAACAGCAACTTTGAGCCTATCGTTCAAACACAAAGTAGAATCGTTGAGCTCTCCCCCTGAAACAAAGTCACTGACCAACCAATGTTGATCTGAATAGATGACTTGTGGTGCTATTTGATGTTGCGCAAAAAACTCATGACAATAAATTTCTTTTGCTGCATTGCTGTTATTATTGCTTCCCCCATTAAGATCTTCGTTTAATTTTCCTAAAAACTTAGCAACATAAAATCCTTGTTCTGTTTGAACGTTAAACGATATTGAACTTAAACCTGAGTTGACCTGACAAATTTGTTTTATGTGAGAAAAACAAGCTAACTGAGATAACTGCTGAATTAAAGACTTCATGGTGAAATTACCTAGCACACTTCAATCAAAGGTTCAGGTGAAGATACAATTGATTGTGCTTTATATTGTTTTAACCATTGCCAATAACCATAAAGTGCAAGTACAACATAAACCATAAACAAAGCAGCCGTTGGTTGTAACGCTTTTTCGACATATAGATAAATAGAAACAAAATCAATCACTAACCAATAAAGCCAGTTTTCTAATACTTTTTGTGCAACCAAATAAGTCGCAAAGACTGAAAATACCGTTGTGGCGGTATCTATATAAGGAAAAGCCGCATTGGTATAGTTGGCCATTAAATAACCTAAAAGTAGACTTACCAGCGCAAGACCAACAATAATTTTACTGTGTAACTGCCAGCACCAAGAATTTATTAAAATACGTTTATAAGTGTACATCGATGTTGGACTAACTTTACGCCAGCTGAGCCAGCCATAGATAGCCATAGCCATGTAATAAATATTAAGCATGCTGTCCATAAGTAAGGCAACATCATAAAAAATAAAAGTATACAAAGCAGTGCTTATAAATGCCGCCGACCAACACCAACTATTTCCTTTGGTCGCTAACACCACATAAACAAGTGATAAAAACACCGCAATCAATTCAAGTAATGGTAAATGAATAAAATAACTAACGATGTTTTGCATTAGATTTCATCTTCTACTTGGCGAAGATCACCCGAAATAAATTTACATACAAATACCGCAGTACCTACCTGCTGATGTACCTGTTTTATTTCGGCCATAACCGTATTAACCGCTAGGTCGTAATCACCAAACACCTGTGTACTCATGCCATTGGTCACCACATTTAAATCATCAATTTGGCGCAATTTTTTAATAAAACGCCAAATTTCAATTTTAAATTGTTGCTCTGCTAATGGATATAGACTGATCTCTATTGATATTTTCATGAAAATTTCCTGTAGTTATTTATGTAACGCCCTGAAACAAGCCTAGGGCGTTTTTTATAGATCAAACCAACTAAAACTGATAATCAAAAGTAGCACCAAACACCAATGGTTCGGCTAATTGCGTATATTGTTTAGCCGTATAACCATCACGCGGATCATTACCAAAATAGAATCCTCTGGTTGCATAATCACGATCAAATAGATTGCGAGTCCACACTTTTAGCTGCCAATTTTTTTGTAAATAAGTAACGGAAGCGTTAAATAATTCCACTTTAGTCGATTTTTGATCATGACTTACAGAAAAATAAAAATCATCTTTGGCATCAAAGGACACATTTACTAGCCAATTTTCTGTTGGTTGAATATTCAAACCTAAATTAACTTGATAATTAGGCGCATGGGCTTGACTACGACCCGATAAATTGTCGCCTTCACCATTAATGAAATGACCAAATTGAGTATTTAACAATCCTACTGCGCCATAAATTTCAACCACATCATTAATTTGCCAGGCGCTTTCTATTTCTATGCCTTTATTAATACCACTGGTAGCATTATCAATAAAAATAATAAATTCACTACTACCGTCATCATGGGCGATAGTCTTAGAACTTTTTGCTTGTACGTTAGATCTATCCATATAAAAAACAGCAGCGCGTAAATAAGCTTGGTTGTCGAGTAAATTTACTTTGTAACCCGCTTCGTAATTCCATACATATTCAGGTTTAAATAAACGTAAATCATCTGCCAAGGTACCATCAGTATTTACACCACCGGCTTTGTAACCACGATTAATTTGTCCGTACAACAAGGTGTTTTCATTTTGCTGATAAGCTAATACAAGTTTACCACCAAGCATATTATCGGTAATGTTTTTATAAATATTACTACTGTCATTCACCAGTAAATTAGAATTGTTATAATCGGCGTTACGCTGCTCAATACGCAAACCTGAGGTTAAAGTGATTTTATCGCTTAATTGGCTATCAAACTGCGCATATGCCGCATAAGTTTTAGTAGCAAAAGTTGAGGAAAAATCGCTATCTAAATAAGTGTACTGCCGTAATAAGTCTTCATCATCTTGTTTATAATAAACACCTGCAACCCATGCAGTTGAACCATTAAAAATTTCATTACCTAGTTTCGATACGGCGCGAATTTCACCGGTAAAAGTTTTTCGGTCTCTAAAATAATGATCGGTTGATGAATATTCCCAATAAGCGAATTCTTGATTTTTGATATTTTCTGGTGCTGAAATTCCCACATACGCCCAATCTTCATCATAGCCATAGCCTAAATCTGAATTAGCATAAGTAAAAGTGACGATTAAATCGTGCACGCTTATACCGGTATAAGTAAATTTACTCGCTAATGCGCTGGTTTTTTGAGTGTCAAAACCTGGCTCGTCTGACATAGTTTTACGATTATTATCTAACGAAAATGCATCATAACCATTATCAAAATCAAAATAAAAAGCAGTTAAATCTATCGTTAACTGAGATGAAACTTCTATCGCTAATTTACCGCGCGCCGTTAGTTCATCGCGATTATTAGTATCTTCACGTTGTAAAAAGGTATTTTCAATAAAACCATCACTATTATATTGCTCAACACCCAAGCGATATTTAACGCTGTCACTGGCAGGCCCAGATAACACCACACCAGCACCATAACTATTATAATTACCCGCTTTAAGCTGTAATTTACCTTCAAATTCATCTGACGGTGCATTGGTGGTGATATTGATCAAACCCGCCATAGCACTAGCACCAAAACGCGTACCTTGAGGTCCTCTAAAAATTTCGGTTTGGCTAACATCAAAGGTTGAAGCAATACTGCCAATACCCGAAAAATCTATATCATCAATAATTAAACCAACCGATGGATTAATAGGTTCTTGAAATTGACTACGCTCACCAATACCTCGAATTTGGTAATAGCGAGCGCGTTGTGAACCACTAGCAAAGTTAACATTAGGTGCAATAGCCACTAATTCTTCAAGGTTTTGCGCATTACGTTCAGCAATATTTTGTTGCGTTAATACCGATAAAGAAGCAGCAGTTTTTTGTAAGTTGTGTTGACGAAAATCACCTTTTACGGTGATCACTTCAATGTCATCAGAATTGTTATCTTCATTTTGCGATGCAAAAGCAGAAAAACAAGTAATGCTAGTCACTATTGCTAAAGAAAGCGTGGTTTTTGAAAAGATTTTGTCTAACAGAAACATAAAGGATCTCATTAATTTATATCATGGGATCCGGCACATGGAGGTTTAAAAAATAGCTAATAACAATAACTAAAACAATAGAATCAAGAATAATAATTTATTGTAACGCTAACACTATTTTTCAATGCCATCCCTACGCCGGTATTATCCGGTTCAGGTTCAAAGGGTTCGTCATACGTCTCAGTGACATTATTAAAAATAATGTTCACACCCCTTGGCTCGCTGCGCATACTAGCAAAAAACACTAGGTGTTGTTAATAAAAAAGTGAATTAAAATTTCAATTACTCTTCATCAACAATCAAATACTTAATTTTATCGCTAACACCATCCCATTCTTTCGCATCCTCTGGCGGTACTTTTACCTCAGTGATACGTGGCCACACTTGTGACAACTCTGCATTTAATTGAATAAAACCTCGTTGATTTTCAGGAACATCATCTTCTTGATAAATAGCACCTGCAGGGCATTCTACCGGACACAAATCACAATCAATACAATCATCAGGGCTGATCACCAAAAAATTGGGTCCTTCAAAAAAAGCATCTGTCGGACAAACCGCAACACAATCAGTGTATTTGCATTTAATGCAATTATCAGTAACTACAAAAGTCATAACATGGGTTAATAAATAAGAAGAAGATAGTGCGATCATACCGAGGTTGTTATTAATTTCAATCTGTTGTTTGTCTCAGCAAATTGTTGAGGTAAAATGGCGGCAATTCGATACTCCCTTATAAATTCCGTGGAATTCATTAATGATACGTTTAACCAATATCAAATTAGATCTTAATCATACCGATGACGAACTAAGTCAAATAATTCTTAAAAAACTTGCTATTAATTCTGAACAATTACTTAATTTTACGGTATTTAAACGTGGTTATGACGCCAGACAAAAAAACAACATTAGCTTAATTTATACCTTAGATGTTAATACAACTAATGATGAAGTGTTATTAAATCAATTTTCAAAAGATCAAAACATTAAAAAAAGTCCTGATACTAGTTATCATTTTGTTGGTCAAGCACCTGAAAATTTAAGTCAACGCCCTGTGGTTATAGGCATGGGACCTTGTGGTTTATTTGTTGGCTTAGTGTTAGCACAAATGGGTTTTAAACCAATTATATTAGAGCGCGGTAAAGAAGTTCGCCAACGCACTAAAGACACCTTTGGCTTTTGGCGTAAAAAAATATTAAATCCTGAATCTAACGTGCAATTTGGTGAAGGTGGCGCGGGTACATTTTCTGATGGCAAACTCTATAGTCAAGTAAAAGATCCTAAACATTATAGCCGCAAAGTATTAACTGAATTTGTCGCAGCAGGTGCCCCTGACGAAATTATGTACGTAAGTAAACCCCATATTGGCACGTTTAAATTAGTGACCATGGTTGAAAAAATGCGTAATACCATTATTGAATTAGGTGGTGACATTCGTTTTGAACAACGTGTCGATGATATTAAAATAAACAATGGGCAAGTACAGAGTTTAACGCTTGCCAATGGCGAAACCATTGACACTAACCACATTGCACTAGCTATAGGACATAGCGCCCGCGATACCTTTAAAATGTTGTACGATAAGGGCGTATTCATTAAAGCCAAACCTTTTTCTGTTGGTTTTCGAATTGAACATGAACAAGCCGTTATTGATGAAGCTCGCTTTGGTAAAAATGCTGGCCACCCTATTCTTGGCTCAGCCGATTACAAGTTAGTACACCATTGTAAAAATGGCCGTTCGGTGTACAGTTTTTGCATGTGTCCTGGCGGCACAGTGGTAGCGGCTGCTTCAGAAGAAGGACGTTTAGTCACCAATGGTATGAGCCAATATTCTCGCCATGAACGCAATGCTAATAGTGCTATTGTAGTGGGTATTTCACCTGAAGATTTCCCGTTAATTGATGGCAAAGAAAACGTACTTGCAGGCATTAAATTACAACGTCAATTAGAAGAACATGCCTTTAAACTGGGTGGTAGTAGTTACGATGCACCAGTGCAATTAGTCGGTGATTTCTTAGCCAGCCGTGTTTCTGGTGAACATGGCGAGGTTATACCTTCTTATAAACCGGGTGTTACTTATTGTGATTTAAGTGCAAGCTTACCTAACTATGCTATCGAGGCTATTCGAGAAGCTATTCCTGCTTTTGATCGACAAATTAAAGGTTTTGCTAACCGTGATGCCACCTTAACCGCCGTAGAAACCCGTACTTCTTCACCTATTCAAATTACTCGTAATAAAGAAAACCTACAAAGCTTAAACACTCAAGGTTTATACCCTGCTGGCGAAGGTGCAGGTTATGCAGGAGGTATTTTATCAGCCGCTATTGATGGCATAAAAATAGCGGAAGCAATGGCAAAAGAAATGTTAGAGCAACTCAATTAAAATATTTAAAATTAGACGATAGTAATTTATCAAGCTAGTATCACTTTATGTCATTACTAAAACTATTATTAAAAACATGATCAAAGCGGTTAAACAGGTGAAGAAACAAACATTTACCAAGTGCTTTTTATTCTGTTTATTATTCCATGCTATCAATTTTTCCGCAAATGCTACGGTATTAACAATAGTCACTGAAAACTTACCACCGTTTCAATTGCTTGATAGAAATAAAAAGATCAGCGGCTTTGCCACAGATGTGATCAAAGCGGTGTTAAACAAAACCCCCTATCAGTATGAAATTGGGCTTCACCCTTGGTCGCAATCTTATGAAATGGCACAAAAAAATAAGAATACTTGTATTTATTCCATCGCCAGAGAAAAATCTCGAGAGTCTTTGTTTCAATGGGTAGGTCAAATAGCAACGACCAATACTTATTTTATTAGTCTAAAAGCAAAAAAAAAACATAAAAATCAATAGCATTGAAGACGCAAAAAATTATGTCACCGCGGTGATCAAAGACGACTTTACTCACCAAGCATTAAAAAGAAATGGTTTTATTAATAATAAAAATTTTTATGTGATCAACAATTCAGATTCATTATTAAAATTATTGGTGAGTAGAAAAAATATTGATTTTGTATTAATTGACAGTCTAACGATGAATTTTCGTATTAAAGCGAATGGTTTAAATCCAAAATTATTTACTACCCATGTACAGTTAAACCAACAACCAATAAGATTTTACTTTGCTTGTAGTAAGACAACACCAACAAAGGTTGTAGATAAACTTAAACAAGCGTTTATATCCGTTGAACAAAGTGGCGATAAACAAAAAATAATGGACTTATGGTTACAAAAAAACATTGGTGTATTACGTGAATAGCCAAGGTTTAATTTGCATTAAGCAAAATATTCAGTTACTTAAAAAACTGCTATTTTTAAGTTTGCTTTATAGCGTTAATAGTAAAGCTGTTGAACATAAAATAAACTTAGTTACAGAACACTTACCACCTTATCAAATTGTAGGTAACGATAGTTATGACGTTACTGGTTTTGCCACAGAAATTGTTTTAGAAACATTAAAACGCAGCGGCATTCAATATACCTTAACCGGCTACCCTTGGGTTAGAAGTTATAATCTTGCACTTCAGAAACCAAACACTTGTATCTTTTCAATTGCTCGCATTCCACTAAGAGAAAACTTATTTACATGGATAGGACAGATCACAGAAAAAAATAATGCGGTAGTTTGGGGATTAAAAAGTAATCCTCATGCACAAAAAATTACCAAATTAAATGACTTGAAAAATTATGTTACTGCGGTCAATAAAAATGATGTAACACATTTAGGCATGATTGCTAACGGATTTAGCGAAGGTGAGCACCTTTATGTTTTAAAGCATACAAAATCGTTATTAAAGATACTATTTAAACGTCCGGAGATAGATTTTATTATTGCCGATGACATCACCATTAGTTATCGCGCTAAACTTGCCAATGTAGATGTTAAACAATTACAAAGAGCTTATGAAATAAAAGTTTTGCCGCTTGATTTTTATTTAGCTTGTAACTTAAATACAGATCCTCAACTTATTAAAAAATTAAAAGCCAATTTAACGAGCATTCATCATGACGGTTTTTATCAAAGCACCATCAACAAATGGCGTAGTAAAATGCCACACTTAAAATAAAATGTGGCATTAAACGGCTATTAAAGCAGGTCAATATGATCCTGCATTGTCAAATAAGCTACGCCTGTGAAGCGTAAACTTCAACTCACAAAGTATTTTCAAATAACTTATAAATACGGCGGTATTCGTTCAACCATGAGCTTGGTTGCACAAAGCCATGACGTTCAACTGGATAAATAGCCGTTTCAAAATCTTGCTTTTCAAGCTCGATCATCCGTTGTACTAAACGCACCGTATCTTGAAAAAACACATTATCATCGACCATAGGTGCGTTGATCAACAAGGGTTTTTCTAAGCCCTCGGCGAAATAGATAGGAGAGCTACGCTCATAAGCAATCGCATCATCTTTAGGGGTATTTAAAATATTCGAGGTATAACCATGATTATAATAAGCCCAGTCAGACACTAAGCGTAATGCAGAACCCGATTGAAATAAATCAGGTGCAGTAAACATCGACATTAATGTTAAAAAACCGCCATAAGAACCGCCATAAGTACCAATACGTTTGCGATCTACATTAGCATTTTTAACTAACCAATTAACGCCGTCGCGCATATCTTCTACTTCTGGTTTACCCATATTGCGATAAATCGCAGTACGCCAATCGCGGCCATAACCAGCACTAGCACGGTAATCCATATCTATTACCACATAGCCTTGTTGTACTAGCATGCTATGGAACATATATTCACGGAAATAGCCTGACCAACCTAAATGAGAATTTTGCAAATAACCCGCACCATGACTAAACATTACCGCACGATTTTTTGATCTATTCCCTGCTTTATCAACATGAGTATCAAAGTTCTTCGGTAAATAAATTTTTGAATAAATAGGTTGATTTTGATGCTCTTGTTGATGAGACGAAGGAATAGCAACCACCGTTGGAGCAATCCAAGGGTAAGATAAAAATTTCTCAGAAACCGTATGAGTTAACTGTGTAGCTGTTGCGCCATTACTCGCGCCTTGTATATAAAGCTCTGGCGGCATGGTAACAGTTGAATGTTGGATCAATAATTTTGAATTGTCAGGGCTTAAGGCATAATCATTTTTGCCACCTAAGTTGGTTAACGCAGTAATTTTACCAGTATTAACATCGGCTTGATAAATTTCATAAATACCAGGGTGTTTTTTATTCGCTTTAAAAAATAATTTTTGTTCTTTATTGCCTAAAGTAAYAGCACTGATTTCAAAGTTGCCCGCAGTTAACTGCTTCACCTTGCCATTTAACGCTTTAGTGTAAAGCTGCGAATAACCGCTTTGCTCAGACAAAAAATACAAACTATTAGTGTTATTTAACCAACCAAACTCGTTAAAATTCCAGTTGATCCACGCATCATCATGCAACTGATGTTGGCTTACTAGTTTAGGCGTGGTTGTTGATGATGAAACTGAAACCGTTGCTAACCAGCGGTCTTTGTTATCCCAAGCTTCTAACATAACCGCAACAGTATCGCCTTTAGCATTCCATTGAATAACATTCCAGCCGTCAATAATAGCAATATGTCGAGCTTGTTTTTTACTGGTGTAAGTTTTACCCTCGCGTTGATAGTTTTCGGCTTTAACTTTAGCTAACACGTCTTTATCAAAATCAGGTAATTCACGGTAATTTAATGCTGTTTTTTTACCTGTTTGCGCATCTAACATAAATAGTTGTTCACTATACTGACGATTGTCAGCGACACGTTGACGGGCATTGGCCATTTTTATATGACCATCAGCGGCAATATATTTTGGCATAATATCAGTTTTACTACGCGTTGATTTAGCATCAGTAACACTAACCAACATATATTGTCCCGTGGGTGACAAACTCGCATAAGCAACTTTTTTATCTTTACCAAAATAAAAATTTTGATCGGTAATAGTGCTATTTTGCTCTGTTAGTTGCTGTGCTTGTTGCTCACGTAACTTGGCATTACTCGCTTTTAAGGATATGTAGTTAATTAACTTAGCTTGTTCTTTAGCAATATAAGATGTTGGCGCTTTAAAACCACTGGGTTTGTCACTCATTTTTAAGTTAAATAATTCAGTTAGTTGATTATTATTAACATTATGAGCATAAAAAACATCGTCAATTCGATAAGCAACATTACCATTATTTAAAAACATTACCTCACTTTTTTGTGCAGAAGTATTGGTTAGTTGCTGGACATCACCCGAAGCAATATTTTTAACAAAAACGTTATTTTTAAACAAATAAACTTCTTTAGTTTTTTCGTTATTGGTAACCGCACCGCGATCAGCAAATTTTTGCAACTGTGAAAGTTTTACTTTTTTACTTTGACCTTGTTTATCACCAGCAGTCGATAACTGATAAAGATCGCGTAATGGATTTCCTGCGCGTTTTTGTTGATAAAATACCGTTTGATTATCATCACCCCAGTACCACGCTTGTGGTGAACGTCCCATCCAATCTGGATCTGACATTATTTGTTCTAACGTAATAGTCGTCTTTGAGTTTTTATTAACCGCCGTCTCAGCGGCAACGTTGGCAATGGCAGCAACAGCAACTTTATTCGTTGATGATGGTGAAGAAGATAATGGCGTTGTCGAAGCACACGCCATTAAAGAAAAGCTTATCGCAGTAGCAATAATTTTTAATTTCATATTATTTATCTTTTTAAGTTGAAGAAATTTATTAACGCCCTTTTATACTAAGGATAATTTAATTAAGCAATCTTTGGGTGTCAAAACAGCAAGACAAATTGTTACAAAAAATAAACTCAAAAGTTAAACTTTCCCTGTTCATCATCAAGAATAATGAGCGAAATACTAAAATTTTCTAAATTTTGGGCTTCTGCTGCCAGATCCGTTTGAATAATTGGATTATTAATCAACCAACTTTTATCAAGCCGAATGTTCATTTTGTTTTCATCAACATCAATATTAATACTTGGTAGACCAACCAATTGCCGTTGCTGAGTTAATAACACGCTCAACCGCAATAAAACACACAATTTAAGTAATTTGCTTTGCTGATATAAGCGCCAACTCTTTTGTTCTAAAGGAAAAAGTTTTTTACGTTGGCTACCAACCATAATAGACAGTGCACTTTGTGTTTCTTGGTTAAAACCGGCGAGATCAGAATGTGTGAGTATATATTGTCCATGTTTATGATAACTTGAAGGATTAATATCTAAACCAATCTCATGAAGTACAGCACTCCATTGTAATAAATTTCGATAACGTTTAGCGCTAATATTCCATTGGCTTGCAACTTGTTTATAAAAACTCAACGCTAAATTATTCACTTCTTTAGCTTGACCAATGTCAATGTTAAAGCGCTGTATCAAACTATCAATAGTTCGCTGTTGTACCGCATGAAAATTTCTTGTTGGTAGTAATTCAACTAAAACACCTTCACGTAATGAATAATCACAAAAACTAAGTTCTTTAATTTCGAGCATTTCAACCAAAGCGATCAAAATAGCTAAACTGGGGGAAAGTGTGTGGCGCCGGTGATCTTTAAGCTTATCTAGTTTTATGTTGTCAACATGACCAAATTTAATGAGTGATGCTTTTAGTTTTTTTAATTTTAATAAGGTGATCGGTGTATCAATATCATCTTGTGTGTTGTTAATTATATTAAAAATAGTTTTAATTGACCCAGACGTACCAACAACCGTTTGCCAGCCCATTTTTGAAAATCGTTTAAGTATTGATTCTATTTCAAGCTTTGCAGCTAATATAGCTTTATTAAATTGCGTTTTTGATATTTCGCCTGTTGCAAAAAACTTACTTTGAAAACTCACACAACCTAGCGATAAACTAGCTACGTTTTTAGCAGTATTATGTTTACCAATTACACATTCAGTACTACCACCACCAATATCTATCACTAAACGTTGCTGGCTTGGTTCATTGTAATAAGAAACCCCTTGATATATTAAACGTGCTTCTTCATGCCCAGAAATAACTTCAATATCAAAAGGAAATACTTTTTCTGCTGCATTTAAAAAATCTTCAACATTTTTTGCTTGTCTCAAAGTATAAGTTGCAACCACGCGAAAATTATCTGCAGTTAAATTTTGCACCGTAGAGGCTAGTTTTTCTAGCGCATTAACCCCGCGCATGATTGCCTTTTCACTTAAATAATTTTTATTATCTAATCCTTGTGCAAGTTGTACTTTATACTTCTCTTTATGCAACACTTGTAATTGGTTATTTTGTATACGAGCATAAACAAAATGAAAACTATTTGAGCCCATATCTAATGCGGCAATATAGTTTTCTTGCGATTCAGGTGTTTTACTTGCTGTAATTTTATGAAATGAATTATTCATGTTTGTTTGGTGGCTACTTTGATTGATTTAATATCATGGTTTTATCTTCTGCTTCTTGTTCCACTAAATAATCATGTATTGCCATTTGAGAACGAATTTTTTTCCGATTACCGCGAGCAACATAAGGATTATCCTGATTTTTATTAATAATTCTTGCTTTTCTAGTATCTTTAAAGTGAAGTTCTAACGTATGTAAAATTCTTCGCTTTAAAGTTTTATCATAAATAGGACAAGCCACTTCTACTCGGTGATCAATATTTCGGCTCATCCAGTCTGCGGAGCTAATATAAACTTGATTGTCACCGTTATTTCTAAACACCATGACTCTAGGATGCTCTAAAAAACGGTCAATAATCGATATTGCATAAATATTTTCGCTGAGACCTTTCATTCCCGGAATTAGCGAGCACATCCCTCGAATAATAAGCCTTATTTTTACTTTTGCATTACTCGCGGCATATAATTTATTTATTAATCCTTTATCAACTAAGTTATTTAACTTTAAGGTGATTTCAGCCTTTTTACCTAATTGAGCCTGTTCAATTTCATTATCAATAAGTTGATAGAATCGACGACGAGCTGTTAAAGGGGAAACTATAAGATGATTAAATCTAAAACGTAAATAACTCCGTGAAATAAATGAAAAAATATTATCTACTTCTTGGCAAATTTCTTTATGTTTAGTGAATAAGGCAAAATCGGTATAAGTTCTGGCGGTATTTTCATTAAAATTACCTGTTCCTATGTGTGCATAATTGACAATTTGTTCGTTTTCTTTTCTAGAAATCAAACATAATTTTGCGTGTACTTTTAAACTCTCTATACCAAATTCAACTGAAATACCGCCATCTCTCATAAGCTTTGCCCATTCAATGTTGGCTTGCTCATCAAAACGAGCTTTTAATTCCACCATTACAGTCACTAATTTACCATTTTTTACTGCTTCTAATAGCGAGCTAATTATTTGCGATTTTGATGCTATACGATAGATATTTATTTTAATTTCTGTAACCGCAGGGTCATATGATGCTTGACGAATAAATTCTGTTAAGTGCCTGTATTTATAATAAGGGTAATATAACAAAATATCATGTTGGCTAATGGCCTCAAAAGTTGAATTATAAGCACTAAATCGCTGTGCAGTTATTGCATTTAATTTGTGATTTTCTAAATTTTTTCTGCCTAAATTAGGGAACTTGACAAAATCTTTAAAATGTCGGGTTCTTACACCGGGAACTAAATTATCAATATCTTTTATTTTTAATGACTTACGTAAATATTTTTTCATGTTTTCAGGCATATTGTGATCATAAACCAATCGCACAGGATCAGCTTTAATACGTTGTTTTATACCCTTTGACATGTTGTCTAGTAAACTTTTATCTAACTCATCGGTTAAGTTATAATCAGCATCGCGTGTTAATTTAATTGAATAAGCCTCGATGCGATCATAATCAAAAAAACCTTTGAAAATATCATTTATATAATAATTCACCACATCGTCTAATAAGGCGATATATTTTTCTTTTTTACTACCTTTAGTCGGTAAAACAATAAAGCGCTTCTCTTCTTCGCGTGGTATTTCTACTAAAGCATATTGTTGGTTTTCACCTTGATGTAATGACACTAAAAAATAAATACCATCATCGTTTAAAATACTCGATAATTGTGAATGGCTGTAGATGATAATAGGTGTAATATGTCGAATTATTTTGTGATTAAAATAATCATTTAACCAGCGTTTTTGATAAGAGGTTAATTGTTGTTCAAACGTTTGTGAGTTTTCATTATTGAACATCATATGAATATGATGCTTTTCTAGTTCGGCAAATACTGCTTCCGTGATCAGCTTAAATGTTTCTGTCGATTGAGTTACCTTATTAATAACTTTATTAAATAGCAGTGAATAATGATTTGATGAATTTTCTTGTGCTGACTCAACGATCACTCTACGTCTTATTTTAGCAACCCTAACACGAAAAAACTCATCTAAATTTGATGAATAAATACCTAAAAAACGAATTCGTTCAATAATTGGTACGGTAGTATCTTTTGCCTCTTGTAAAACACGATCGTTAAAGGCTAGCCAACTTAGTTCTTTATTTACAAATTTATTATCATGGATCATCGAAAATTCCGCTTAATTTATGCTTATATACTCAAGCCATTTATAAAACTAAATATCTCAAGTATAACAACATCATAAGGATATTGTTAAATTACCCTAATAAAAAACATTCAATAATTAACATGCCTATGCACTTGGTTCCGGTTCATCATTCCCAAAGTCTTTTAATCGGACGTGGCATGGAGCATATTGTCCTGAATCAATGTTAAAAAACACCAAATCTTCGATAAAAAAGTCTCGATGATGACGATTTGTATAAACACCTGAGTGATCTGCATAGGCATGATAATTCCAAATAAGCATTTTATTCGCGCAATAAAATGCTTTCTGTTATAATCGCGCGCCTTAAATTTATTAACTATACAAAAAATATTTATGATCCCATTGCCTGAGCAAAAACTATACGACTACCCAAAATATTGGGCTGAATGTTATGGTACTGCACCATTTTTACCTATGTCTCGTCAAGAGATGGATGAATTGGGTTGGGATAGCTGCGATATTATTATTGTAACAGGCGATGCTTATGTTGATCACCCTAGCTTTGGTATGGCCATTATTGGCAGAATGCTTGAAGCGCAAGGCTTTAGAGTAGGTATTATTGCCCAGCCAGATTGGCATTCAAAAGATGCCTTTATGCAACTCGGCAAACCGAACTTATTTTTTGGTGTTACTGCCGGCAATATGGACTCAATGATCAATCGTTATACTGCCGAGCGCCGACTACGTCACGATGATGCCTATACGCCCAATGATGAAGGTGGTAAACGCCCAGACCGTGCAGTAACTGCTTATACCCAGCGCTGTAAAGAAGCCTACAAAGGTGTTCCAGTAATAATTGGCGGTATTGAAGCCAGCCTTCGCCGTATTGCCCATTACGATTATTGGTCAGACAAAGTACGTCGTTCAGTGTTGTTTGATGCCAAAGCCGATTTACTTATTTATGGTAATGCTGAACGTCCGTTGGTAGAAATAGCGCATCGAATAGCTCGTGGTGACGAGGTTAAAACCATCACCGATGTGCGTGGTAGTGCCTTTCTAACCAAACAGGCTTTAGTTGGCTGGCATGGTATAGATTCTCGTGATGTTGACAGACCAGGAAAAATAGAGCCTATTATTAGCCCTTATCAAGAAATTACTTCTACGACTTGTGACAGCCAAAGTACTGATAAAACTGAAGAGGTAAATGATGTAACTAAAACTGCTCAAGTGATAGAAATATCTAACTTTAAAACTCAAATTTCATCAACCTCGGCACAGCAAGCTTCTTCATTGCAAAATAAGAGCTGGCAAGATAAGAAAAAACCGTGGTTGTACACTTATATAAATCTGCCTACTTTTGAGCAAGTTAAAAACAATAAAGTGCTTTATGCCCATGCTTCTCGTATTTTTCATCAAGAAGTAAACCCCGGCTCAGCTAAACCTTTAATGCAAAATCATGGTGATCGCAGCATTTGGTTAAATCCCCCCGCTTATCCGTTAAGTACTGAAGAAATGGATAGTGTGTTTGATTTAGCTTATCAACGCGTGCCACACCCTAGCTATGGAAAAGCCAAAATTCCTGCATACGATATGATCAAAACCTCAATAAATATTATGCGTGGTTGTTTTGGCGGTTGTACTTTTTGTAGTATCACTGAACATGAAGGTCGTATTATTCAAAGCCGTTCAGAAGAATCTATTCTAAATGAAATTGAAGATATAAAAGCAAAAGTGCCTAATTTTACCGGCGTAATTTCCGATTTAGGCGGACCAACAGCGAATATGTACAAGCTTAACTGTAAATCGCCCAAAGCCGAGGCAACTTGCCGTAAACCTTCGTGTGTATGGCCAACTATTTGTGGACATTTAGACACTGATCATACTCCAACCATTAATTTATACCGTAAAGCACGTAAAATTAAAGGCATTAAAAAAGTATTGATAGCCTCAGGTGTCCGTTATGATTTAGCCGTACAAGATCCTGAGTATGTAAAAGAATTAGCGCAACATCATGTTGGGGGGTATTTAAAAATAGCCCCTGAGCATACCGAAGAAGGCCCATTAAACAATATGATGAAGCCGGGTATGGGTAGTTATAATCAATTTAAAGAAATGTTTGATCATTATTCAAAAGTGGCTGGCAAAAAACAGTATTTGATCCCCTACTTTATTTCCGCACACCCCGGCACAACCGATTTAGACATGGTAAATTTAGCTCTGTGGTTAAAAGAAAATAATTTCAAGCTCGATCAAGTACAAAATTTTTATCCGTCACCCTTAGCAAATGCCACCACTTTATACCACACTGAAATAAATTCGCTAAAAAACATTCATAAAAATAATGACACTGTAACTGTACCTAAAGGCACCATTCAACGGCGCTTACATAAAGCAATATTACGTTATCACGACAGTAATAATTGGCCAATTATTCGCCAAGCGTTAAAAAAAATGGGCTTGGCTAAATTAATTGGCAATAAGCCTGAATGTTTGGTGCCCCCTGAAAGTCGTAGCGAGCAACAAAATAACAATAAAACTAAACAAAGAAACAACAATCGTAGTGACCATAAAGCTAAACGTGGTTTAACCCGTTTTAGTTCAAATCAGTTTAGTGATCGAAAAAATAGTGATCGCAAAAAAACAAATTAGGAAATTTAATGTTAACAGCAAACAACATAACTCAACAATTCGGCGCTAAGCCGTTATTTGAAAACATTTCACAAAAATTTGGTGGTGGTAACCGTTACGGTTTAATTGGTGCTAATGGTTGCGGTAAATCTACCTTGATGAAAATTTTAGGTGGCGATTTAGAGCAAACCTCAGGTAATGTTAATTTAGACACTGGCGAGCGCTTGGGTAAATTAAGCCAAGATCAATTTGCCTTTGAAAGCAATAGCGTTATTGATACCGTGATCATGGGGCATACCGAACTTTGGGCGGTAAAAGAAGAACGCGACCGCATTTATGCTTTACCCGAAATGAGTGAAGCAGATGGCATGAAAGTAGGCGATCTTGAATCTGAATATGCAGAAATGGATGGCTATAGCGCAGAATCGCGCGCTGGTGAGTTATTAATGGGGGTTGGTATTCCCGTTGAACAACATTATGGTTTAATGAGCGAAATTGCACCGGGTTTTAAATTACGGATATTACTGGCACAAGCATTGTTTTCTGATCCTGATATTTTACTGCTCGATGAGCCAACCAATAACTTGGATATTCACACTATTCAATGGCTTGAAGAAACCCTTAACGAACGAGATTCAACCATGATCATCATTTCGCATGACAGACATTTTTTAAATRGTGTTTGTACCCACATGGCCGATTTAGATTATGGAGAATTGCGTGTTTACCCTGGTAATTATGACCAATACATGTTTGCAGCCACCCAAGCTCGCGCCCGTTTATTAGCAGATAATGCCAAGAAAAAAGCACAAATTGGTGAGTTACAAGCCTTTGTTGCCCGTTTTTCTGCTAATGCATCAAAAGCGAAACAAGCAACCTCACGCGCTAAGCAAATGGATAAAATTCAACTAGAAGAAGTTAAGGCGTCAAGTAGGTCAAACCCTTTTATTCGCTTCCAACAAGAGAAAAAACTATTTCGTAATGCCTTAGTTATTGATAAATTAAATAAAAGTTTTGATAGCGACGCTGTACTTAAAAATATATCGGCATTAATTGAAGTCGGTGAGCGCATTGCGGTAATTGGTGAAAATGGCATTGGTAAAACCACATTTTTACGCACACTAATGAATAATGTTGGTTATGAACCCACTTCAGGCGAATTTAATTGGTCTGAAAACGTTAACATTGGTTATTACGCGCAAGATCATGAATATGAATTTGAAAACGAGATGAACTTATTTGAATGGATGAGCCAGTGGCGCCAACCAGAAGATGACGAACAAGCAGTACGTGGCTACTTAGGACGGTTATTATTTTCGGCTGATGATATAAAAAAATCCATTAAAGTTTTATCTGGTGGTGAAAAAGGACGCATGCTCTTTGGTAAGTTAATGATGCAAAAACCTAATATCTTGGTATTAGATGAACCCACCAATCACATGGATATGGAATCAATCGAATCACTAAATATGGCCTTAGAGCAATATGAAGGTACTTTAATATTTGTTAGCCACGACAGAGAATTTGTTTCGAGTATTGCAACCCGTGTTATTGAATTAACCGCTGACGGTTATGTGGATTTTACTGGTACGTATGATGAATACTTAGCAAGCCAAACATAGCTATAGATAAAAGAGCAAATAGCTTTTTCGAGGCAAGCCTCGACCTACCATGATGCAGGAGCATATTGTCCTGCTTCAATAAACAACAATCAAGCCATTAATTCTGTTAGCAATGCTGCAACCGGATGACGCGCTTTTAACCCCGCAAATCGTTTAGTTTGGCTACGACAAGAAAAACCGGTTACTAGCACTTGCTCTGCGGGTAATGTATCAAGCTTGGGTTGCCAGCTCATTTCAAATAAGCTTTTACTATTATCATAATTAACCGCTTCATGGCCATAAGTGCCAGCCATACCACAACAACCCACCGCGACTTTTTGTAGAGACAAACCAAAGTGTGTAAAAATGGTTTGCCATTGGCTTTCGCTGTTTGGCAAAGCAGTTTTTTCAGTACAATGAGCGAACAACTTATAATTAATTACTTGTTTTATGGAGGCTTTAATATCTAATTCAGGTAATTTTTCAATGAGCCATTCATGTACCAATAACACCTNAAAATTACCGCGTTTTTCGGCTAATACTTGCTTATATTCATCTCGATAACAAAGCACTAAGGAGGCATCAATACCAACCATAGGAATATTTAACTGCTGTAAACGATTTAAAAAGTCAGCTGCCGATTGTGCTGTTTTAGCAAATTTAGCTAAAAAACCTTTAACATGTTGTGCTTTACCATTAGGTTTAAAAGGTACCAGTATTGGTTTAAAGCCTAATTTTTCAATCAACCCCATCAATGCCATAACAGATTGTGCATCATAAAAACTAGAAAACGGGTCTTGAACGATCAACACATACTGTTGGCGTTGTTGTTCAGTTAATGCCAATAACTGAGCTAAATTAAATTCAGTATATTGCTTAATTTTAACTTGTTGTTTTAATGTCGGCACAGATAAAAGCGGCGTATCAACATAGCCAATGACTTTTTTAGAAAAACTTTTGTATAACTTGGTCGATAAAACCGCATTGGTCACTTTTGGCATTAATGCCATTGCTGGGGCTAACGTTTCAACATTGGCAACCAAATGATCGGTTAACGGACGAGTGTAACGCGAATAATAAAGGTTAATAAAACGCGCTCTAAAATCTGGCACATCAACTTTTATCGGACACTGACTTGCGCACGCTTTACACGCTAAACAACCTGCCATAGCTTCCATCACTTCATGAGAAAAATCGTCTTTATCACCTTGACTAAAACGATCTACAAAGCGACTTTTTACTTTATTTAATAGCCTTTTTACTGACCAATGCTTAACATTTTCTTCCAACTGTAAAACATCAACGCCTTTAGCTGCTAATAAACGTAACCATTCACGCATCAGGCCTGCTCTACCTTTGGGAGAATGTTTCCGGTCACGCGTAACCTTGCTTGATGGGCACATTGGGCTGTCAGCATCATAATTAAAGCATAAACCATTACCGTTACAATCAAGCGCGGCACTAAAGGTTTGTTTTACTTTTATAGGAATTTGTCGATCATAAAATCCCCGTTTAGTGTCATCTACCGACACTAATTTTTCATTTTGAACGTCTTGACCTTGTTGATTTAACAGAAGTGGCGTACAAATTTTTCCGGGATTCATTTTGTTGAAAGGATCAAAGACGGTTTTTATTTTACGAAGTTCAACAAAAAGCTGTTCGCCAAAAAACTCTGGGCCATATTCACTGCGATAACCTCGCCCATGCTCTCCCCACATTAAACCGCCATATTTTGCGGTTAATGCCACCACTTTGTCAGAGATTTGTCGCAATATTTTTTCTTGATTTGGATCACACATATCAAGCGCTGGGCGAACATGTAAAACCCCTGCATCTACATGACCAAACATGCCATAATCTAAATGATAACTGTCGAGTAAACGACGAAACTCACTAATATAATCGGCCAAATGCTCTGGTGGAACAGCAGTATCTTCGGCAAAAGCCAGTGGCTTTTTATTGCCTTGCCCCTTACCTTCAAAACCAGCACCAAGCAAACCCACCGCTTTTTTACGCATCGCGTACAATTTACCAATACTTGCTAGATCAGAAGTCACTTGATAGCCAATAACACCACCAACCTGCTCTTTAATATCTTTATCTAGCTGATTCGTTAATTGTTTAACTTGCTCAGCAAGGCCAGCAACGCTGTCGCCATTGTATTCAACCATGTTGATGCCATCCATGGTTTGATTATCTACATCGGTGATCAAATCACTCACCGAATGCCAAATAATATCTTGGCGCGCCAAATTTAATACTTTGTTATCAATAGTTTCTACTGAGGTGGCTTTTGCGGCGACTAATTGGGGCGAATGACGCAAAGCTGAATCAAAGCTATCGTACTTAATGTTAATTAAGGTTTTTGCTATTGCAATAGGTGTTAAATTTAACTTGGCTTCACAAACAATCGCTAAGGTGCCTTCTGAGCCAGTGATCAAACGAGATAAATTAAACTCAGTAAACTCGTTGTTAAAAACATGTTCTAAGTCATAACCGGTTAAAAAACGATTTATACGGGGAAATTTAGTTAATATTAATTGGCGATTATCACGACAAGATGCCAATACTTGTTTAACTATTTTACCGTAACTGTTTGCTTGGCTAGCTAATTCTTCGGCTTGCGCAATAGTCATTTTTTCAGTGGCAATTAAGTCACCGTTTGCCAACACCGATTCAAGTGCAAGTACATGATCTGAGGTTTTCCCATAGACTAATGAGCCTTGACCTGACGCATCAGTGTTGATCATACCGCCTAATGTTGCTCTGTTACTGGTTGATAAATCAGGCGAAAAGAAAAAACCATACGGACGTAGATAGTCGTTTAATTGATCTTTTACCACACCAGCTTCAACGCGAACCCAGTTTTCTTCAACATTGATCTCTAAAATACGATCCATGTATTTAGATAAATCAACCACAATACCTGGCGTTAAACTTTGGCCATTGGTACCTGTACCACCGCCACGCGCGCTAAATTTAATCGCTTGATATTGCGATTCATCAGCCAGTTTGGTTATAGTTTGAACGTCTTGTTTGTTATGCGGATGCAGTACCATTTGCGGTAATTGCTGATAAATACTGTTATCGGTGGCAACCGCTAATCGCGCGCCATATTGCAAATTCACATCACCACTAAAGCGTTGTTTTTTTAAGGTGTTGGCAAATTGTTGATATAAAGGATCGACTAACGCTTGATGATCGAGATAAGGCAGCATAGTAAATAAAATAATGATTAAATTTTACAAGGTGCAAAGTATATCACGGCATTTGCTTAATTTATTAGTGTGTACAAAAAAGCCTAAGAACTTTTTATTTCATTACAGAAAGAAATGGTTCTTAGGCTTTATCTTTAATTAGTTTTTCGAAGCAAGCTTCGACCTACATTGGTATCTATTTTCCGTGTTGTTCCGCTAAATACAACCATGTTGGTAATACAGTGTCAGGATTTAATGAAACACTGTCGATACCTTCGGCAACTAACCATGCGGCAAAATCAGCATGATCCGAGGGCCCTTGTCCGCAAATACCAACATACTTACCACGTGCTTTACAGGCTTTTATTGCCATCGACAATAACATTTTTATTGCCGGATCACGTTCATCAAACAAGTGAGCAATTAAACCTGAATCTCTATCTAAACCAAGGGTTAACTGGGTTAAGTCATTTGAACCAATAGAAAAACCATCAAAATAATCTAAAAATTGATCGGCACATAACGCATTTGAAGGTAATTCGCACATCATGATCACACGTAAACCATTCTCACCGCGTTTCAAACCATTTTCAGCCAAAATTTCAATTACTTGAGAGGCTTCATCTAAAGTTCGAACAAACGGGATCATTACTTCAACATTGGTTAAGCCCATGTCGTTACGTACCCGTTTTATTGCTTCGCATTCAAGTGCAAAACACTCACGAAAATCTGTAGAGATATAACGTGCAGCGCCACGATAACCGATCATGGGGTTTTCTTCGTCAGGTTCAAATTCTTCACCGCCAACTAAGTTAGCGTATTCGTTTGATTTGAAATCAGACATCCGTACGATCACTTTTTCAGGTGAATAAGCCGCAGCGAGTGTTGAAATACCCTCGGTTAATTTAGCAATATAAAACTCTACAGGGCCTTCATAACCCGCAATAATGTCATCAATTTCTTCTTTTAAATCAGCTGACTGAGTATCATAATTTAATAATGCTTTAGGATGGACACCGATCATTTTATTGATAATAAATTCTAAACGGGCTAAACCAATACCCGCGTGTGGTAAACGCGCAAAAGCGAATGCCCTATCTGGATTACCAACATTCATCATTATTTTAAGTGGTAATTCAGGCATGTTGTCAATTTCTGATTTGATCACTTTAAAATCAAGTTTGCCTTGATAAATAAAGCCGGTATCTCCCTCGGCACACGAAACAGTAATTTCATCGCCCGCTTTAATTTTGCTGGTAGCATCACCACAACCAACCACGGCGGGTATACCCATTTCACGCGCAATAATGGCGGCATGACAAGTGCGTCCACCACGATTAGTGACAATGGCAGAAGCTTTTTTCATGATCGGTTCCCAATCAGGATCGGTCATATCAGTAACTAACACATCACCCGGTTGGATTTTATCCATTTCATCTAATGACGCTAAAACTTTAGCTTCACCGCTACCAATTTTTTGACCAATAGAACGACCAGTACAAACAACCTCAGCACTTTCTTGTAATTGAAATTGCTCCATTACATTACCGCTCTCGCGGCTACGTACGGTTTCAGGGCGCGCTTGAACAATATAAAGTTTTCCGTCTAAGCCATCTTTTGCCCATTCAATATCCATAGGACGTTGATAATGCTTTTCAATAATCACCGCTTGTTTCGCCAGTTCTTGAACCTCAGCATCGGTTAATGAAAATTGGTTTGATTGCGCCTCATCAACATCAATGACTTCAACTTGTTTGCCATGTTCGTGTGAGTCGGTATACACCATTTTGATCGCTTTACTACCAATATTACGACGGACAACGCTAGGATTACCTTTGGCAAGTGTCGGTTTATGAACATAAAATTCATCAGGGTTAACTGCGCCCTGCACTACCATTTCACCTAAACCATAGCTTGAAGTAATAAACACCACATCTTCAAAACCAGATTCGGTATCAATGGAAAACATAACGCCACTTGATGAAATATCGCTGCGCACCATGCGTTGAATACCAGCCGAAAGGGCAACACCACGGTGATCGTAACCTTGATGTACGCGATAAGAAATAGCACGGTCGTTAAATAAAGAGGCAAATACGTGCTTAATAGCGATCATTACTGCATCTAAGCCACGTACATTTAAAAAGGTTTCTTGTTGCCCTGCAAAAGAAGCATCGGGCATATCTTCAGCCGTTGCCGATGAACGTACCGCAAAAGAAGCATCCGTTGAAAATTCACCGGCAAGCTTTGCATAAGCGGCATCAATTTCTTGCTGCATTTGCGGTAAAAATGGTGTATCAATTACCCATTGGCGAATAGTATCGCCCGCTTTAGCTAATGCTTTTACATCATCAACATTAAGATCATCGAGTAATTTATATATTTTATCGTTTAAGCCACTTTGCTCTAAAAACTCATTAAAAGCATAAGATGTTGTCGCAAAACCTCCGGGAACTTGTACACCAACATTGGCGAGGTTCGAAATCATTTCTCCTAACGATGCGTTTTTTCCACCAACGCGATCTACATCATTCATTCCTAAATTTTCATACCAAAGTACATATTCTTGCACGACAACTCTCCATTTAAGGGATAATATTAAGTAAGAAGTTCTTTATTGAGAACTAATATCATTTTACACTGACATCGATAAAAACGAAATTAAAAGTTTTCATAAGCTATTACAATTTATTCATCTATAGGGAACACTTCAATGCGCGCTGCATTTTATATCTCGGATGGTACTGCCATTACCTCTGAAGTTTTCGGGCATGCCCTGCTTTCTTTATTTCCGATGGAATTTGAACATCATACTATTTCATTTGTTGAAACAGCGGAGCAAGCAATTGAAGCTAAAGCAAAAATCAATAAATCAAGTAAGCGTAATGGTGAACCGCCATTAGTATTTCATACTTTTGTAAAACCAGAAATAAAAGAAATCATTGATAGTTGTGATGCTATTATTTATAATTTTTTAGAACATTTTGTCGCGCCACTTGAACAAAAATTAGGGATCAAAGCCAAACCCAAAGCACATCGCACTCATAGCATTCATGAAAACAGTTACGATTTTAGAATTGATGCGGTTAACTATGCGCTTGCCAATGATGATGGTTCTAGTATTACCAATTATGAACATGCTGATGTTATTTTGGTGGGTGTTTCACGCTCAGGTAAAACCCCAACATCACTTTATTTAGCTTTGCAATACGGTATTAAAGCAGCAAACTATCCTTTTACCGATGATGATATGGATGAATTAAAACTGCCTGAATTTTTAAAAAAACATAAAAAGAAATTATTTGGTTTAACCATCGATGCACAACGGTTAATAGATATTAGAAACAACCGCTTATCAAACAGCAAATATTCTTCCGCTCGCCAATGTCGCATGGAAGTGCGCGAAGTAGAAAAATTATATAAAAAAGAAAAAATCCCTTTTTTGAACACCACTAAACTTTCAGTAGAAGAAATTACCGCCAAAATTTTATCGGAAACTAAGCTGCAAAGATATAAATACTAAATATATGTAAAAGGTATGATTTAAATCAGTGTAAACAGTTGGCATTAGTGCGGTTTTTCGTTATGTTAACCGCCTAGAAAAACTGTCACCACATAAGTACATTTAATGACAATTAAAACTGATGAATTTAGAACGTCACTAATTGAAAGTTTAGTGTCTCCAGCTCAATTAGCAGAGCAAATTCCCCTTAGCCAAAAAACCGCAGATTTCATTATCGACAGTCGCCAAACGATTGAAAATATTATTAACGGTAAAGATGATCGTTTATTAGTGATCATTGGCCCTTGCTCAATTCATGATCCTAAAGCCGCAATAGATTACGCAAACAGCTTAAAACAATTACATGACAAATTTGAAGATGATTTATTTATTGTGATGCGAGTGTATTTTGAAAAGCCGCGCACCACAGTGGGTTGGAAAGGTTTAATTAGTGATCCCGATTTAGATAAATCTTTTAAAGTAGCTAAAGGTTTAAATTTAGCTCGACAATTATTGATTGAAATAAATGATATTGGTTTACCAACTGGTACTGAATTTTYAGACATGGTAACAGGGCAATATATTTCTGATTTAATTAGTTGGGGAGCGATTGGCGCGCGAACCACTGAAAGCCAAGTACATAGAGAATTAGCATCCGCACTTTCATGCCCAGTGGGTTTTAAAAATGGCACCGATGGTAATGTAAAAATAGCGAGTGATGCCATAAAAGCCGCGAGTGTTGCTCATGTACTTTATTCACCCGATAAAAATGGACAGATGTGTATTTATCAAACGCACGGCAATCCTTTCGCCCATATTATTTTACGTGGCGGTAAAGAACCAAATTATCATGCGGTTGATATTGCTAATGCTTGTAATTTATTAAGAAAAAACAATTTACCGGAACGCGTAATGATTGATTGTAGCCACGGCAATAGCTATAAAGATCATACTCGACAAGTTGAAGTATCAAACGCTTTAATTGAGCAAATTTCTCAAGGTAATTCAACTGTTTTTGGTGTGATGATCGAGAGTTTTATTGTTGCGGGTAATCAAAGTGTTGTTGAAGGAAAAGCGTTAACTTACGGGCAAAGTATTACCGACGCTTGTATTGATTTAACCACGAGTGAAGAGATGTTAACCGACTTAGCAAGCACTATTGCTAAAAACCGCCGTTAGCGATTAATTTTAAAACTTTCTTTTATAAAACATGCCTATGCAGATCACTCAGGTATTTATACTAATCGTCATCTTCGAATCGTTTTTATCGAAGATCTTGTGTTTTTTGATGTATATTCAGGACAATATGCTCCATGCATTGTCTAATATGTAGCATCCATGCCACGTCCGATTAAAAGACTTCGGGAATATGACGATCCTGAGCCAAGTACATAGGCACGTTATAAAAAGAAGTGGATGTGAAAATTAAACAGCCATAAAAAAACCTCCTCGATGTGAGGTTTTTTTATATGTCATTGTTAGAGAACAATGAAAGTATTATTTATGGCACTGAATTCATTTTGAATGAATAAATGGCATCCCTAAGGGGATTCGAACCCCTGTTACCGCCGTGAAAGGGCGGTGTCCTAGGCCTCTAGACGATAGGGACACAAAAAACGTTTTGTGAAACACTACTTCATACTTCTTTTTATAAGAAGCATGTTAGACAACTTGTCGAGCCTGAGCAACATCATCTTTTATTTAAATATTGATATAACGCTATTTCAAAGGCAACTTGAAATTGGCATCCCTAAGGGGATTCGAACCCCTGTTACCGCCGTGAAAGGGCGGTGTCCTAGGCCTCTAGACGATAGGGACAATATTTAACATATTATAACTATTAATTTAGGTATACTGTTGTACCGCTTAATATGCCACTTTTATCTTTTATGATAAAGAAGTGGCATCCCTAAGGGGATTCGAACCCCTGTTACCGCCGTGAAAGGGCGGTGTCCTAGGCCTCTAGACGATAGGGACACAAAAAACGCTTGCGAAATACATTTCGCTTTTTTGTGTAAGGCAAATGTCGAGCCTGCGAGACTGAGCGACATTAACCTACAAGTAATCCTATTTTTTTGTGTTCCATGCCCTACTTTATTCTAAATAAAGAAGTGGCATCCCTAAGGGGATTCGAACCCCTGTTACCGCCGTGAAAGGGCGGTGTCCTAGGCCTCTAGACGATAGGGACACAAAAAGTGTTTTAGACTAATATCGAGCCTACAAGACATTAATCTTTACAAAATGGCTTTTAAAAAAAACAAAGTAATTCTTTTATCTATCACAATAAAACAATCATCAAAAACCAGTATAAAATATGGTGGAGCTATGCGGGATCGAACCGCAGACCTCTTCGCTGCCAGCGAAGCGCTCTCCCAGCTGAGCTATAGCCCCAAGTATAAACCTTATTACTGACCTAATAGTAACAGAGCATACTTAGTGCTTCCAAATAAAGTAACTTTTGTACTCGTTGAAAGCGAGGCGCATTCTAAGCACAGCCCCCTAAAGTGTCAACCTTTAATTTAAATAAATCACTGATTTTTAGCTTATCCTCGGCATACAGTTTACTTATTCAACAATCTGATTAAATTTTAATTAATCAACCGCTTATCTTTGTTTTTAAGGAAGTACAAGCAAGCAGTTATTTATAACTAACTTTGCAATCAATCACTTATATTTATTTATCACAAATTAGATAAAGTACAACAGCGAACAAACTTTCTTTTTACACCGTATCAGCGTATTATTCTTTTTAATATTTCAAGTAATTTACTTACTGCATGCATTTAAAAAAACTCAATGTTGTTGCTATTGGTGGAGGTCACGGTTTAGGTCGTGTTCTTTCTACGCTATCTTTTTTAGGGAATCAATTAACGGGTATTGTAACCACAACAGATAATGGTGGTTCAACCGGTCGTTTACGAAAGCACACCAGCTCTATCGCGTGGGGGGATTTACGTAACTGTTTAACCCACCTCGTTGATGAAGAAACCATCGGCAATAAGCTGTTTAATTTTCGTTTTGACGGACCCGATGAGCTAAGTGGTCACAACCTCGGTAATTTAATCCTCTACGGTTTAGATCAAGTACATACTCGCCCGCTTGAATCAATTGAATTAGTTCGTCGCCTGCTTAGGGTTAGAACGCGTGTTTTACCGATGTCGGAAACACCAACTGATTTAATGGCCTTTTACCCAAAAGGACGTTGTCGAGTAGGTGAACTGTCGGTTGATGAAATGCCTATTGTCCCACAAAACTTAATTTTAGCGCCCGCTGTTAAATCCTTAGAACCTTGTATAAGTGCTATTGATAAGGCTGATTTAATAATATTAGGACCGGGAAGCTTTTTTACTAGCGTTATGCCACCGTTATTAGTACGAGATATTTCAAACGCATTAAAAAGAAGAAAAGGGATCTGTGTTTTTATAGATAATGTGGTTGCTGAACAAAGCCCCGCAGCCCAACTTTCGTTAGATGAAAAACTAAACTGGATCAAAGATAATATTGGTAGCTTGCCAATAGATGCAGTTCTTTGCCAAAACACCGAACTAAGTTCAAGTAAAGTAAAAGTTATTTGTCAAAATTTAGCCTGTAAAGACATACCACACCACCATGATAAGTCTTTATTAATTTCAGCATTAGAAAAATGCTTTATTAATTATAACAAAGAAGACAATAAAACAGATAAATCAATAGATATTGAACAACAAAAAATTGCTAATTTATAATTTTTTTGTTACATGGCTATGTACTTGACTCAGGATCGTCATTCCCGCAGTCTTTTAAGCGGACGTGGCATGGATGCTACATATTAGACAATGCATGGAGCATATTGTCCTGAATCTGTGTCAAAAAACATGAGATCTTCGATAAAAACGTCTCGAAGATGACGATTAGTATAAATACCTGAGTTATCTGCGTAGCCATGTTTTGTTATTAAGTCAAATTAACAATCATCTTCGCTAATGCGACTCGCCACCGCGCCAGATTGCCCTTTGTATTTAGCATCATCACGTTTGTTATAAGGACGGTCAGCACTTGCCGACATGGTTTCAAAATTAAGCGCGGCAATCTTCATTTTAGGACGCAACGCTAACGGCAGCTTACCACTGTTATAAAATTCTAAAACAATGTGTCCAGACCAACCGGGATCAATACGATGCGCGGTAACATGTACCATTAAACCTAAACGCGCTAATGAAGAACGTCCGTCTAACCAACCAACAATATTATCAGGCAAAGTAACCGACTCATAAGTCACTGCAAGCGCCAATTCACCGGGGTGTAAGAAAAAAGCATCTCCCTCGGCAATAAAAATTTCTTCACTCATTACCGCATTCATTGCCTGTTGAACTTCTGCTTTAGGTGCGGCTAAATCAATATAAGGCACGGTATGGTCTTTAAAAACTCTAAATTTACTCCCTAAGCGTATATCGACACTAACCCCAGAGATCATCGAGCTATCAGGGATAGGAGAAATGACTATTTGTCCATCGCGAATACTTTGTTCTATGTCTTTGTCGCACAATCTCATGTTATTTCTTCTGTTTGTCTATTATTAATATTTGTTTACTTTATATTTTATTTTTTACGAAAACTTTACAGTACTTTAATTGCTATTTCAGCCGTTTGTGGGCTACGTGCATCGAGTTTATTGTATAGTTCAGCGCCAATATTACGGGCTATTTTACGGTACACTTGCGCTAAATCGCTAGTGCTATTTTCAACTAAACAAGATTTACCTAAATCGGCATCTTCGCGAATAGTAATAGTTAACGGTAATTGCCCTAATAAAGGCGTGTTATATTTTTTGGTAATATGTTCGCCACCACCTTGACCAAACAACGCTGATTTATGACCACAATTTTCACATTGGTGATAACTCATGTTTTCAATAACACCTAATACTGGCACTTTAACTTTTTCAAACATGGCGATACCTTTTACTGCATCTGCCAACGCTAAATCTTGTGGCGTGGTGATCACCACAGCCCCCGCTACCGGCACTTTTTGCGCTAAAGTTAATTGAATATCCCCTGTACCTGGTGGCATATCAACAATTAAATAATCTAATTGCGGCCATGCGGTTTCATTCAATAATTGATTAAATGCCGAACTTGCCATTGGCCCACGCCAAACCGTGGCATCATCTTCAGCCACTAAAAACCCAATACTCATGGCATGTAAGCCTTGTGCATTAAGTGGTGTTAACAACTTGCCATCAGCTGAGGTGGGTTTTATGTTCTTTAGTCCTAATAACATTGGTATTGACGGGCCGTAAATATCAGCATCTAAAATCCCCACGCTAGCACCTTCTGCCATTAACGCATACGCTAAATTAACAGCGGTAGTCGATTTACCAACGCCGCCTTTACCTGATGCTATAGCAATAATATTGCTAATATTTTTAAGCTCATGTTGACGTACTGGTGTTATAGACAATTCAACGTTAATGGTTACTTCACAATCGAAGTTCGAAGATAAGGTATTAGCCAATACTGACAATTCACCCACACAAGGAAACGGCATGAGTAAATCAATTATTATTCCTGATTTGCTCTCGTTTATCTGGTAATTAAGGCAAATAGTTAAAATGCTATCGACAAAAAGATCGGAACGGTAATTATCTAAGCTTTCAATAATTATATTTTGGTTAGCGCTTAATTCGGTTTTTTCACCGTTACCCTTGTCTACCTGCGGTTGTTTTTTTCGAGAAAATAATTGTTTAAACAAAATTTCACCTTTAATGAAACTAAAATAAAAATAGGGATGAAAAACTACCGCAAATTTTGTATCATTCGCACCACGATTACCATCAATATTATCAATAAATTAATGTCATCAAAAAAGCCATCAAATAAGTCACCTAAAAATCTAGCTGCAACACCAACGGCACAAACGTTAAATAAACGCAAAATCCTTGTTACCTGTGCTTTACCCTATGCCAATGGTTCAATTCATTTAGGCCATTTATTAGAACACATTCAAACCGATATTTGGGTTAGATTTCAACGCATGCGTGGTCACGAAACTTATTTTGTTTGTGCCGACGATGCTCACGGCACACCAATTATGCTCAAAGCGCAAGAAATGGGGGTAACACCTGAAGATATGATCGCCGGTGTACGTGAAGAACACATGCAAGACTTTAATGATTTTTTAATTAGTTTTGATAATTATCATTCAACTCATAGTGAAGAAAACCAAGCCTTTGCTAGCGAAATTTATAATCGTTTGCATGCTAAAGGACACATAAAAACACGCGTCATTTCACAATTATATGATGAAGAAAAAGGCATGTTTTTACCTGATCGTTTTATCAAAGGAACTTGTCCAAAATGTAAAGCGGAAGATCAAAATGGCGATAGCTGTGATGTTTGTGGGGCAACTTATTCACCCACCGAAGTCATTAATCCGCGTTCGGTAGTTTCCGGTTCAACACCAGTAATGCGTGATTCAGAACATTACTTTTTTGACTTACCCGCGTTTGAAGACATGTTAAAAGAATGGATCCACAGCGGCACCTTACAAAGCGAAACAGCAAACAAATTAAACGAATGGTTTGAGCAAGGCTTAAACCAATGGGATATTAGCCGTGATGCGCCCTACTTTGGTTTTGAAATTCCTAATGCGCCGGGCAAATACTTTTATGTGTGGTTAGATGCCCCCATCGGTTATATGGGCAGTTTCAAAAACCTTTGTGACAAACAAAATATTGATTTTGATAGCTTTTGGAACAAAGATTCAGACGCCGAACTTTATCATTTTATTGGTAAAGATATTTTGTATTTTCACGGCCTTTTTTGGCCAGCAATGTTAGACGGTGCTGATTATCGTAAACCAACCGCCGTTAACGTTCATGGTTTTGTTACCGTCAATGGTGCAAAAATGTCAAAATCTAAAGGTACGTTCATTAAAGGACGTACTTATTTAGAACATTTAAATCCTGAATATTTACGTTATTACTATGCCGCTAAATTAACCCATCGTATTGATGATTTAGATTTAAACCTTGAAGACTTCGCGCAACGGGTTAATTCAGATTTAGTCGGTAAAGTAGTAAATATAGCCTCGCGTTGCGCCAGTTTTATCACTAAACGCTTTGACGGCATGTTATCAAGCACTATTGATGACCAAACCTTAGCCGATGAAGTTATGCAAGCAGGCGATAGTATTGCCAGCCATTATGAAAACCGAGAATTTTCTCGTGCGATGCGTGAAATTATGGCACTTGCCGATAAAGTTAATGAATACATAGCCGTAAAAGAACCATGGCAATTAATCAAAGATGAAAGCAAGCAAGCCGAGGTTCAAGCTATTTGCTCATTAGGCATTAACTTATTCCGCACTTTAATGATTTATTTAAAACCAGTGCTACCTAAACTTGCCGAAAGCACAGAAAGTTTTTTAAACGATGAATTATTATGGCAAGGTCATCAAGTATTGTTGACCGATCATAAAATCAATAAATTTAAAGCACTATTACAACGTGTTGATATGGATAAAATTAATGCTATGGTTGACGCGTCTAAAGAAAACCTCAAAGCAACAGATAGTGTGAAGCAAGAAAAAAGTAAAGCTGATACTAATATCGCAGTAATAGAACCAATAGCCGATGAAATTCAATTTGAAGATTTTGCCAAAATTGACCTACGCATCGTCAAAATAGTTAATGCTGAACATGTTGAAAAAGCCAATAAATTGCTGCGTTTAGAACTTGATTTAGGCGGAGAAACACGGCAGGTATTTGCGGGCATAAAATCGGCCTATAATCCCGAAGAGTTAATTGGAAAACATACTGTCATGGTCGCTAATTTAGCGCCGCGTAAAATGCGCTTTGGTATGTCAGAAGGCATGGTATTAGCCGCAGGCCCTGGCGGTAAAGACTTGTGGATATTAAATCCAGACGATGGGGCGCAACCAGGTATGCGCGTTAAGTAAATGGAAAAGTTAAAGTGGTTATTTTTGATCATAACTGCTTTTTTTCGCTACTTTAATTAGCACTACTTTATTTGCACATAAAGAGAAAACATGAAAAACAGTCTGCTAAAAACTTCATTTACCATAAGTATTTTATCATTACTAAGCAGTTGTAGTAATTTTACTGTCACGACAAACATAGATAAGGAAAAATTTAAAGATTATCTATCTCCACAATATGTCACCATTTTTGAGAATGAGGCACAGTTACCCACTTTCAATCAATATATTGGTTTAGTCGAGGGTGAGTCTTGTCAATTAAAGCCTTATTTAGCCTCACCCAGTAAAATTGATGCTCGTACTCAAGCTCGTCGCAGAGCTTACAAAATGCAAGCCAATGCGGTAGTTTTTACCAATTGCGCGCAAAGAAAAACCGAACGCTGCCATCAATTATTAATCTGCTTTGGCAAAGCTTATCAAGTACAAAACTAATTGCCAATATGAACTCAAAAGCGAGTAACAATATAAGCGAGCAAAAATTTCAATTCTCCCCGATTGGTATTATTCAATCACCTTATCAAGAAAAATTCGCCATACCGCGACAACCGGGCTTAGTTAGTGCCGCGAAAGGGCAAATATTATTACAAAATGAAGCAAATAATAGCGAGTTATTACGTGGCATTGAACAATTTAGTCACCTTTGGTTGATTTTTGTTTTTCATGGCACGCTTGCACAAGGTTGGAAGCCGCTAGTTAGGCCGCCACGTTTAGGTGGTAATGAAAAAATGGGCGTTTTGGCGACACGTTCAACCTTTCGACCTAATCCTATTGGCATATCGGTAGTAACCCTTGATAGTGTTGAAACTTATCTTGAGGCGAAAAAACAACAAGCTATTCTACATATTTCAGGGTTAGATCTACTTAACGGCACACCAATATTAGATATAAAGCCTTATATCCCTTACAGTGATTCATTAGCAGATGCTCAAGCAGGATTTGCTCAGCAAGCACCTCAAGCCTCATTAGTCGTTAAATTTAGTACCATCGCAATGAAACAATTAAACGAGTTACAACAACATTACTTTGATCTTAAATTATTAATTAATCAAGTATTAGCGCAGGATCCCCGCCCTGCTTATAAACAAGGTAAAGTGGATAACAAAATATACGGTATGGCGCTTTACGATTTAAATATTCAGTGGCAAATGTATTCACTTGAACAAATTGAAGTACTAAAAATATCACAACACAATGTTCATCAATAACCACCAACAACTAACAATGAAATGTCCGTTATTCGCCAGTAGCCTTGACGATTTTAACTTATACTTTTCATTAATTATTTTGGCTATGTTGTACTTAACTGTTGTTCAACTAATAATGATCGCGTAAAACCTGTGTAGGTTGGGCTTCAGCCCATCAATATTGACGGCATAAATGCCGACCTACAAAACATTGTATTTGCGACGCTTTATTTGACTAGCAACAATTTACGGGAATATAGCCATTATTTTTCATCTAATTAGTAGACTTTTACATGAATAAAAACACCGCAACGTTTGAACTTATTTTACTCGCCGCTATTTGGGGCGCTTCATTTTTATTTATGCGTGTTGGCAGCCCTGAATTTGGTCCGATATTATTTATGACCTTACGTACGGCTATTGCCAGTGTATTTTTATTACCTTTAGTTTATTTAAAAAAACAACAAAGTTGTTTGAATAATAATTGGGGAAAAATTTTTCTTGGCAGCTTATTTAATACCGCGATCCCTTTTGTGCTATTTGGATATGCTACCTTAAGTTTATCGGCAGGTGTTACTTCTATTTTGAATGCAACTACGCCGATGTTTGCCGCAATAATCGCCTTTTTTTGGTTTAAAGWCCGCTTAAACATTACTAGCATCATCGGCTTGATTGTCGGATTTTTCGGTGTTTATATTTTAATGTTTGATAAATTATCATTAAATAGTGAGATAGTGTTAATGCCGACACTAGCTGTATTAGGCGCAACCTTGTGTTATGGCATAGGCGCTAACTTTACTAAACATTACCTCGGTGCTATCAAACCTTTAGCGCTTGCTGCTGGCACACAAATTACCGCCACAATGGTGCTGGTGCCTTTCGCACTTTTTTATCTGCCTGAAAATATTCCTAGTAGTGCAGCGGTAAATTCAGTGCTAATGCTAGGTATTTTGTGTACAGGTATTGCGTATGTAATATTTTTTCGCTTAATTGCTCATTTAGGTCCAGCAAAAGCGGTATCGGTGACTTATTTGATCCCTGCTTTTGGCTTGTTTTGGGGCTATATTTTCTTAAATGAACAAATTACCTCATGGATCATTATCGGTTGTGGCTTTATATTGTTAGGTGTTGGTTTAACCACCGGTGTGATCACGAAGTTTTTCAAACCAATGCTTGCTAAATACCAAGGAAACTTTAAATAAAACCTCAAATAAAACTTCATATTAAAAAATAGATAGTCCTGTCATGGTGGTAAATAGCTCTAATGCTTTAGTACCGGCTAATGAATTACCACTTTTATTCAGTGCAGGAGAATAAACAGCTATTGCCATTTTACCGGGGATCACTGCAACAATGCCGCCACCTACACCACTTTTACCCGGCAGGCCGACACGAAAAGCAAAATCCCCTGAAGCATCATAATGCCCACAAGTTAGCATCAGTGAATTAATACGTTTTGCTTGTGATCCATTAATAAATTCACGTCCGGTGATTGGATCACTACCATGATCGGCTAAATACAGCATTGCCCGCGACAATTGTTGACAGTTCATTTCTACCGCACATTGCTGAAAATAGTTTTTGATCACTTGATCAACGTCGTTATCTAAGTTATTAAAACTTTTCATTAAGTTAGCTAAAGCAATATTTAAATAACCATATTGCATTTCAGATTCAAACACACTTTGATCAAAATTAATGGAATCATCGTGACAGCAAGCGCGAATAAAACTAAGTGTTTGCTCAAAGGCATTTAATTGATTGTTTGCATAATGAGTAATTAAACTATCACACACCACAATAGCACCGGCATTAATAAAGGGATTACGTGGAATGCCGGCTTCATATTCTAGTTGTACCAAGGAATTAAATGGGTCGCCTGATGGTTCTCGCCCCACTCTTTGATATAAATCTTGGCGATAAGCACGCAACGCTAAAGTAAAACTAAATACTTTAGATATACTTTGAATAGAAAAAGCGTTTTGATAATCACCCACGCCAAAAAATTCACCAGTATTTAGGGTAACCGCCATGCCAAACGTTGAGGCATCAATATTTGCTAATGCTGGAATATAATCGGCGACTTTACCTTGAGCAAGTAACGGTTGAACTTGGGTATATATGTCTTTTAAAACAGCATCAATATTCATAATACAAATCTATAAAAATAAAATTTTGCTATTTATAACCGTTAGTTTTACAGCTTACAACTAAATTTTTTTGCCAAAATAACTTGTGTTTGCACAAAAGCCGCGCATTATAAGAACTTTATTTCCTACGCTCATTTTTTAGCTGAGAAATAAACTTCCTACCAAGTAAAATAAACAATAAGGTTTTAGTATATAAGCACTATATTTCAACAAGTTAAGATAAAACAAAAAATTGATCCAATATTAGCTATAACAGTAATAGATATTGTTAATAAAATCATGAATAAAATTAAATTATTTTTCTAAATAACACAAAAACTATTTAAACAACATGCCTATACAGATAACTCAGGTATTTATTATAATCGTCATCATCGAGACGCTTTAATTGAAGATCCCGTGTGTATTGACGTAGAACCCCGATTAAAAGACTTCGGGAATGACGATCCTGAGTCAAGTGCATGGGCATGTTAAACAATGAATTTAAGTAAAATAGGTATTCTTATATGTTTCATAAAAAGCTTCATCATAACCTTATTCCCGCTAGTCTAAAATTGAAAGTATTGGTTACGGTAACCTTGTCATTTTCAACACTAGTATTTGCAGCACCTACGCCCATTTATTCTTCTGTTGAAACATCAAAAGTACAAGAAACCAGAGAACCTGAGGCAACCACAGGTTTAGCCGTGAACAAAGCGGTTTATGGCAAAAAATTCATGATTTCAGCGGCTAATCCATATGCAAGTAAAGCGGGTTACAGCATGTTAAAACAAGGTGGTAGTGCAGTGGATGCGGCAATTGCCACAGAATTAGTGTTAACCCTTGTCGAGCCACAATCATCGGGTATTGGCGGCGGCACATATATGCTGCATTGGGATGAAAAAAACAAACAAATGACCACGTTTGATGGCCGCGAAACTGCGCCAGCAAAAGCAACCAGTCGTTTATTTTTAAAAGCCAACGGTAAGCCCTTAAAATGGATAGACGCAGTTGTCGGTGGACGTTCTGTTGGTGTTCCTGGTCTTTTAGCTACCTTTAAAAAAGCTCACGACCAATACGGCAAATTACCTTGGGCGACATTATTTGAGCCAGCAATAAAATTAGCCGAACATGGTTTTATTGTTTCTCCACGTTTAGAAAAATTACTAGGGATGAATTTTAACCCTGGTATTCATCAACTACCTGAAATCAATCATTATTTATTTCCAAATGGTAAGTCGCTTAAAGCGGGTGAGATCTTAATCAATAGAAAGCTCGCCAATGTTTTTCGCAGTATTGCTAAAGAGGGTATCGATGTATTTTATAAAGGTTGGTTAGCTAAAAAAATAGTGGCCAAAGTTCAGCAAGCGGCTATTCATCCGGGTTTATTGAGCATGCAAGATATGGCAACATATCAAGTACCACAAAGAACACCTGTTTGTGCCAGTTATCGCACATACAACTTATGTGGTATGCCACCATCAAGTTCGGGCGGCATTGCCGTTATTCAAATATTAAAACAACTAGAACCATTTAACCTGTCACAATATAAGCCTAATTCAGTTACAGCAATGCATTTATTTACACAAAGTTCTCGTTTGGCTTTTGCCGATAGAAACCGCTATTTAGCCGATAGCGATTTTGTTTCTGTACCTATGGCGGGGCTAATTGCCGATGATTATTTAGCAGAGCGTGCAAAATTAATCAATCCGCAAATGGATATGGGCAAAGCACTTGCTGGTTTTCCTCAAGGTGCCTTAGCGCAAGCAGACGACAATGCCATTGAACGCCCTTCTACTAGCCATATTTCGATTATAGATGCAGACGGCAACGCAATTTCGATGACCAGTAGTATTGAAAATGGTTTTGGCTCAGCGCTTATGGTTGAAGGCTTTATTTTAAATAATCAGTTAACTGATTTTTCTCTAGATCCTAAACGTAATGGTAAATGGGTTGCTAATAGAGTTGCAGCCAATAAACGCCCGCGCAGTTCAATGGCACCTATGATGGTATTTAATCAAGATGATTCATTAAAATTATTAGTGGGTTCACCCGGTGGTAGTCGTATTATCGATTATGTTGCACAAACTATTATCGCGATACTCGATTGGCAATTAGATCCCCAACAAGCCATTAATTTACCCAAAGTAACTAATCGTAACTATATTACAACGTTAGAGCGTGGTACCAAAGCAGAAGATTTAAAAGCGCCTTTAGAAGCTAAAGGGCACCATGTACAAATACGTGATTTAAATTCAGGGATACATGCTATTGAAGTCACTAAAACAGGGCTTATCGGTGGAGCAGATCCTCGTCGAGAAGGTCTGGTATTAACCCAATAATTAATACAGAAAAACCCCCAACTCTGCTGGATAGCCCTCATAGAATCTACCTATACCGCGGTATAGTTATCCTTTCACATCGACTAAAAACTTATGCAAGATTATAAGAGTTTGTCTCATACACGGTGGGATTGTTTAAATACCATATTGTATTTATACCTAAAAAAAGACGTAAAATGATATTTGGTTCGATCAGAAAACACTTAGGTGAAATATTCATCTTTTTTATGGAAAAGCCATCGAAAAGAAGAAAAAACACCTATCGTTAAATTACAATAGGTATTTTTTTATAGAAATGATTTAATTTATAATTCAGTGAGATTAAAAATATTTATTTAATCGACGTGATGTTAAACCGACCATGCCTAAGACAAAAATTGTAAGTGTTGATGGTTCTGGAATATTGGTTGTAATACCACTAATACCTCTGAGTTGGATCGCATCTATTTCCTCCCAACCAGTATTATTTTGAGTTGTTAAATATATCTTCAAGCCTTTTACCAAAAAATTAGTTTGTGTCCAATTAACCACAAAATCAAATGGTATATTATCGGTACTGATATCGGTTCCTAACCATACCGTATGCAAACTATTGAGTGTATCTAAAACGTCGATTTGTGTGACAAACCCATTCCCCAATGTTTCCCTTATCACAGCACCACTCGCGTACACAGCCGTATTATAACCAACGGTTATGAACTCCAGAGTTCCATTTTTGGAGGATGGTGCCCAAGCAGTAATTATGTCACCGTATGAGAATGTATTTGGAGCCCCTAATACTTGATTAGCCGACCAAGCAGTATTGCTATATTCTGAACTGAAATTTATTACAGTATCAGCCCATTGTGTTATTAAGCCAGCATTAGCAACATTAACTATACTACTAAAAGGAAATAACATAGCTATAAAAGTAACCTTTAAATATTTAAAATTCATTTTAACTTCCTTTATTACTCTTTTTTATTTAATACAACAAACTCACCTCATACAAAAAACATACCATAAATTAAATACTGAATAATTTCAAGCATATAAAGACAAGTAATAGCTAAGTACATCTGAAACTGTAAAAATATCTGACACAAAATTAGCATTAAAATAAGTCTTGTGCGCTCAAGAATAACTAAGCAACTTTAAATTAAATCTAACGGGGGCAAGGTGGAACCTCAAGTGTGCAGAAGCTATTTTAAGATTGCGTTCACTTAGATCCAGCAATGATTTTGATAAATATCCAGTTTATTACAAAGAGCAAGAAAAAGAGAGATTATGAAAAATTAGTCGCCAACAAAAAAAACTTTTATTACTAAATAAATTAAAAACTTTTTGAAAGCGATACGTTAGTACTGAAAACGCCAAGCAGATAGGAGGTTTTATACTCATACTATTTACTTGATTTATGTACTTACAATTTTTCAACATTAATATGCTGTGTTTTTTTGTTGAACCGTATTGAACGTAGTTTTCTTTCAAATTGGTTATAATTCTCTTTCATCTCGTTACATGTTGATAACCTTTCGTTTTCATTTAACATACGGTAATTTAAACGAATAAAGTTTTCCGATAAGCAGTTAAAAAAATGAGCGTTTTCAGGTGATTTAGTTAATACCGTTAAAATAAAATCATTTGCCGATTGGTGTTTGAGTTTAACTATACCTTGTTTTGCCAATAAGCTGAGTGCTTTAACATAAAGTTCAAGCCAAGGCGCTCTAATTTTTTTATGGCTTTTAATTCGGTTATTCCACCACAGCCACGCTAATATTACCCCAATAGTAAACATTAGTAATATTGCGAGTTGCCAAGGTTTATAATCGCCAAACCAGTTGCTTAATAATTTTAATTGTCGCTCAGGCGTATAACCAATAACCCAGCGTGTCCATTGATAATCGAGGGCATCAATTTGCTGACGGAAAAAATTAATCCACTTAATATTGCGATAATTTTGTAAGCTAAAAACATTACCGTCTAACACTGATTGCTGAGCAAATAGTGTTTGCGAAAAACCTTTGTCAACACGCTCAGGGCTCACAGCGGCGGTGGGATCTACTCTTATCCAGCCTTTACCTTTTAGCCAAACTTCACTCCATGCGTGGGCATCATATTGATAAATACTATAATAATCGCCATTGGCATTATATTCTCCGCCCATATAACCAGTAATAACTCTGGCTGGAATACCCGCAGCCCGCATTAAAAATGTGAAACTACTGGCATAATGCACACAAAAACCTGATTTAGTGTCAAAATAAAACTGGTCTAAATTATTATTAATTAATGGTGGCGGTTTTAAAGTGTAATGGTAATTTTGCTGGCGAATATCTTTTAACACCTTCAATATTAATTGATTATCTTCTTTAAACTGTTGTCGTAATTTTAACGCCTTAGCCACCAAACGAGGATTCGCATTAGTAGGATAGAACAAGTTTCGCGCTCTATTATATTTTGACAACATCAAATTCATCGGTGCATGTATATAGCTATTAGCTTGATAACTCAGCGCTTGGGTGATCGCTGTTTTATTTAATAAGGTAAAATCGGGCAGCACTAAGGCATCAGCATTATTTGCATTACGGCTATTAAGTTCTGGTACTGCAAGTGAATATAGCCAATGCTGGTAGCTTGGCTGTGCTATTACTTGATAACTTAGCGTGTTATTAAGTCGTTTATCCTGTAGCGAAAATTCGGGGGAAAATTGCCATTTCCCGCTAATAATGGCGCGACCTTGGGCGATGCTTGCTGTTGATTTTTTCCAGCTATTGCCATCATATTGATCCAGCACGATGGCGCGCCAATAAAGCTGATTAAACAGTGGTTTATTATCCGTAAAATTTACGCGAAAGGCCAAATTGCCTGATTTGATCAAACTCGCAATATCACCGGGGCGAACCTCATCAGACAGCCCAGTTTTAGCTGAATTAGCTAACGGTACTTGCCAAAAGGGTGCGACACGAGGAAAAATAATAAATAACAGCACCGCCAACGGCACACTTTGTAAGACTAACTTGCTGCCCATTTTAAACACTTGCGGCAAAGTAGTGTTAGTCATAAAAAAGTAAATTAATACGGTTATGTTAACGACTAACACGGCAAATACTAACATTGAAAAATACAAGGTTTGATTAAAAATCATCGCCGCAGCGAGTACAAATAGGGCAATTAAAATGAGTTGATAAAAATCACTCCGCCGTTTTAATTCTAATTGTTTTAAGGCATAAGCAAAGCACAGTAGATGTATCATAGTTAACAACAAACCAAGTTGTTGAGCTGATATTGCTAAAACCGTACAACCTGATAAAGCAAACAGTGTTAATAACCATTTTGATGAAACCTGTAGCTGTCGATAATTTAACACCAGCCGCCAGAGCAAACATAAACCGATTAACGCAAGCATCCATAAACTTAATTCTTGGCCGATCAACGAAAAATTAGCAAGCTGACTTAAAAATAATAACCAAACTAAATTTTTTGAGGCTTGAAAACTGGCAGGTTTGTTCGCGTTATTAACTGACATGATACAACCCAACCAAAGTAGTAGTTAAGCAACTCATTCTAGCTTGCTCTGCTTAAATTCAGCCAATGCCAATAAACATTGCTGTAAATGAAGCTTACCTTCTCCTGATAAAATATTTACTCCTTTAAGGTTAAGTGAAAATATCTGCCCGCTTTGATGAAGATCTTGAATTAAATAGCATAAGTAACTTAATTTTTTTTCTAGATCCGAAGAAGGCATATCAGCAAGGTTTAACAATAACTGCTTTGCCTGATTTTGTTGATAAGATTTACTTAACCAACCTTGCCCTTTTGCCAAATGCTTCCACGCAACTTGCGTTAACGGCTCTCCTTGTTGATAGTTTTTGAGCTGATAAAAATCATCACCGCGATTATTTATTAAAGCGCCTTGCGGTGAATTATCGTCATGGTGTAAATAATTAATTGGCAATTTTAATGACAACGGTTGTGGGTAAACAATGAATTGGCAAGCAAAATCTAAGCGTGTCCAACAAGTAAACAAACCTAATGCAAATTCACTCGCTACTTTAACGCGTTTAACCTTGAAAATACCCCGTTTATTCGCAGAAAAAGGTACTAGAACTTCAGTATTTTCATCCGCCAAATTGTTTTTATTAATAACGTCTAGGCTAGTGTTTTTTTGATTTTCTAGATTAAAGCTTAATGAAAAACGTGCTTTGTTTGAACTAAGTTTAATCGGTAAGTAAATAACACCGCCAGCAAAGCCAATAACCTCATTGGGTGTTTCAAGCGCCATCCCCGATAAATTAAAAAAACTATGTAACATCGAACTAATAAAAAGGCTGGCGAGTAAATAGCTCAGTAACATGATCAAATTATTTTGATAATTAGTCGCTAATAAAAACAAGATCAACACAAAAAGCAAATAAACAAAACCAAATTGACTCGGAAAAATAAAAACATTACGGTTAGATAGCTGTTGCTTAGTTGACGGTGGAATACGTTTACTTAACCATTGATTAAAAAGCGTCGTAAATTTTGCTTTAAACCAAAAAAAATTCTTTGTTTGCTGCTTAGCTAAATTATCCATGGTTTTAGACAGCCAAACTAAGCTAAAGGATCAATTTGTTGTATAACTTGCATAGCCAGCGATTGCCCGGTTGAATGAATATTTTCGCTACCAGACGACAGTCGATGTTGGCAAACCACCTCAAAAACTGCTTGAATATCATCAACTAAAACATGATCGCGATTGAAAGTAAATGCCCAAGATCGCGCCGCATTTAATAACGACTTACCGGCACGTGGTGATAAAGGTTCACCATTAAATTCATCACTGCGACTATATTGGCATAACGCAATAATATAATTAAGAATACTGTCACTGGCATATATTTGTGTAACTGAGTGTTGCAGTTGCGTTAACTGTTCCAAATCAACTACTTGCTCTAAACTATTTAATTTAAGTTGTTGATCTTCAGCTAATAAAATTTGTTTTTCAGCCTCAGCAGAAGGAAAACCTAACGAAATACGCATCATAAAGCGATCTAATTGTGATTCAGGTAACGGATACGTACCGGCATGAAATAACGGGTTTTGTGTAGCAATAACAAAAAATGGTTTGGGTAAATGATGACTAACACCGTCGATACTGACTTGATTTTCTTCCATTGCCTCAAGTAACGCACTCTGAGTTTTAGGGCTGGCACGGTTTATTTCATCGGCTAAAAGTAGTTGGCTAAAAACAGGTCCTTTATGCAAGCTAAAATTTTGTTTTTCTGGATTAAATATTGACATACCCACCACATCAGCGGGTAATAAATCACTGGTAAACTGAATACGTTGAAAACTTAAGCCAAGCGTTTTTGCTAAAGTATGGGCGAGCGTTGTTTTACCCATGCCGGGTAAATCTTCAATTAACAAATGTCCTTTAGCGAGTAAACAAGCAAGTGCTAAACGAGTTTCATTGTCCTTGCCTAAAATAATCGAGTTTAATTGGCTGAGAATAGTATCAATAATGGATTGCATAACCGTACTTTTTTACTAACAATAATTAACTTAAGCATACATGATGACAGCGTTATTGGGTAAAGTAATAAAATACTTTACCAGTGCTTAAATCATCATATTTGCTGCTCATGCTCATGCTAATAACAATAACTCGGTTTTGTGGTAACTGACGGATCAAATGTGGTGTACGATAGAAATTTCCCATTAGAATCAAAAATACAACTAGACTCTACATAGCCATACATTGAATAAGTATAATTTAAACCTACCCGGTGAAAAACATCATTTGTTGTATCTCTTTCATGATGAACAAACATTTTCAAATAAAAAATATCGTTTCTTGCATCAATATGTCTTTTATAAATACGTCCATAAACAGAAATTGCATCCGAAAGTATAATGGTTACTTCAATATTACCTGGACGAATAGGAATACCACTTTTCACAATCACAGAAAAAATCTCTCTCTTCCTTATTTGCCCTGAATTCACATCACCCCCCCACTGCCAAGTTTTATAATCTACATGACCATTTTCATACCGATCTATGTCATAAAGAGGATTTCCTTCAAAGTTCCAATTTTGAATTTTTCCAACATATCCACCTTCAAAATTTTCATTAATAAATACATTTTTTAAATCAATAATAATGTCATCATTATTTTTCCTCTCTAAATAAAAGTCATTCTCTAATTGTCCTGCGGCATTATAGTTTGCTTGTTGAACTGAGTAACTTTTATTAATATCTAAACTGCTACCAATATCCGACTGGTAAATAATTTCTTTAATCCGGTTAAATTCTTTATAAAATTGAACTTTTTTGACAATCCTATTAAAACCAAGATCTTCCAATCTATAATGACAACCAGTACCATTTTCATCTCTTCCGTCACCATCATCATAATTGACGCAATCATGATTTGGTGAATTTACTACATTTCTATAGGGCCTTAAATTGGTTGTATCTGCAAAAACCACATCAACAGATAAGCCAATTTCATTAAATTTACTCTTATCCGCCTCTTCTTTTATAGTTGTCACTATTTCTTCGTCAGGCATTACATCCAATATAGCACTGACAATACCTTCATCTAATGTCGCTACATTAACTGATTCTAAGCTAGTATGATCAATATAATTACCACTTAATAGCGCATTTTTATTCATTCCTTGTGTTTCTGCGGTAGCAATTTTATATTCAGTAACAGCATCAAGTACTGTTTGATCCATAGTACCGGCTTGCTTTAAGATTAAATCTAGTATTTCACTTAAATTAGCATCAGCTAAATTAAAAAATGTTCTCCCTACATTCACCAAGGCTTGCGATGCAGTTTGTACTCGATTAATCATTTGTGATCTCACGGTATGATTAGCGAGCACTGAGTCAACCATTGTTTTGGGGATCTCTTTGATTTTAATTGACAAATCACCAAACTCAACGGCATTACCATACAATACACTACTTGTTTGCCCAGCAACGTATAGTAGATTGGAAAATGCATTTCCCCAGCGTTTGGGGTTCAATAAATTTGCAGGTGTCAATACACCAACTATGCTAACTACTTCACTGGTACGATGAATAGTATTAACCATCATGTTATCTGTTAAATAACCCGCTAATGTACTTCCTTGCCCTAAAAACAAATCGGCCCCCGCTTTGGTTGTTTTAATTAATGCTGAAGCACCACTTATCATGCCATCAAGACTTGCAACGCCTTCTACCACCATAGCACTTGTTGCTGCCCAACCTGCTTCAGCTACAGCAACACTAGTTAGCGTACCTGCAGCATAAACCGTACCAACAACAGTAAGACTTAACGCCGATGCCTCTTTAACAAAAATCGCAGTTTGTTCCGCTTTTTCAAACCATCTATTGACACTTTCTTCGCTACCAGTAAAGCCAACTAATGTCTGGTGCAATTGAAACGTAGCATCTTCGCTTGCTTTCTTGATACTAGTAAAATAATCTTGCATCGAGGTTAGTGCCGACAGTGAATTTTTTGCTATAACATCAAGACCATCAGTTAAATAACCTTGATTTTGAATATTCAAAACAGCAACTCTAGCAGCAGCAGATTTAGACACACCTTGAGTTGCATATTTCGTTAAAAGCTCCATTGCCGCAACAGCTTCAATTTGCCGCTGCTTAATCACATCAACAGGGGTGTGATGGGGATCGAGAAACACATAACTATTAAAAGAAACAATTGACTGCATCAACGCGACTGACATTTCATCTAATTGCGTGCCTACTTCGGCAATTTTAGTTGAGGTAACTTCATTCTCATCAATAATTGAAATTAATTCATCTAATGTACAACGTTGATCAAGCCAACAATCTGTTTGTAATTTAGCCTGAATGAAGCTTGGCATAGTAGCTTGAAAAGAATTACTAAACTGATTTAAAAAATCAGCACCCTGCATTGCTAAATCAAGATTTTCAGGTATTGCACTTACATCAGTAATTTCGATATTATTGGCCGTACTTTTATCTGAATCTAAAGACATAAGCACACGCATTAAATTAATAGCTGACTGTACATCATCAGGAAAGGTGCTATAAACCGATGTTTGCGCATCAATTAATGCAGCACTATCAACAGAAAATTGATAATTACCTAAGGTAAAAGTAATAATATCTTTGTCATAATATTGAAACTCGCCTTTGTCATTAGTGGTTCCTGACAACCCACCACTCGCTGAATAAACCATATTGTTAACAAGCAATCCACCAAAGCTTGCAGTAGCTGTTAATGTAGTTGGCGGTGGCGGTGTTACAACAGGAGGAGTTGGAGTAGATGGTGTTGCAGACTCTGTTGATCCTCCACAAGCGACAAGATAAAAGGCAATACCAACAATAGAAAGCAAGCGTAGTGTATTATGCATATTATTAAACCTTATTTAAATAGCAACAGTTCGCATTTAATGGTTATTAAATCATCAACATAAGACACTACAGCATTGTACATTTATTATCTAGAAGTTTACCTTATTAACTTGATCGTCGAGCAACTACCGCAGCACTAAGTTCAGCTAACAGTATTTCAGTATCTTGCCAACCTATACACGCATCGGTAATGCTTTGACCATAAACTTCCGCTTTACCATTTATTAAGTTTTGGCGACCTTCTACTAAATTAGATTCGACCATAACACCAAATATATTCTCATTACCTTGCGCTATTTGCTCGCTGACATTAGTAGAAACTAACCGTTGATTTTCAAATTTTTTCTGACTATTAGCATGACTAAAATCAATCATTATTTTATTATTAAGCTTAGCGCCGTCTAATTGCTCGGTTACCGTTTTAACACTATCCGCATCAAAATTAGTGGTTTTTCCACCACGTAAAATAATATGGCAATCTTTATTACCAGTAGTTTCAACAATAGCCGCATGACCAAATTTAGTTACTGATAAAAAATGATGGCCAGCGGCGGCAGAGCCAATGGCATCAATTGCCACTTTTACCGTGCCATCAGTACCGTTTTTAAAACCAACCGGACAAGATAAACCTGAGGCTAGTTCACGATGAACTTGCGATTCGGTAGTTCTCGCACCAATTGCACCCCAGCACATAAAATCAGCCATGTATTGAGGAGTGATCATATCTAAAAACTCACCTGCGGTAGGTAAGCCGAGTTCATTTAAATCTAATAATAATTTGCGTCCAATACGTAAGCCATCATTGAGCTTAAAACTATTATCCATATAAGGGTCATTAATGAGTCCTTTCCAGCCAACAGTTGTGCGTGGTTTTTCAAAATAAACACGCATCACCACTTCTAAAGTACTTTGATGTTTTTCTCGGAGTTGAACTAATTTTTCACCGTACTCAAGCGCTGCTTTTGGATCATGAATTGAACAAGGGCCAATAACCACCAATAAACGCTCGCCTTTATGGTTTAATATATTCGAAATTGCTTGTCGTGCATTAAAAACCGATTTTGTCGCTTTTTCAGATGCAGGAAATCGCTCTAATAACGCGATTGGAGGTAATAAATCTTTAATTTTATTTATACGAACATCATCAGTTTGGTAAGTCATCGGTTTTCTCTTTATTCCTACAATTCATTTAATTTACGTCTAGACGCCTATATGGTTATCTCAAGTTAAATTTACCAGCGATGAAGTTTTAATACCATCAATACTTTCATAAAATCACAATTAATTTTCTAACAACAACTTTCTTGACCATTAGGTTAAGTTTATTTAATTCAAAGTTTGAAATTAACTGATTAGTTAACTAGAATGCTCTAATACAAAATTCATTTATTTTCAGTAAAATATCCTTGATAGCTACGTAGTTATTTGTATAACCTCGAGTATTGGCTAGAAACTTACTGAATAATTTCATAACTATAAGTACTTTAAGGATACAACACATGGCAACTCCACATATTGAAGCCGCTCAGGGCGATTTTGCTGAAACAGTATTAATGCCTGGCGACCCACTAAGAGCAAAATTTATTGCAGATAACTTTCTCGATGATGCTAAATGCGTTACCCGTGTTAGAAACATTTTAGGCTACACCGGTACTTATAAAGGCAAACGTGTTTCCGTTATGGCTTCAGGCATGGGCGTACCGTCTATTTCTATTTATGCAACTGAACTATATAAAGACTATGGTGTTGAAAACATTATTCGTATTGGCTCTTGTGGGGCAGTACGTGATGATATTAAAGTACGCGATATTGTTATTGGTATGGCGGCAAGCACCGACTCTAATGTAAACCGTATGCGTTTTAATAACTGTGACTTTGCCGCCTGTGCTGATTTTGGTCTATTACATGATGTAGTCCATACCGCGAAAAAGCTAAACATGGCTATTCATATTGGTAATATTTTTACTGCTGATCTATTTTATACGCCACAACCTGAAATGTTTACGGTAATGGAAAACCACGGCATTTTAGCAGTTGAAATGGAAGCTGCTGGTTTATATGGCGTTGCCGCAGAACTAGGTAAAAAAGCGTTGACGGTATTAACCGTAAGTGATCATATAAAAACTGGCGAACAAACGAGTGCCAATGAACGTGAGAATACTTTTAAAGATATGATGGTATTAACGTTAGAAAGCTTACTTTAATCAACATAACGATTAAAACAAATCAAATAAAGCCAAAAAGGTTCAGCTAATGCTGATCCTTTTTATATTTCATGCCTATGCAGATCACTCAGGTATTTATACTAATCGTCATCTTCGAGACGTTTTTATCGAAGATCTCGTACTTTTTGACGTAGATTCAGGACAATATGCTCCATGCATTGTCTAATATGTAGCATTCATGCCACGTCCGCTTAAAAGACTGCGGGAAAGACGATCCTGAGCCAAGTGCATAGGCATTTATATTTTAATAAAAGCCCACTTAGTATTTTAAGTGTTAAATATTTTTAATATTTTGCTCAGTAACCTTTCCGTATTTTTTCGCACTATCACGTAACAAGGTTGCTTTACCAATTAACACAAACTGAAAGTTATTTTGTGGGAAATATTTTTTAGCTAATTGGTTCGCTTTGACCATCGTGAGTGAATCAACATTTTTTTCAAAATCATTAATAAAAGTATCATCTAAACCCAAGCTCCACATTTTTGCTAATAAATTAGCTAGCTGAGAGCTGGTTTCATAGCGCGGCGGAAACTGTCCTTTTACATAAGCTTTTGCCGACGCTAAAGTTGTTTGGTCAATCCCTGTATTCCATAGACGTTGATAAGTTTTTAGCGCTAAATCTATCGCAGCAAAAGTTGTTGAGTTTTTGGTAAACGTAGAAATATAAAATGTGCCACCATTAGCAAATTTGTCAAAGCGACTACGTGCTCCATACGTTAATCCGGTGTTAACACGCAATTCATCATTTAACCAAGAAGTGAAACGTCCACCTAAAATGGTATTTATAACTGACAAAGCAATCGCATCAGAATTTTTAGCGCTGATCCCTTTACCACCGATCATAAACGTAGTTTCAGTAGCATCAGGCTTATCAATTAACAAAACTTGCGAGTGCGCTAAAGACTGATCAAATTTTGGTAACGTTACCGATTTAGTTTTACCTGACCACCGACTAAATAATTGTGCTACTTGTTGTTGCATTTTATTTGCTTTGAAATCACCAACAATAATTAATGCACTATTAGCGGGCGTATAAAAGTTTTTATAAAATATTTTTACATCATCAATGTTAATTTGATCAACTGATTTACTATTGCCTTCAATGGAATACCCATAAGGGTGATTAGAAAAATAACTGCGATTAAAAGCATCATTAATTATACGGCGAGGACTTTCTTTTTGTTGTTCAAGATCAGAGATATAACGTTTTTTAAATTTTGTAAACTCAGCCTGCTCAAAAGATGGCGAAAGTAGCATCTGCGCAAAAAGTGGTAGTAATTCTGCCTGATCTTTAGCAGCAAAAGAAAGCATCATTGTTGAAGTTTCTTTACCTGTAACACTACGATAATTTGCTCCCAAAAACTCAAATTGTTCCTCAAGTGCTTGTTTTGATAATTTACCAGCACCAAAAGCAATGGCTTCACCGGTTAAATTGGCTAAGCCATGTAACTTATGATCATTGATGGCACCAGCACGAACCACTAACTGTACATCAATTAACGGTACTTCCGATTGCGGCATCAAATAAACAGTTAAGCCATTAGCTAAAGTGTAGTGTTGATATGTAGGTATTTTAAAATCTGCATTAGCACTAAACACTAGCAACGAACAACAAAAAACAACGATCATTTTTAATTTATTCATTTATAAATCTCCCTCTTTACTGTCTTTTTGTGCAGTTAAGATCCCTACGGTGCGATTAGACTTATGTAAATATGTTTTAGCAACACGTTGCACGTCCGCTTTATTAACTTGCGCTAATTTATTAGGTGCAGCAAACATTTGTTTGTAATCGCCATAAAAAAGCTCATAAGTTCCTAGAGCATTCGCTTTACCATTAATTCTGGCGAGTTGACGATAAAAATCAACTTGTGCACCATTTTTAACTTTTGCTAATTCTCTAGCAGTGATCCCTTGCAGCATAATTTTATTTATTTCTGCAATTATCGCTGTTTCAAGTTGTTTAACCGGCGTATTTTTAGTTGCTGTGGCATAAATATAAATTAAGTTAGGATCAAAAGAGTCAGGTAAATAAGTAAAAACCTGAGTAGCTATTTGTTGTTGATCTATCAAAGCACGATATAGGCGAGAGCTTTTGCCATCACCTAAAATGCTACTTAACATTGCTAAAGGGTAATGATCGTCAGCTTTGGTTGCCGGCACATGAAAAGCCATTAAAATATTGGCTGAACTTGCCGACTCTTTTTGCACATAAACACGACGTTCACCTTTTTGTTCAGGCTCAACGGTATGAACTTTTCTCGGCGGATCTTGCGCCGCAATAGGTTCAAAATATTTTTTTGCTAATTTTTTCACTTGGGCAACAGTTACATCACCAGCAATAACCACAAAAGCATTGTTAGGGGCATAATAACTACGATGATAGTTTTTTAAGTCGTCCATCGACCAATTATCGATATCAGATTGATGACCAACTACGGGCCAACCATAAGGATGAGCGCGAAAAGCGGAACCTTTAACTTCTTGAAGTAACACGCTGAAATTAGAGTTTTCTAAACCAGTAGAGCGCTCTGAACTTACCACACCGCGTTCAGAGTCAACCATTTTTTTATCTATGGCTAAATTTTCTATGCGATCAGCTTCTAATTCAAAAATAGATTCTAAAGCATTGCTCGGAAACCAATCTGTATAAACCGTCACATTTTCGGTAGTGTAGGCATTATTGGCACCACCCTTAGCTTCCATTACGCGGTCAAACTGCTTGGGACCAAATTTTTTGGCGCCATTAAACATCATATGTTCAAAAAAATGCGATAAACCTGTAATACCCGGATATTCGTTGCGTGAACCAACTTTCCAAAATAAATACATGTTGGCATTAGGAATGGAATGATCTTCTAACACTAAAATAGTCATGCCATTATTCAAGGTAATGCTTTTTACATCTTCAATTTTACTTTGCGCACAAACATTTGTTGCTATAAGTAAAGGGATAAAAAACGCGACCAGTTTCCGTTTAAGCATGTTTTGTTTCAACACAACGACCTCTTAATATTTTATGCCTATACAGATCACTCAGGTATTTATTATATTCGTCATCTTCGAGACGTTTTTGTCGAAGATCTCATGCTTTTTGAGCTAGATTCTCGCTTAAAAGACTGCGAGAATGACGATCCTGAGCCAAGTGATAGGCATGTAATATTTTATGGTTAAATTTTAAAAATAAATAGCGTTTGAGTATAGCACAAGGTAAAAAAAAAGTTATTTTTGCGTAAACAAAAACAACTTTTATAAAATGATAATAAAATTAATTCAATAGTTAAGAAAAATTCAATTCGCTTAAAAAACTCTGGCCATAAGCCATTTTTTCTACCTTGAATAACTCAGCGATGGTTTGCCCTAAATCAGCAAAAGTAGTACGTTCACCTAAGTTAACTGAAGCAATATTATGATGATAAGCTAATAAAGGTACGTACTCGCGAGTATGATCATTACCATGCCAAGTAGGATCACAACCATGGTCAGCAATCAAAAACAAGATATCATCATCTTGCATTTGTTGATAAATTTCAGGCAAACGTTGATCGAAAGACTGCAACGCTTCGGCATAGCCGATAGGATCGCGCCGATGGCCAAAATCTTGATCAAAATTAACTAAATTAGTAAAAATTAAACTATTATCAGCAGCCGATTTTATATGCTCAAGTGTTGCATCAACTAAAGCATCGATCCCTGTTGCTTTAGTTTTCACGGTTATGCCTTGATGAGCAAAAATATCAGCAATTTTACCGACACTAATAACCTGACCACCCGCAGCACTAATTTTATCTAAAACGGTTGGCGCAGGCGGCAACACCGAATAATCGCGACGATTGCCCGTACGAACAAAGCCCTCATTTTCATTACCGATAAAGGGGCGCGCAATTACGCGACCTATATTAAGGTCTAATTCACTTAATAAAGCACGGACGGTTTCGCAATACTGCGTTAAATTGTCTAAACCAAAATGCTCTTCGTGAGCGGCAACTTGAAAAACACTATCCGCTGAGGTGTAACAAATAGGTAAACCCGAGGAAATATGCTGTGCAGCAAATTGATTAATAATGTCGGTACCTGAACCATGGCAATTAGCTAACATGCCAGTAAAACCGGTTGCTTTATTTATATGGGCAACCAACTCATCATCAAAGCTTTTTGCTTTATTATTGAAATACCCCCAATCAAATAAAACAGGCACTCCCATCATTTCCCAATGACCACTGGGGGTATCTTTACCCGTACTAATTTCAGCCGCATAACTGTAAGCACCTTTTGTGGCGATACCGCCAGCATGAGGCACGGTACACGAACTTGCTTGTTCGGTAGCAGCAATTAAACCTAATTTGGCTAATTGTGGTAAATTTATTTTTTGTTGTTTAATCTCTTGATATTTTTGAGCAATATGCAAAAAAGTGTTAGCGCCAATATCATCAAAATCTGCGGCATCTGGCGCAGCACCAATACCAAAACTGTCTAAAACTAATATAATTGCTCTTGCCATTTGTTTATTTCCTTAAAAGACCTTATTTAATTATAAACGAAAAAGGCGGCATAAATGCCGCCTACAATTAAATATTTTTAGTCGATACTAAAAACGGTAGCGCAAACCTAACTGCGCTTTCCACACTGATGGGATTTTAGCAACAGTGGGTGTTGGCTTAGTAAAGTTTGAATAAACATACTGACCATTTTCAATAGTAACATCAATAACAGGTGCATTAAATGGTTGATTGTATGATTCAGCTCTACCCCAATTGTTATTCAACAAGTTACCTAAGTTTTCAATATCAAAGGATATCTCAATTTTATGTTCACCGGTAATAGCAAACTCTTGCATAACATGTAAATCCAAACGATTTAACCAAGTACTAGAACATGAATGACGTTGTGATATTGAACCAGGCGTTAAACAGCTAGTGTTATTGATATAATCAAAAAAGCCGGTTTTATCAAAACCATCTGCGTAAGTTACCAAGGCATCATTTTCGCCATCAGGCACATAAAATGATTGTGAACTATAACCATCCCATGAAGCGAATCCAGCAAATCCACCAAAAGTACCATTAGTACGCATAGTATGACTAAAGTGACGTCCTGAACGACCCGTATAGGCTAACGATACCGTGGTTAAGTTATCACCAAATAAAGTATCGCTCCATGATAAATTAGCCACTATACGATGTTGAACTTCATATTCAGAGTTAAATACATTTTGTTTTTGAAAGTCATCGTTGGCAGGCATTGAATAACCTTCAAAAGCAACAAAAGCATTACCAGGATTAACTTCAGTAATATCTTGATAAGTATAACCCGCACTAAAGTTATAATTTCCGTGATCCGTATAGAAATTTTTCTCGGCGGTGAATGTCCATACTTGCCCTTTGCCTTTACTGGTATTGGTTAAACTCAAATCAAAAGGTGCTGGTGAATCATAAATTGGACGTCCATCWGGYGCSGTRTCWAYYTKAGYYARRTTAAGYTCWYGRTAARTSGCAGCATCTTTTACGGTACTTATGATAACACTGGCACCAAGTAACCAATCATCACCTAAAACACCTAAGTCTTGACGACGATCGACACTTAAATTCAACTTCCATACACTAGGAATATTAAAACCAGGCGCAATGGAGTTAGTATCACTATTGCCACCACTAAACCCACCGACGGCTAAAAAGTCTAATACTTCTTGTGGTGTACTTTTACCATCAAAACAACCACCAAAACAACCTGCAAAAGTTTTTCTTACACCGTCGTTACCGTATGAATTAGACAACCATACATTAGGAGCGCCACCGCCAAACAAACCAACGCCGCCTCGAATAACTGTTTGATCATCATAAGTCCAGTTAAAGCCAAAACGAGGTTCGAATAAACTTAAACCATCGAAATTATTTTGATTGTCGTAACCATGTCGAGCAACAAAATTATCATTTAAAATTGGTTTGTCGTTGTTACTATATTTTGTATAACGAGCACCATAAGTTAAACTGAATTCATTAGTGATCGACCATTCATCTTGTGCGTAAACCGTTGTGGTAGTGTATTGAAATTTATCAATTGCATCATTAGCATTACCCGATAAAGCATTTTGAAAGACATGAAAGCCTAAGTTATTCTCAAAAGAAAAAACACTATCAAAATTAGTCATCCCCAATGAACCAAAAACGAAAGTATTGGTAATATCTAATGTTTCGCGCTCTATACCAAAGGTAATTAAATGTTCATCAGTTGCATAATAATCGGCTTTCAACTTAAACATATCACGATTATTTGCTAACGCATTGGCATGACGAAATTGATCTGGGCCAATATAAAGTTGTCCACCGTTATCTGTAGTGATCAACATTTGACCAAAGTTAGCGCCTAATAAAGGATCTTGCGCGGTATTAACTTCTTTACGTGCTATTTTCAGTTCCGTTGAAAAATCATCTGTCCAATCAGTAAACACTTGTAAGCTATACGCTTTAAGTGTTTCTTTCATATTATATCGATTTGACTCAGCGGTAGCCCAAGGTGCATTGGGAAAAGTTTCGCCCCAAAAATCACGTACGGTGTTGCCTTTATTATCTTGGTAAGTAAAAGATGCACGAGTGTCTTCTGTTGCATACCAATCAAATTTTAATAGAATATTTTCAGCTTGCTCTGGTGAGGTAATATCGTAACCACCAATGTCGTAACCCCAAACATTTTTAGCAATGTTTGATATTTGATCAAAGTCGGCTTGCGTTACACCAATTTTTTCATTGGGTTCAACTACACCATTTTCATTATCTAGCGTAAATTGGTATGGTTTTGTTGCTTTAAATTTTTCATAAGAAGCAAAAAAGAACAGTTTATCCTTAATGATTGGACCGCCCAATGTAAAGCCATAAGTATCTTCAGAAAAATTTCCAATATTTAAGTTTTGACCTTCACTTTTAGTACCCGCTAAGGAATCATCTGAACGATAATAAAAACCGGTGCCATGAAATTCATTGGTGCCAGATTTAGTAACAATATTTATATTACCGCCTTGGAAATCGCCATAAGTAACTTCATAAGGAGCAATGTTAACCACTAACTGCTCAATGGCGTCTAACGAAATTGGAGAACGACGACCAGGATAACCATTTTTATTTAAACCGAAATCATCATTTTGTTTAACACCATCAACAGTTAAACTATTTCCTCGAACGCTACCACCAGCAATAGATAAAGCCGGCCCACCGTCAGCGGTAGTATCAACGACCATACGAGAATCTTTTTTCAAAATTGATTTTAAATCACGACTAATGGCAGCAGTGTCGGCAATGTCATCTGAACTAAACTCTTTGCTTGGCCCCTTTTTAAAAGTGCCACCCATAGTTTGCTGACCGGTTACAGTAATACGTTCAACTTCTTCTTTAGGTGTCGCTACTAAGCTAATTTTTGCGGCTTCGCCAAGTTTTAAAAATAAATCATTAATATTGTCAAATTTAAGCTCAGTACCACCTGCAATTTGTACTAAATAGGGTCCACCAACAGTTAACCCTCTAAGTTGAAACACCCCTCCCGCAGAAGTAACAATTGTTTTTGTTGTTCCCGTTGGTTGGTGGGTTATTTTAACGGTAACATTCGACAGTGCTTTACCAGTAGCATCTACAACCTGCCCTCGAATTGCTGATGCTGTATTAGCCGCCATTGCTGGTGCTTGTACAAATAACGTCGTTGCAGTGATTATTGCAGCAGCCACTTTAGTTATATTCATAGTTCTCTCCCCAAAATATGATTATTTATTAAAGAAATGTAATTATTATGATGTCATTAATATTAAACATGACCAATTGGTCAGGTTGTGTTACATTACCATTAATAATTTCATTTAGTAACCTTACTAGGTGTTTTTTTCATCAAAAATTTTATTAAAGTCATTTTATTACATGTCATTATAAGATTTTTAACAATACACTAATGAAATTAAATAATATTGACTAAAACATCCTATTATTACAGCAAAATTTTTATTACACTAAAAAAACTTGTGAAAATTAGAATAAATAATGCCTAAAAACAAACAAACAATAATAGCGATTGTCGGAGCTTCAGCATCAGGTAAATCTTTATTTGCTCAAACCATATATGAAGAACTATTGCCTGAGTTAGGTGATAACAATATCGCTATTATTAAAGAAGATTCTTACTATCGTTCACAAGACCATCTTACTATCGAAAAACGTGAATTAATTAATTATGATCACCCTGCTGCTTTCGAGCATGAATTATTAGCGACTCATTTAACTCAATTAAGCCAACAAAATTCTATCGAAGTTCCTTGTTATTCTTATACCACTCACACTCGTCTTCCTGAAACGAAAACTTTATCGCCTGCAAAAGTAGTGTTAGTAGAAGGTATTTTACTATTAGAAGATCCACAATTAAGAGCATTATTCGATATTAAAATCTTTATGGATATTCCGCTGGATATTTGTTTGTTACGCCGTATTGAACGTGACATGATAGAAAGAGAGCGCAGTTTAACCTCTATTACTCAACAATATATGGAAACTGTTAGACCAATGTATTTTCAATATATTGAACCATCAAAAGCCTATGCTGATATTATTATTACCCAAGGTGGTAAAAACCGCATGGCAATTGAAGTATTAAAAGCAAAAATAAGACAATTAGTTCAATAACTATGGTTCAAAAAAGATAGATCAACAACTAAAATTTTCAAAAAATTAAAATAAATTACTAACAATAATAATGGGGTTTTTATGAATGTTAATGCGCTACACGGTATTTTAGGTATTTTGGTTTTATTGGCAATTGCCTATGCATTTTCTAAACATCGTAAAGACATTAATTGGCGAACCGTATCACTCGCTTTTTTATTACAAATTTCTTTAGCTGGCTTTGTTCTTTATCTTCCTTTTGGTAAAGATGTTTTAGCCTCAATATCTAATGGTGTGCAAGGCGTGATTGATAGTGCCCAAGCAGGTATTAATTTCTTGTTTGGCGGTTTAGGCACAGACGCCATGTTTGGTAATGGTGTTGGTTTTGTGTTTGCCATACGTGTTTTACCGGTAATTATTTTTTTCTCTTCACTTATCGCCGTACTTTATTATTTAGGCATCATGCAATGGGTGGTTAAAATTATTGGTGGGGGTATGCAAAAATTATTACATACCAGTAAACCCGAGTCTTTATCTGCTACTGCTAATATTTTTGTTGGTCAAACTGAAGCACCACTTATTATCAAACCTTATATTAGTAAAATGAGCCAATCTGAATTATTTGCCGTTATGGTCGGTGGTTTAGCCTCTGTTGCTGGTTCAATTTTAGCGGGTTACGCTGGTTTAGGTGTTGAACTAAAATACTTAATTGCTGCGTCATTTATGGCCGCGCCGGGCGGGTTATTAATGGCAAAATTAATCATTCCTGAAACGACAAATATCGACGAAGAACAAGAACAAATTTCTTTTGATACCGATGAGGATCAACCAGCAAACGTTATTGATGCTGCCGCATCAGGGGCATCATCAGGTTTAATGTTAGCGGCTAATGTTGGTGCAATGTTGCTTGCTTTTATTGGTTTAATCGCTTTAATTAATACCCTATTGGGCGGTATCACCGGTTGGTTTGGTCTTGAAGGTATTACTTTAGAATGGATGTTAGGTTATGTATTTGCTCCATTAGCGTGGATCATTGGTGTACCAAGTGGCGAAATGTTACAAGCAGGCAGTTTTATCGGACAAAAACTAGTCGTGAACGAATTTGTTGCTTATGTCAACTTTGTTGAGGTACGCGATACTTTATCTGCCTCAACGCAAATTATTATTACTTTTGCTTTATGTGGTTTTGCTAACTTATCATCAATTGCAATTTTATTAGGTGGCTTAGGTTCAATGGCACCCAATCGTCGCCATGACATTGCAAAATTAGGTTTACACGCGGTATTAGCGGCAACGTTAGCAAACCTAATGAGTGCAGCAATAGCTGGAGTGTTTTTTAATCTTTAATGAGATATCAACTATACTCAATGGCTTTATATACTACTGACTATAAATAATGCTGACTTTACATACTGATAGTTTTATATGCCTATGCAGTTCACTCAGGATCGTCATTCCCGCAGTCTTTTAAGCGGGAATCCAAGTCAAAAACATGAGATCTTCGATTAAAACGTCTCGAAGATGACGATTAGTCTATACCTGAGTGACCTGCATAAGTGTGTAGTTTTATTAATTTAACGCACTGCCCAGCTAATAATTAGCGGGGTAAAATTGGTACTTTTATGTGAATTAACCAACAAAATTAACCCTATTAAATAAACTAGATTTAATTTTCACTAATAGATTTTCACTAATAGAAAAGGTGCTTTATGAGCAAGCTCACGAGTCCACAAATAAACCAAAAAAATCCTGTACATATTGAACGAAATTCGGGGTTGAATTTTGACCCAAGCTTATTTACTCACATCAATATAAATCGCAGTGCTGTTGAAAGGCGCGCTGCTACACTTGGCAAACGCCGTAGTGTAAAAAAACAACATCAAGCAGCATGGTTACTTAAAGCAATAACCTTTATTGATTTAACCACCCTTGCTGGCGACGACACGCCAGGCAAAGTTAAACGTCTTTGTCAAAAAGCTAAAAATCCGGTACGCAAAGATATTTTACAAGCACTTGATGTCGAAGACTTAAATATCACTACTGGTGCAGTTTGTGTCTATCACAACATGATCACTACAGCAGTCGAGTCTTTAAAAGGCTCAGGTATTCCCGTTGCAGCAGTTTCTACGGGATTTCCTGCCGGACAAACGCCACTTAATATTAAAATTAGTGAAATTGACGCCTCAGTAGCCGCCGGCGCAACAGAAATAGATATTGTTATTAGTCGTGAAAAAGTATTAACCGGCGACTGGCAAGCCATTTATGATGAAGTAAAAGCTTACAGATCAGCCTGTAAAGAAGCCCATTTAAAAACCATTTTAGCAACGGGCGAGCTAGCCACCTTAACCAATGTTGCTAAAGCTAGTTGGGTTTGTATGATGGCTGGCGCCGATTTCATCAAAACCAGTACAGGTAAAGAACCCGTTAACGCCACACTCGAATTTAGTTTGGTGATGGTACGGGCTATTCGCGAATATTTTGAGTTAACCGGTTATAAAATTGGTTACAAACCTGCAGGTGGCATTCAAACGACAAAACAAGCGATTGAATACATGATCTTAATGAAAGAAGAGTTAGGAAACGACTGGCTAACGCCTGAGTTATTCCGCTTTGGTGCAAGTAGTTTATTAGGTGATATTGAACGTCAGTTAGAACATCACTTAACCGGCAGTTATTCAGCCAGCTATCGCCATGCCATGAGCTAGCTAAAGTTTTAAGAAAACTAGCCTTAAGCAAACTTTAAATTTATTAAAAGAGAATTTCATTATGTCAATTAAAGAGATATTTAACACTATGGATTACGGCACTGCTCCAGAAAATTCAAGCGTAGCCAAAGCATGGTTACAAAATAAAAATAACAGCTTTGATCATTACATTAATGGCCAATGGCAAAGCCCTAGCGATAACAAATACTTTCCGTCTAAAAACCCTGCAAACAATGAAACCTTAGCGCAAGTTGCTGATGGTAATAGCACAGATGTTGATGCGGCAGTAAAAGCAGCCAGTAAAGCACAAAAAGCGTGGTATGCACTTGGTGGGCATAAACGGGCAAAATATTTATACGCCCTAGCTCGTCAAATTCAAAAGCATAGTCGTTTATTTTCGGTATTAGAAACCTTAGACAATGGCAAACCAATTCGTGAATCACGTGATATTGATATTCCACTAGTAGCCCGCCACTTTTATCATCACGCTGGCTGGGCGCAACTGATGGCAAGTGAACTACCCAATGCTGAACCATTAGGTGTGGTTGGACAAATTATTCCGTGGAATTTTCCCTTATTAATGCTTGCTTGGAAAGTTGCACCCGCTTTAGCTATGGGTAACACCGTAGTACTAAAACCCGCTGAATTCACCTCAGCTACAGCAGTATTATTTGCACAAGTATGTGATGAAATTGGCTTACCTAAAGGCGTATTCAATCTTATTTTGGGCGATGGTAAAGCAGGTCAAGCCATTGTTGAACATAACGATATTGCTAAAATCGCCTTTACTGGTTCAACTAATGTTGGTCGTATTATTCGTAAAGCAACCGCTGGCACAGGCAAAAAAATATCACTTGAATTGGGCGGAAAATCAGCTTTTATGGTCTTTGAAGATGCTGATTTAGACAGCGTAGTTGAAGGTGTTGTTGATGCTATTTGGTTTAACCAAGGTCAAGTTTGTTGTGCCGGTTCACGCTTATTAGTACAAGAATCGATTAACGATAAATTTATCGCTAAATTAAAAGCACGTATGGATAAATTAGTGGTTGGCGATTCATTAGATAAAAGCATCGACATGGGTGCAGTGGTTGATCAAAGCCAGTTAAATACCATAAAAAAAATGGTACAGCTTGGTTTAGATGAAGGTGCAAGCCTTTACCAATGTAAAACGGGCACTCCTGAAAATGGCTGTTTTTACCCACCAACATTACTGACCAATGTTGAGCCTGCATCAACCGTTGTACAACAAGAAATTTTTGGCCCAGTTTTAGTAGCAATGACATTTAGAACACCTAAAGAAGCGGTACAAATTGCCAATAACTCTCGTTATGGTTTAGCCGCAAGTATTTGGTCTGAAAACATTAATCTTGCGCTAGATATTGCCCCCCAAGTAAAAGCTGGTGTGGTGTGGATTAATTGTACTAACATGTTTGACGCCGCGGCTGGTTTTGGTGGCTATCGTGAATCAGGTTTTGGTCGCGAAGGCGGTAAAGAAGGTTTATACGAATACGTTAAAGAAAGCTGGCAAAGCCAACTTTCTACCAAATCACTAACAAAAGCACCAGAAAAAGCTCTAATTAAAAATAAAGCATCAACAAAAGCAGCGAGTAAACAGCAGATTGATTGCACTGCTAAACTTTATATTGGCGGTAAACAAACTCGCCCAGATAACGGCTATAGCTTACCTGTATTTGATTTTAGTGGTGTACAAATTGCTGAAGTACCTGATGGTAGTCGTAAAGATGTTCGTAATGCGGTAGAAGCGGCAAATAAAGCAACAGGCTGGACAAACACTAGCGGCCACAACCGTGCGCAAGTTTTATATTTTATTGCCGAAAACCTTACCGCGCGCCAAGATGAATTTTGCCAACGTATCTGTCAACTAACCGGTAAGAATGCTAAAGATGCAGAGCAAGAGTTTAGCTTAGCCATTAGTCGAATTTTTACTTGGGCGGCTTGGTGTGATAAATACGATGGTCAAATCCATCAAGTACCCACACGCGCAGTAAGTTTAGCGATGAAAGAAGCAATGGGTAACATTGCCATTGTCGCACCTGAAGAAGCTGGTTTTTTAGGGATGATTTCAACAATAATGCCTGCTATTGCTCTAGGTAATCGTGTTATTTTTGTACCCAGTGAACAAACATCTTTATTGGCTACTGATTTTTATCAAGTGCTCAATACTTCAGATTTACCTGCCGGTGTTATTAATATTATTACTGGCGATCGTGACAGTTTAACTGATACGCTGGCAAAACATTATGATATTGAAGGTTTTTGGTATTGGGGAACAAGTGAAGGCAGCAAACTAGTTGAATTTGAAGCCGCACCGACAATGAAACGTACTTGGGTTAACCACGGTAAATATTTTGATTGGTATAACAATGAACAAGCACAAAGTGAATTGTTTTTACGTAACAGTGTCGAGATAAAAAATATTTGGGTGCCCTATGGCGCGTAACGTTTAAATAGTTTTAATAAGAGCGGTTTTTACCGCTCTTTTTTTATATAATACTTTTTAATAAAGCAAAGCAATAAAACACAGTAATTAAGCACGGCAACACACTAATAAACACTTTATAAAATTATGGCACAACTTTATTTTTATTACTCAGCAATGAACGCTGGTAAATCAACAACATTATTACAATCATCTTATAATTATCAAGAACGCGGTATGACGACTCTAATTTATACCGCCTCATTTGATGATAGATTTGGACTGGGTAAAGTCAGTTCCCGTTTAGGCATTTCGGCTGAGGCTGAATTATTTACCTCTGCAACAGATCTTTATCAGCAAATGGTTACATTTCAACAACAGCATCAGCAATCTAATAATGCAAAAAGCAAAGTTGATTGCCTATTGATTGATGAAGCGCAGTTTTTAACTAAAGAACAAGTTAAACAGTTAACTAACGTGGTTGATGAACTTAACATTCCAGTATTAACTTATGGCATAAGAACTGACTTTCAAGGCGAACCTTTTAGTGGCAGTAGTTACCTACTCGCTTGGGCTGATAAGTTGGTTGAGTTAAAAACGGTCTGTCATTGTGGGCGTAAAGCAAACTTTGTCGTGCGCTTTGACGAGCATGGCAATGCCGTAAAACAAGGTGCGCAAGTTGATGTGGGTGGCAATGAAAAATATGAATCGATGTGCCGAATTCATTTTAAAGCATTAGTGTGGAATTAATTTTTTTTCTGCTGTAAAACAAGACTCTACAAGTTGATATTGGTAACAATGAAAAATACGAATTTATGTACCTAAGTGCCGAATTCATTTTAAAGCATTAGTGTGGAATTAATCACAGCAGCTACAATCGATAACAAACACGACAAATTAAGGAAAGTACATGGCTATTTTCGAAGTAAATCACCCTTTAATTGCTCATAAAATGGGTTTAATGCGTGAAAAAGATATTACCGTAAAAGATTTTCGTGATTTAGTAGCTGAAGTTACTATGTTACTTACCTATCAAGCAACAGCCGAATTACCCACAATGAGTAAAACGATTGAATGCTGGTCTGGTGATGTTGAAGTACAAACTATGGCACAAAAACAACCTACCTTAGTGCCAATTTTACGTGCGGGTTTAGGCATGTTAACTGGCGCTATGCAAGTATTGCCTTGTGCTAAAGTATCAGTGGTTGGTTTAAAACGGAATGAAGAAACTTTAGCAGCAGAAACTTACTATGAAAATATACTAACGGACATTGATGAGCGTACTGCAATTATTATTGATCCTATGTTAGCAACAGGCGGCACACTCAAAGCAACCATTGATATGCTAAAACGTGCCGGCGCCAAAAAAATTATTGGCTTATTTTTAGTTGCCGCTCCTGAAGGTATTAAAGTAATTGAAGAGCATCATAGCGATGTTGATTTATACTTTGCTTCAATTGATGAGTGTTTAAACGAGCAAGGATATATTTTGCCAGGTTTAGGTGATGCTGGCGATAAAATATTTGGCACGTTAACTTAATAAATTTAATAACAAAAAAAGGCGTTAAATGTTAATTTAACGCCTTTTTTATATCGATTTTACGTTTATTTTTTATATCGTCTGATCGTCACCAAAGGGAGTAAAAATAACGATAGCCAGCCAAAACTAGCCCCTTTTCTTTTTATTTTTTCTTCAACTTTAGTGCAATCTTCAATTTTACCACCGATTGGTTGTAAAATAACTGAACGTACAACATCTTCCGTTAATTGGTTACCATCAGCATCTTTAACTAACCCACCAAAAGAATCACGACGATTAACCTTAACAACGGCAGTGGCTGAAATTTCATTTGCTTCATTAATACCGTATGCTTGTACTATGGTATAATTGCCATTACAGGCTAAAAAATCATTTAAATCCGTAAACGTTTCAGTGTTAATGTCGTATAAGAAACCGTGACGGCGACGAGGATTAACTGTTTGCCCATTTTGAATATTATCATTATGGATTTCAATTTCACCTTCGCCAACAATAAAGCCTTGTTCATTAATTGCGCGCGCAATACTTGCTGAGCCTTTAAAGAAATCTTCAGGATAAACCATGGTTAAATCACTATTATTTGTATCAACATAATAAAATTTGGTGCGCTGTTCACTATTAATAAATTTTGTCGCATAACCTACCGCGATGCCAGCATCGTTAATGTCAAAAGCACGGGAATTAAATTCTTGACCTTGATCCTTCGTCAATGAAATCGCTTTACCCTCTTTAAAAATTACAGCATACAAGCTTTTATTTTGGTTTGTTGATGGATCAGCCACTTCGCCTGCTGTCCATCCATGGGCAAAACCAACCACAACACCATTATTATTAATCGCTTGTGCATAACTCTGTAACACCCGAGTATCATCAACATGTGGTGTGATCAAATTTCCTAAACTTTCACTAGTGATCACATTACCTTGGTCATCAAAAGTAAATTTAGTTGCCTCTAAAGAATAAATACCATCTTGTTGCCCTTGTTGTGCTTGAATAATACACTCTTCAAGAGGAATATCTTTAAGCACATTAGGATCTGCACATCCACCTGTTTCATCGGCAATATTATCTAAAACACTTTGTATTATTGAAGTACTAACATAACCAACACCAACGCGATTATCGTTTATATCTAAAATGGCTGAATTACCACCAAAACGACTTTCTGGTGGAATAATTTCTTTTACCGTTGTGCCATTATCTAAAGAAATAAATGCTCTGGTAGAAAAGTCTCTAAACCAATATTTTTTTGTTTCATCATTACTGTCAGTAAAATCAGCCGGGAAATAAGGTGCTGAAGCTCGACCAAAAACCCAGTTTTCATCAGTAAGACCATAAACAAATTCATCTGTTGAGCGTGATAATTCACCATTATCTAGAGCTTGATCAAAGATAATAATTTCGTTGATATTATTACCATCATTTAGTAGTAAATTATTCTCACCCAACTTTTGATGTAAACGACTATTTTTAGTAGTATTTTGAAGATATTTAACTACCCAAGCAAAATCATTCGCCGTAGGATTTCCAGCCTTAAGCGCATCAATGTCTTCGATATTATCTAATACCGCATCTTGTTGGAAACCAGCTAGAGCTAAACGTTGAATAGCAATGAAATCATTATCGGTTAATAAATCAAACTGAATTGGAAAGTTGAAGCGTTGGCTGCCAGTAATTGCCATAACGCTATTACTATTTTGCGCCTTGGCGGAGGTAAATTTATGGGTATTACTAAGCCCTTTATCAATTACTTTATAAGTAGCGGCATAAACTGTAGAAAAACTAATAGCGCTTGAAATGCTTATCGCAATTACTGATTTAAAAAATTTATTCATTTACAACTGTGCTCTTTTTTATGTTCTTTATGTGTTTTTATCTAAAAGGTAATTTCGATCACTTTAACTTTTAACTAACCTAAAGCGGTGATCATCAAAATCCATCTAATTCTTGCCATCTTGAATAAGCAGCTTCGAGCTTGGACTCTGATTCTTGCAACTGGTTCAATACTGTACTGGTTTTTTCAGAACTTTGGACGAAAAAATCAGCACTGTTCACTTTTTCTTGTAAATCACTGATTAATGTTTCTAGATTATCTATTTGTTCAGGCAAAGCTTCAAGCTCTCTGCGCTCTTTATATGATAATTTTTTCTTTGTTGAAATTTCTGCTGATTTTTTAACCGTATTCTTTTCTGTTTGCAGATTTTGACGAATTTTATCATCTTGACCTTTAGCAAGCTGTTGCTGCTGAGCTTTTAAAGCTAAATAAGCATCAACATCGTCATAACCACCCACTATTTGGTTAATACTGCCTGAACCATCAAAATATAAACAGCTATTAACGGTATTATTAACAAAATCGCGATCATGGCTAACTACAATAACCGTACCGGCATAATTAGCAACTACTTCTTCAAGCAACTCTAATGTTTCAATGTCTAAGTCATTAGTGGGTTCATCGAGAATAAGTAAATTACTTGGCCGTAAAAATAATCGTGCTAATAATAAGCGATTTTTTTCTCCGCCAGATAAAGCTCTAATAGGAGTACGCGCACGTTTAGGGCTAAATAAAAAGTCTTGTAAATAACCTAGTACATGACGAGTTCTGCCATTAATGGTGACTTCTTGCTTACCTTCTGCAACGCTGTCTTGTACAGTCATATTCGGATCTAATTGATCGCGATGCTGATCAAAATAGGCGATTTCTAAATTAACGCCAACGCGCATTTTACCTGAAGTTGGTTGATATTCTTCCATCAACAATTTTAATAATGTTGATTTACCCGTGCCATTTGCGCCAATTAACGCTAAACGATCACCACGAGTGATCAATAAATCAAGGTTTTTAATAACAGTATTATTGTTACCAGCGCCGTCATTAAAAGCAATAGATAGATTTTCTGATTCAAATACCAACTTACCTGAACGATCGCCTTCGGTAATTTTAGCTTCCGTTTGATTTTTAACCTCACGACGTTGTTGGCGCACATTGCGTAATTTTTCTAATGCTCGTACTCGTCCTTCATTACGGGTACGACGCGCTTTAATTCCTTGGCGTATCCATACTTCTTCTTCAGCAAGTCGTTTGTCAAACAACGCATTTTGTTGTTCTTCTACCTGTAGATCATGCTGTTTTTGTTCGAGGTATTGATCATAATTACCGGGATAGTTTTTCAGTATACCGCGATCTAAATCAACAATACGGGTTGCCATCGCGCGAATAAATGCCCTATCGTGACTAATAAAGATGATAGTGCCGGTAAAGTTTTTAAGAAATTTCTCTAGCCATAAAACACTGGTAATATCTAAATGGTTGGTAGGCTCATCTAATAATAAAACATCTGGGGCGGTTACCAAAGCTTTAGCAAGGGCAACTTTACGCAGCCAACCACCCGATAAATCTTCGACATTAGCATCAGGTGATAGTTTTAATGTACTCAACACTTGTTCAATACGTTGTTCGTCTTCCCACGCATTAGCCTGTTCGAGCTGTTGTTGAACGTCAGCTAATTTGTTTAACGTTTTATCATCGGGTGTTTCTGTAACTTGATGAATAAGCTGATGATATTGTTGTAATAGTTTAGCATTTTCAGCTAAACCTTGTGAAACATAATCAAATACAGAAAAATCACAAGACTCAGGAGGATCTTGCTCTAACATGCCTAAGCGAATATTATTAGAAAACACTAATTGGCCATCATCAAGATTTTGCTGCCCCATTAGTATGCGCATTAATGAAGACTTACCCGCACCATTACGACCAACTAAACAAACACGCTCACCTTGCTTAATGCGAAATTCAGTATTATCAAGTATTTTTCCATCACCAAACGCAAGTTCTGCTGAGGTTAATCTAAGTAATTCCATAGTTATTTAAAATTCTCTAATTGCTTCTTTTAACTGCTCTAGGGTAAATGGCCAAAACAGTTTTTCACCCGTATTTATATGTTCGAATACAGGAATGCTAATACCATATAATTCAACTAATTTTTCATCATCAATAATATCAACAACGATAACTTGTTGATCAATATTGGCTTGTTGGCACAAAATATATGCTTGTTCGCATAAATGACAACCTTCGCTGCTATATAGTTTGTAGTTCATCTTATTATTCAAATTATTGTTAATACTACTTTAAAATTAATTTTTACGTGATATTTGCCATGCGTTATGAATATGCTTGTTACGAGCAAAATCTTTATCACGAGTGATCTCGGTTAAGTCTTTAACCTGTAAACCCAATACTTCCATCGCTTCAAAATCCATTTTAAAACTGCGTTTGTTATTAGTAAAAATAAGCTCGCCCTGCTCGCTTACTGATGGTAAAGCCTCAGTGATTAAAGCAACGTGATCACGCTGAACATCGAAACTGTCTTCCATCCGTTTTGAATTAGAAAACGTCGGTGGATCAATAAAAACCACGTCATATTGGTCTCTATTTCTTTTTAGCCAAGTTAAACAGTCAGCTTGAACAAATTGATATTTATGACCGCGTAAATTGTTTAATTCAAAATTATCTTGCGCCCATTCTAAATAGGTTTTGGACATATCCACGGTGGTAACTGAACTTGCACCATGTAATGCAGCTTGTACAGAAACAGAGCCGGTATAAGCAAATAAATTAAGCAAAGATTTGTTTTTCGACTTTTTAGCTACAATTTGTCGAGTTTTACGGTGATCTAAAAATAAGCCGGTATCAAGGTAATCCCATAAATTGACTTTTAATTTGGCACCATGTTCATGCACAATTAACGCTTGGCGAGATTGATTAAGCCGCTGATATTGATCTTTACCTTTTTGCTTCGCGCGGGTTTTAAGTGATACTTTATCGGGGGTAACATTTAATACTTTAGGTGCCCAATAAATAACTTCTTGTAAGCGCTTTACGGTTTTTTCTTCTTCGATATTTTTCGGTGCTGCATATTCTTGAATAACAATATGCTCACCATAAACATCAACGGCGACATTAAATTCAGGAATATCAGCATCATAAACTCGATAACATTCAATGTTTTCAGCTTTAAGCCAGCCTTTTAACGACTTGATATTCTTTTTAAGACGATTAGCAAAATCAGACTGTTTTTCAGAAAATTCACTGTTTTCATTACTTGATTGCGCCTGTTTTTCACTTATATCATAAAGTGCTAACTGACAATCTAATGGGCCATTTTTAAGTTTATAGCGTTTGCTTGTTGCCAGCTTTAATAACGTTAGTAATTCTACATTGGCGGTAAAAATAGCAATACGCCAATCAATAAATTGAGTTTTTAGTGTTTTACCTAACAGCACAAAATTTTCAACTAGTTCAGGTAATTCACCAATGCGCTCGCCATAAGGAGGGTTAAACAAAAGTGTACCCGTTTGTTCAAAAACATTAGTTAACTTATTAATATCTCGACATTTAAAATCAATATACTGGCCAAAACCGGCATGGCGAACATTTTGTTCAGCCGTTTTTAATACCCGTGAGTCAATGTCTATGCCATGTACTTTACAGCTTAAATCAGCTAAACCTTGTTGCGAGGCTTCTTTAGCTTGCTTTAAAACTTGCTGCCATAAGATTTCTTCATGAAATAACCAAGAATTAAAGCCCCAATTAAAGCGTTCTAATGCGGGTGCAATTTTAGCCGCCATACTTACCGCTTCAATCAACAATGTGCCAGAACCACACATTGGATCAACTAACGGCTTACTAATATCATTTAACCAACCTGAGCGTTTTACTAATGCTGCAGCTAAATGTTCTTTTAAAGGGGCGGCACCGCTATGTTGGCGATAACCACGTTGAAATAAGCTACGCCCTGAAAAATCGAGATAAAATGTCACTTTTAATTTAAGTAACCGTGCTTGAATACGAATATCTGGATAGTCTTTAACAACAGACGGACGTTCTCCACTTTGCTCACGAAAACTGTCAACAATAGCATCTTTAACGGTTAAACCACCAAATTGGGTATTACGAATAGCTTGGCTTTTACCGACAAAATCAACAGCAAAAGTGCTTTCACTGGTAAAATGTTCGCACCAATTAATTTCTTTAGCAGCGTCATAAAGTGCTTCTTTAGATTCTGATGCAACTTCTGGGGCAAGTTTGAGCATAATGCGCGTCGCAAAACGACTCCACAAACAAATATGGTAGCCCAGCTCTAATGAGGCAGTAAAATGCACACCGTCAGGCTTTTGCACGACTTGTTCTGCGCCCAGCGCTTTTATTTCGTCGCTAAGTAAAACTTCAACACCAATAGAGGTGAGCGCTAAAAATTGATACATGATTATAATCCAAAGAAACACGGTGATTTTTGACGGGCAGATTATACCCTTTTTTAAAAGAAGATTTGATAAAAATACACTTTTGGAGCTAATTTCAGCAATTAGCTCACAAATAAAGCAAAAAACTTACCAAAGATAAAAAAGATGAATTATTTATGAAAACTTGCTTGCAATTTTAAACGACACTCCTTATGATACGCCTCGTTTTCAGGGAGATGAAAGTTAACTTGAAATGTATTTTGCTAATAACTGAATTAAAATTATTATTGGCTTATTTTATCTTCTTTTATTAAAATAATAGTTGAATATAAAATCATTCGGACGTGGGATGGAGCAGTTTGAAAAAGACTCATCGTCGGGCTCAGCTTATATGGATTGGCGAAGGTCGTTGCTTCAAATCAAGATTTCGGAATATTCTTTTAGTAGAATTAAAACAACTAAAGCTTGTTTAAGTAGTTTACTTAAACCATTCGGACGCGGGATGGAGCAGCTTGGTAGCTCGTCGGGCTCATAACCCGAAGGTCGTTGGTTCAAATCCAGCTCCCGCAACCAATTTTATCATTAGTTTTTCTAATCGATAAACATACCAAAAGTACAACACTTCCTGTCGCGGGATGGAGCAGTTTGGTAGCTCGTCGGGCTCATAACCCGAAGGTCGTTGGTTCAAATCCAGCTCCCGCAACCAATTTAATCATTAGTTTTGCTAATAAATATACCAACAGTACAAAACATCCTGTCGCGGGATGGGGCAGCTTGGTAGCTCGTAGGGCTCAGCTCTTCATAAAACAAGCGAAGGTCGTAGGTTCTTCTTGTTATAAAAAGCAGCTCCCGCAACCAATTTGTATACTATACAATTCAACAAGTTAAAATAAAGCTATCTATTGATTTTCATCAAAATAGTTAACTTTTTAGCTTTATGACCTCTTTGTGACTTAAGGTTAAGTCACAGAAAACCATTTGATTTATTTTAGCTCAATTAGTACTTACCAATAAAAAAGATTAGTTTTACTAATACCACCAACTTTGTACCAAAACTCGTAAAACCCCKTTTGTGACCTCACTGTGACTTTTCCTCTCGTTTTGCTCTTTTTTATTAGTGCATAAATCAGCAAAAAGTAGCATAAATATGCAATTTTTGACCTTAGGGCTATTTTATTAAAAAGTTTTTTAGGTCACCCGACATTCCGCAGCATTTTTAGGAATAAATTTTTTGATAGATACTGCCCATGCAATTAATGATAATACTGTTCCTCTCTTCCACATTTAAGACTAATTGTTGTTCGCCACTGATCGTTAATACATCAATACCCTGAAAGCAAAAAAACACCCAGCGAGCAGTTGGATTTTGACACGGTTTGTATTTCAAGTTGGGGAAATATACCGACTGAGCCTTTAGCTCTCTTCTTATTTTATGCTCCAGTGCCGCGTAAACCATTAAACAGCACGTCATTACCATCAGTAGTGCTTCAATTCTTTCTGGTTTTTTCAAATAAAGCGACGAGGTTAAAAAGTCTGGGCTCTTTAGAAACCTAAAACCCTTTTCTACACTTTGTTGTGATTTGTAAAGGCTAAGCATTTTTTCCATCAAGAGGTTTTTATTCAAGTCATTGGTTGCTAACATAAACATGCCTTTTTCCTGCAACCGCTGCTCCCTATTTTTTAACGGGCAATAGAGCTGTCCTGTTATTTGATATTCATAACTATCAGGTTGTTGATTGAGCTTGGGTCGGCCACTTTGTTTAAATACGGCGTGCTTGAGTATTTCGCTGTCGCTGATAGCAGCCTCACTATGGGATTTTAGCCATATTTTTAATTCTTTATCCGCATCTAATGAACAAGAAAAACGTTGGCGACTCAGTTTTTTGAATGATTTTATCGCCGCGTTTGATTCTTTTTCCATACGCTTATCTAGCGTATGTTGCTCTCGTTTTTTGGCTTGTTCACTACAAATCAATAGCCAGCGTTGCTTTACTTCTCCATATTCAGAAGTTAACCATGCTCCGCTGTAGCCCTTATCCAGTGGCTCAAACGTTAGCGCGTGTTGATTAGCAATGGCCGCTTTTACTTGCTTTAACTTTTGTGGGGCACGAGAAATGAAAAACTGCTTTTGTTCGTCAAGTGATTGAATTGTTTGTGCGGTGTAAAGAGCGGCATCGGCAATAAAGTACTGGCTATCCTGAGCCGCTTTTAAGCTGCTGATGTGGTGTTTTACAATATTTTTAAAGCCTTCATTGTCATTAATATTGCCACTGGCCGCTTGCATGTACACGGGAATACCTGCTTTGTTTTCAGTGATCAGGTTAAGTATTACCTGATTTAACTCTGGGCGATGGTCTCGACTGTAGCCTCGAACTAATTTGACCGCTTTACTGTCATCATCATGCTCATAATTACCGTCCACATGAATACTGGTCGAGTCTAAATTAATACCTTCGCAAGGAAGCTCTAGGTGTTTCACAACGCTAGCAGATAAAGTTTGGTAGATCCCCGAGACACCTGTTTCATAAAGTTTATCAAGGCAACGGCCGAGGGCATCGTCATTAATATATTCAGCCTTGACCCCTTTACCTATAAGGCGCTCAACAGGGCGTTCTTTGAAGTATTGCGGATACATATGCAAAGTACGCCCAACAAAACCAAGCCCATTTAAAATCATGGCTTCAACAAGTTGTCCGTAAGAAATAAGCTTGTCATCACTCTGCTCAGGGAGTGCCTTATCAATTAGCTTGGCAATACCAAGCTCTTTGTTCATGCCAGCAACCAAACCTAAATGATCAAGACCTTTTGTAGAATACGATGCCATTATTTTTCCACCACCCAAAGATAAGTAATAGATCAAATATGGAGATCTGCGTCAAGCTTTTTTAATTAAATTTTTAGGTGCGGAAAGACAGTTAGATCTCACTTGTTGGATCAACTGGTTTTTATCTCAGGTAGAAACAGCAGCGATCAATGCCAAGCAGGAATTTGAACGAGTAATACAAACAACTGTT
>NVTW01000037.1 GCA_002401725.1 Gammaproteobacteria bacterium
AGCATCCTAATCTATAAATACCAGCAATCAATTTACAGGCAATAAAATGAACAAACCACAACGCGATATTACCTTACGCTTTTTAGCCGAACCGCAAGATGTTAATTTTGGTGGTAAAGTACATGGCGGCGCAGTAATGAAATGGATCGATTTAGCCGCCTACGCTTGCGCCGCAGGTTGGAGTGGTAAATATTGCGTTACCGCCTATGCGGGTGGCATTCGCTTTGTTGCGCCTATTCATGTCGGCAGCTTAGTCGAAGTAGAAGCTAAAGTAATATATACAGGTACTTCTTCAATGCATATCGCCCTTGAAGTAGTCGCTTGCGATCCTAAATCACTCAATCGCCGTTTAACCACCCATTGCATCGTTATTATGGTCGCCATGGATGAAAACGGCCAAAAAGTAGAAATTCCAACTTGGACACCCAAAACAGATAAAGACAAAGCGCAACACAAAACCGCCGTAAAACTAATGGAAATGCGTAAAAAAATAGGTGAAGAAATGGAAATTTTTGTTGAGTAGTTGACAAAAATACTCATAAAACAGTAGTAAAAGTTAATGCTAGAATTGTGCATAGCTAAACATTAGTTAAAAACTTCATTAAATTAACCCTGAACTAAGCTCAAGGTTAATTTCATTTTCGATAAATATTTTATTTACTCACCTTGGCTGCTGCCGCCTAAACGCGGTGCGTGCTGAATAACTCTGTCAGCCAAACGAGAGAATGGCAGCGATTGTATCCACACCTTACCATGACCACTTAGTGTTGCTAAAAATAACCCTTCGCCGCCAAAAAACATACTTTTTAAACCTTTAGTCATTTCAATGGAATAATCAATCCCGTCGCTAAAAGCCACTAAACAGCCAGTATCTAAACGTAGCGTTTCACCATTGAGTTGTTTTTCGATCACTGTACCGCCCGCATGGACAAAGACCATACCATCACCGCTAAGATGTTGTAAAATAAAACCTTCACCACCAAAAAAGCCACTACCTAAACGCTTATTAAAAGCAATATCAATTTTAGTACCTAATGCCGCGCATAAAAAAGAATCTTTTTGACAAGTAATATTGCCGCCAATCTCCGCTAAATTAATCGCCACTACAGATCCGGGAAATGGCGCAGCAAAGGCGACACATTTTTTGCCGCCTTTGTTATAATTACTGGTGTTATAATCACTGGTTTGGTTGGTAAAATGAGTCATAAACACTGATTCACCGGTGAGCATACGTTTTCCTGCCGAAAATAACTTGCCCATAAAACCTTGATCAACATTAGAGCCATCGCCCATTTTCGCTTCAAAGTTAATACCGTCTTCCATGTAATTCATTGCGCCGGCTTCAGCGATCACCGTTTCATTTGGATCTAATTCAATTTCAACCATTTGCATGGACTCGCCAATAATTTTGTAGTCTATTTCATGACAACGCATGTGCTTTTCCTTTTTATCAGTAATTAATCAGTTAACTTCTCCTAGTTATCGCATGCACTAAAATAATGCGCAAGCACTTTTTTGATCCAAAACATTTCAACAGAAAAACAGTATAGCACTGATATTAATACATTTTATTGTTTGGCTACATTCTTGCTCTACTAATCAACAAAGTAATCATTATCACTTACATTGCTATTATTAGAGTTATTCATGCTATTTGGTCGTAAAAACAGAAAACCTATTTCCATCCCCAGTAAAAAAGTCAGTGAATGGAAGTACACTACCTGCAATTATTGCTCTACTGGCTGTTCAATTGAAATTGGACTCAATGAAGAAAAAAAAATTGTTACCACGCGCGGTCATGCCGGTGCCGATGTTAATCGCGGTAAATTATGCATTAAAGGATTATTAGAGCATGAATTATTCGACAGCCCCGGTCGTGGTACAGAGCCACTTATTCGAGACAAACATTTTGAAAAATTTCACAAAACCAACTGGGATACCGCGCTTGATACTACCGCCGCAAAAATAAAAGCGATCCAAACAAAATACGGTAAAAATGCTTTTGCTATTATCTCATCAGGGCAATTACTTACTGAAGAATTTTACACCTTAGGTAAATTGGCACGCGGCTGTATTGGCAGCAATAACTATGATGGCAATACTACTCTTTGCATGGCATCAGCGGTAAGTGGTTATAAACGCTCATTTGGTTTAGATGGCCCGCCCGGTTGTTATGACGATTTTGAGCACACTCATTGCTTAATGGCGTTTGGCTCAAATTTACCAGAGCAACATCCGATTATTTATTGGCGCTTAAAAGAAGCGCTCGAAAAACGTCATTTTCCGTTAATTGTGGTTGATCCGCGTGTGACTATGTTGGCACAATTTGCCGATATTCATTTACCGATCACCCCCGGCACCGATTGTGTATTAATAAACTCGATGATGCATGTGATCATAAATGAGCAGCTGCAAGATCAAGCTTATATTGATGCTCATACGCAAGGGTTTGCTGAAATAAAAGCGCTAGTACAAGACTACAATCCCAAATCCGCCCAACATGTTTGCGGCATAGACGAAGACACTATTCGCCATGTCGCCCGACTTTACGCCAAAGCTCCTGCAGCAATGAGTATTTGGACGATGGGCATTAATCAGTCTACCCACGGCTCAGATGGGGTTTGTAATATAAACAACCTTAATTTGATCACTGGTAATATTGGTAAAAAAGGCGGTACCAGTTTATCTATTACCGGCCAGTGTAACGCCATGGGCACACGAGAATGGTCGTCTTGCTCTGGCCTGCCCGGTTATCGTTATTTAGAAAATGCTAGCGAGCGTGAAGAAATAGCCGATTTTTGGGGCATTGATGAAAGCTTTTTACCGAAAAAGCGTGGTTTAACCGAAACCGATATTTTTCCAGCAATTGAAAGTGGAGAAATAAAAGGCTTATGGTTAGTTGCCACCAATCCGATGACCTCAATGCCGAATACTGCACGTATTCGCAAGGCGTTAGAAAAGTTAGACTTTTTAGTGGTGCAAGATGTCTACAGCGATGTTGAAACCAATCAATTCGCTCACGTTTTTTTACCCGCTTCAGTGTGGGCAGAAAAAGAAGGTTGTCATACCAACACTGAACGTCGGGTTAATTTAACCCGTAATGTATTACCCCCTTTTGCCAATTCAAAACCAGATCTGTGGATTTTTAATCAACTGGCCAAACATTTTGATAACAGTAAAACCATGCGTTTTCCTGATTCAGCAGAAGACGTTTTTGAAGAAATGAAGCAACTGTCAACAGGCAACGATATTTATGGCAATGCTCGTACTTTAGATATTTCAGGGATGAGTTACGACAAAATAGAAGCCGCTCGCGGACTGCAATGGCCTTGTCGAACAGCAGATACAAACTTAATCGCTGGCGAACTACCGCCGATAAAAGGCGTGCAACGCTTATACACTGACGGAAAATTTCCAACCAAGTCAGGCAAAGCCAATTTAATTGCGGTGAACTTTTTTAATAACAATGAACAACCTTGTAACGACTACCCTTTTTGGCTCAACAGTGGTCGTTTAGTTGAACATTTTCATACCCGCACTCGCACCGGAAAAATAGGTAACTGTAATAAATTTAGCCCTACGGCTTTTATGGAAATGAATCCTGATGCTGCGGCAGAATTAGGTATAACGCAGCAAAGTTATGTGCGCTTAACCTCGCGCCGTGGCGATGCAATAGTAATGGTGCAGCTAACTCAACGTGTGCCGCGCAACATGGTATTTATTCCCTTTCATTTCCATGATTGTGTTAACCGTTTAACACTAGGCTTACTCGACCCTTATTCGCGCCAACCTGCTTTTAAACAAGCCTCGGTGCGTATTGAAAAAACAGATCAAATCGAAGCCGCGCGCTTGAATGTAGAACGCCGAGCTTTTTAGGAGTAGTAAATGAATAACATCACCGACAATCTAGCCACAAGTAATTCTGCTGTGGAACAATTTGATCCCACGAGTATTCAAACAGAAAATTCAGCCAAGACTGATCATGAAACAAAACGCTCAAATCACTGGCAAGTGCGCACACAAGAGCAAGATTATGCATTTTTACCCGATAACAAATTAACATCAGATCAGGCTAAAATAGAAAATCGTTATGGCAAGCGTATCGATTTATTAGATATTACTAACAAACCAACGAAAAATCTAAAACAAGACAGATCCTTGTTTATTAATGAAAACCCAACAGTAGGCAATAACCCAAATCGCAACAAACAACATGGTTTTTTCTTCAATGCCGATAACTGTATTGGCTGTCATGCCTGTGAATCTGCTTGTTCAGAAAAAAATGATAACCCTGCACATTTATCATTTCGTTCGGTCGGTTATGTTGAAGGTGGCAGCTACCCTGATTATAAACGCATGAATATTTCGATGGCGTGTAATCATTGTGACGATCCGGTGTGTTTAAAAGGTTGTCCAACCCGCGCTTACACTAAACATGCTGAATATGGTGCAGTGTTGCAAGATCCTGAAACCTGTTTTGGTTGCGGTTATTGTACTTGGGTTTGCCCCTACAATGCGCCACAACTTGATCCCGTAAAAGGGCAAGTGTCGAAATGCAACATGTGTGTCGATCGCCTAGAAGTAGGCTTAAAACCTGCCTGTGTTTCAGCGTGTGTGGGTAATGCACTTGATTTTGGTGTGATTGAAAATACCCCAGAAAATAGAGAACAATGTAAAACCTCTATTCCTGGCTTTCCTGATCCTGAAATAACCCAACCCAATATCCGTTTTCAACAAACCAAAAATATGCCGTTAGAAGTAACTCGACCAGATTCGATGCCAGTTAAATATCATCAAGACCAACAAGGCGACTTTAAACCGGTTATTGATCAAAAAGCAGGAAAAGCTAAGTATTGGAATTTCAGTAAATTAAATAGTCGTGAAAATCCGTTGGTGTTGTTCACCTTATTTGCACAAGCCGCTTACGGGATGTTTTTAATTCCGGTGTTAGCAGCGCTATTTGGTGTTGATATTTTTGAACATTTTATGAGTTCAGATATGTTTTTACCTTTAGCGGTTATTGCGGTAGTAATGACTAGTTTTGCACTATTTATGAGTATTACTCACTTGGGTAAACCATTTCGATTTTATCGTGGTTTTAACAACTTACGCTATTCACCGATGAGCCGCGAAGGCTTTGGTTTAGCGTTATTTTCCGCAGGGTGTGGGTTAACAGCCCTATTTGCCCTGCCGAATAATCACACCATCGTTGAATTGATAAACCGGTGGGTTAGTCTTGATCTCAATGAATTAAACCAATTATTACCGCTAACAACTATAACTACCGGTACTGCTATTTTTTCATTAATCGCTGGCTTTGGCGGATTATATTACATGAACCAATGCTATCAAATAAAAGCCCGTCCATTTTGGCATCATTGGCAAACTGCCACTTCATTTGCGGGCAATAGTTTATCACTAGGAGCTTTGGTTAGTGGCATAGTTGTGATCTCCACCTTACTGGTACAAAAGCAAGAAATTGCGCAAGCATTAAGAACACTTAGCGGTGTTTTTATTCTTGGTATGACAATTGAAGCACTTGGCTTAATTTTTCATAACCGCGACTTAAATCGTAGTGAAAATGAAGGGGGTGCCGCTCATTACATTCAATGCACCACTTTTGGTAAAACCTATTTATTCAGAAATAGTTTATTAACACTAAATATTGTCGCCGCGAGTATTTTATTTACTCTGCAAGTATTTAATATACTTAGCGAGAGCTTGTTATTTTTATGGCTGATATTCGCACTAATTAATGTATTTACCGCGGCAATTGGCAGAGCATTGTTTTACATTTTAGTGATCCCCACCACTATGCCAGGCGCTTTCTTTTGGAAGAATAAAGGCTTTGAACAACATGCTCGTGATGTCGGTTTAGCGGATAATCCTGCTTGTGGTGTTGCGCCACTAAGCCACTAATATACCATTAGCACCCTGAGAGCTTATATCTATTATTCAAGTAAGTTAAGTGCATGTTTTAATGCGCTTAACTTAACGGGATAAGTAAGCACTTGCACTAAACCTTCTGCTTGTTCAGTTATACTTTGTTGTTTTTCGTTAAGATCTGCTAATAAAATCATGGGAAATTTAATGCGTTGACATAAATTAATCAGTAACCGTTGCTGAAGTTTGTCTTGATGACCAACAATAACCGCTTGATATTTGTTATTGTGACTCGCACAAATTGCCATCGCATCTTTAATGTGATCACAAGTTTCTACCACCATTTTAAGGTGATTAAATTGATTCACCATCGATTGACATTGGCCATTATGCGCCTCTACCAATAATATTTTTTGTTTACTTAATAGCGGTGTAATCAGTTCATTACTGCTCACTTTAATGGGGAGTTTGCAGCGAAAAATGGCTCCTTTATCCACAGCAGATATTACTGAAAGCATACCACCCAATAATACCGTTAATTCATGACTAATGGCTAAGCCCAAACCATTACCCACAAGGTCGAGTGAACTTTCGCCTCGTACAAACGGTTGAAATATAAGTTGTTGTTTATCTTCTGCAATACCACAGCCTGTATCCGCCACTGCAATAGTTAACCAAATTTGGTTATTTACATGATAAGTGGAAAGCGATAAAGCAACCTCACCTTGTGAAGTATATTTAATAGCATTGGCCAATAAATTCAAAACAATTTGTCGTAATTTAAGTGGGTCGGTAATAATTTCATCGCTAACATCACTATTTATATCACAGTATAAAAACAAGTTTTTTTGCGCTGCGTTAGGCACAACCAACGCTAATAAATCATCAAAATACTCTCGTACGTTAAACGATTTTTCTTCTTTAATTAATTGACCACTATCTAAACGTTCTACCGCGATCAAATCATTTAATAAAGCCAATAAAACAACTCCTGAAGACTGTATCGGCTTTATTGCTGAATTTATATCGCTTAAGTTAGCTAGCTTCTGCGAATAAGTTAAGCCGTTGACCATACCTTGCAAAGGTTCTTTTATTTGATGGCTAATATCAGCAATAAATTGCGATTTAGCCTTACTTGACGCTTTGACTTGTTGATTAATTTTAATTAATTCTGTATTTTTTTCAGCTAAATCATTTGCTAATTGTTGATTTGAAAAAGTTAACTTTAAGCTATTAAAAATATAAGCATGTAATGCCTTAAAATGGCCAAAAAGAAAACCAGCATGTATTAACATTAAAATTGCAACAACATAGTAGGTTAAATCGCCCACAACAATAAGCCAAAATATAAAACTTAAATACAATGGTAAATTAAACGCTAACACAGAAATTTTAATTGATGATTGAACAGCCACGCTGTTCATACTAAATATAGCAGCGGTTATAATTAATAACCATTGTAAATTTTGCGGTAAATCACTAAGAAAATAGCCACATAAACCTAAAATAAAACCAGAGAAAAAATCTAGCAATAACATATGATTTAGAAAGCTTTTATAATTTAAAGGGGATATTTTATTTTTTGAAACTGCACGATGAACAATTGCTCTATATACACTCACACCGACAACCGCACTTAACCACAACAACATAATTGTATGGTCAACATAAGGCCAAAAAAGCGCTGTTAAAATAGAAGCAGTGATCGGAAAAGCAATAATCGCTTTTCCTAAGCTAGCCACCAACAACAATAAACATTGTTGATCAATATACTGTTGTTCGTTAGCGTTTAAGGGCATTGTGTTATTCAAATTGACTGTAATTTAGTAATATTTTGATATACCAAGCATAGGGAGCATTATTAGCAAAGTCTAGATTTATTGTCTGCAAAATTATCTTGTCTATCTGTTTTAGCTTAGGCAAACTATAGCCTGCATTAAATCCAGTATTATAGAGAAATTTATGAGCGATAATTCACTTCCTAAAACAGTTGCCCACGGTCAAATTCAACAAATGCTTGCGATGCAAGATGCAATGAATTCTCGCGTTAGCGATACTTGGCGCGAAAATAATTTTGAGTGGTATCGTGCCATTTGGGTTGAATGTGCTGAAATGCTTGATCACTACGGTTGGAAATGGTGGAAACATCAAGAGATTGACGTACCACAAGTACAACTAGAATTGGTCGATATTTTTCATTTTGGTTTAAGCCTACGGTTAATGACAGGCGCTAGTATAGAAAAAATTAGCGATCAAATTGTTACCGAACTCGCTCAAAGCAATGATGAAAGCGACTTTAAGTTAGCTTTAGAAAATTTAGCCTCTGCCGCAGTAAGTCATAAATCCTTTGCAGGTGAAGCATTTTGCGACTGTATGAATTTAATCGACATGGATCTAAATGAACTATTTCGTCAATATGTTGGCAAAAATACACTTAACTTTTTCCGCCAAGATCACGGCTATAAAGACGGTAGCTATATTAAAGTTTGGCAAGGTAAAGAAGATAATGAAGTGCTTGCTGAAGTAGTTAATCAACTAGATGCAACCTCAACCGATTTTCAAAAGAACTTGTATCAAACTTTAGAGAATCACTACCCTAAATAAAGTAAGTTAAATAGCGACGACTAACGTCAAAACTTAATCATAACCTCTGGCACAAATTCTGCTTAACCTCTTGTCACACAGCAGTTATCAGGTGTTTGTTGTTTAAAATAAGCAATAAGCGCCAAGAATTTGAAATGCCGGAGATGTTATGGAATTTATCCTTGTTACTTTAATTACCTTAATCGTTATTGTTGCCCTAATGGCAAGCCGTTTAACCAATGCCCGATATCCATTTCCGTTCGATAGTAAAGCGACCATTTTTACCGCTGCTGAGAAGAATTTTCATAACTTGCTTGAGCAAGCCGTTGGTGAACAATTTCGGGTATTAAACCGGGTAAAACTAAGCGATTTAGTTGCCGTTCGTCAGGGGGTATCGGAAAAAGCCAGTCAAACAGCTTTAGCCCATGCCAACAATAAATATTTAGATTTTGTTATTTGTAATAAAACCACCATGGAATTAGCTGGCGTTATCGACTTAGTCGACACTAATGGTAAAGGCTATAAAGTAAAAAAAGATTGGTTTGTTAGTGGCACTTTAGCAGCGGCAACCATCCCTCATATTCGCATTAAGGTAAAAGGTAGTTACACTTTAGAAGAAATTAGAAGCTGTATAAATAACCGTTTATTAGGCAACCCGGCAACGGCACCTAAATTTAAAGGTCGGGTTTTACCAGCCAGCTTAGTTAAGGCACGATCTAAAAACACCGGCGCTATTCCTAGAAACAAGAACAAACAATTAGCTCATCAAGAATCGAATCCTTTAGCCGCTAAACTAGAAGCACAACAAATAGCCGCTTTACCACACTAAAAATACTTAATTAAAAAAAGCAGCTTACTTTCTATAAAGTTAAGCTGTTTTTTTGTATTTCATCTCCACTCTTATAAGCTATAATTAGTGCCATATTTGTAATTTAGGATAAGTAAAAGAATGAGAGCGGGTATTATTGGCGCAATGGAGCCTGAAGTTGCTATTTTAAAAGCAAAGTTAACCGAAACAAAAACAGCTAACTATGGTGGTTTTGAATTTCATCAAGGACAACTCAATGGCAATGATGTCGTTATTGTACAATCAGGTATCGGTAAAGTAGCGGCCGCCTTAGCAACCTTGTTACTCATCGACAAATTCAAACCAGATTATGTTGTTAACACCGGTTCAGCGGGTGGTTTTGAGCAAAGTTTAAAAGTAGGTGATGTGGTGATCAGCAGTGAAGTACGTTATCACGATGTTGACGTAACGGCTTTTGGTTATGAAATTGGTCAATTACCTGCAAATCCTGCCGCTTATATTCCTCATCCAAGTCTTGTTGCAGCAGCAAAGCGTGGCGTTGAACAATTATCACCAGCTAATGATCACAATGCTAAAAATAAAAGTATTAAAACCTTAGTGGGTTTAATTACCACAGGTGATACTTTTATGACTGCCGAAGCCGATATAGCTAAAGCAAGAGCAAATTTTCCCACCATGGTCGCGGTTGAAATGGAAGGTGCTGCTATTGCACATACTTGTCATCAATTTAAGGTACCATTCGTGGTTATTCGCTCAATGTCGGATATTGCCGGTAAAGAATCGCCCCATTCTTTTGAAGAATATTTAGAAACGGCCTCAATAAATTCGTCTCAACTAGTAGAAAATATGCTGGGTAATTTACAAAACACTTCTTTAAAATAAAAATATTACCTATGTTTACATGGCTTAATCAACTTAATGACTTTAGTTTCAATGTATTGTTGCTCGTCGCAGTAATTATCATAAAAATACTAATAGCCCGTATTGTAGTGAGTGAGCCATTGGCTTTTTTTGCATGGTATTGCCAAAAACTCGCTGATAAAGTTAATAAAAAAGAAAATAACATTAGCCAGCAAAAAATCTCAGGAACAATCGCCACCTTAATTACCTTAGTTCCTATGGTGATTATTTTATGGCTATTCGCTGATTTCATAACGGTAACTTGGTTATGGCAAAGTTTATTACTGTATTTTGCTTTGGGCGATTTTCAGCTCAACCGTAAAGTAAAAGACATTGTTCAAGCCTTAAATACAAAACAAAATCATCTCGCTAAACAACAGCTTAAACCTTTAGTTTTACGAGAGGTAGAAAGCCTTTCTACGATGGGATTGGCTAAAACCACCATTGAAATGCAATTATTACGCTACTTGCAAAGTTATTTTATAATCGCTAGCTATTTTCTAGTTTTCGGTTCATTAAGTGCCTTTTTCGTTCGTTTAGTTTTAATAATGCATTATAGCTGGAATGTAAAACAGCTTGAATTTCAATATTTTGGGAGGTTTACAGCGCTAATATTTACTCTTATTCAATGGTTACCTATACGGGTTTTTTCACTGCTTATGCTTATCAGCAGTTTAGGCAGTCAATTTATATCGCTGGTAAAATTATATAAACAACATTGCTTTAAACTCAATAACGACATTGTTATTGCCTTACTCGCAAAGATGCTCGCAGTTAAACTTGCTGGTGTTGCGATTTATAATCAACAAAAAGTAAGGCGAACAAGCTTTAATAATAGCGCACCTCAGCCTAATATCGACGATATAATAAGAGCAAATAAAATTATTCACCAACTATTTTATTTCTCACTTGCCTTGACAATACTTGTCACAATACTCACACTACTAATACATTAAGTTTTACTTATATACAAACCAAATTGATTAAGGATCATTATGTTTAAAAAATTCTCTCTTTTAGCTATTTTCTTGAGTTTATTTACCACAGTAGCGCTAGCAAACTCAGCTAAAGATATATCTCAACAAGCATTGCAAAAAATAATGTCCGCAGATAATAAAGGCAAGGTTGTTTTATTAGATGTCCGCACACCACAAGAATATGCCGCAGGTCATGTACCTGGTGCAATTAATATCAGCCATACTGAAATTAAAGCAAACTTAGCAAAATTACTTCCACACAAAAATGACACGGTAATTGTTTATTGTCGTTCTGGACATCGTGCTGGTATTGCTGCTGAAATTTTAGCGAACAATGGCTTCACTAAATTACAACATTTATCTGGCGATATGAATGGTTGGTATGAAGCAAAATTGCCTATTGAAAAGTAAATAACCTCAGAAATAGTTTCATTTAATATCAAACACACACAACCACTATCATGTCAGCTGGTGGTTTTTTTATAATAATTTTTACTCATCTATGGCAATGCCCCAGCCGTCATTATAACCATTAAACTTGGCGGCTAACAGCTCAAACTCTGCTTCTTGGGTGATAATACCCTCATAACTTGGCACCATAGTTACCGTACAATCAAGATCCCACACGTTAGGCGTTTGTGGATCTGCATGCACACTAAATTGCATTTGCGGAAATTTTTCGCTGAGATCTTCAGCCATAGCTCTAGCTTGTTGTTCTTGTTCAAATAGTTGAAAAAAAACCACCTCATGAGTTTGGCTTAAATTAACACCTTCATTAAGCATTTCAGCTAACACATTACCTGTGTCATCATTGGGGAAATTCATTGCATTTCATATAAAANGTTACCTTAGCGCTATTATAAACGACTAATACTAATGTGTGTTAACTTTTAGGATATTGCTTGATCATTTCAACCACAGCTCGTTGAATACGTTGCTGTATTTCTTGGCTATTTTCTTTTTCTTTAACAATCACCGGATAACTACTACGCCATACTGAACGTTTACTTTTAGGATCGATTAAATCAATGATCAAGGCACCCGGAGCAGTATTAATAGTAATGCTTTTATTATCCATATTTGATAGTTTTAAACATTCTGCGCAATAGCGAACACCGCGATTATAGTGTTTTAACTCATTTACATCGATCAGCTGTTTAATGTTTTTATATTTTTCAATATCACTAGCACCACGATGTCCGCGCTTATTTTTACCTTTAACAGGTACTATTTTATCTTTAACCGTATCTACCCAAAAATAAGTAACCACAAGATCGGCTTCATCAAGTTTTTTTAGCATCCACGCTTTTTTATCTAATTCACTTTCAATTGCGATTTCAATACTATTGTGCATAACATCAGAAATATTTTGATAGTCAAAGTTTTCATCATTGCGACCGTAAAAAGCATAACTTGCTACGTTTGAAAAATTAAAATAACGAAAATAATGAGCAGAAGCTACACTAGGTGCACTAGAGCAAGCACTGATTGTGAAAAAAATAACACTTAGCAAGATAAAACGATAAAAAAACATAGCCACAAAATTCAAAATAAATGATGTGGTTAGACTACCGAGCTTTAATAAAATTACAACAATTTAAACTTAAATGTTAAACAAGCTCTAAGCAAGCACTTTAACCTTGGCAAACTTACGTTTACCTACTTGATAAATAGCGTTACTGTTTACGGCAATGGTCATTTTAGCATCTACTACTTTTTCACCATCAATTTTAACTGCACCTTGTTTGATCATTCGCATAGCGTCTGACGTGCTGGTAACTAAACCAACTTCTTTTAACAAATTAGCAATGGCAATTTCACCATTTACTGCGCTAATAGTTTTTTCATCAATTTCATCAGGCATCGCACCTTTTTGAAAACGATTGATAAATTCTTGATGTGCCGCTTGTGCCGCCTCTTCATTATGAAAACGCGCAATAAGTTCTTTAGCCAAATCAATTTTAACATCACGCGGATTTTTACCAGCAGCAATATCGGTTTTATAACCGTCAATTTCAGCAAGCGGCTTAAAGCTTAACAATTCATAATAACGCCACATTAAATCATCTGAAATCGACATTATTTTGCCAAACATTTCTGTTGGGCTATCAGTAATACCAATATAATTTCCTAACGATTTAGACATTTTTTGTACACCGTCTAAACCTTCCAGTAATGGCATCATTAAGACGGTTTGTGGCCGTTGCCCTTCAGATTTTTGGAGTTCGCGTCCCATCAATAAATTAAATTTTTGATCTGTACCGCCTAACTCTACATCAGCTTCAAGCGCTACTGAATCCCAGCCCTGTACCAAGGGATACATAAATTCATGAATAGCTATAGCTTGGCCATTAGCATAACGTTTTTTAAAGTCATCACGTTCCATCATCCGGGCAACCGTTTGGCGTGAAGCAAGCTTAAGCATACCCGCAGCGCCTAATTTTTCCATCCAAGTAGAATTAAAAGCAACCGTAGTTTTTGTCGGATCTAAGATTTTAAAAACTTGTTCTTTATAGGTTTCTGCATTGGCTAACACATCATCTTTAGTTAATGGTTTGCGGGTGACATTTTTACCAGTAGGATCGCCGATCATGCCGGTAAAATCACCAATCAAGAAGATAACTTCATGGCCTAGTCGCTGAAATTGGCGCAGTTTATTAATTAATACCGTATGACCTAAATGCAAATCTGGCGCTGTAGGATCAAAACCCGCTTTAATTTTTAATGGTTTACCCGTTTTAAGCTTTGCTAATAATTCATCTTCTAGCAATATTTCTTCTGCTCCACGTTTTATTTCTGCAAACGCTTGGCTAGCTTCAGTCATTGGATTTTGCCCTACATTAAATGATAATTTATTTTCGAAGAGCGAATTCTACTTCAATTTTTGCTTCGGATAAAATCATAAAAGTGTTCAAAAGCAATTTTTTTGTTATAGTTGGATAATTAAGTAACGAAACGTATCGTAATTAAGGTCGTAGTTTGAACCCTAATCATTTGAAAACGATTAAAAATTTATATATAGATTTGCCTAAACAACATAAAATGGTAATAACTTCGATTACCTTTTTTTTATTGTTGCTGATCTTATTTCCTGCCGAAAATGCTAGCGCTAGTCGTCAACATGCACAGCCAAGTGCGTTTAATCAATTAGAAATAGGTAAACGTTATCCATTAGCTATTGATGTTTCAATAGCTAATGTAACCAATGGTAATAATCAAACTAAAGACTTAACCTCATCTAAATTTAGTGAGAGCAACTTTAATCAAAAAAATGAGTTAAGTTGGAAAAAAGCTAAAGTACGCAAAGGTGACTCGCTAGCTAAAATATTAAACCGTTTAGGCTTTAATGCCAGAGTTACTTATGAAGTCAGTTCAGCGCAAGGTAAAAACACTCAATTACTGAAAAAAATAATGGTTGGCGATACGTTAAGGATCGGCAGCAACCCACGTGGTAAATTAATAAGCTTGGTTTACCCACTTTCGCAAACCAAAACATTATTTGTTAACTACCTAAATAATAATTATCAAAGCCATATTGAAACTAAAACTGTCGAAACCCGCACCGCTTATGTGCAAGGTAAAATAACCTCTAACTTTTGGAATGCTGGTATTGCCGCTGGTATGGACGATGGTCAAATAATTAATCTTGCTAATGTATTTGGTTGGGATATTGATTTTGCGCTCGATTTACGCAAAGACGACACTTTTAATGTCGTTTACGAAGATCGTTATGTTGATGGTGACTTTATCGGTCACGGTAAAATATTAGCGGCTGAATTTGTGAACCAAGGAGAGGTTTTTCAAGCCATTCGTTTTAGTGACAACAACTATTACACTCCTGCGGGGAAAAGCATGCGTAAAGCCTTTTTACGTGCGCCAGTGAACTTTAGATATATAAGTTCAAATTTTAAAAAACGCCGTTTTCATCCTATTCAAAAACGTTGGAAAGCTCATAATGGCACCGATTACAGAGCAAAAACAGGTACTCCCGTTGTTGCTGCTGGCAATGGTCGAATCATAAAAGCAACCTATAACAAATTTAATGGTAACTATGTATTTATTCAGCATGGTGATGGCGTGTTAACTAAGTATTTGCACTTTTCTAAACGTGCGGTTAAAAAAGGTCAACGGGTAAAGCAAGGACAAGTTATTGGCTATGTAGGCATGACAGGATTAGCTGAGGCACCACATTTACATTACGAATTTTTGGTTAATGGTGTCCATCGTAATCCACGCACCGTAAAACTACCCGATGCTAGACCCATTGCTAAAAAATACCGCATTGCATTTAAATTACTTGCTAGTAAACGTTTAAAAGAGCTTGAAGGGTCAAAACGTACATTACTGGCAATGTTAAAATAAGTTTCAATAAGATGAATAGCATTTCATAAAAAACGGCATAAACACTTTAACGCGAATAGAAAAGCATGAACAAAAACCTCTACATCGGTTTAATGTCTGGCACCAGTGCTGATGGTATTGATTTAGCCTTAGTCGACTTCAGTAATGATAAGCCAAAACTGTTGGCAAGTTTTCATCAAGCTTACCCACAAGATATCCACAACAAAATCACCGCTTTATACAATCCAGATACTAACGAAATTGAACGAGCTTTTAGTGTAGACATTGAATTAGCGCATTTATTTGCGCAAGCGGTTAATACTTTTTTACAACAGCAACAGTTAACCGCCAAAGATATTAATGCCATTGGCAATCATGGCCAAACCATTCGCCATCGCCCACAGCAAACTCACGCTTTTACCTTACAAATAGGCTGTTGCCAAACATTGGCTTGCTTAACTAATATCAAAGTTATTGGTCAGTTTCGACAAAAAGACATCGCATTGGGCGGTCAAGGCGCGCCATTAGTACCGGCTTTTCATCAAATAGTTTTTAGTGATGCTAAACATGATGCTGTTGTGGTAAATATTGGTGGTGTTGCAAACATAAGTTTTTTACCCGCCACAGATAACAAAAATCCTATGATTGGTTATGACACCGGCCCTGGTAATGCATTAATGGATGATTGGTTTGCACTAAATCAAGGTGAGCATGGCTCAAAAAAACGTTACGATGAAAACGGCAACTGGGGTGCGGCAGGTCAAGTCAATGCAACTTTATTAGCCTTATTTTTAGCCGACCCCTACTTTAAAATGTCGGCACCTAAAAGTACCGGACGTGAGTACTTTCACATCAACTGGCTTGCTCATCATTTAGCGTTAACCAAAATTAAAGCGCTAAATTTAAATCCTGCTGACGTACAAGCAACATTAGGGGCACTTACTGCAATTAGCATTGCTAATGAAATAAAAAAACTAAGTTGTACTGCAAAAATATATCTTTGCGGTGGCGGCACCCACAATACAAACTTAAAAAACCAACTTAATCAACAACTAACGAACTACGAAATTCTTCTTACTAATCATAAGGGTATTGATGCAGACAGTGTAGAGGCTATGGCTTTTGCTTGGTTGGCATTTGCTTATAACAAAAAAATCTTTAGCAACAGCCCAGCAGTGACAGGCGCTGGTAAAAAAACCACCCTAGGTTGTGCTTTTCACCCTTAAATTTTGCTAGATCTGTGCTTGTTTTAATCTATACTGAATTATTCAGCACTAAGGATATTGAGATTTTAGACACGGTTTAAACTAGCAGAATAAATTCCCACTGTTTATTTTTAAATGATTTTTTTGAACTAAAATAACAATCAATACTCTAAGAAAAGGCACCTTAGTGATCGAATAGCCAATGTAAATTTAATGAGGAGGCGCAATGGAATTTCAAGACATACATATCGGCATGATGTGCGGCAGTAAAAAAGGATGCGGAACAGTAACTTGGATAGATGGGTCAACCCAAACGGTCTATTTAGCCGATGTTGCCAACAATAATAGCTTTGAAGTAGAGTTTTCAGAGTTGATGGAAGATCCACAAATTCATAATCAACAAGACTCATATTACTAATCACTGTATAAAGCTGAAACTATCAAAATTACAAATAGCCCCCTACAAAGGGGCTTTTTTATGATTAATTTTAAACATGCCTATGCACTTGGCTCAGGATCGTCATTCTCGCAGTATTTTAAGCGAGAATCTAGCTCAAAAAACACGAGATCTTCGATAAAAACGTCTCGAAGATAACGAATATAATTACTATAGGTGTAATAATTTGTAACATTCTCGGGTCTGTGAGTGTAATATTAATTAAAGAATTCTTGTATTTTTCTTTGAAGTACATTTATTTATAAATATAACCAATAAATAGGCTAAAACATAAATGATAAACAGTCAGTTAGAAGTATTAACACAAGCAAAGGATTACTTGAATACTGTTTCGGCACATCACTATAATGAGGTAATAAAACCTAACTTTATTAGTTCTTCGGGTGCCCACATTCGCCATATTATCGACCATTACCAAGCAATAATGACTGGTTTATCTAATAGTTACATTGACTATGATCAACGTGATCGACACAGTAAAATTGAATCTGAGCCAGTCGCAGCTTTAATAAAAATTACTGAAATTACGCAATGGTTAAAATCATTAAAAGATCAACAATTAGCTCAATTTGTTACTTTATCTACCGAGGTATCTATCAGTAACTTTCATGTTGAAAGTGTTAAAACCACTATCGCGCGCGAATTAGTTTTTGCTGCTAGCCATGCGGTGCATCATTATGCCATGATCGCACAAATTGCGTTATTACAAAATCAAGTATTGCCACCACACTTTGGTATCGCCCCAGCAACAGCAACTTATTTACGCAGTCAGCAACACTAAATTGTTTAAAGCAATCACTAAGATTTTTTGATGTGCACTTTAAGCTATTTATTAACTGGCAATGGTTACGAATTATTTTTTAATCGTGACGAACAACGTAGTCGTCAAATTGCTTTAACGCCACAAATAAATAGAAAAAATCAGGCAATTTACCCAATAGATCCGCAAGGTAAAGGTACTTGGTTAGCGGTTAATCAACAAGGTTTGTCACTGGCATTATTAAACTATTATCAAGCCTGCGATAATTCAAAGACACAGAGTTATGTTAGTCGCGGGCAACTTATTCCAACCTTGATGCTGCAATTAAAAAACACCCAAAATAAATTCATCGGTGATTTACTACAAGCAATAGATTTATCTATTTACCAACCATTTCAGTTAGCAACATTCCCAAATAATTTGAGTAAAACAGTTGAAAAAGTAAATTTTTATCAATGGGATGGTAGTAAGTTAGTACTTACCAATAAAGAGCAGCCATTTACCTCATCAGGTGTAGACTTTGACTATGTAGAAAAACAACGGAAAGATAAATTTAAACAGTTAATTTGTCCTGAAAATGCCACTAGAGAGCAATTTAAAAATTTTCATTCATCACGAGAAACACAAGGAAAATATTCAGTAAACATGGAACGGTTTGATGCTAAAACAGTCAGTATTAGCCATATTTGTGTTGCTCATCTGCTGCAAAAAATAAAAATTAATTTTGAATACTACGACAACATTAACCATCAGCTACATCAGCAAAGCTTTATAAAACCAGTATAAAAATTTCAACTATTTTTGATATGCTACTATTGTTGATATGCTAGATAAGCATCTTTGCCAGCGCCTAAATAAAGCTTTAATAGCTTGTCTGGTGCTTTGGGTAAATCAACACTCAACAGTAATCCCGGCGTAGTATTAAAGTTGCCATCAATGCCTAAACAATGAAACACAGCGCCAAGCTTATGATATTGTTTTAATAAAATAGGAATATCTTTGCCATCTTCTTCTAGTTCTTTAATTAAACTTGAAAGCTGTTCAATAGAAAGCTGATAATTTTTTAAAAATGCTTTTAATTCAGGATGTAAACTATTTTTAAACGCTATTTTAGCACTTACGCCCGCACCATCAGACACCATAATTTTATTAATTAAAGTTACCGAGCGCGGATCATAAAGTTTGCTTAACGACACCGTACCGTACAAAGTACGATATTGCGGATTTTGACAAACAAATGCACCAATACCTTTCCACAACAATAATAAACCATAAAAGCTATGTTGATGTTCTTTAACAATAAAGGAACGCCCCAATTCCATACAAGGTTGTTGTTGATTAATAAATTGCGCTGAAAAATTGAACATTTGTGATAAATACAATTGCGATTGATCGCCGTTTTTCAATAACCTATCGGTTAAACCAATGCGATAGGCGCCAATAATGGTGTTATCAGTATTGTTGAAAATAAATAAATGCATATAAGTCGCATCAAAATGATCGGTATCACAAGCTTCACCACTGCCTTCATTTTCTTGTCTAAAGGTTATTTCACGTAACCGTGTAATTTCACGAATACATTGCTGGGCTTGCTCTTGAAAGGCGTAATAAACAGAAAAGTGTCGATAGTCGAGTAAATGTTGATTTTCAGGTAAATTAGCCAGTTCGGTTTGCATGCCGCTTTTATCACTTTCGACAATGACTTCTTTAAACTCACCTACTTGATCATCTTCTTGCCAAGGAATGAGATATTGAGGATCGTTTAAATAACATTGCAAACGTAATACGTCATTGATCATTGCTTTATTACCGAATTGTTTTAATTGTTCAGCACTACAACTATTATGTGCTGAAAGCTTAATTTTATGTTGGTCTAATTTCATCATTTCTCGCGCTAACATCATCAAACGAAAACGATAATATATTCGTCCTAAACGATGAAATAACTTGCTGTTAGTACCTGATATAAATACGGGCAACACCGGCGATAGCGTTTTATTAACCAATTGAACAGTAAGCCTATTCCACTCACCATCAGTAATAATGTTTTTACTCTTTTGAAAAAAAGAAACTCGCCCCGCAGGAAACAGTACTAATAAGCCATCATTTTCAAGATGTTTAAAGCATTGTTTAATCGCTGAAGTATTTATAGTTGATTTTGGCGATAATGGATTGGCAAAAATGAAATAGTCTTGTATTTCTTTGAAAACTTGYAAGCCAACATTRGCCATTATTTTWGTRTCWGRRCGTTTTYKARWSAGTAAATTGGCAATAATAACGCCTTCTATCATGCCATAAGGGTGATTACACACGACAATAAAGCGCCCTTTTCCGGGTATTTTATCGAGAATACCCTCACTGCCTAATACTTGTACACCAAGAGATTGTAATAATTTAGTTGAAAAAACTTGTTTATCTAAACCTGAAAATTGCCCTTGACGATATAACTGTTGTAATTTGTCTAAACCGAGTAAGCGGTCAAGCAATGGACCAATAAATTTAATTAGCGGATTTGTTGATAAGGCAGCAACGCGGATATCTGAAAAGTATTTTGTCATTGTTAAAATTTAAAAAGTATTCCTGAAAAACATACCGAGGTAGGTTATTAAGCTTTGTTGACCTTAGTGCGCTTGTATAAAATTTAATGAGCTTTTATAAAAAACAGCGCGAATATAATCTCTTTAATACTTGCATCAACTAACCAGTAACGCCAGCTTTTTCTATTATTTTTTAAGGTGTTATTATTTACTAATGACAAATGTTTTTGCTTACGTCTTTGCTGTGCTTGTGCAGCCGATTGCTGCTTTAATGCTTGTTGCTTGATTTCTTGACGGCGGTCATCCGCTTGATTAGCACATTGTACAAATGCAGCCCTTTTTTGAGCACTTAATCCTGATAAAATTGCGCCACTACCGGTAGTTTTAGCGCTACCTTTTATAGTTCGTTTCGGTCTTGGAGTACTACACATAAACTCTCCTAACTTAAATTACTGGCAGAAATTATTAATCTGATTTACTGACCTTGAATCATAGTAGACATAAAAATTAACAATTAAATTTCAAAGAAAATTCAAAACGACTTAAAGCCAATGTAAAAACGCTCTATGATAGTTTATATCGCCAACAAAAAAGTTCCTTGCTCGTATTGAAAAACATTGATAAAATTTTTACATTAATTTTACTTTAGAATGTGTTAATTTATCTTATGAAGAATGGAATCAAATTGTTATGGCTTGCCTCTATAGGTGTCGCTTTTTTCAGCGGTTATTATCTAAAACCGCTTACGCAACAAACAGCAGTTGTAGCATCTCAAGAAAATAATAAAGCGTTATTAACAAATGATTTTCAAGATGTTTTCACCGAAAAATCGACACCAGTAATATCTCCGTCAGCAAAAACTACGATTACAGATCAGACAAAACCTCGTGTTTTTATTGAAGACGTAGTTGCAAAGTTAAAATCTTTTAGCCTAAATCCTAATACTTTTGATTTATCAACTCTTGCCGAAACATATTTATTAATTAAAGATCTCGATGAAGAACAAATTTTAGCAACACTCTCTGAATTTGGTAATGATTTAAGTGATCCCAAAAATAGAATGTCGTTAATGCTGTTAATGAATAAATACGGCGAAGTTAACCCTGAAAATGCTATTGATTACGCCAATAACAATATTGCAAAAAAACAAACTAAAAAAATGACCATTGAAACCATTATTTCCTCTTGGGCTAAACAAGATCCTAACGCGGCATATAACTGGTATCAACGTAATGAAAAAAGCGACCTTAATGAACAGAGTTTTGCACTAGTTTCTATTTTTAAAAGTTTTGCCAATATTAATTTAAATGGTGCCATTGATAAAATATACGCATTAAAAAATAAAAGTAAAGATACAAATATGGCACTTATAGGTATCACTGCTTCGTTGCAAAGCACTGAAGATTTTCAGACCATGTTGACTAGAAGTGATGAATTTGAAAATAAAGGCATTAAAAATCAAATCATTGGTAGCTGGGCAGCTAAAGATCCTCAAGAAGCTAGCCAATGGTTAGATTCTATTGACGATAATAAAGAAAAAATAATATTACAGGCTAAAGTATTTTCAACTTGGATACATAGCGATCCACAAGAAGCTGCCGATTGGTACTTGAATCAAGCCAATGAAGATAAAAGTCAAAAATATGCTAATAAAATTGTTTCAAGCTGGGGACGAAATAATCCCGAAGATGCCTTATATTGGCTAAATCAACAACCCAGTATCAATAATGATAAAACAATAGCAACGCTAATAGCATCTAGCGCCTACAACAACCCTGATTTTGCTATAAGTAACATTGAGTTGCTTAGTAATACCAAAGATAAGAAAAATGTTTCATGGTCTATTTATAGATCGCTCAAATATAAAGATAAAGAAAAAGCCGCTGAGTTTCTCGCTAGCTCCCCTTATAAAGAAGAAATACAAAGTCCTATTAATCCAAAATATCAAAAGAAAAAGCACAATTAAAATATACATTTTTTGATCAAACTCAAAGCATAATCAACAACGTCTAATTGCTTGATTGTGCTTATTAAATTATCAAAATCAGCAATTATAACCAACTAGTCAAGATCTCTTTTAATGAATTTTGTTACATTTTAACGACAAATTCACTAGCATATTCGCCAAAGTTAGCTATTCTTAAAAACATTAGCTTATGCTTATGTTTTATGACTTGAAGAATTCAGCCAGTCTACAAGTTTTTATTAATTTATTATAAAAAGCTTTTTAAGGAAGTTTTCAAAAGGAGTTGATATATGACCCCCACACAAATGAAAGAGTTACGTGAATTGAGCTTGTTATTCAAACAAGGTAAAGCGAATCCTAGCAGCATAAAAAAACTTTCAGAGTTACTCGCTAACATTAATAGTAACACTGAAGAATTGGATGCTTTAAATTTTATCAATGACATCCAATTTCATTCAAGGTTGAGTAATTCTGTTTTTTAATTAGATTTTACTGATCTAACTAAGGTTTTAGTAAATCAATAAATTGTTGTGATTGCGCAATTGCACTGTTCATTTCTTTTACTAAAACTTCAACATCTTTTTTAATCGATTGATACTCACCTTGTAATGCTCCGATAGCCTGTGCATTTAAATTATGTTTTAAATACAAACTATTATCTTTAAGTGCCGCAAGTACCGGAGCCATTTTACTTTCAGCTTTGACCATTACTTTAATCAATTTATGATAGCGGCGCTCGGTCTGCTTTAGTTTGCTCTGGCTTTGTCGTTTCAGTTTCTCGCTAGAATACTGACCAATTTCATCTTGCCATTCATCAAACAGTGCTGTTGCCACATCTTCTATTTTAGCAATACGCGTAGAAACATCATCGGCAGCATTTTTGCTTGCTTGGTACTGATCATTAATCAGCTCATATTGTTCTTCTAAATCACCCCCCTCAAAATTAATTAATTGTGATAACTGATCTAATGCCGATTTAAATTGTTGCTGAGCTTGCTGTTGCGATTCTTTGGCATCATCAACTCGACTTAACATAATGTCACGTTTGTGCACGCCAACTTTTTCCATTGCAGAATAATAAGCCGACTGACAAGCCGTTAAACCAATAAATATCACTAATATTGCAAAAAAACGGCTTAGCTGAATATTAGTTTGCATTATTAATCATCCCCACGATAACGTGCTGCATCAATGATGCACCATAAATATACAATGGGTACCATTACCCAGCCAATTAGCACCCAAGTTAACGCCCACGAAATGATCATCGAGATAAAAAAGAAAATCGCCATCACAATGCGACCTTGAACCAACTGGCCTAAACCAGGAATAAAAAAACTACACACTGCGGCAAGTACATTGCCGCCAGAACCTTGACCTGACATGGTAAATCCTTATTTTATTTTGATTGTTTATATCATACTATAACCCACAGATAATCAAAAAAAGTGAATTGTTAAAATTAATGACAAAAATTACTGATTTTTTTCAAGCAGATAACTTCAAAGCTAGTATTCAATTTTTAAAGTATTTTCTATTGCGCGCTAAACAAGAACAAATTCCGGTTATTTCGGGTTATCTCTCTTACGTTACCTTAATGTCTTTGGTACCGCTTATCGTAGTAATGCTCTCAGTGATGACCGCCTTTCCTTTATTTGCCAATATGAGAGAAACTATTGAGAGCTTTGTTTACGCTAATTTTGTGCCAACAGCAGGTGATGTGGTACGCGAACATTTAACGGGTTTTGTTAACAATGCTTCAAAAATGTCAGCTATTGCCATTTCTTTCTTAATTGTATTTGCTTTACTGCTTATTTCAGTGATTGATAAAACCTTAAATAAAATATGGCGAGTAACTAAAAAACGCCGATTAATTACCTCTTTTTCAATGTACTGGATGATTTTAACCTTAGGTCCAATTTTAGTCGGTAGTAGTATTGCAGTTACCTCTTACATCATGTCACTCACTTCTTTAGACAATATTGAATTATTTGGTCTAACAAGTTATTTACTACGTGCTTTGCCCTTGCTCGCTTCTATTACTGCATTTTTAATTTTATATATGGTGGTACCGAACAAAATAGTGAGCTTGAAATACGCACTTTCAGGAGCGGTGGTCGCGGGAATTTTATTTGAATTAGCTAAAAAAGCTTTTGCTTTATACGTAACACAATTACCTTCTTATCAGCTAATTTATGGCACATTAGCCACAATTCCTATTTTATTTGTCTGGGTTTATATTTCTTGGTTAGTGGTTATTTTAGGAGCGGTATTTACGGTATCCTTAGAAGAATTTAATAGCACTAATACCACAGAAAATAACACCATAAAAGCACAAGGTTAAATAATGAAAGCTTTACTACAACGAGTTAGCAAAGCCAGTGTTACCGTAAATCAACAAGTTATCGGGGAAATACAAAAAGGAATTTTAGTGTTACTCGCCATAGAACCAAACGATGATGAAAAAAAAGCCAAACGTATGGCTGAACGCGTGGCAGGCTATCGAATGTTTGCAGACCCTCAAGGCAAAATGAATCTTAGTGTTAAGCAAATTAATGGCGACATTTTAGTTGTATCGCAATTTACCTTAGCTGCTGATACGAATACCGGTATGCGTCCTAGTTTTACCACGGCTGCTAAACCAGAGATCAGTAACACGCTGTATCAATATTTTTGCCAGCAATTACGCCAACAAGGTTTTAAAGTGCCGACAGGTGAGTTTGGTGCCAATATGAAAGTAAAATTACTGAACGATGGCCCAGTAACCTTTTTGTTGGAATGTTAAGCAAAGCCGAAATAACTACTGATACTAATTACTTGTAATACTAAGCGCTTGCCAATAATCAAAACCACGATTTAGCGCATATTTATTTAAATAACTTTGCTCGCATTTTTTTAAGTCTGTATTTTCACCTAACTTTTTCGGCACCAAATGAATAATTATATTTAAGAACCTTGGTACACGAAAAAGCACTAATTTATGTTCAGCAAAAACGGGCGCTAATTGTTGTAACAAATACGCCAATTCAGGTTCAGTCGGATCAGGTAAATTAATCGATAGCCAAGTATTGTCATTAATCGCTTTAGCCAACAGCTTTGATTTTAACAATTGCACATTAGTAGATTCATTATTATGTTGATAAATATCATAAATATACCAATCTGCGGATCTTAAATCTTTATTAAATAATGCACTTTCGGCATCGCTGTTAACTAAGTTAAAATTAAATTTTTGCGGATTAAAGTATTCCTCAAAACAGTCAATAACCTGTGCATTTTTTTCAATACTAGCAAGCTGCATATCGGGATTTAATGAGGTTAAAAATCGGCCTAAATTACCGCCGCCTAACCCAAATTCACACACTTTTTGTGGGCGAAAAAAGACTAGGGGTAACATTAAAATGTATTGATGAGGTAGAATAAGTTTTGCTGGTTTACGGATCAGCATTAACGATTGAAAAACTAAATCAAATTGCATCCATCGATAATGATCATTTTCATAAATACTGATCGAGTCTGCACTCTGATTAAAATAAAGTAAGCGCCCCTGCTGGGTTATTTGGGTAAGATTCATAAGGCTTAGTATAAACAATGTTCAACAGTATAACACCGCAATCACTTGAAGAATTTGAAAAATATTATCAACTTAGATGGCAAATATTACGTAAACCTTGGCAACAACCATTGGGTAGCGAGCAAGATGAATTAGAACAACAAGCTTGTCATCGCATGCTTGTAGACAAGAAAAATAATGTTTTAGCCGTTGCACGTTTACATAAAACTAGCCAACATCAAGCGCAAATTCGTTATATGGCCGTCACTGAAAACCAACAAGGATTGGGATTAGGCAAGCAACTCATTCAAACTCTCGAAGATGAAGCAAGCAAACAAGGCATTACTGAAATTGTCCTCAATGCACGTGAGCAAGCATTAAAGTTTTATCAAAAACAAGGTTATCAACAGCTCAACTTTGCTCATCAACTTTATGGTGAGATAAATCATTATGTGATGAAAAAAAACTTATCCACTCATGTTGATCACCAAACAAAACTTGCTCAACAACTACAAAGCATTTGGCACGATACTATTCCCTTAAGTAAAGCGATGAATATTGAACTTAGTTTTTATGATAAACGCACCTTAATTACCAGCTGTGAGCCCACTTTTAATAAAAACCTCCACAATACCATGTTTGCTGGCAGCATTTACACACTCGCGACACTAACCGGATGGGGTTGGGTTTATATGCAACTTGAGCAAAAAATATTGCCTTTACCTAGCGATATTGTGCTTGCTGAAGGTAAAATTCGTTATTTGGCTCCTATTACGGGTATCGCACATGCCCGCACATCAGTTGATTTAACTTCTGATAATATTGAAGTTTTACAGTTAGGTAAAAAAGCACGTTTTACAATCAAAGTAGAAGTTTGCAATGGTGATAACATTGCTGCTATTTTTGAAGGGCTTTATGTGGCGATCCCTTGTGCTAAGAATAACAAGCTAAAACAATAAAAACAAAAGGATATATAATGAAAAAAAACATCACTTTCGGCATTGTATTGTTATGTTTTAGTAGTCTTTTTAGTAATATAAGCTTCGCCAATAACAACCAAGCAACTGAGCTTATTAACGCTACTTTGAATAATTTTCACCTAGCTGCAGCACAAGCAAATCTAGTAAACTATTTTGCTCAGTTAACTGATAATGCCGTGTTTTTAGGCACCGATGCCAGTGAACGCTGGAGCAAAGCAGAGTTCAAAGATTATGTAGCACCAATGTTTAGCAAAGGTCATGGTTGGCGTTATAAATCGATTGAACGCCATATAAGCTTAAGCAAAAATAGCAATACCGCATTTTTTGATGAATTACTCAACAACGAAAATTACGGTTTATGCCGTGGTAGTGGTATTTTGTATAAAACAGCACAAGGCTGGAAAATTGCCCAATACAATTTATCTGTGCCTTTACCTAACGCTATAGCAAAAAATCTTATTGAACAGATCAAGAGCCATCAGCTATTAAGTAGTCAACAGAAAAATGATCCGCATAAATTAGTCAAAACAAAAGCACATAAAACCTTAGCTAAGAAAAAAARTGGCGAATAACTTCTCATCAACAAGGGTTGCTATAATTGGATGTGGTTGGCTTGGCACAGCATTAGTTCAAGAGCTGTTAAAACACAAAATTGATGTTATCGCCTCTACAACTTCACCTACAAAGCTTAAAAAATTAGCCAGTCTCAGCATAAAAGCTGAAATATTAAGCTTGCCTTGCGAACAACATTTATTAAACAAAGCAGTCTTTTTCCAACAACAACAATTGGTTATTTGTATTCCTCCTCAACTTAAATACGGCAAAACAAACTACCAAGCAAAAATCAGCACTTTAGTTATCGCTGCCGAACAAGCTAAAATCAAGCATATTATATTGATCTCAACAACCGCCGTTTATCGAGGTTTATCCGGTTTAATAACAGAAAATACTGACCTTAACTTCGAAGATGATAAAGTAAAGTGTTTACATAATACCGAACAAGCAGTACTTAATTTTAAAGGGAATAGTAGCATTATTCGCTTTGCTGGTTTGGTAGGTGAAGACCGTCACCCCGGACGTTTTTTAGCGGGAAAAACTAATTTAGCTAATAGCAAACATACCGTTAACTTAATTCATCAACAAGATGCTGTGGCGATGATCATCGCGTTATTAAAGCAAACTCAGCCTTGTTCTCAAACACAGCAAATTTTTAATGGCGCAAGTACCACAGCAGCAACGCGTAAAAAATTTTATCAACAGGCAGCAAAAGCCTTACAGTTAACGCCACCCACATTTAATGAGGCAGAAAATTCACTCGGTAATAAAATAATTAGTGTAAAAAAAATTCAGGATAAACTAAACATAAAGCTAGTTTATCCTGATCTAATTAAGTGGTTAGCAGAGTAAATACTGCGATGGCAAACCTAAGTCTGAAAATAAAGCTAAGTTTTAGTCATACCTAAAGAACTGAGCCATTGGTCAAAGTCGAGCAAATTAGCTGGTAAAATTACTTTTGTATCGGCTTTACTCAAACCTTCCATTTGCAATAAATATTGCTCTTTTAACTGCATTTCAATAGCTTGCTCGCCACCTGGTTGTGAAATAGCGACAGCAATTTTAGCAATTGAATCACCTGTTGCTTGTGCAATGGCCGTTATTTCTTCCGACTTACCTTCGGCAGCATTGATTCGACGTTGCATTTCACCTTCAGAAATATTGATCATTTCACGTTTCAAGCCTTCTGAACGATTAATACGACTTTGCTTATCTCCTAAACTTTTAGCTAAAATAGCGCGACGTTCACGTTCAGCATTTACCTGTAATTCCATCGCATTTTTAACAGTAAGTGGTGGCGTAATGTTTTTAATTTCATAACGATGAACACGAATACCCCAAACTTCACCCGCTTTATCTAACACTTCAACCACTTTAGCACTGATCAAATCACGTTCTTCAAAAGTACGATCAAGTTCAAGCGTGCCAATAACTGATCGGGTAGTAGTTTGGGCTAATTGCATTGCCGCAAAACGATAATCGGTTATGCCGTAACTCGCTTTTACCGGATCAACCACTTGAATATAAATAACCCCGTCAACCTCAACATTCACTTCATCTTTAGAAAAACATTCTTGTGGTGGTACATCAATGGTTTCTTCTTTTAAATCTTGTACATAAGCAACACGATCAACAAAAGGGATCAAAGCATGAAAACCCGCTTCTAAGGTACAACGATAGTTGCCCAAACGTTCAACAACATAGGCTGATTTTGTTGGCACCAAACAAATAGCTTGCACAAATTTATACGCTAACACTAAAAATATAACGCCCCAAACCACTAAAACAAACAAATCAATTTGATTAATATTATCCAACATAATTATTTACCTCCTTTAACAGTGCTTGTACTTGTAGTCGCAGTTACTTGTTCCATGCCATTGAAAAATCCGTCTAATTTAGCTACTTCACTAGGTAACACTGAGACATCAGCCGTGGCTAAAATTTTACCGGTCTGTTTAATAAACTCATTTAACAAGCGAACTTTAATCGCTTTATCACCACAGGGTTGTGCAGATGCTTGCGCGATCATATTAATACCTTTTGCTGTGGCATCGGCTAAAATTTCAATTTCTTTGGCACGACCATGCGCTTCATTAATTTGTCGTTGCTTATCGCCTTCTGAAATATTAATCGCTTCTTGGCGCTCACCTTCAGACAAGTTAATCGTTGATTCACGCTCGGCTTCCGCTAAGGTAATTTCGGCACGTTTTTTACGCTCGGCTTCCATTTGTTTTTCAAGGGTATGAATTACATTATGAGACGGGGTAATATTACGCACTTCGTAACGCAATACTTTAATTCCCCAAGGATCAGAAGCCTTATCTATTTCTCGTACTATGGTTTCATTAAGTTGGTCGCGCTCTGAAAAGGTTTGCCCTAATTTAAGCTTACCAATTTCACTACGCATAGTCGTTTGCGCCAAATTAATACTTGCACGACGGTAATCTTCAATACCATAACTCGCTTTAGCACCATCCATTACCTGAATGTACACTAAGCCATCAACGTCAATTTGAATATTATCGCGTGAAATACAACTTTGCGATGGAATATCAAGTACTTGCTCACGAGTTTCATGTCGATAAGAAACGCGATCAAAAAAGGGAATTAAAAAATGAATACCCGGTTTCATTACTGCTTTAAACTTGCCTAAACGTTCAACTACACACACTTCACGCATTTCTACTATTAAAATTAATTTTAATAGTAGAAATAAAAACCCTAAAAATATAAAAGTAAAAATTGCTAACATAGGTAATGCTCCTTTGATTCTATGTTGAGATCTAATTGATATGAATAAATTATTAGTTTAAATATAGTTATTCTGCTACTTTTTCAACAACTAACGATATATTGTCTTTACATATAATTTTTGCTGTTGAACCCGATTTTATTTCACTACCATCGCCTAAAGCACTCCAAGTAGTGCCTTGAAACTCTACTCGACCTTTTTGTGTTCCGGGGCCGATATTATCAATTACCAGTACATTTTTACCAAAAATATCAAGTTCTTCATCAGTATTATCGATAGATTGTTTACCGCCAAAGAATTTATTGGTGAAAAAATTAAGGAAGAATAATAAGAAAGTAGCCACAATAAACCACACGGTTAATACCATTACCCAAGTGTCTAAAATGGCGAACTTAATACCTAACGCCACCAAAACAGAAGCAATGCCTAAGTTAAGAAGAATGCCACCGGGAATAATAATTTCAGCTAGTGACAATACAATTGCCACAATGATCCATGTTTCAAACATCATTAAATAGTCCATCATTTGTCTCCTTTTTAGTTGAAATTATGAAAACATTAATGAGGTGTTAAATAATGTAGAACGATTGACATAATATGTCAAGCGGTAAGTTTTTTTAATTTAAAGGTGAGATGATTTTGCTTGAAAATAGAAAATTCAACTAGATTTTTTACCTTACCAGCTGAATTCTTTGTTGATATTATGTGATTAGTTAATATTTTCTAAACTATCACAATGAGCCAATTTTACCGATAACGGTCGTAAAATTCCTTCAGAAAAAATTGCAGCGTATAATAGAACTAACATATTTACCGCATACGCAGGTCCCATTGCATCTATTTCTGCCATATTTGAGTAAATGGCAACAAAACCAATTAATACACCAATGAAAGCGCCACCATATAAGAACCATATTTGTTTAGCTAAAATTAATGCTAAATATTGGCTTGCTGGTGTTTCCTTAATATCATTTGTGAACAAAAACCGTAAGCTTGTAATTGATTTTACTAAACCTTGTGTTCCAAAAGCTATGGTTGTTCCTGAATACATAAACAAAACCACAAAAATCAAACTGAAGGTATCAATATAAATATTAATACCACCAGCCAAAAAAACACCAAATAAAATAGTGCCAGACACAACTAACAAAGCAAAAGCACTCTGCATAATATTTCTCCATTTCCAATTAACGTCAGGGGTTGCTGAAACTTGGAATAATTCTTTTGGTGAAATATTAAAGGTAGCAGCTAACGCTAATTGTGTTTCCGCAGAAGCTTTACCGTCTTTTTCAATACGCTGAATGGTACGTAAACTTAACCCCGAGGCTTTCGCTAACAGTTCTTGTGAATAACCATTATCCGCACGGTGTTTTTTCACTTTTTCAGGGTTAAGTACTTTAGCATTTAACGACATTTAATGTTCCTCTACCTTTTAATAAATCCTAGCACTAAAAGAACTAAACAAATTTCCTCACTAGCATGGTGAAATAGTGAAGCTTTAGCGAGAATTTTCTTACGTCATTATAACGTCAAAGATACGACAAGGCTTATTTTTAAAGGCCTCTCTTGTATAATTAAAAAAACCAATTTATCTACAACAAGACAAATCGGCTTTTAATAAATAACTTTATCCGTTAATAACTTGTTTAAAAGCTCGGTAATAAACCTACTGGTATTAAGTGATTTAAGGCCGCATCACTAATGATCGCTGAAGCTTCAACAATATCTGGGGCAAAATATCTGTCTTTATCGTAATAACTTACGTTTTCGCGTAATTGTGCTTTGGCTAACTCTACTTTTATCGAACCTTTAAGTGGAGATCTAAAATCTAATCCTTGCGCTGCCGCTAAATATTCAATCGCTAATACACCGTTAGTATTCTCGCTCATGTCAGTTAAACGACGACCGGCAAAACACGCCATAGAAACATGATCTTCTTGGTTAGCAGACGTAGGTAAACTATCAACTGAAGCCGGATGTGCTAAGGTTTTATTTTCAGAAGCTAATGCCGCAGAGGTTACTTGGGCGATCATAAAGCCCGAGTTAACACCACCATTTTCCACTAAAAATGGTGGTAACTTACTTAACGTAGCATCAATTAATAACGCCATGCGACGTTCAGATATTGAACCAATTTCAGCAATCGCTAGTGCTAAATTATCTGCCGCCATTGCCACAGGTTCAGCGTGAAAATTACCTGCTGAAATAAAATCACCTTCGTTAGCAAACACTAACGGATTATCGGTAACACCGTTAGCTTCAACTAATAATACTTCTGCAGCTTGACGAATTTGTGTTAAGCACGCGCCCATTACTTGCGGCTGACAACGTAATGAATAGGGGTCTTGCACTTTTTCACAATCAAAATGTGATTCGCCAATAGCTGAGCTATCAGATAGCACATCACGATAAGCCATAGCGGCATCAATTTGGCCTTTTTGACCACGGGCTTGATGTACTCGGTCATCAAAGGGTGCACGCGATCCCATTGCCGCTTCGACAGTCATCGAGCCAATAACAACACCACTAGCAAATAAATCTTCCGCTAAAAACAAACCTTCTAAAGAAAAAGCCGTTGAAGCTTGTGTGCCGTTTAAAAGCGCTAATCCTTCTTTTGCCGCTAGTGTAATAGGCTCTAAACCAGCAATAGCTAACGCTTCTTTTGCTGGAATAATTTTATCTTTATACGACATTTCACCTTCACCTAATAAAGGCAAAACCATATGTGAAAGCGGCGCTAAGTCACCCGATGCGCCCACAGATCCTTTTTTTGGTACACACGGGTAAACTTCTGCGTTTAACAGTTTTAGCATCGCATTGATCACTTTTAAGCGAATGCCGGAAAAACCACGTGATAATGAGTTAATTTTTAACACCATCATTAAGCGTACCGTGGCATCTTCCATGTACTCGCCAAAACCTGCCGAATGTGAAAGTACAATTGAGCGTTGTAATAATTCCAATTCTTCGGTTTTAATACGGGTATTGGCTAATAAACCAAAACCAGTGTTAATGCCGTAAACTACGCGGTCTTCACGGATCACTTGTTGAACAGCGGCGGCGCTTTTGTTTATGGCGGCAAAAGCACTTTCATCTAAACTGTATTTTATGCCGTCGTATCGGTTTACTGCGCGTAATTGCGCTAGGGTGAGTTGCCCTGAAACTATGTTTAATTCGGTTATTGGAGCTGTTTTCATAATTTTCTCGTTAATTTTTTACTATTTAATCAATCTGTTTTTGTTGAGTTTCGCTACGCTCTAGCCAACCTACGAAACTAAAATGACTTTTAGTTCAAAATGATTTATTCAAGAACAAAGAAAAAGCACGGAGTTGACGCGAGTCAATGAGTACTTTTGATTCCGCTATTGATTAAAGCATGCAGAAATAAATGTTATTTGCCGTTCGCACCTGCAACCATTGGTAAGTCTAAGCCCTGCTCTTGCGCGCAATCAATAGCGATATCGTAACCCGCATCGGCATGGCGCATAACACCTGTTGCAGGATCATTCCACAGCACCCGAGCAATACGTTTATGCGCGGCATCTGTGCCATCAGCAACTATTACCACACCCGCATGTTGACTAAAGCCCATACCGACACCACCACCATGATGAATACTAACCCAAGTAGCACCACTTGAAGTTGATAATAAGGCATTTAATAATGGCCAATCTGATACCGCATCACTGCCGTCTAACATACTCTCGGTTTCACGATTTGGTGATGCCACTGAGCCTGAATCTAAGTGATCACGACCAATAACTACTGGCGCCGATAATTCACCATTTTTTACCATGTCGTTAAAAGCTAACGCTAAACGAGCGCGGTCTTTTAAACCAACCCAACAAATGCGCGCTGGTAAACCTTGAAATTCTATGCGCTCACGCGCCATATCCAACCAATTATGTAATTGTGGATTATCAGGAATTAACTCTTTTACTTTAGCGTCAGTTTTATAAATATCTTCAGGATCACCAGAAAGTGCTACCCAACGGAACGGACCAATACCTTCACAAAATAATGGACGTACATAAGCAGGTACAAAACCAGGAAAATCAAACGCATTCGTAACTCCT
>NVTW01000038.1 GCA_002401725.1 Gammaproteobacteria bacterium
ATCCATTTACCTATCATTATTCAGTTATTTGCCATGCCATTAACAAAAATACGATTTAAAAAAGCCTCTTTTTTAGTTTTTATTATCACCCTTATTACCAGTAATTCTTGTTTCGCTAACTTTAAAAACTTAGAAAAATTTGGCGACAACCCTGGTGAATTAACAGCGAGTTATTTTAAACCCCAAGCAAAAACAGCCCCACAAACTATTGTTGTACTGTTACATGGTTGTACGCAAAATGCCGAGCAATTTGCTAACAACACCGGATTTATGAACCTAGCACAGCAACATAACTTTATTTTATTACTACCACAACAAAGTAAAAAAAATAATATTAAAGGTTGTTTTAATTGGTTTTCAATAACCGATAATGCAAAAGAGGCAGGAGAGTTATTATCAATAAAAAACATGCTCTTAACACTTAAACAACAGTTAGCTATTAAGACGAGTTATATTGCGGGTTTTTCGGCTGGTGGTGCGATGACGGCAGCATTATTAGTGCATTATCCTGAATTATTCAACGGAGGTGCAGTTGTGGGTGGTATTCCTTATCCATGCGCCGATGGCTTAATAAAAGCCATTGCTTGTATGCGTAATGGTCCTGCTCAGTCAGCAAACAAACTCGCAGAGCTGGTCAAAAATAAGCAAACAAATACCGTAAACCATTGGCCTAATTTACTGGTAATAACCGGTGATAATGACAAAATTGTTAACCCTAAAAATGGTCGATACTTGGCACAGCAATGGCAACAGTTAAAAGGGTTATCTAAATCTGAAACACATAAAAAAGAACACCTCACCACAACTTTATGGCGAAACAATCAACAACAATTACAAATTGAATTAATTGAAATAGCCAACATCGGACATGCATTTAGTGTTAATCCCAAATTAAAAAATGGTGGTAAAGTAGCAAGTTTTATCAACAAAGCGAGTATCAGTAGTGCAATTAAAATCATTGATTTCTGGGRAATAACCAGTAAAAACATTATAAAACAATAACTAAGTGACATGGTACTATAGTACAAATTATTTTTTTGTTTTTTTGTTATAGAGTTCTACTCAGAACAATAGTGATAATAATAGTTAAGGGGAACTCATGAAAAGATTAATCAAATATTCGGCATTAGCACTTGCCGTTAGCAGTGCGTTAAACATTAATAGTGTTAACGCCGCAGAAGAAAAACAAACTAAAAATAAAGAAGATTCAGCATTAGAAGTTATTGAAGTTACTGCCCGTAAAACATTAGAAAGCTTACAAGATGTACCGGTGGCGGTAACTTCTGTTGGCGCAGAACAACTTGCCCAAAACGGCATTTCCGTGGTTACCGAAATACAACAATTTTCACCTAACACTACGCTGCAACGCAGTCGTGGCACTAATTCAACCTTAACGGCTTTTATTCGTGGTGTGGGTCAAGACGATCCATTATGGGGTTATGAACCCGGTGTTGGTATTTATATTGACGATGTTTATGTGGCTCGTCCTCAAGGTGCCGTATTAGATATTTTAGATGTAGAACGCATTGAAATATTACGTGGTCCACAAGGTTCGCTTTATGGTAAAAATACTATAGGTGGCGCCATTAAATATGTCACCCGAAAAATGACMGGTGATGCWGAATTAGCGCTTAAAGGCACCTTTGGTRATTATRMWCGCCAAGATTTAAAAGTGTCTGGMCAATATCCAATAATAGACGACAAACTTTATTTTGGTTTTGCCGCGGCTAATTTAACMCGTGACGGTTATGGTAAATTTCTCACTTCTGATTTASCCAACCAAGATCGYGAAAATTATAATAAAGACGTTTTTGCAGGKCGTTTAACRSTAGAGTATTCGCCAACCGACRATTTATTTATGCGCGTWAATTACGATAAYACYACTGATGATTCAAATGCTAAAGGTGGCTACCGTTTATTACCGAGYTTATTAACCGATGCKCCTGTTCCTGACAGTGTTTATGATTCTTACACGAGCTTGCCAACAAAAAAYAAAGTTGAAACCGAAGGACTTAGTTTAACSGTAGAATATTATATTAATGATGATTTATCGTTTAAATCGGTAACCGCTAAACGAAAAAGCAAGTCTCCYACCAATATTGAYTTTGATAATACCAGTTTACGTATTTTTGATGTTCCTGCTATTTATGACGACAAACARTTTTCRCAAGAATTTCAAYTAAATTACGAYAGYGATAACTTAACGCTAGTTTCGGGATTATATTATTATGATGGYGAGTCTTGTGGGCATTTTGACGCTATTTTAGAAGTATTTGGTCAAKCRTTAGGTTTACCGGGGCTAACACGTGAAGTCACKGGTTGTAATAACAGTAAAAGTTATGCTGCCTATGCKCAAGGATCTTATGAATTTAAYGATAAATGGTCGATGACTTTAGGYGCTCGTTATACKAAYGARAMMAAAGAYGCYYTKGTWAACAATGGWTTATTATTCAAAACCGTTTATCCWGAATCWGGYTGGGTGCCAGGTTATGTGCGTGAAGATGTAAACATTCCAACCGTATTAGATGACAGTGCWAGCTGGTCACGTTTTACGCCRCGAGTTGGTATTGAATACCAGCAAAGTGATGATGTCATGATTTTTGCCAGTTATTCACAAGGTTTTAAATCMGGYACCTTTAACCCTAGAGCTAGTGGRCCAGAGCCMGCSGTTRAYCCTGAAATTGTTGATTCTTATGARATTGGCTTTAAAAGTGAGTGGAACGACAGYTTACGTTTAAATGTCACTGCRTTTTATTTAGACCATAAARACMGACAATTTGTKACKGTATTRCCTACCGAAGATCAAAGCGCTTTAAGTCAGCGCTTAGGTAATATAGGTAAATCAACCGCRAGTGGTTTAGAAGTAGAARTACARTATGCCGCTACAGARGCATTACAAYTATTTGCCACATTAGGTGTCATTAATGCTGATTTTAAAGAAGTAAAATCGTTTGATAGCGATGGTAATCAAATAGATATAAGTGATACTTTTACCATTACTAATACACCTAAAACCACAGCAAATATTGGTTTTAATTATGATATGAGCACTTCGGTGGGTGATTTTGTCTTAAACGGAAACTATTATTATCGCAGTACATATGACTTAACCGTGACCAATAATTTACTTACTCAAGATGGTTATGGCTTACTTAACCTAGGCATTAATTGGTATAGCAACGAAGGAAATTGGACAGCGAGCTTACATTGGAAAAACATCACCGATGAACAAGCCTTAGTCGGTAACTATGCCTTCGTTACCCCACAAGATGATGGCAGCTATTTACCTGGTTTAGGTGGCGATAATACCTTAATTGGTTATTATGGTGATCCAGAAACTATCGCTTTAACTATTGGTTATACATTCTAATCACTAGTCATTTGAGTTCATAAAAGAGCTGACTAATGTCGGCTCTTTATGCTTATAAAGGGGAAAAACATGACCGCAGCTAAAGTGATTATTGCCGATGATCATCCATTATTTCGCAGTGCATTAAAGCAAGCCATAGTAGAATGTATTGATGATGCAAATATGCTTGAAGCCGATAATTTTGCTGATTTAATTACTCATATTGAACAAAACCCATCACTAGAAATTATTTTTCTTGATTTGCATATGCCTGGAAATGATGGCTTTACCGGTTTAGCGCACCTGCAAAACCACTACCCTGACTTAGTTGTTATTATGGTATCTTCTGATAATACTGCAGAAATAATGCAAACGGCCATTGACTTTGGCGCGAGTGCTTTTATTCCTAAATGTTCAGATTTGAACACTATCAGCCTCGCCATTGAATGTGTACTAAACGGTGGTATTTGGTTAAGCGAAAATATTAAAACCAATCAAAACCAACATAATAGTGAAAAAAATAATCAACTTGCCAAACAATTAGCACAATTAACTCCGCAACAATATATTGTTTTAACAATGATCGCTGACGGCCAATTAAATAAACAAATTGCTTACGAACTTAATATAAAAGAAACCACGGTTAAAAAGCATGTTTCGGCAATATTATTAAAACTTGCTGTTAATAATCGTACTTTAGCAGGATTAGCGTACCAACAATTAAAACTAACGCCCGCCGAAAATAAAGAAGCATCGGCAAGCTTTCAACTATAAACTACAAGCGCAATATCTTCTTATAACAAGCAATTTCTACTTGGTAATCAATTTGTCGTTTTGAACTTTTTTCAAAAACATTAAAAGTTTCAAAGGTTGCCTACCGCAAACTAATACTTTGTAAAACTTCAATATCAACCAAGGATTTAACTAACACAAAAAATTCACTAAAACTTTCACTGGCGATAAGTTTTCCATCCTCATCATTTTTAATAAAACCTGCCTCTTTCATGGCATTAATTAACGTTGTTTGCGCTTTCTTATCGGTAAATTCTGGCGAATCGATATGATTGATCACCGATAAACGCTTGGCAATAACCACCGCAGACTTTTCTAATTCACTGCGCGTTAGCGGTGCTTTACTATCAACTAAGCTAGTTAAAATAGCAAAACGTTGTAGCGTTTCATCGATCACTAAGCTCATTAAACGTATACTCGCTTTTGCATCAACTTCGTTAGTTAATGACCAAAATCCTGCTTTGCTGTGTTTGGCAATATTTTCCTCGCTAAGAAAAGCCAAAACCTGATGAATTTGCTCACTAACATCGGCTGTTTGTTGCCATAAAAATAAATCTTTTTTCAGTAACTCCATAAACACTTGCACGTGTTTAATGAGATCAGCTTCACTCATTTTGCTATAACGATTGAGCAAACTACATACTAACGATGGCAACACATAAGTATGCAAAATATTGTTACGGTAATAACTCATTTCTAACGCACTTTTCCCCGGCAAAGATAATATTTCACCGTGTTCATCGCTTTCAACACTAACTTTATTAAGTGCAATAACTTCGGTAAGCATTTGTGCGCCACTGATTTCAGGCACCGTTAACAATTTACTGAACGCGGCTTTACGTTGTATATTTAAAAATAAATCTAACTGCGTAATTAACTCAGTTTTAGTTAATGCTTTATGCTCTGACGCTAATAAAATTAACGCCACTAAAGCCACACCACTTATAGCTGCGTTTTTATTTACACCGGCCATAACTTGATTAGCTAATACATTAACCGTGGGCGTTAGCCACTTTGGTTTTTGTGGGTCAATTGGGTCTATAGCTTGCTTCCAATCAGGTACGTGTTTGTTTAAAAAGTGATTGATATTAATGGGTTCACCAAAATTCACATAACCATTGCCATAATTGCGCAAACTACGAATGGCTTTAACAACACCAAAAATAGATTCTTTTTYCTTTTTGCCGCCACTGAGTTCTTTATGATAAGTCGCCACTTCCATGACATGTTCATAACCTAAATACACTGGCACTATACTTAATGGGCGATTAATACCGCGCAACATGCTTTGTATGGTCATTGCAAACATACCAGTTTTGGGTGGAAGTATTTTACCGGTACGGCTACGACCACCTTCAGCATAATATTTTACCGAATAACCACGTTCGAACAACAAGCCTAAATACTCTCTAAAAATAGTAGAATACAAGCGATTACCACCAAAACTTCGGCGAATAAAAAACGCCCCAGCTTTTCTGAAAATAGTCCCTGCTGGCCAAAAATTTAAATTAATGCCTGCTGCAATTCTTGGCGTAACTAAGCCTTGATGAAAAATAGTATAGGTAAGTAATAAATAATCCATGTGACTACGATGACAAGGCACATAGATAATTTCGTGACCGTCTTGCGCCAATTGTCTAACGATATCTGAGTTATGTACTTTTATGTCACTATATAAACGCTTCCATAGCCATCCTAATACGCGCTCACCTACGCGGATCATTGCGTCACGGTAATCACCAGCAATTTCATCCATGATAACCAAAGCTTGTTTTCTGGCTTTATCAACGCTGATGTTTTTGTTATTAGCTTCGTCTTCAATTACTCGTTTTACCGCAGGATTTGCTAATAACGCGGTAAACATTTGTTGGCGATGCATTAAACGCCGCCCCATTACCGTGACCGTTTGTCGATAAAAATGAAAGCGTGCTACCCGTAATAACTTATGCGCTGTATTTTCATTTATACCATGGTTATCAGCCATATAACGAAATGAAACCGCTTGGCTAAAGCGCACTAACGAGCGGCGCCCTAAAAACAACACAATAAAAAATTTACGTAAAAAATTTGGTGATTCTTGATCAGCTAACAAAGTACCGGCATCAGCATTATTTTTTTCTTTTGTCGGTGTGCGACCCCAAGTCATATTCACAGGGATCAGTTGCGCATTTAAACTGCTGCTCTCTTGATGTTGTTTTAAAATAGCTAAACCTTGTGAAATCGCCGTGGTTTTTGAACGAGTATGCCAAGAAAGAATGGAACTCGGTTTAGATAAACACAGGGTACGGTCAAATTTTTTGCCATTAATCTCTACTTTTTCTAGCGGATCGGGCAAATTTTGTTTTTTACAAGCGTGTTGTAAAGTTAATAAATCACTAGCCGATTGATAACGAATAACATAAAAAATTGGCTGGAGAGGATCAACAACACATGGTGCATCATCACCATTTTGTTCACTTTTGGATGATTTATCACAAATAATTTTACTGTGAACTAATAACTTTACTGGCCAAGTTAAAATGGCATAAAACACAGAACGTAATGAAGACATGAAGAAAGACTCAAAAATTTATTAGACGTTATATGCCTGCTATTTTAGCCTTATTTTGCATGCTTATCAAAAAAGAGGATAAATATAATAACTTTATCCCTTATATTGAATAATTTAAGCAAACTCACCCCGCTGATAATCAGCAAAGGCTTGCTCTATTTCTTCACGAGTATTCATCACAAAGGGGCCGGCACGTTCAACCGGTTCGTTTAACGGTTTACCCGCAATTAATAAAAAACGACTATCGTAATTTGCCCAAATGCTCAAACTATCAGCATGGGTTAAAGTAGCTAATTGTCCTTGTTGCACTTTAGTTTTTTTATCACCAATAATAACTTCACCACTAATAATATAAATAAACGCATTGTGAGTGCAGGGAATAACATCGCTAAAGTTGTGCTGTTTAGTTAATTTAATATCCCAATAAATAGGCGCTATAGTGTCATTTTTTATAACACCTTGGGTACCTTGCTGCGTAGTGCCAGAGACTACTTTTAACTGACTACCTTCACGTATTTCTTGACTAATATCATCAGCACTTTTTTCCTGATATTTGGGTTCAGTCATTTTGTCTTTTGCAGGTAAATTAACCCATAACTGAAATCCAGCAAGTAAACCTTGTTCTTGCTCGGGCATTTCTGAATGAATAATACCTTTACCTGCCGTCATCCATTGCACACCATCTGCCTCAATTACACCGGAATTACCGGCACTGTCTTGATGACGCATTTTACCGGCAAGCATATAAGTTACCGTTTCAAAACCACGATGCGGATGAGGAGGAAAACCACCAATATAATCTTGGGGTTGATCTGAACCAAAAGCATCAAAAAGTAAAAATGGATCTAACTGCATCAAGTTAGCGCTGCCAATTAAACGGGTAAGTTGAACACCATCACCATCAGAGGCTTTAATACCGTTAATTAATTGTTTAACTTCGTTTTTAGATGATATATCCATATCTTTCTCCTTAACTTAAAGACTAGCTTCATTAGCGATAATTTGTTGATCAACAAGGTTGGTAACTTGATCACTGCTTAAATCAATATTATTAGCATCAATGATCGTTACGTCAGTAATACCCACAAATGCTAATGCTTGTTTTAAATAAGATGAAGCAAAGTCCATAGTGCTACCAACCGACACACCACCTGAGGCTATAATAATATAGGCCTTCTTGTTTTTTAATAACCCTTCTGGGCCATTAGCCGTATATTGAAAGGTCAAGCGTGCGCGGGCAATTAAATCTATCCAAGCTTTTAATACGGCGGGCAAGCTAAAATTATAAATTGGCGAGGCAATAACAATATGCTCTGCTTGTTGTAATTCACTGACTAATGAATCAGAAAAACTCAATGTGGCTTTATGTTGTTCAGTTCTGTCTTCAGGTGCAGTAAAGTTTGCGCCAATCCATTGCTCATCTATAAAAGGCAAACCTTTGGCTAAATCGCGATTAATAATAGTGCTGTTGTCTTTCGATAAATTATTCACCACTAATTCGGCAACTTGACGAGTGATGGAATCATGATAACGACTGCTTGAGTTGATTTGTAAARTAGTATTCATAATGTACTCCTGTTGAAATTGTTAGCTAGTTTACCGTTGATAAAAATAAGATAAACATTGAAAATTTAAACTTATCGTTCTTATAATGAGAACAATATTTATAGTGAACTACTTAGTAGTTAAAAGATCATGAATCAATTTGAAGATATGCAAACCTTTGTACGTATTGTTGAAGCTGGCAGTATTACTAGAGCAGCTGAGCAATTAAACACGGTAAAATCAGCAGTGAGCCGACGTTTAACCGAATTAGAAAAACGCTTAAAAGTAAGCTTATTAACCCGCACTACCCGCACGCAAACCCTAACTGAAAACGGTTTAAGTTATTATCAGCAATGTATACGTATTATCGACGATGTCGCTGAAGTTGAATCGAGCATTCGCGATGACAATTGTGCTTTGGCAGGTAGCATTAAACTTGCCGTGCCATTATCGTTTGGTTTGGAGCATTTAGGAAAAGCACTCCAACAGTTTAATGAAATACATCCCGATATTCGTTTTGATATCGATTTTAACGACCGTAAAATCGATTTAATTGAAGAAGGTTTTGATCTCGCTATTCGCATTAGTAATTTGGCTGACTCAAGTCTAATGGCGCGTAAACTAACATCGATGAAATTAGTACTCTGTGCTAGCCCAAGTTATTTACAAAAATATGGCATGCCAACAACACCAGCCGACTTGCTAAAAGGTCATCATCGTTTGAAATATGCAAGTGAGCCTGAACAATGGAAATTTGTAAGTAACACAGGAGAAAAAAGCACCATTAAAGTACCAACAGCAATGACCGCAAACAATGGTAATTTTTTGAAACAAGCCGCTATTAAAGGCGCTGGATTAATACTAACCCCTGACTTTATTTGCTACAAAGCAATACGTTTAGGACAGTTGATCCCTATTTTAACTGATTATTTTTCACCGCCAGCTGTGCCTGCTTATGCCATATACCCACGAAATAGACACTTATCACAACGAGTAAGAAGTTTAATCGATTTTTTAAGCCAATATTTTGGTAAAAAGCCTTATTGGAGTTTTGAAAGCATAAAATAAGCGGTGGTTATAAGTAATGCGGCAATAGAGATAGTAAATACTAGTTGTCGCATAATCGAACGATTAAGAAATCCAAACATACAACTCTCTCTTATTATTTTTATTGTTGAGATGATTTTTCATCACACAAAAGAGAGCGAAGCGCAGGTTTTACACAATTTATCTATTAAATATGCCGACGTACTTGGCTCATGATCGTCATTGACGCAGTCTTTTAAGCGGTAATTTGCATCAAAAAAATGAGATCTTAGATAAAAGCATCTTGAAGATGACGATTAAAATAAGTACCTGAGCTATCTGCATAGCCATGTAATTTAATTGAAATAAAATCATCATTCCCTCGCWATMYARCTRARYTAWRKKTKMNNAYMTWTWKGTMAMCAWRMSTAASMWAWNTKTAANAAYMATARMNAWYCAAYAKTNNTKSWYACAGSNTGKTYNAYARYYTTMTNTSMYKARMRRTGWCSNAYKWTMTTYRNASSATWGYWYRMTKGWWAKWYGMYYGTTAWYCTMRWMWAMCKTGWRMNTGTTTTAAATAAACAAGTATTGAAAAACATAAGCACAATATAAATAAGTTGACTATACGGTCAGTATTCAATGCCGTATTTTCATTGTAAAATATTAACTAGAAGGAAAGTCCTTTGATAAATTTAACCAATAAAATAGCGGTAGCATTATTAGCATTAGGGTGTTTTTACGCCAATGCCGATGTAGCTAATGGCAGTTTTGAAACGTGGTCTAATGGCGCACCAGCCAGTTGGACTACTATCGATGCTGGCATTAGTGTTAATGCCAATACCACTGTAACCAAGGAAGGGACAACCTCAGCAGCCATCACAGTAAATACTGGTACACAAGGCTCAACTGATTTTAAGCAACTAATTCCTGTTGTTGCGGGTCAAAGTTACGATTTTTCAGTCTGGGTATATCACACTGAAGGCGGCATGAAAGCTCGACTCTATGTTGACGGCTATCGTAATTATTCTGATCCAAATCTAGTTAATCAATGGCAACAAGTCTCATACACCTATGCAGCCACTGCAACGAAAGATATTGCGGTAGGTTTACGTTTTTATGATACTGCTGGTTTTGACGGTTCAGAAATTGTTTATGTTGATTACTTTCAACCAACTGCCGCAACTAATACTGGTGGTGGAACAGGCGGTGGCTCAGCATGTAGTACTAATGATCTAGCTTTTAGCTTAACAACCGATCAATATGGTTATGAAACAAGCTGGACATTAACAGATGCGACAAATAAAACAGTCGCAAGTGATAGCAACTTAGCCAGTTCAACAACGTTTAATCAAAACTTTTGTTTAGCTGATGGTACTTATACCTTTACCATTAACGACGCTTATGGTGACGGTATTTGTTGTAGCTATGGCAGTGGCTCTTACGATTTATCATTAGCAGGTACTTCATTAGCCTCAGGTGCTAGCTTTGCAAGCACAGCAAGTACTTCATTTACTCTAGGCTCAACTGGTGGTGGCACCGGTGGAGGAACTGGCGGTGGCACGGGTGGAGGAAATACCGGCGCAGGTACTTATTATGACACCATTACCACACAAACAGGCTATACCCTTAAAACTGCATTATATAATTTAATTAATAATCATACTGCACAAGGTTATTTTGCCTTGTGGACATTTTATCAAAATTATTCGCTTGATACCTACTTTGAAAACGACGGTACAATTTTAGATATTTATTCTGAAAAACCAAGCGGCACTGATAGCTATAATTACACCAAAGTAACTAACCAATGTGGTAATTATAGAGCTGAAGGTGGTTGTTATAACCGCGAACATTCATTTCCACGCAGTTGGTTTGGTGGTGCAAATGAGCCAATGAATTCTGATGTACATTTTATCTTTGCAACCGATGGTTATGTCAATTCAAAACGCAGCAGCTTCCCCTATGGAGAAGTAGCTAGCGCAACATTTACCTCAACTAATGGCAGTAAATTAGGCTCAGCAACTACCGCGCTTGGTTATAACGGCACTGTATTTGAACCCATTGATGAATTTAAAGGTGATTTAGCACGCGCTTATTTTTATGTAGCAACTCGCTATGAAAACGTAGTGGCAAGCTGGCAAAATAATACTACTTACAGTAATGCTGTTTTAGATGGCACCAGTAATCATGTATTTAAACAATGGCAACTAACTATGTTGTTACGCTGGAGCGCAAATGATCCGGTAAGTCAAAAAGAGCTTGATCGCAATAATAATGCTTTTACCCATCAGGGTAATCGTAATCCATTTATTGATCACCCAGAATATATTGACGCTATTTGGGGCGTTAATTAAATTTATCGTAAGATAAAATAACTATTTCCCAACCTAAAGCGAGTGAAGAATGTCCCCCCTTTCTTTGCTCGCTTTTCCATTACTTACTCGATCAATTCCCTATTATTAACTATCCTTACTTTCATATTTTTCCATTATATCTGTAGATACGAAGCTCGCATCGAAAAAATTTAAAATGACAAATTATGGCAGTAATGAAAAATTTCAGTAGTAATCACTGTCTGTTTTGCTTTCGGCAGAATTATTCACGGCTAAAACAGCTAAATAACCGAGATATTCTGTGGCTATTTATCTAAAATACGCATCAATTATTAAAGATAATACCAGTTTGTAAGATTGGTATAACAACACAGGTACCATTATGCTTTTTAAAGACTCATTAGTAACTGACTGCCCTATTCGTCAACAAATCCGAGATTTTTACCGTATTGATGAAGATACCGCTATTGCTCGTATTTTGCCAGAGGCCGATGTTAACCCAAGTGCGCGTAGCCGTGCATGGGAACGCGCTCGTAAAATGGTTTTACAAATTCGTCGTGAGCAAGCAGGTAATGGTGCCATTGATGCGTTGTTAAATGAATACTCATTATCTTCTGAAGAAGGCGTGGTATTAATGTGTTTAGCCGAAGCACTATTGCGGGTGCCTGATAAAATTACTCAAGATGCGCTGATCCGTGACAAAATTTCACAAGGCCAATGGAGCTCTCATTTAGGTTCAAGCGACTCGTTATTTGTCAACGCTTCGTCTTGGGGTTTGTTAGTAACAGGCAGCATGGTGAATTATGCCGATGATCGTAATCAACACAAATTTGGTTTATTGAAAAAAACCATTGGTCGTTTAGGTGAACCTGTTATTCGTAAATCAATGAACTTTGCGATGAAAATTATGGGCAAGCAGTTTGTTATGGGCGAAACCATTGAAGATGCCACCGAACGAGCAAGAAAAAAAGAGCAAAAAGGCTATGTTTATTCATACGATATGCTTGGCGAAGGTGCGCGTACCATGGCAGATGCGCAGCGCTATTTTCAGTCATATGTTGATGCTATTCGTGTTATTGGTAACGCTGCAAATGGTCAAGGCCCAACTAAAAGCCCAGGTATTTCTATTAAGCTTTCGGCTATTCATCCGCGTTATGAATTTACCCATCAAGCGCGAGTTATGGCCGAATTAGTACCCAAGTTAAAAGAACTGTGTTTACTCGCCAAAAGTTATGATATTGGTTTAACCATAGACGCCGAAGAGTCTGAGCGTTTAGATATTTCATTAGATATTATTGAAACTGTTTTTAGCGATAGCGAATTAGCTGGCTGGGACGGTTTTGGTTTAGCTGTACAAGCCTATCAAAAACGCGCGATTTTTGTGATTGAATGGTTACGTCATTTAACCTTGCGCGTAAACCGTAAAATGATGGTGCGTTTAGTCAAAGGTGCTTACTGGGACAGCGAAATTAAAAATGCCCAAAAAGACGGTATGGCGCATTTTCCCGTATTTACTCGTAAATCGTCTACCGATGTGTCTTATCATGCTTGTGCTAACAAATTACTTGAATATCGCGATACAATTTATCCACAATTTGCTACCCATAATGCTTATACTGCTGCCACAATTATTGAATTAGCCAATGGCGAAACCGATAATTTTGAGTTTCAATGTTTACATGGCATGGGCGACTCTTTATATGATCAAGTCGTGTCAAACGACCATATTCAATGTCGTATTTACGCACCTTGTGGTCATCATGAAGATCTACTGGCTTATTTGGTACGGCGCTTATTAGAAAACGGCGCTAATTCGTCTTTTGTTAATGCCATTGTTGACGACACTAAGCCGGTAGAAACTTTATTGGATGATCCCGTTGAAAAAACTCAACGTCTTACGCAAAAATACAACAAACAAATTGTTAAACCTAGTGACATGTTTGGTAGTGAGCGTGAAAACTCGAATGGTTTAGATTTAACCGACATTAACGAAATAACGCCATTAAAAGCGGCCTTAAACAACTGGTTTGAAAAACATTTATTAAACAAAAATAATTTACCTGATGGTGCAAATGCAGTGCGTAATCCAGCCAACCATCAAGAAATTATTGGTTATCATCAGCATCACAACACTGAACAAATGCAGCAATTAATTGATAATGCTCAAACCGCTTTTACTTCATGGTCAAAAATAAGTGTTTGTGAACGTGCCTCATTACTAGAAAGAATTGCCAATGTTATAGAAGAACACCGCGAAGAATTAATTGCGCTATGTATTAAAGAAGCAGGAAAAGTAGCGCAAGACGGTATTGACGAAGTGCGTGAAGCCATTGATTTTTGTCGTTACTATGCGGGAAAAGCAGTTGAATTAGCACAAGATGATCGTCTTGAAGCACGCGGCGTGGTGTTATGTATTAGTCCGTGGAATTTCCCCTTAGCCATTTTCTTAGGTCAAGTTGCTGCCGCTATTGCCACGGGTAATACCGTTATTGCCAAACCTGCCGAACAAACAGGCTTAATTGCGCTGCGCACCATTGAATTGATGAAAACTGTTGGTATACCCGAAAATGTTGTGCAAGCGGTAGTAGCACGCGGTAGCCAAGTAGGTAGCGTGATCATTCCTGATACCCGCATTAAAGCAGTTATGTTTACCGGTTCGACTGAAACGGGTACACGTATTTCACAAACGTTAGCTGAGCGCAAAGGCGATCAAGTACCTTTAATTGCTGAAACAGGTGGTCAAAACTGCATGGTGGTTGACTCTACCGCCTTGCCAGAACAAGTGGTTGATGATGTTATTTCATCGGGTTTTCAAAGTGCAGGACAACGCTGTTCAGCGCTGCGGGTATTATTTTTACAAGAAGAAATTGCTGATAAAGTGATCACCATGCTGCAAGGCGCATTAGCTGAATTACATATTGGCGATCCAGCACAATTATCAACCGATGTTGGTCCGGTTATTGACGCGAAAGCACTAGCCTCACTTAACGATCATGCTAAGTACATGGAAACCCATGGAAAATTATTATATCAATGTGAATTATCTACAGATGTCTGTGATAACAACGGTCATTTTTTCTTTGCGCCACGTTTATACGAAATTGCTGATATTAGCGTCTTAACGCGTGAAGTATTTGGCCCTTGTGTTCATATTGTGCGTTTTAAAGCGGGCGAAGTTGAAAATGTTATCGACAACATTAACAGCACAGGTTTCGGCTTAACTATGGGTATTCACACTCGTATTGAACACCGAGCTACAGAATTAGCACAACGTTCACGCGCGGGTAATATTTACATTAACCGCAATATGATCGGCGCAGTGGTTGGCGTACAACCCTTTGGTGGTAGAAGTTTGTCGGGTACTGGCCCGAAAGCAGGAGGGCCTAATTACTTAACCCGTTTAGTACAAGAAAAAGTGCTTGATAATGAAAATAACAAACAAGAAAATACCGTAAATATTGCACCATTAGCCAGTAACGCACAAGCAATAGCACAAGCAAATGTTATTGTTGAAAAAGCGGCAATTGCTGAAAAAACATGGCGTTTAGCTGACTTAAATACCCGTATTTCACACGTGCGCCAATTGCTCGCTAGAATTGCTCATGTTGACATCGTTGATGATTTAGCTGATGACTTAAATAGCACTTTAGCCGATGCACGCGCACAATTAATTGCTATTGAAAAACGCCTGAAAACACCAAAAATATTACCGGGACCAACAGGCGAGTCGAATGTATTGTATTTAGAAAATCGCGGCACAGTAATTTGTTTTGCCGATAAAGAAGTAAGCTTTCATTTCTGGGCGCTTTCTATTGTTACGGCATTAGCGACAGGTAACACGGTGATCACAGTAGTTTCAGACTTGTTCTATAACGAAGCACAAGCCTTTGTTGATAAATTTAACAGCACCGGCGCCAATCGCGGCGTATTACAAGTTGCCAAATTAGCGCATTTAGAAGCTATGTTAGAGCATCCAAAACTCGCGGGTATAGTTATCGACAGCCAGTGTAACCGTCGCGCGCACATGGCAGAAAAACTAGCACAACGCAGCGGCGCCATTTTACCGGTGATCAGCTCTGAATATATAGACAACTTAATTCAGCGTTTAGTAACCGAAAAAACCGTTAGCATCGACACTACTGCCTCAGGCGGCAACACCTCGTTAATGACTCTGGTTGAAGATGATGACTAAGTCTGAACGTTAAAATCATGATGTTAATCAAATAACTTCGGCATTTTTATTGACAAACAATTAATTGTTGACAGTATTAACGGTAGTTTTTAAGCTGCTAGTAATGAATTTGTTAGTTGAAAAAGGCTGTTAGCGGTCTAATCAAACCGCAGTATATTTCTGCATCTAAAAGGTGAAACATGGAAGCTTTTTTATTACCACCGCATGATAATTATTCAGGTAACTTATTGTGGAGCCCGTTTCAAAGCGAAGAACGTATAGCCGAAATAGAGGCATCTCTAAGTAAAATCGTGAATATGGATTACTGGGCTAGTCCATTCCCTGAAGGTGATGGGGTTACTTTTAAACCTAACACAAAAAAATCAGAAGATGAGATGAGCATAGGACATATATTACGGCTTTAGCCTGTTGTAATAACCCTTCAAAATTCATAGATACTTTAGAGTCTTACGATTATTTATATACCGATATTCGAAACAAATTAGTTCATAAGGGTAAAAGCTTCTATGAATTAGGTGAGGATAATGGTAATAGTTCTTGTGAGAAGCTTTAGACTATATACAAAGATATTGTAAGCCTAATTTTAAATAAAGATTTTACAACAATTGCCGATCTGCATCGGTACGCTAAGCTCTCTCTTAAAAAACCACCTTTTATAAAGGCTATCACTACAGTAGTTAATAAAGTGGATGGTACAAGAGTCACTAAATCAGGTAAGCCTAAGAAAATCACATTGCCGAAGTGGTAATATAAAGCCAGCTAACAAGTACTTAAAGTCGGACACACAACGTTGGCTGTGTTCGCTCCTCACATGTTAACCTACTTTTTACGCCGCTTAAGTAGACGTTGGTAATTAAATCTGTTTTGAGTACATAATGATATTTACAGTAAAAATTAAATTGATGCATGGAATATACGCTTCTGATGATTAGGAGTGCAATATTGAAATTCCAGCAGACTTTACTTTAGTGCAACAAATCCAGACAAGTATTTTCAGGGTACAAAAATTGACCTTAGCGCATTTTTCGCCTATTAATTATAGCTAGTGCTTGTTGTGCAAAGTACCAATTTGGGTACTTTTTATATTTAATACTTTTTAATTTAAGCTAACCCCTGCATTTTCAAGTAATTTGAGTATATAATATAGGTGCAGAATATTGCGATGAAATTAATACTATTAAACTAAAGAGAAAAATATGAGTAAAGGTACAGTAAAGTGGTTCAATGCGGACAAAGGTTTCGGATTCATTACACCAGAAGACGGTAGTAAAGATCTTTTTGTTCATCATTCAGAAATTCAAAGTGGTGGCGATTACGCAACACTAAATGACGGTCAAGCTGTTGAATTTGAAATTGGCCAAGGCCAAAAAGGTCCTTGCGCTAATAAAGTTGTCCCTCTTTAGTCGTAAGCACAGTACAAAACAATAAATAAAGGCTAAAAACAGTTCGCTGTTTTTAGCCTTTTTTTTTTATTTGCCAGGAGTATTTTTACAATGTGGGAATATAAAATTACATGCCTATGTACTTGGCTCAGGATCGTCATTCCCGCAGTCTTTTAAGCGGGGATCTAGCTCAAAAAACACGTCTCGAAGATGATATAACAACAGCCTTTTTTTCTTACCCCACAACGCCAAGATTTATTTTTGTATAGCGGTAAACAAAGACCGGCAATGTATCTTGAAAAATCGGTGTGTCACGGTATTTCATCATTCAGAAATTTATGCTATCCAAGTGAACTTGAAACGAATTTAACTCAACTGAAAAATGATATAGAAACGGACACAATCAACAATGTTATTGAAAAATATAACAATAATATCGGCGATTATTTATTTGTCGTTTTGTAAAAAAGCTAACAAGCTATAATAAACACCAGAGGTTATATGAAATTAATTGCATTTTTATCAACTTTTTTATTAGTAGTTTCTGTTCAAGGTAAACAATTTACTTACAATGACATTGCTAAACGCAATCCAACGGTGGCATTAACCAAAAAACAACTCAAAGAAGCAAAAATGCAAGGAGAATGTTTGGTCGGATTAAAAGAACTTAATTTTAAGAAAAAAGAAGTATTTGATCCTGTCGCCGAATGGACAAACTTTCGCTCCATATCATTACTCAAACAACTTCCGCCTTGCCAAGTGTTAGTTATTATGGAAGTTGCACAAAAAGCATTGAAAAAACAGCAAAAGACGATTGTCGCACCTCAAAAGAAACTTACAAGTAATTAATAACATGAAATATTTTGTAAATTTGTTTTATCTTTTATCTTTTATCTTTTAAATTTTGCTGGGTATTCATTTTGGCTACTATTTTTTAATATAATCATCTTTAAAAGTATCTTTAAACCATTGTGCGATCATTTTTTTATCATAACCAAAAGAGTCATTTCGATAACGTAAATTACTCCCGAGCATAAAACCCATGTCTTTAAGATTAATTTCACCTGATTTAATACTAGTATTATCAGCATTGATTAAATTATATGAAAACTTCATTCTTGGAAAATAAAGATCAGTAACAATACGTATTCTATTGATAATACCGCCAATATCTACGTCTCCGGCTAAATCAACATCGGTTACATCAATTTTTAATGTTTGCCCTTCTGGTAGTTTTTCAGCTAATTTCGCAAAATGTTTTTCAAAAGTTTTAAAAACTCTTGTTTTAAATGTTTTACGATTTTCATCGCCCGCTTTAATATCACGATATTTTTCTGGATTTGTCCATGTAACCTCAGATTTCGCCGCAGATGATGGTGGTGATATTAGTGCAATTAAAATAAGACTGATTAATATGAGTTTAAAGTTGTTCATCATTCACCTCTTTTTCTTTAAATAATAAATATAAATTATTTGACCATATTTTATACGACCACAGTTATGACAAATAAATTGTAGTTAAGTTTTATTTTCTTCTTAAATACTTAGCTAATGCCTCTTCAGGTAAAGGATGGCTAATTAAATACCCTTGCACTACATCACAACCAAGATTACGTAAAAGCTCTAGTTGTTCTGTATTTTCAACACCTTCGGCTAATACTCGTTTACCCAAACCATGAGAAAGATCGATCATTGATTTAACAATAGTAAGATCAGAATCATTAATGGCGACTTCGGTAATAAAGCTGCGATCTATTTTAATTTTATCTATTGGTAATTTGCGTAAATAAGCCAATGAAGAGTACCCCGTGCCAAAATCGTCAATAGACACTTTAATACCCATATTTTGTAATGTAACAATAGTGTCCATAGCTGTTTTGATATCGGTCATTACTACATTTTCGGTGATCTCTAAATCAATATATTTCGGTGGAATATCGTATTTAAATAACAAACTTTGGATCTTATTAATTAATTTATGATCTTGAAATTCAACAGCACTCATATTAATGGCGATAGTAACTCGGCGTTGATATTTTTTATGCCATTGCGCAATCGCTTGGCAAGATTTTTCTAAAACATAACTATCAAGTTGACTATTCAAACCCAAGTGTTCAATATTTTCTAAAAACTTATCTGGTGCGAGCAAACCTTGTTCTGGATGTCGCCAACGTATTAAAGCTTCTACGCCTTCTAAACGGTTAGTAAATAAATTTAATTGTGGCTGAAAATATAAAATAAACTCTTCATTTTTAAAGGCATCTTTGATGGATTTTTCTACCAATAATAATTTTCGTCCACTGGCTTGCATACCCGTTTCAAATAAGACACTGGCAATATGATTACTCTCTGCATGATGTAATGCTAAGTTAGCTTTTTGCAAAAGATCTTCTGCTATATCACCATGTTCAGGATAGTAACAATAGCCAATGCTACATGAAATAACGATTTCTTGGTTATCATTTTCATAAGGATGAGCAATAAGTTGATGTAAATGATCAAGACTTGATTCCATATTTTGACGAAGTGGCATTTCAATCACAAATAAAAAAGAATCACCACTTAAACGCCCAACCACACTCGGCATTAAAATACTGCTGGAAAGTCGGTTAGCAATTTCTCCTAAAATATAATCGCCAGTTTTTAAACCGTAAGTGTCATTAATAAACTTAAAACGTTTCATATCAATTAAGCAAATACACAGTTTTGATTTACTTTGAGGCATTTTCCCCATGTGTATTTCTAGTTTTTCCAACGCTTGTTCTCGATTTAAAGCACCGGTTAATGAATCATGTTGCCCTAAATAACGTGCACGACGCATGGCATTTATCGCGGTAAAACGCTCTGAACTCTGTAACCAAATTAATAAAATAAAGGTTAATACCGTTGCAGCACCGGCATCAAAAAAAATGAGGAAATAATTTGTTTCAATTAAAAAATCATTTTGATCTAAGAGTATTGAAGCAAAAGAATAAAAGATAAAACGCAACCCATAAATAAGTGAAAAAATCATTAAGGTGATGCTTGAAAAGTGACGTTTTTTACGCGTTAGTAGATATAAACTTAGCGCAAGGAAACCGCAACCAAAGATAAAATTATGTAAACTTATTTTTAAATATAAATAATTAAATAAGTTATTATTTTGTATCGCTAAACTAAGTGCAGTGATTAAACTCAGTGCGATTATAGTAAAAAATAAAATAACCATCCGCTGGTTTGATACTGTGTAATTATTGGTGGCACTACTAACACCAACAAATAAAAGTAACAAATGACTATATGCGCCTAATTCTTCAGTAAAGGTTAAAAACAATGAAACAAATAAAGGTTTATTTTGCAGCATAGATTGGTCTTGCAGCGCCATACTAACGTAGCTTATAGCCAGTGCTAATATGCTAAACATCCAATATTTAACATATTGGCGTCCGAAGCCACGATAAAATAACCACAACCACAAGGATAATAAACCGAACACTATTGCTTCGATAGAAAACAAATATTTTTGTGCAATTAAATGCGCCGTCATGGGGTTTCCTAAAATGCCCAATTTAAGCGAAATGCTTGCATGAGGTAGGCATAATATTTTTATTTGTTACAGAGACCATTTAAGAACTTTTTTGCATTTTTTACAAGTTTCATTTTAAAAATCAGTGCTTATCTAAAAATATATGATAAGCAACTGTGAATTATTAGAGGCTAGGGTTATACTCATGGTACTTCAGAATGTCTATTTCAGATCGCTTACGTATATACTGAAATACAATCTATGATTGAGGATTTAACGATGGAATATAACACTTCAGAGCTTTGTGATCTTTATGCTGATTTAATTGATGTTGTCGAGCCTATATTTAGTAATTATGGTGGTCGACTTTCTTTTGGTGGTAAAGTAGTTACAGTAAAATGCTTTGAAGCCAATGGTTTGATCAGTCAATTAGTAGCAACTGATGGCGAAGGAAAAGTATTAGTTATTGATGGTGGTGGCTCAACACGTCGCGCATTAATTGATTTTAAAATAGCGCAAACTGCAGAAAAGAATGGCTGGGAAGGCATTGTTTGCTATGGCAGCGTTCGCGATGTTGATGCGCTTGAAGATCTTGAAATAGGTATTCAAACTTTAGTGTCTATTCCCGTCGGCGCACCCGATAGTGAAGTAGGCGAAAGTGATTTAGCGATTAACTTTGCCGGCGTTACCTTTTTACCTGATGATCATATTTATGCTGATAATACTGGAATTATTTTATCGCCAGATCCGTTAGATATTGAGTAATAGTATTTATTCTTCTTTATTTAAGGCTTTGCTTCTGGATATTGCTGATACCATAAACTTAGCCACTCTTTAACTTTTTCTGGTGCAAGTCCTGCGGAAATCATCGTTCCTTGTGCCAGTGTACCTCCCATAGAGCTATAAGATTGTTCAACAAATTTATCATTGATATTAGTACCTATTAATGGAATTTTCATCGTGCTTGCAAGGTTAATTAACGCGTTAATTATGGCTTTATCGGTGGCCATTTCTTCTTGGTCAGACAATTGTTGACAATCTATTTTTATGCGGTTTACTAACGCTTTGCGTAAAAAGCGTAAAGCATCATAACTTCCTGAAAAATGCGTGATCACTATACTTATGTCTAATGCCCTAAGTTGATCAGTAAAAATTTTAACGTATTCATTTTCTGAAAAAATCAATTCTTCATTTAATTCCACTAATAAGTATTTAGTAGGGATGTTGTATCGATCTCTTTGTTCTTCAATAAAGCTGATCAAATCGGGTTCGAATAATTGTTTACTAGAGAGATTAACGCCGACATGTTGGTATTGATCATTTTGATGTAAAATAAAAAGTAATTTAAAGGCTTGAGTGATCATTTGCCGCGCTAATAAATAAATATCACCGCTAAGCTCTGCTGTTTTAATAAAATCAGCGAGCTCTATATTTTTATTATCATAATGCCAATAAGCCGACAAAGCAAAGCCAACAATACGCTTATTGGTTAAGTTAATTTGTGGATAAACAATCCAGTGTAGTTGTTCAGAAATAACCACTTTTTTTAACATTTCCATTTTTGCTAGTTGTTTTTCGGTGTAAAGCAGACGACTATTATCAAAATAATTAATTAATTGCTTTTTACCTTGCGCCACCAATAATGCATCTTCTGCTTGAGCAATTAATTTACTCACACTTTGATTAGCCTGTTTAACTATGGCAATACCAAATGCCAATTCAAAATTGAGTGAAAAGCTTTTAAAGCTCATCGCTGTTGGAACAGAAGCGGAAAGTTTTTTGCAAATGTCATCAATTACCGCTTGATCAGGGTGGTGACTCGTGTCTAAGTCGACAAGTATCAAAAAACGTAAACCCTGCAAACGGGCTAACCTTATTGCTGGCTCATGATTTTCAAAATTTATTAAATTAGTATTACTCGATACTTGCTCTTGCATACAATAAGCAAGCTGCAATAATAAAACATCAGAATTATGATGCCCTAACAACGAATTAACCTGAGTAAAATTAATCGGTTGGAAAACAATCGCGGCATAATTGGGATTGTTGTTTTGTTTAAATGATTGCTCAAATTGCATAACCGCATGCTGATGGGTTGGTAAATTAGTCGCTGGATCATGAGTGTAGGCAAATAAATCATTAGACGAAATTTTCTCTATTTCTGCTTCATTATGTACCGCTAAATCAGCATATATTTGTTGAACTAACAACCAACAACCGTTAATTATGGTGGTTAAATAAGTTAACACACCGCTGATCACCACCACATCAATATTGATATCCGCATTGAGCCAATAAAAAATACTAACACTAAAAAAACAAGCTAACAGCCATTGGAAAATCATGCGACTGGTATTTAATTTAGGTGTACTGATCAATTTAACAATACGTATAAACGCTATTATTAAGATCAAGCTACTGGCAATAAGCCATGTAAAATAAGTGTTTAGTGTTGGAATTAACCAAATACTGGTAATAAAACCTAGAGAGATAAAGAGCAGACTGCTAACAAATAGTTTTTTATGAGCATCTTTTTGTTCGGTATTGTTAAAAAATGGCCATAAATAAATTGATGATAAAAACAACATGGCGGCAGTTAACGACCATGCTGTTTGCTGTTCAACTAGGTTTGCAATGGAGTAAAAAAGTGCAAGTACCGAAATAGTAATGGTCGCGGGAAAACGCCAGTTAATTGATATTTTCTTGGCTAATAATACAGCGATAACTAAAACAGGTAAGCTCAAGCCAAGTACGAAAGCAATATTATATTCAATAAAGGAAAATTGTCCGGCAGCTAACACTGGTACAGAAAAAAAGCCAAGCGAAGAAAGAACAAATAAAAAATGTACTATTTTTTTTAGTTGTAGTGAATTAAAAAAGCGACAAAGTAAGCAAGAACTGTCCATTTAATGCCTTATATTTATTTAGCTGGATCCACTAAAGATTACTCAATTCTACACTTTTTGTACAGAAATGAGTGTTCCCAATTAAACTAGTATTAAATTACACGTTTACCCTGTTGGATTAAACGCACTAAAGGGTTTACACCAAATTGATAACAAAGTTCTGCGACTTGGTTAATATCCCATAAGGCTAAATCAGCATCAAAGCCCACTTTTATTTTACCGCAATGGTGATCTATACCGAGCGCTTTCGCGGCATTACAAGTAACTCCGGCAATCGCTTCAACAGGCGTTAATCTAAACAGCGTGCAAGCCATATTTAACATCAGTTGAATAGAATGAATTGGCGAAGATCCCGGGTTAGCATCGGTGGCAATTGCCATCGCGACATTGTTAGCCCGCAGTTGCTCAATCGGTGGTAATTTGGTTTCTCGTAAAAAATAAAAGGCACCGGGTAATAACACTGCGGTCATATTGGCTTGCGTCATGGCTTTAATACCACTTTCAGGCAAAAATTCTAAATGATCAGATGACAACGCTTGATAGTGCGCAGCTAATTCAGTGCCACCTAAATCAGAAAGCTGCTCAGCGTGAACTTTTATCGATAATTTATGGTCTAGGGCGGCCTTAAATACGCGCTCTGTTTGCGCCAAATTAAAGCCAATACCTTCACAGAAAACATCCACACTGTCAGCTAAGTTTTGTTTACATACTTGCGGAAGCATTTCATTGACCACTAAATCAATATAACCATCGGCATCATTTTTAAATTCAACCGGCAGTGCATGCGCACCTAAAAAAGTTCGTTTAATGGTTAACGGTAATGCCTCGCCTAATCGCGTTGCCACTCGCAGCATTTTTAACTCGGTTTCAAGATTTAAGCCATAGCCCGATTTAATTTCAATAGTGGTTACACCTTGTTGATGCATTGCTGTTAAACGTTTTAACGCGCTATCAAATAGCGCTTGTTCGCTGGCTTGTCGAGTTGCATTAACCGTAGAAACTATGCCACCACCGTTATTAGCAATTTCTTCATAACTAGCGCCTTGTAAACGCAATTCAAATTCATTGGCACGATTGCCGCCATAAACTATGTGTGTATGACAATCAATTAATCCGGGCGTTAACCAACCATTGTTACCGTCAATCACTTCAACGGTTTTATTATCAAATTCAGGTAATTCACTTTCTTTTCCTAACCAAGCAATTTTACCTGCAGCAATTGCTAACGCTGCGTGTTCAATAATACCATAACTGCTGCTACCATCATCCATAGTAGCTATATTGATATTACGATAAAGAGTTGTCCAGCTAGCAGTAGAGGTAGTCATTAAAGTTTCCAAGCGGTAAAATAATGGTAAATTGACAAACATTTTAAGCTTATTGTTGAAAATACGCTATGCTAAAAACAGTTATTGTAGGTAATAACCAAGATGAACAATGAACAGATAATTGCACAGCATTACCATCATGGTAGTTTGTTAGCGGCCATAGTTAATAGTTTAGAAAAACAAAATAAAAATATTGGCGAATTATCACTTGATGATTTAGCACCTATAGATGAATTTCATCTTGGCGGTAGGGTTGCCAGTAAGCATTTTTTATCACAATTAAATTTTTCACACCAAGATAATGTTTTAGATATTGGTTGTGGTTTAGGTGGTGCGGCACGCTTTATCGCGCACACTTACCAAAGCAGTGTTACCGGAATAGATTTAACTCAAGAATATATTGATACTGGCAATGAAATATCGAAATGGCTAGCATTGGCTCACAAAGTACAGCTAAAACAAGCGAGTGCGTTGTCTATGCCTTTTGAGCATGAAAGTTTTACTGGCGCTTTTATGATGCATGTAGGTATGAATATAGAGGATAAGCAACAATTATTTAATGAAGTAAATCGCGTGCTAAAAAAACAGGCGTATTTCGGAATTTATGATGTTATGCAGCAAACACAACACAATATAATCTACCCGGTTCCTTGGGCTAGTGCTGCTGAGCATAGTTTTATTGCGTCAGTTTCAGACTATGAACAGAGGTTATCTGCAAGTAATTTTGAAATTATCGCTATTAATGATCGTAAGGAATTTGCTTTAAATTTTTTTCAAAAGGTTAAAAAAGAAAGTAAAGCTAATCGCAACATCACGACGTTAGGCGTTCATACCTTAATGAAATCAACCGCTAAAAGTAAAATAAACAATTTGCGTACTAACATTGAAAATGGCTATATTGCGCCAATCGAAATCATTGTCCGTAAAAAATAAACGGTACTTTAATATTAAAATAAAAATATGGAAGCAATAACATGAAAATAGCAGTTTGAGAGATATAAAATGAAAAAAATAGCAATAATTTTAAGTGGTTGTGGGGTTTACGACGGCAGCGAAATTCACGAAGCTGTGCTAACCATGCTAGCAATTACCCAGCAAGGTGCACAATATCGTTGTTTTGCGCCCAATATCAATCAATATCATGTGGTTAATCACTTAACTGGTGATATTGATACTAGCCAACCACGCAATGTATTAGTTGAAGCGGCACGTATTGCTCGCGGTGATATTGAAGATATTAATGAACTTGTTGTTGATGAATTTGATGCCTTGGTGCTACCTGGTGGTTTTGGTGCAGCAAAAAATTTATGCGACTTTGCTATAAAGGGTGAAAATTGTTCTCTGCAAAGTGATGTACTAACAACATGCCAAGCCTTTGCTCAAGCAAAAAAACCTGCGGGTTATATTTGTATTGCGCCAGCGATGATCGCTTTAGTTTATGGTCAAGGTAGCCAAGGCACTATTGGTACAGATCCCGACATTGCCGCGCAATTAACAACGATGGGATTAAATCATATAAGTTGCCTTGTCGATGATGTGGTTATCGATCACGATAATAAAGTGATTTCCACACCCGCTTATATGCTAGCCGGCAACATTAATGAAGCTGCTCAGGGTATTAACAAGCTCATTAAAAATTTATTAGCAATGGCATAGCGGAAAGTTATAATGCTAATAACGAATCAACAAAAATTGATATCAACTCATTTTTTTTATTGGTTTTTATTGTGGACATTATTGCTGCAATTTATTGTTTGGCAAATTGAAACGACTCCTTCCATGGCAAATTTTATTGAGCATGGTCTCGCACAAATAAGTGGTCAATTATACAATTTTTATTCTCAACAATGGTTGGTGACTGATAATAAAATAATTCATAGCGATTCTTTACGTTTTGTTTATGTTGATCGCTCATGTACCGGCTTGTCTTTAATCGCAACGTTAACCGCCGCTTTTTTTTCGTTATCGTTTTCTTGGTCTAAAAAAATAACTATGGTTATTATTGCAGCTCTCTTGATCCAAATAGAAAACCTGATTAGAATTACCCACTTATTTCACCTGGTTAAACAAGTGGATAATGATTTCGATTTTTATCATTTATATATTTGGCAATTGACTAACTTTATTGTCGCGTTGCTTATTTTTTATGCTCTTATATGGATTTATAACAAAAATAATAAGCATTAATAAGAAGTAAAAAAATGCGTTTTAACTCTCTTTTTGTTATCGGATTGTTATTGATAACTTTATATTCTTTGCCTATTTTAGCTGGTGGAGGAGGTGGCGGCGGTAGTGGTGGCTCAGGTTCATCAGTTCCTTTTCTTCACCCTTTATTCAATATTGTAATCTTTATGGTGATCAGTTTTTTTTATCATAAGAAAAACAAATAATTGTCATTATTTATTAATAATATAAATTCATTGAAAGATCTGTTATTAGTCTTTCTTACTGTTGCTCTATTTTATTTAGCCTTTCCAAGTGGTGGTTATGGATTTACCGCTTGGTTTGCTTTAATTGCTGTTATTATTTCTTTTTATCAAAAAACTCCGCGCCAAGCTTTTATGTTAGGTTTATTAGCTGGTACTTTAGGCTGGATGGTCAGTATTTGGTGGGTGGTAGGTGGTTTGGCAAATATTACTGGCAGCCCATTCAATGTAGTGATCCCTTTTGTTTTTATTTTTTGTTTATTTTCAGCTCTACCCTATGCTTTAGTTTCTTGGCTACATAGTCGTTATACATGGGGCACAAGCATAGCTGGCACATTTAAGTCGAGTATATTAATTACCGTGCTAATTAATTTTATTCCACACTTATTACCCGGCAATTTAGCACACGCGCTGTATTTGCATACTGAACAAATTCAATTAGCGGCCATTGGTGGCGTTGCACTGATCTTTTTTGTTATCCATTGGGTGAACTTTTTATTAGCCGCAGCTTTTATTACCTACCGAGCAAAACAACAAACACCATGGCGTTTTATAGCACTAGCTTTAATGCTTTTGGGTGGTAATTATTTGTATGGTCTTTATGCTATAGGTAATGTATCTGAGCAAGTTGAATCATCGCAACAGCCATCATTAACTATTGCTATGGTGCAACCTAATTTTCCAGTAAATTGGCGCTCTCGCGATGATTGGCTACAGCATTATCATCAACTTACAGATTTATTAAATAAGGTTAGCCATAACGAACAAACGCAGTTAGTAGTATTGCCAGAGATCCCTGTACCGATTTCATATCAAAAATTTTCATCTGATCATGCCATCTTTGATCAAGCACGTAACAATAAAGCCATGTTACTCACTAGTATTGATTTTACTGGTGAACATTTATCTGAACAACAGGGCTATTATAACGGTATTGAGTTTGTGCAAACAAAAGATCCTGTACAACAATACCATAAGCAATTTTTACTGCCCTTTGGTGAATATTTACCTTTTGAAGATCAACTGCCTTTTTTACGACAATTATTTCCTCATGCCCCTAAATATAAAGCGGGTAGCAGCACAAAATTACTATCGCTCACCTTAGAAAATCACCACATTAAAATAATGCCATTAATTTGTTATGAAGCCGTTTTTACTCAGTTGGTCGCCAAAGGAGTAAATCAAGGCAGTGATATATTGATCAACACCGTTGATGATGCTTGGTTTGGCGATACTGCGGGGCTACAAATTCATTTTGCTTTGGCACTGTTTCGCTCGATAGAATTTCGCCAACCTCTGGTTCGTGTTACAAATAGTGGTTATAGCGCCATTGTTGATGCGACAGGAACGGTTATTGAAAATTCTAAAATAACACCACAGCAAACAGGAACTTCAATTACAACCGTACATTTAGCTAAAATTAACAGTATTTATCAAAAATATCCTTATTGGTTTATGATATTTTGTTTAATAATAACCAGCTATATTTTAATTACTGATGAAAAACGACTTTCAGATGTAAAATAGAGACTGTATACGGGAAGCAAATGCAAGATATAAAAGCACAAATATTACCCATTTTAAAAGAATATACTGAAGCCGATTTAGATCGTTTATTACCTGAAGATACCTTTGCCAGTATAGGCATTGATTCATTATCTTTAGTCGAGATAATTTTTGATCTTGAAGAACATTTTGAGATCACAATACCGCCCGAAGCAGATCTCGAACAACAAGGTTTTTCGCTGCAAAATTTAGACGATATTGTTAACTTAGTTAGCTCACTTTGCCAACAAAAAAATGACTAATTCTTTGTATTACAATATTGTTATTACTGGATTTGGCTGTATCTCAGCTGCGGGGAATAATGTCGAACAATTTTCTCAAACAATTTTTAGCGAACCAAAAAATGACAGTAACACCATCACACCAATAACTCGATTCGACACCAGCAATATAACGACAAAAATAGCAGCCGAAGTTAAAAATTATTGTCCGCAAGAACATTTCAATAAAACACAATTAAAACAGTTAGACCGATTTTCACAATTTGCATTATTGGCAACCGATGAAGCTATATTGTCAGCGGATCTTCACTTGTCTCCTACTACTGCCGCACGTACTTGTGTTATTTATGGCACCAGTATTGGCGGACAAGAAACTATTGAACAAGCCTATCAACAGTATTATGGGCAAAACCAAAAGCGCCCGCATCCATTTACCGTACCTAAACTTTTGCCAAGCTCGGCTAGTAGCCAAATTTCGATGAAATACGGCATAACAGGTCCGTCATTTGCCACTTCATCAGCCTGTGCATCATCAGGACACGCTATCGCAATGGCAGTATTAATGTTACGTACAGGCATGGTAAATGTTGCTATTGTTGGTGGTAGTGAAGCGTGTATAACCGCCGGTAATTTTCAAGCATGGGAAGGATTACGGGTATTATCGAATGATACTTGTCGACCATTTTCAGCGAACCGCAGTGGCTTGGTTATTGGTGAAGGTGCAGGCAGCTTGATTTTAGAAACTCAACAACATGCTCAGCAGCGTAACGCTAAAATATATGCTCAATTAGTAGGTGTTGGTATGAGCAGCGATGCCCATAATATAGTACAACCTTTAGCGCAAGGAGCACAACAAGCTATGCAAGCAGCGCTTAATGATGCCAACCTATCTGCTGAAAAAATTGATTATATAAATGCTCATGGTTCGGGGACATTACAAAATGACATGAGTGAAACACAAGCTATTCATCATACCTTTAAGCAGCATGCACAACAGCTAGTAATTTCTTCAACTAAAGCGGTACATGGTCATGTATTAGGTGCTGGCGCTGCAATTGAAAGTATTGCCACAATTTTAGCGCTACAAAAACAATGCTTACCGGCAACCCATAATTATCAACAAGTTGATCATCAATGTGATCTAAATTATCTCACCGATGGCGTTGTTAATAGAAATATTAACTATGGAATGAGTAATTCTTTTGCTTTTGGTGGTCAAAATTGTAGTTTGATCTATACTCGCTCCACCTAAAGAGACAAGATCTAATCACTTGCGCTCAATAATTAACACTCAACAATGGCTAACCACAAAATATAGGACGATATTATTTCTTTATTTACATCACTTAACTTCGACAATAGTTTTGTTAAAACATTACCCGCAGATCAAAACGAAACTAATCAACCTCGCCAAGTGTTTAATGCTGCTTATTCTTGGGTTAAACCAACACCAGTAACTAAACCAGCATTGATAGCGTTTAGCCAAAGCATGGTAGAGCTGCTAGATATTTCAACAACCGAATTAGCACACTATGAATTTGCCGAAATTTTTACGGGTAATAAAATCCTTAAAGGTATGCAGCCTTTTGCGATGTGTTATGGCGGCCACCAATTTGGCCATTGGGCAGGTCAATTAGGTGATGGCAGAGCGATTAATTTAGGTGAAGTATTAACAAACATTCACGGCCGAAAAATGTTGCAATTAAAAGGTGCCGGTCGTACACCCTATTCTCGAACCGCCGATGGTTTAGCCGTGTTACGTTCATCTATTAGAGAATTTTTATGCTCTGAAGCGATGTTTCATTTAGGTGTGCCGACTACCAGAGCGTTAAGTTTATGTTTAACGGGAGAGCAGGTTAATCGAGATATGTTTTATGATGGTCATCCTAAACTTGAATTGGGCGCGGTGGTGTGTCGAGTTTCTTCTTCTTTTTTACGTTTTGGTAGTTTTCAATTACCTGCCGCGCGCAAAGATTTATCATTATTAAAACAATTAGTTGATTATTCTATTAGCACTGATTTTCCCTCATTACTAAGTGATAATGCGGGAGTTTTTAATGGTAAGTTATATTTAAGTTGGTTTGCAGAAATAAGTAACCGTACTTGCTCACTTATTGTTCATTGGTTACGGGTCGGTTTTGTTCATGGCGTTATGAATACCGATAATATGTCTATTATTGGTGAGACCATCGATTACGGCCCTTATGGCTGGATTGATAATTTTGATATTCATTGGACACCTAATACTACCGATGCGCAAGGAAAACGTTATTGTTTTGGCGCACAGGCCGAAATAGGGCAATGGAATTTATTTCAATTGGCTAATGCTATTTTTCCGTTAATTAATGATGCCGAATCATTAAACCTGATCTTAAATCAGTATGCCGATAACTATCAGCAGCAATGGCTAGCAATGATGACGGAAAAATTGGGTTTTGCTCAATACCAAGGAAAAGATGATCAACAATTGTTTACTGATTTAGAGGGATTATTGAGTGTTATTGAAACGGATATGACCGTATTTTATCGTCAACTAGCTAAACTAGAGACTAAAAAAGAACTTTTACAAGAACAAGATTGGTTGCCTATTTTAGTGCCCTGTATTTATGATTTTGCAGAGTTAACTTCTAGCCTAAAAGAGCAATGGTCGCAGTGGTTTAGCCGCTACATTAAACGTTGTCAATGTGATAATAATGATGCTGAGGTTCGAATCGCGTTGATGAATCGTACTAATCCTAACTTTGTGTTACGAAATTACCTTGCCCAACAAGCCATTGAAGCTGCTGAACAAGGTGATTATAGCGAGATTGTCAAATTACAAAAAATATTGTTATGTCCTTATGATGAACAAGGTAAATATGAAAAATATGCGCAAAAAAGACCTGAATGGGCACGTAATAAAGCGGGTTGCTCTGCGTTATCTTGTAGTTCGTAAACTAAATAGCAGCACCTACTTTATATTACGTGCCTATGCAGATCACTCAGGTATTTATTATAACTGTCATCTTCGAGACGTTTTAATCGAAGAACTCGTGCTTTTTGACGTAGATTCAGGACAATATGCTCCATGCATTGTCTAATAAACTGCATCCATGCAGCGTCTGCTTAAAAGACTGCGGGAAAGACGATCCTGAGCCAAGTGCATTGGCATGTTATATTATGAATTTTTAGATTGTTCTTCTTTTAGTGCTTGTTCTTTTACTTGGGCTTGCTCAATACGCCATTTTTGTAATTCAGCATAATAATGATCCCATACACAGGGATCACAAGCACCGCCACCACAACAATCGTCGTCGGCTGGAGGAAGAGGTTTTTCCATTGTAATTGTCATAATCTTTTTTGTTAAGCTCGTAGTATTTTGAACACTAGTTATTTTACCAATAAAAAAGCCCTGAAACAATTCAGGGCTTTCGTTTGTTTAATCGAGTGAGAAAACTATTCTTCTTCAGCTAATTTTTGTTCTAAATAGTGAATGTTGGCGCCACCATTAACAAAGCCTTGATCATTTAAAATATCTTGATGCAAAGCAATGTTTGTTTTAATACCGTCAACCACTAATTCATTTAAAGCATTACGCATGCGAGCAATAGCCACATCACGGTTATCGCCCCAAGTAATTAGTTTACCGATCATCGAATCATAATGTGGCGGTACAGAATATTCCGCATAAATATGAGAATCCCAACGAACCCCTAAACCACCCGGCGGATGAAAACGGGTAATTTTACCCGGTGACGGAATAAAAGTACGCGGATCTTCAGCATTAATACGACATTCAATTGAATGACCAGAAACTTTAATATCGTCTTGGGTATAAGACAATGGCTGACCCGCCGCAACACGTAATTGTTCTTTAACTAAATCAACACCGGTTATCATCTCGGTTACTGGGTGCTCTACTTGAATACGGGTATTCATTTCGATAAAGTAAAATTCACCATTC
>NVTW01000039.1 GCA_002401725.1 Gammaproteobacteria bacterium
TCCAAGTACTAAACCCTTGTAAAACAATGCGTGAAGATATAGCGGATCTTCTTCCAGAACTTGATCACAGTATTTCATCGCCTCATCAAATCTTGATAACTCATAAAGAGTGGCGGCCTTGTGTGATAATGCAATCAAGCTCTTTGGATTAATTTTTACGCCATTTTATTTAATTTAACTATTGGTGTATTAGGCTTTGGCTATACCAGTTACCCGGGCACTGATGGCAGGGAAGGAATAGGTGTTAATGGTTTTTATATAGCAGGTAATGAACTTAGCGGTTGTTTTGTTTTATTGTTTGGTTTTGTATTGCATTATTGTTGGAACATTAAACGGTTAATTTTTTATCCTATGGCTATATTAACCATAATTTGTTCAGCACTTATTGCAACAAAGACTGCGATGTTTGCATCTTTGCTCTTGGTATTTTTAATTCCAATTGTTAATGAAAGAGCCAATGTATTTAAGTTGACTAAATTAAAATTGAAACTATTTATACCACTTTTGATTTTTTCCTCTTTGTTAATTTATTTTATTTTAGATTTACTGCATACCATTGGTTTATACGATAAAGTTATTTGGGTTATACAAGAAAAAGGTGTTTTAGGGCTGTTGTTATCTGGACGCATTGAGTTTTCAACGCAAATCATTGAAGCTTTCATGCTTTTTTCTACTTGGTTTGAGTATGCTTTTGGTGTTGGTACCATCGGTATGTCGGATTACTTTTTTTCTAAATATTCTTCCGAAGTAGATCCTGTCGATTTATTTGTATATTTTGGAGTTATAGGTTCTACAATAGTGTATTTTACCTATTATATTATGATGTTACCTGCATTTTCTGTTTTTAGACGTTCAAGTTTTTTATCTCCTATCATTGTATTAGTTAATATGATTTTGCTCTTGCTGTCTTTTTTTAGTGGTCATATTCTTAACTCTGGTATGTTAGGTTTGCTCTGGGGTGTATTTAATAGCCTTGTGTTTATTAAACCTATAGAACGACAAAAGGATAGTTATAATGATTAGGCCTTTTGTTAGTGTTTATATTCCAACTAAAAACCGTAAGAACCTGTTACTTAGAGCTTTTAAAAGTGTAATAGAGCAAACTTACAAAAAAATTGAAATAATTATTATCGATGACGGATCAACTGATGGAACGGCGTATTTATTGAAGGAATTATCATTTCAATACTCTAATTTAAAAGTAATTTCTTTGAAATGTTCTGTAGGAGCACCTACTGCAAGAAATTTTGTTATAAAAACAGCCCAAAGGGGACTCATTACAAGGTTATATAATGATCAATTACATCTTAATTATTCATCTAACCAAGTGTTAGCTGAAAAAAAACGAATTATTGATGTTGGTAGTTATTATTAAAATTTTGTTTCTTGCGAAAATGGGAGCTTTGGACACGAATTATTAAAAAATATGGCAATGCTTTGAGAATTAATGCTGTATATTATGTCATTGACACAAGTCACGGGAATAATAGAATTACGGATAACCTAGGAAGAGCCAAAGTTTTTTGCAATTAAAAAAACTTTGGTTATTTAATATCATTTAAACATCAATTAAGGTACTCAAAAAAGTCAGTTTTTGCATCGATTAATGTGCTGTTTTGGAGTACTAATATTACCAATTAAAGCATTATTTTTTGATAAAGCATCACGAATTTTTTAGAGAGCCGTATTTATAAGGTATCAACATTGTATGGGTTGAATTATTGCATTAAAGATGGATCTTAAAAAAATAATATGGAGGGAGCAGGTCAAAAATGATCTTTCACGATCACTTTTTTAGTAAAGAATGTGACAGTGCTACGCAAAAAGTTCTTAATCGGTGTAGATAGAGTAAAATTAAATATCCCTATATCTATTTGATATATAAAACAAAGTCGACAGATACCGATTAACCCCACATAAGACATAACACAAGATCGCCCCCTTCTAGGGGGTTCTGAGCAAAACCACCTTCTAAGAAGGTGGATATTTTTTTAATAGGAAAATAATAATGCCTAGACTTATGGGTACCAGAGCCTACTGGTTTCATTGTGATCGCATGTTAAGTAGATCTCCCCAGATAAGAGCATGCACTTTCTTTGCACTGCTGCATCATTTACGGTGACTATTAGATCACTTGGTTTCGTTATGCTTGGCTAACTCATCTCTAGTCTACGCCTCATATGATGTTCTTGTTCATCAGCTCGCCTCTTTATAAACAAAAGGGCTAGCGGCTTCCTTCAGACCATTCTTCGCAGAAAAGCCCTTGCCATTCGCTAGTAGTTATCGTTTAATATTAATCATTAAACGGTGATCTTCCTACAGAGGACTTTCACCTCATTAGTTCATGCCCATGCTGGGCGTACCAAGGCATTCAAACGGACACAAAAGAGCTGGCTGTGCTCGTGCCTCGCAAAGTTTAGCCAGCTTTTTTGCGCCGCTTAATGTGGCGTTGCAGTTAATTGACATCATCAAGCTTTGGTGTAGGATCAACATTAAGTTTAATTATAGTTAAAGGTTGTTTGTGCCAGTTATCAGTCGTTTTTATGGAATTTTGATCGCTATGTATTTTAATGATCATAATCCACCTCATTTTCATGCAAAGTATTCTGGTTATGAAGCTCTTTTCAATTTTAACGGTGACTTAATTGAAGGAGAACTTCCCAAAAGAGCAGTTAAATTTGTGCAAGAGTGGATTTCATTTCATAAAACAGAACTTGAAGAAAATTGGGAAAAAGCTCGTACTGGTCAACCTTTAAATAATATAGCACCTTTGGAGTAATATTATGCTTCATATAAAAGCAGCAAAGCATATTTCTGATTTCAAACTCTGGCTATCTTTTGATGATGGTTCATCTGGAGAAGTTGATTTGAACGGTACGTTAATAGGCCCTATATTTGAGCCATTAAAAAATATTGACGTATTTTCTCAAGTAGCAATTGATCCTGAACTTGAAACTATTGTCTGGCCAAATGGAGCCGATTTAGCTCCAGAGTATTTAAAAGAACTGCATAATAAGCAATTTAAGTCGGATTCGTAACAGTTGGCTGCGGCTCGTCCCTCGCGCATTATAGCCAACTACTACTCACCGCTTAATTGGGCGTTGGTATGACTCCCCACGTCAAGTTAAATACACTGATCCTTGTTCATTTCTTTAAGAACCATTTTTCACTTTTCGAGATTAAGTGAGTTAACGCATAGAATGAAGCAAGTAATTTCGTCGGTTATCATGCTGATATTCGTGGATTATTAACCTGTTGGTTAACAGCGCCTACCTTACTCATTTCGTCGTGGCACCTGTCTTCAGTCTATGTTCGTGGTTCAATAGCCGCTAGGCTATTGCCATCCTAACGCCGTCGGTGGTTGTGCCACACCCGATGCTTGATCCCATGCGCTAACTCAAACCTTCTTGAAGAAAAGTATTCATGCGGGCATCCTTGCTAAACGCAACTTCACATCGACAACCGGTAAGACTACTTCACGAGAAATAGCCCAAATATAGGCGATCATTTCTCTAGCAATAGCAGTAACGACAACATTACGATGCTTGCCTTTGTGCATCAATCGGTTGTATCGACGACATAGCCTTAATTGGGCTTGCCAGGCCATGTCGATAATTTCTTTAGGCAATTCTTCCTGCCTTAACTGCATTTCTTTTGATATATTGGCGTTGTGTTTATACGAATGTGCACCTTCGACTAGTAGTCTTCTTGCACGGCTATTACCACATTTGGTAATAGCACCTAAGTGGCGTTTACCACCACTTGAATGTTCACTTGGTACAAGGCCTAAGTAACTCATTAATTTTCTAGGGTGATCAAATCGTGTTAAATCACCTAATTCAGCGATAACGCCCGTTGCGACTAATAACCTTACGCCACGCAGTGCTTGTATGGCTTTGACCACCGGGTAATAGCGCCAGTTTTTTACTTGGTGGGTTAATTCATTATCAAGACATTTAGGCGTTTCAATCGTTCAGTGATCGTTGATACCGCTTCTTGCAATACAATTTGCTGACAAGGATGTGGTAACACCAATTCAGCGAGCCAACGTAAATGTTGCAATGACCAATTATCTTTTACTTTGCTGCTTATATTATTGCGCAACAGTAGTGCTTTAAGTTGGTATTTAGCGTCTTTTAAGTCTTTCATCGATGTTTCACGGGCGCGTGATAAATCACGAACCGCTTCATCTTCTGGCTCGGGTACGTAGATGGGTGTTAAATCTTCTGATTTAAGTAACTTTGCTAATTTTAGTGCATCACGTTTATCCGTTTTAATACGCTCACCAGGTTTCTTAGGGATAAGTGATGGTGCAATACGTAACAACAATGATTAAGACTAGTCAGTAAGCGATAAATCCAATAGCCACAAGGGCCTGCTTCGTAGACGAAATGCAAAGTAGCATGGGGATATTTAGATTGTAGTTGTCGTGCGAGTTTTATGAATGCCGCTTTATTACTGAGGATTTTTCCGAGATGAATAGATTTTGCGCCACGTTGGTCTTCGATGTAAGCGACTTCAGTAAATGTTTTGTGGGTATCTAAGCCAATGAAAAGTATGTTATGTTTAGTCATGCTAGCCTCTGTTTTATATTGTTGACACATATATTATGGCTCTGGTTTGTAAAACTAACCCACGTTTAGAGGCTAGCACCTAGTGGGGAGTCATTGTGTCTGGCTAAAGACTTACTGAGCAAGTATAGAGTGTCGTAGCTAAAGTCTTGATCATGTGGCCATTTTACAGAGCCAAAAGCTACAGAGGCTTGCTTGAAATAATTATAATCTTTTAACTCTTTAAATATACCTTTATCCAAAAAAGGGCTGGCATCAAAAAGTTTAATTTCATCATTCTCAAATGATAACTTTAAAAAATGTTTATTTGTCGCTTCAACTGTAATTACACGAGGGTTCATATTGCTTACCTTATTTTAAAGGGTCTATCTTAAATACAGACTCACCATTTACTGCAAGTTCCCAATCTGCCATTAATTCGTCTTTATGTATTTCAATCCAAGCATCAACAAGTTTTTGTTTCGGTTTTGGTAATTTACCTTGGAGTAATTGTCCTGTAGGTATTTCTATGATCGCCTCATCACCTTGGAAATGAACGTGAATATGTGGCAAGTTATGTTGTTGGTTATCAAAATAATACATCCGTATTATTATTCCGTAAAACATTGAAATAGTTGGCATAGCTTTCTCAAAAATGGTTAACTATGGGCATTATACGCTAGCTAACAAGCCAATCAAGTACTGTCGGACTGCTAACAGTTTGCTCGGTTTCGCTYCTCTACACATTTTAGCAAACTATTATCAGCCGCTTATTGGGGCGTTGGTTTATCCAATTATAAAGGAGGATTCAGCAATGGCATTAATTACAAATATTCAGCACTTTTTGAATGAAAATGGAGAAGTGCCTGAATTAAATTCTGAAACAATGGAATTATTAAAGTTCCTGATTGAAATTATTGAGTCAGCTTCAATTGCATACGAACGTCCCATAAGTTTAGCTAGTGTTAACTGCCGTGCGGTTACCTATGGCGAAAAATGTGATGGTGAAATAGAAGTATGGATTGATCCTGATAGCCATATAATTGGATGGGAATGCCTAGAGTGTGAGGAAGAAGGAACTATATCTAATTGGGAAAAAACTCAATGGGATAAACGGGATCTTGTGCAGCACTAAAAACCCTAACAAGTATTTTCAAGACGGACAATTAACAGTGGGCTGTTGTTTGTCCCTCACACATTTTAGTCCACTGTTAATTGCCGCTTAAAATGGCGTTATACGTTTTGAGATTGAGGTGATATGGAAATCAAAGTAGATGTTTATTAAAAAATTAAAACCACGTCCTGTGGGCGTGGTCATCGTCGAAAGGCTATGCCTGAAGTATCTGCTCATGGTATTAACTTACTTGGTTATCCCCATAACTGAGTAAGTAAAAACACATGAGCAGATTTGATAAATTATCGCATGTTATTTGGCATTGCCAATACCATATTATTTGGACACCGAAATATCGTTATAGAGTATTAACGGGAAATGTTAAGAAAGAGGTATTTGAATGCCTGCAAGTTTATAGTAATCGACTGAATATGGATGTCATCTAATTGGTGTATTCCAGAATAACGGTGTAAAAGTTTAAGGTTGTTTAAAATTGGATTGACCCGTATTTGCTTGTCAGTTACAAGGATTAATTTAATTCCCAAGGCTATAGAAGCTTTTTGCTTTTCTGCAAATTCAGCCTTGAAAGTTTGATCCAATGTTTTATTTAAAGGCTTATATTCTTGGTATTGAAAGGTATTATCTTTGTATTTAATTAAGCAATCAGGGGTGTATGGTCGCCTACATCCTTCAAAGTAGTAGTGAAATCCCTCTGGCTGGCTCTCAAAATGTTCGATATCATCATTGTATTCATGATAGAAACAGGCATCAAACTCAATGGAGCTTTCACACATGATCATGTCATTTATTTTAGTACTGGCAAACTTAAAAATATTCTTATTTGCAGAAGGCTTTCGTAAATTTCTTATGTACATGTAATTCTACCTTGTAATAAACCGAATATATTGACGTAGGATGGATTTAGCTACATATGCATCGAAGAAGTTTTCTTTTGCTATTCGAAGTATATAGCTCTCAAGAGTCTCATCTTTATAAGCAGCCTTGTCAGGCGTGAATAAAAATGCCATTACTTAACTTTCTTACGACTTTTAGTATCTGGATTTTTTCTTTATATGACATCGTTAACACTACCCCAAATCATTTATAATAATTAAACATTAAATCAAAAAACGAAATATCTCAAGTTATTGTTTTTAAATGAATTTTATAGTGTAATATTACTCTGTTTTAATAATTTGTGAAAAGTGTGAAAAGTTAAACCTGTTAATTTCTACTTTGTGATGTTCATTGAAAATTAGAATCATTCTCAACGTAGTAGTGAAATCCCTTCGGCTGGCTCCCAAAATGTTCAATACCTTCATTTTATTCATGATGAAAACAGGCATTAAACTCAATCGAGTTTTCACACATGATCATTTCATTTACTTTCGTATAGACGAACATTAAAAATTCTCTTATTTTTTGAAGGCTTTCCGTAAAACTCTTATGTACACGTAAATCCACCTGTGGGCTCTGAATAAAGTTGGGAACGTCTAAATAAAGGTGGAAATTGACAATTTTGTGCGTTGAGCTGCAGTAATCTTTTGTTAGGTAACTGATCGCTAACTGTTGACCTAAAGAACAATCTGTAACTAATGCCAGCACTACGCCCTTAGACCATTAACAAGCTTTTGCATCATCTTGTAATAAACTTTCATAAACCGAGAGTATTGACATAGTATGAGTTTAATTTGACATGGTATGGATTTAGCTACATTTTTATTACAGAAAATTATTGAAATGATTAATTTTTAGGAATAGCTTGATTTACATAAACATCAAAACGATTTTTTTTCATTTTGATGCTCATTGAAGGAGGTTTATCGGCAAGCGGAGGCGCATAACTTGGGCGCTTAACCACTACACGATATTTGGCAAGTTTTAGTGCGGGGGCAAGTAAACCATCGGCATCTAAATCTTCGCCAACGAGCGATTGAAATACGCGCATTTCTTTTTTCACTAAAGCTGATTTTTCACGATGTGGGTACATAGGATCTAAATAAATCACATCAACTTGTCTATTTTGTTCAGTAAAAGCTAAATTCATATTTTCAATTGAAGACGCATGAACAAGCTTAATATTACTTATAATATCAGCAACGCTATGGTTTAATTCTGCACGCGTTAAACCATCATCAAGTAACGCAGCAACAATGGGCATACGTTCCATCAACGTAACTTGGCAGCCTAAGCTTGCTAGTAAAAATCCATCGCGACCAAGCCCCGCCGTAGCATCTAGTACGTGAGGAGTAAAACCATGCTTTAAACCAATAGCTTTAGCAATATCTTGGCCTCGGCCACCACCAAACTTACGCCGATGAGCGACAGCTCCTTCTACAAAATCGACTTTAATGACGCCTAATTTAGGTTCATTTAATTTACAAAGTTCTAGGTATTGATCGTTAACTTGTAACAGAAACTCTAAATGAGAAAATTTAGCTGCTGCTTTATGGTCGCCAATATAATGAAGCTGCCATTTTTTAGCGATCCTTTTTGCTTGTTCAGCATCAGAATTGTGCACATAAGCAACGGCAATTGTAGGAAATATATTTGTCATCATATCTGCTTTAAAAAAGGAAAAAATCGGGTAGATAATACCGCAAAGTAGTAATAACGACTAGTTTATTGAATTTATTCACGGTCAAATTTATGTTTACAAATTAATTACGCATTATTAGTAATAATGCTACGAAATAACTCATATATTGACCAAACAGTAAACAAATTAACAAAAAAAACGTTGTTTTTAGTTGTTTTAAAAAAAACTTAACCACTAAAAGTATACTTTATTATTTAGTAGCACAAGTAAATTTTACTGCATACGTATTCACCAAAATCTTCGGTGACTACGTGTGATTTTTGAGCAACTCTTATTGGGTGTAAGGAAGAAATAAAAATGGAGCACTAGTTAGTACATTAAAAAAACAAAGATCAACAGGTACTTAAAATGAAAACAATAACCGAAAAACAAGATGCTTTCAGTAAAAAAACATGTAAATATTATCGAAAAACTTTAGTTAAATCATTATTGGTCAGTGGTCTTATGTTGGCTTTTTCTATCCAAGTACAAGCCGCTGCTCAACGAACAACATTTGTGCACCTATTTGAATGGAATTGGCAAGATGTTGCACAAGAATGTGAACAATATTTAGGCCCTAAAGGTTATGCCGCAGTACAAGTTTCACCGCCTAATGAACATATTCAGGGTAACCAATGGTGGACGCGTTATCAACCGGTGAGCTACAAAATAGAAAGTCGCGGTGGAACGCGCGCACAATTTATTGATATGGTAAATCGCTGTAAAGCGGTTGGTGTAAATATTTATGTAGATGCCGTACTTAATCATATGGCCTTTGGCAGCGGTACAGGTGTGGCAGGTAGCGGTTTTGGCAATAAAAACTACCCTGTTTATAGCCCTCAAGATTTTCATAATACCTGTGTAATAACCAACTATAACAACCGTTTTGAAGTGCAAAATTGTGAGTTAGTAGGTTTACCTGATTTAAACACTAGTGCTAGTTATGTACAAGATACCACTGCAGCGTATTTAAATGATTTAGTGAATATTGGTGTCGCTGGCTTTCGTCTAGATGCTTCAAAACATATTGCTGTGCAAGATATTCAAGGTATTTTGTCTAAAGTAAATGGTGCCCCACTAATTTTTCAAGAAGTGATTGATCAAGGTGGTGAAACAATTTCATCAAGTGAATATACCAGCACGGGTTTAGTGACTGAATTTAAGTACACTACTAAGTTAGGAGATACATTCCGCAATGGTAGCTTGTCTTGGTTAAGTAATTTCGGTGAAGGCTGGGGATTCTTACCAAGTAGCTCAGCGGTTGTTTTTGTTGATAATCATGATAATCAACGTGGGCATGGTGGCGGTGGTAATGTGATCACTTATCAAGATGGTCGCTTATATGATTTAGCTAATGTATTTATGCTGACTTATCCGTATGGTTATCCAAAAGTGATGTCAAGTTATGATTATCATGGTGATACTAATGCAGGCGGCCCTAGTGTGCCTGTACACAATGGTTCAGCGTTAGAGTGTTTTGGTACTAACTGGCAGTGTGAGCACCGTTGGTCGTATATCGCCGGTGGTGTTGATTTTAGAAATAACACCGCTGATAATTTTATCACTACCAACTGGTGGGATAATGGTAATAATCAAATTGCTTTTGGTCGTGGCAGCTCTGGTTTTGTAGCTATTAATAAAGAAAGTTACAGTTTAACCGCAACCCTGAATACCGGCATGGCAACAGGCACTTATTGTAATGTGCTTAAAGGAGAGTTAGCTGCTGATGCTAAATCATGCTCGGGTGAAACTATCACCGTAAATACTGGTGGAACCATCAATGCTAATGTAGCCACTTGGGATGCTTTCGCTATTCATCAAGGCGCAAAAATAAGTACCACTCAACCACCTATGGGCAATATTCAACGCACGGTAATATTTATTCAAGCACAAACTCAAAGCGGGCAAGATATGTTTATTCGTGGTGGCATCGATCACGCTTATGCCAATGCTAATTTAGGGAAAAATTGCGCCACCACTAACTTTGAATGTGCTATTGCCATTACTCATAATAATTTGCGAAATAGTACTACTGCGCCGTGGAAAGCTAATGATAATTATCTTGACTGGTATGGTGCAGAAGCAAATCAAAATGCTTCCGCAGATGGCACAGCACTAGACTGGACAACCAATATTTGGCCAGCTAGTTGGGGTACGTTACGTACTACTGCGGTTGATGGTTATGGTGAAGATCCTCTGAATATTTGGGGACAACATCATTGGATGCTTGATGTTGATATGGATTGTAGTCAAACAGTTAATGGCCAATTTGAAGTAAAAGCTTTTGTTAAAAATGGCCAAGGGTGGGAAGGTAATATTGCCCAAGCTAATACCCCTTATGCCTCAAATAATCACTTTGCCCAATGTGGCAAAATCAACAAGTTCGATTTTAATGCTAATACGGTGGAAATTCGTAACTTCTAATATACAAACTTATTAATTTGTAACACAACTAGCGTTATCGCAGCAGCCTTTTTTTCATATAAAGAAAAAGGTTGTTCGATCAGCTCGTCTAGTAAGGCTGAATTTAATAAACGATAAAACACAATAAGTAAAATAAAATAAAATAAAGGAAAGAGTAACAAACTTACTGCTTAGTTCGCTGATTTATTCATTCAATTCTTTGTTTTTCCAATATTTAGTACCTTTAACCATAGCTTGCAAAGCTAAACCGCTTTCGGTTAATTGATAAACACTAATGTCGCCATAAGTTACTCCTGCACTAGCGGCATCTCCTTTGTCGCTGGTTTTAGCAGCGGCATCGGCTTCTGCGCTCACTGTCCAGCCGTTTTCAACAAAATCATTTAAAGCGTCTGCAGAATGGAAAACAAAAACAACACGAAAATCTTTTACGCCTAAGCCAAAGCCAATGCCGGCTTCGCCCATATTCATGTAGGTGTTTTTGTTATTCATGTTGTTGTGGACTAAACCGTAGCCACCACCAGCCGACACAAAAAACAAGTTAATTTGCGCATTACTAAATACCGCATAACCTTTCGCGTTGTGCACTGCTGTTTTGATTCTTGGGTTTTGTTTATAGACTGCGGCAAGCACGTTTTGGCTCATTTTTTGTATTTCTGCGCGTTTATCTGCTGGAGTTGAATTGCTGGTGCTAGCACAAGCAAATAAAAATATTGTCAGAGCAATAACTGCTAAGTGTTTCATTGTGTTATTAATTACAGTTTTCATTGAAGTTACCCATAAATTTTATAGTATTAGCAATAATAGCACTTATAGTTTGGAGTGCTGCTGAATATAGTCACGAAAACTAGTGATCAATTTATTGTGACTATAATGTTCAGATTGTACGATGGAAAATTGGCGATTTAAATTAAGTGGGGTTTGTAGTTGTTTGAATATCCCAGCATTTAATTCTTGCTCAATTGATAAATAAGATAATACACCAAGCCCTAAATTTGCTTTTACCGCCTGTTTTATTGCCTCTTGTCGGGCTAAGTCCATGCTGTTTTTAATCATTATATTTTGTTGTTGCATGGCATTAATAAAAACAGAACGAGTACCCGAACCATGTTCGCGCAATATCCAGCGCTGCGCTATCATTTCAGCATAGCTAATTTGCTGGTGTTGAGCCAAGGCATGTGAGGGTGAACAAAATACACTCAGTTTATCGCTTCGCCAAGGTGAAATTAGCAATGATTGATGAGCAATGGGGGCTTCAATTAAACCTATATGAGCTTGCCCAGCCATTAAACGACTAATAACATCTTCTGAATTACTAATACATAATTTAGGATCAACAAGAGGGTGCTTTTTTACAAAATCAGCGAGTAATTGCGGCATTAAATAAGAGCCAATGGTAACACTGGCAGCAACTTTTAACTCACCTTGTAATTCGGCAGTTAATGGTTGTTGAAGTTGTTTTTGCAATTCAAGCATCTGGATCGCTTTTGATAAAATTTCACGACCATGATCATTTAATAGCAATTTTCGACCTGTGCGATTGAATAATTGAAAGCCTAAAATACTCTCAAGCTCTTTTAACGATTGGCTCGCCGCTGATTGAGTAAGGCACAACTCACTTGCTGCTTTAGTTATGCCATTTAATCTTGCTGTTGCTGCTAGCACCGCAAGTTGCTTTAAAGTGATGTTCATTCTGAGCCAAAATCCACACATTAACTTTTCTAATATAACATATAAAAAACATCTGTTTAATTTATGTGTTTTTAAAGCATATATTATATTTAAAATGAATAAATAGCTCAGCGTGCTAAAAAGAGTATTTAAAATGGCTTTTTCACCACAAAATCGTAGTAACACCCTAAACGGCATATTGTTTGTCGCATTATTTGCAACATCTGCAACTTATATCGCAGAATTTGATTTTTTCAAACACTTAGCTATTAGCCCGCTAATTATTGGCATTGTATTGGGCATATTATACGCCAATACATTACGTCATAAATTACCCCAAGAATGGCAAGCAGGGATCCTTTTTTCGACGAAAAATATCTTACGCTTAGGGATCATATTTTATGGTTTTAGGCTAACTTTTCAGAATATTAGTGAAGTTGGTTTGACAGGGATGTTGGTGAGTATAAGTATTGTTAGTTTAACTTTTATTATTGGTTACGTGGTTGGTACTAAACTATTAAAGTTAGATCGCGATACTACTATTTTGATCAGCGCTGGCAGTTCAATTTGTGGGGCAGCTGCGGTATTAGCGACTGAACCGGTACTTAAAGCCGAAAGTTATAAAACCAGCATTGCTGTTGCAACCGTGGTTGTTTTTGGCACCATAGCGATGTTTTTATACCCCTTTTTATATAACAGTGGTTTGCTCGATATAAGCCCGCAAATGATGGGCATATATTTAGGTGGCACAGTACATGAGGTTGCTCATGTTGTTGGCGCTGGTAATGCCATGGGCGAAGAAGTGGCGAATAGTGCGGTTATAGTAAAAATGCTGCGCGTTATGTTACTTGCACCATTTTTGTTGATTATTAGCCTTTGGCTTAAACAACAAATTAGTCACACTAAAACAAAGCAGCAGCAAACTAAACCAAATCAAACCAAACTAAACCAAATTAAATCAAGCGCAATTACTATTCCGTGGTTTGCGGTTATCTTTATTGTAATGGTTGGCGTTAATTCACTTAATGTAATACCATCTAGTGTCGTAATAACGATAAATCATCTTGATACCTTTGCTCTAACTATGGCAATGACAGCCCTAGGAATGGAAACACGACTAGAAAAATTTAAAGGTATTGGTTTAAAACCTATCTATTTAGCGACAATTTTATTTGCTTGGTTAGTTATTGGTGGCTATTGGTTAACCCACTTACTGAGTAATTTTTAGGTTAACCTGCTGATGTTGTTGTTAATCAACTTGGTATAAATAGCTATAACATGAATAAAGTTGAAAACTAACATTTACTTTGAAAATAATTCAGTTATACTGCCCGAGTTGGTTAAGAATACAGCGGCGATAATTTATTTAAGTTCCAAAACGACCTAATTTGATAGTTCCATAAGTTCGTAAGTAAATCCTGCATCTTTCAGCACTACTTCAATTAAACATTTGGTTTAATTGATTATATTTTTTATATTTGGAGATTACTTATGTCTAACATGACTGGCCGTGTAAAATGGTTTGATGAGAAAAAAGGTTTTGGTTTTATTGAAGCACAAGACGGAAAAGATGTTTTTGTTCACTTCCGTGCTATTCAAGGCGACGGATTCAAAACTTTAACAGATGGTCAAGAAGTATCATTTGAAGTTGAACAAGGTCAAAAAGGCCCACAAGCTGTAAACGTAAACTTAGTTTAATAGTTCGTAAAAATTTGTAGAAAAGCCGCTTAGCTAAAAGTTAAGCGGCTTTTTTTTGTCTTTATTTTACGGTTTGTAGATAACCTTATTCACATACCAAGTTTTATTGCCGTTAGGTGTTTGCACCTCAACATCATCATCCACTTGTTTTTTCAAACAAGCACGTGCCATTGGCGAGTCAATAGAAATGTAATCATTGCGGCCATAAATTTCGTCAGGACCAACAATACGAAAATTGAGTTTTTCGCCATCATCATTTTCTATTTCTACCCAAGCGCCAAAAAAAATTTTACCATCTTGTTGTGGTGAATAATCGACAATTTTTAATGCTTCTAGGCGTTTGCGTAAATAACGCACTCGGCGGTCAATTTCGCGCAGGCGCTTTTTATTGTATTGGTAATCAGCATTTTCGCTGCGATCACCTAAGCTGGCAGCCCAAGAAACTTTTTTCGTAGTTTCAGGTCGTTCTACCTTCCACAGCGTATTTAATTCTTGCTGTAGTAATTCGAAACCCTTGCGAGTAATTAGATTCGTTTTCATTAGCGTATTTTAAGGGTAAGCCAAAATGATAACAACAGTGTTTTATTTAAAAATGACTGTTTAGCCTACTCTTTAAATTAACCGGCAAGAAAAGCCTGAAAACTCGGGTTGTGCGTTTCTTCTTGATATTGATAACCTAGGTCTTTTAAATGACGGAAAAAATCGAGTTGCTGTTCGTCATTCACTTCAAAACCCGCTAATACTTGTCCAAAAGCAGCGCCGTGATTGCGATAATGAAATAAGGTAATGTTCCAGTGTTCACCTAGGGTATCTAAAAAGCTTTCAAGCGCACCGGGATATTCTGGAAATTCAAAGCTAAAAATTCGTTCTTGCGCAACTTTTTCTTGGCTACGCGCACTGCCATTGCCGCCGACCATATAGCGCACATGCAGTTTAGCTAATTCATTATTAGTAAAATCACTCACTTGATAATTTGCTGCGGCTAATAAATGGATTAATGCTTGATGCTCGCTTTGTTCTCCTGATAAACGTACGCCAACAAAAATTTGTGCTTGTTTTGCACTCACACCGTTACCAATACGATTACCAGCATAACGATAGTTGAATTCGGTGATCACTCTACCACCAAGTGTTTGACAGAATTTTCGAAAACTACCTTTTTGCTCGGGAATAACTACCGCTAAAATTGCTTCTTTTTGCTCGCCTAATTCACAACGTTCAGAAATATAACGCAAGCTATGAAAATTCATATTAGCGCCTGATAAAATCGCTACCATGTTTTGCGCTGCATGATTTTCTTGTAAGCCTTTTTGTAAACAATATTTATGTAAACCCGCTAATGATAATGCGCCAGCAGGTTCGGCAATAACACGAGTTTGTTCAAAAATATCTTTAATGGCAGCACAAATTTCGTCACTGTTAACGGTGATCACCTGATCACAAAAACGTTTTATTAAATCAAAGGTGTGAGTGCCAATGCGCTTTACCGCAACACCGTCTGCAAAAATACCAACATGGTCTAAATCAACCGGTTTACCTGCTTGCATGGCAGCGGCTAAACAGGCGGAATCTTCGGCTTCTACACCAATCACTTTTATGTCAGGTTTTAACTGTTTTAAATAAACCGCCATACCAGCTAACAAACCGCCGCCACCAACAGGCACAAACACTACATCGGCATGAGGTTGTTGTTGCAATAATTCTTTTGCGACTGTACCTTGGCCGGCGATCACATCGGCATCATCAAACGGATGGATCATGGTTTTTTGTTCATTTTGAGCATATTCAAGTGCAGCGGCTTGTGCGTCGTTATAACTTTTGCCGACTAACCGTACTTCAGCGCCAAAACGTCTAACATTGTCCACTTTAATTTCAGGAGTGGTAATTGGCATAACTATGGTGGCTTTTATGCCCAACTTGTTTGCTGCCAATGCTAAGCCTTGTGCATGATTACCAGCAGAGGCGGCAATAACACCATGAATACATTGCTGTTCATTTAAACTAACCAGCTTATTATAAGCACCGCGTAATTTAAACGAATGTACTGGTTGTTGGTCTTCACGCTTTAAAAAAATATTTTGGCTTAATCGTGCCGACAACTTAGTTAATGGCGTTAAATCGGTTTCAACGGCAACATCATAAACCGGCGCTAATAATATTTTTCGTAAATAATCTAAACCAACATCATGGTATTGCTTCATTTCTTCGCTCGATATTTGAGGATCACAGTGAGTCATTTTTTATCTTATTTAAGGTGTTATTGGTTATCAAGCAAAGCACGATCACGCACTGCACCTTTGTCGGCGCTGGTGGCTAACATTGCATAGTTTTTCAGCGCATAACTAATGGGGCGCACGCGATCTTGTGGTTGCCAAGTTTGCTTGCCTCTAGCTAGCATTGTTGCGTTGCGTTGTGCTAATTCATCAGCACTTAGTTGTAATTTAATGCTGCGATTGGGAATGTCAATTTCGATAATATCGCCTTGTTCAACTAACGCAATAACACCGCCTGCTGCAGCTTCTGGCGAAACATGTCCAATAGATAAACCCGAAGTGCCACCCGAAAAACGACCGTCGGTGATCAACGCACAGGCTTTACCTAAGCCCATCGATTTTAAATAGGTCGTTGGGTATAACATTTCTTGCATACCGGGACCGCCTTTTGGTCCTTCGTAGCGAATAACAACAACTTCACCAGCGACTACTTTACCATCTAATATGCCAGCAACGGCATCATCTTGGCTTTCAAAGACATGGGCAGCACCAGTAAATGTAAGATTTTCTTCACTTACGCCGGCACTTTTTACAATACAACCATCAATAGCAATATTACCTTTTAGTACCGCTAAGCCACCGTCTTTTGAAAAAGCATTGTCGATATTACGAATGCAGCCATTTTCTCTATCGTCATCTAAACTATCCCAACGACAGTCTTGACTAAACGCTTTTGTAGTACGAATGCCTGCTGGGCCTGCTTGATAAAAGCGTTTAACGGCTTCATCTTTAGTAACGGTAATATCATATTTTGCCAATAAATCTGCTAGCGTGGTGCCTAACACGTTTACAGTATCGGTATTAAGTAAATTAGCGCGCGCAAGTTCGCCTAAAATAGCTACCACACCACCAGCACGATGCACATCTTCCATATGATATTTTTGTGTTGACGGCGCCACTTTACATAAATGTGGCACTAAGCGCGATAATCTGTCCATATCATCCATGGTGAAATCTATTTCAGCTTCTTGCGCAGTCGCCAGTAAATGCAATACGGTATTGGTCGAACCGCCCATGGCAATATCCAAACACATAGCATTTTCAAACGCCGCTTTATTGGCAATATTACGTGGTAGGGCGCTAGCATCATCTTGTTGATAATATCGATTGGCGAGTGTAACAATTTGCTTGCCTGCGTCTAAAAATAATTGTTTTCTATCGCTATGCGTTGCCAGCATTGAACCATTACCTGGTAGTGCCAACCCTAACGCTTCAGCCAAGCAATTCATTGAATTAGCAGTGAACATGCCCGAGCATGAGCCACATGTAGGGCAAGCCGAGCGTTCAATTTGATCGCTAGTTTCATCGCTGACTTTAGGATCTGCACCTTGGATCATTGCGTCAACTAAATCGAGCTTAATTATTTGATCGCTGAGCTTCGTTTTACCCGCTTCCATTGGTCCACCCGAAACAAAAATAACTGGGATGTTTAAGCGCATTGCTGCCATCATCATGCCTGGGGTTATTTTATCGCAATTAGAAATACATACCATTGCATCAGCACAATGAGCATTAACCATGTATTCAACCGAATCAGCAATTAAATCGCGGGAGGGTAAACTATACAGCATACCGCTATGACCCATGGCAATACCGTCATCTATGGCAATAGTGTTAAATTCTTTAGCAACACCACCCGCTTGCTCAATAGCGCCAGCAACCAGCTGCCCCATGTCTTTTAAATGCACGTGACCGGGTACAAATTGGGTAAAAGAATTGACTACAGCAATAATGGGTTTGCCAAAGTCGTTATCGGYCATGCCTGTTGCTCGCCATAGTGCACGCGCACCAGCCATGTTACGACCTTGAGTAGAAGTTGCTGATCTTAATTTTGCCATGATGTTATTGTTTCCGTTTAATTGCGTGTTCATTATTTTTGTAGGTCGAAGCTTGCTTCGAAGTTTATCTGTTTTTTTATATTCTTATCATTGTATGATTGCGATTAACAACAAGAAAAAGCACTAATTATTCACTGACTCTAACCAGCCCCATTTGTCTTTTGTTTGTCCGTTGAAAAGCCCAAAAAAATTATCTTGTAATGCTTTGGTAATTACACCACGCTTGCCATTACCAACAACTATGCCATCGACTGATTTTACCGGTACAATTTCTGTTGCGGTGCCAGTCATAAAAAATTCATCGGCGATATAAAGTGCTTCGCGAGAAATAGTTTCTTCGCGTACTTCAACATTTAATTCTTTTGCCAATTCAAATACGGCGTCACGCGTTAACCCTGACAAAATTGAGGCGGATGCTGGCGGCGTATAAATAATACCTTTGCGAACAATAAATAAGTTTTGCCCTGCACCTTCGCTAATTTGATTATTAATATCCATGGCAATGCCTTCATCGTAGCCATGGCGACGGGCTTCCATTGAAATGAGCTGCGAAGATAAATAATTGCCACCTGCTTTAGCGCCTGTTGGCATAGTGTTAGCGGCTAAACGATTCCAGCTTGAAATACCCACAGCAACACCATTTTTAATCGCTTCGCTGCCTAAATAAGCATCCCAGTGAAATGCGGCGATAATCATATCTGTTTTAGCATCAAGCGGTGGTCGCAAACCCATACCTACATCGCCTAAAAAAGCTAACGGACGTAGATAGGCGACATCTAAATTATTGGCTATTACCACCTCTTTACAGGCTTGCATAAGTTCTGTTTTAGTATAGGGAATATTCATGCGGTAAATTTTAGCTGAATCAAATAACCGGGTGATATGATCATTTAAGCGGAAAAAACAGCTGCCCCGATGAGTTTTGTAAACTCGAAGTCCTTCAAAAACTGAAGAGCCGTAATGTAAAACATGACTCATTACATGCACCGTCGCTTCTTGCCAAGGAATGAGTTTGCCATTAAACCAGATTAAATCAGCCTTTACTTTTGCCATGTTATTTTCCAATTTTCTTTAACTTGTTAATCCTTTAAGCGCGACATTGTGCTGAGCTTGTGCAATTTACGGCAATGTCTGTTATATCGATTAACTTATGTAATTGATATTGTAGGTGTTCAATAGAGTTTTTGCTTTGTACACTCAGTTCAATGGTTAATTTAGTTTGTTCTGTATCGGGAAACATTGTCATGCCAGTGACAATAAAACCACGGTAGCGCGTTACTTGTAATAATTTTTCCATTACGGTTGGCTGATTTTCGGCAGTGATGCGTAGTGTGTGGTTTTGTCTGGTCATAATTGCCTCCAATAGGCTTATTTTACTTTAGTTTTATTACTTTTATTTACGGCTAAAAATTTCTTGTTGGTATAACTTACTTAGTCATGCTTTCTAGCATTTTATGATTTGCCGTATCTGGCGGCACCAGCGGCCAAACATTATCAAAAGCGTCTATTTTTACTTGTAATAAATAAGGCCCTTGATGATTTAGCATTTCGGCTATTGCTTCACTAACTTGTTCTTTTTCTGTGATTATTTTTGCTTTAATATTAAAAGCTTGTGCCAAAGCAACAAAATCGGGGTTATCCGACAAATCGGTTTCGCTATAACGCTCATCAAAAAATAACTGTTGCCATTGGCGCACCATACCGAGTTTACTGTTATCTACTAATACTATTTTTACCGGTAACTGGTATCGTTTAATGGTGCCAAGTTCTTGTACATTCATCATAAATGAACCATCGCCACAAACTGCGATCACCGTATCTTGTGGGCGCGAAACTTGTGCGCCAATTGCCGCCGGTAAACCAAAACCCATTGCACCTTGACCGCCACTGGTTAAAAAATTACTCGGTTTGGTAAATCTCATGTGTTGTGCCACCCACATTTGGTGTTGACCAACATCGGTGGTTATTACGGTATGCTCAGCCTGATTTCTTGTAGCAAGTGTATTGCTAATTTCGTTTAAAACCGCTGGTGCATAAATGCCTTTACCTAAGTAGGTATAATCGTTAGCAAATTCAGTATTTAACTGTTGGCAATGTGCACGCCAATCGTCTATTGCTAAGGGTATTGCCAAAGCTGGCAAATTAACTTTTAAGTCACCCATAATGGCGGCATCAACTCCACGGCGTTTGCCTATTTCAGCTTGATCAATATCAAAATGTATCACTTTTGCATGAGGGGCGAATTCGGCTAATTTACCCGTTACGCGGTCATCAAAACGCGCGCCAACAGCAATTAATAAATCGCATTGTTGTACTGCTAAGTTGGCAGCTTTTCGACCATGCATACCTAACATACCTAAATAGCAACTATCGTTATTAGTTACTGCGCCTAATCCTTTTAAGGTAGAAACACTAGGCATACCTGTGATGTTAATAAATTCACGTAATTCTTCGACAGCTCCCGCCATACCAACACCGCCACCCACATAAAGCATAGGCTTTTTAGCTTGGCTTAATAATGCTAAAGCACTGCCTACATTGGCGGGTTCTTGATTTGTATTGCACGATCCTAACGTCATTAATTCAAGTGTTTGTTCAACTTTTGTCAGTTGAATATCTTTGGGAATATCAACCAGTACAGGCCCTTGGCGACCTTCAAGCGCAATAGCAAAAGCTTGCGTTAATACATCGGCAAGTTCATTTACATCGCGCACTTGAAAACTATGCTTAGTACAAGCAAGTGACAAACCGATAATATCAACTTCTTGAAAAGCATCACTGCCCATAGATTTAGTTGAAACTTGTCCGGTTATAGCAACTATCGGAATAGAGTCTGACATCGCATCAGCAAGACCGGTGATCAAATTAGTTGCCCCTGGACCAGAGGTTGCTAAACATACGCCGACTTTGCCGGATGCTCGCGCATAACCAATCGCTGAAAATGCGGCACCTTGTTCATGACGACATAAAAAATGCTTAACTTCACTGTCGTACAAAGCATCGTAAATAGGCATAATGGCACCACCGGGATAACCAAACACGTCTTTTACATCATGCTGTTGTAATACTTCAAAAACTAACGCTGCACCGGTTTTAAGTTGTTTGCTCGTCATTTTCTTGTTGGCTGTCGCCACTCCATTATTCTAAAATTAATTAATCGTCACTCTTTCACATCCGTGTGATCATGACATACCGTTCATCCTGAACATCGTCACTTTTTCACATCCATGTGATCATGACATACCGTTCATCCTGAACATCGTCACTCTTTGCCATCCATGGCACCGCGACATACCGTTCATCCTGAACATAAAAAAACCCCCGTTCCTTTCGGAGCGAGGGTTTATGTATCTTGCTATTTTCTTTAGCTCAACAAAATCCTCGCGGTGATTTAATAATCACGACGATGAGGATGTTAACAATAATCAAGCTAAAATTTTGCATAAAAATGCTGAATTCCTGAAAATATATTCTTTAAAAAGGGGTAGTTTAATATCTGTTTTAATTAATACCATAAGTTTTAGCCATCTAGCAAGCTATTTCTTTGAGTTATTTTTATACACCTTAAACGTAGTGTTATAGGTGTGAGCTAAAAATATAAAAAAAATGTTAAAATTTATTGGTAAAACAATCCTTTTAGCACTAAACTTTTTTTAGGATAAATTGTTTTGTAAATGGAATTTATAATGTTAGCTCGCGTGTTTAGCCGTGCCAGAGTCGGCTTAGAGTCACCCTTAGTTACTGTTGAAGTACATCTTGCCAATGGCTTACCCACCTTTTCTATCGTTGGATTACCGGAAACTTCCGTCAAAGAATCTAAAGATCGGGTGCGTAGCGCCATTCTTAATTGTGGTTATGAATTTCCTGCCAAGCGTATCACTATTAATTTAGCTCCGGCTGATTTGCCGAAAGAGGGCGGACGCTTTGATTTACCTATTGCCGTAGGTATTTTAGCTGCTTCAGGACAATTGCCACAAACTGATTTGTTACAATATGAATTTGCGGGCGAGCTTGCGCTTTCAGGAGAACTTCGTGAGATCATTGGTGAAATTCCTTTCGCTGTAGCGTGTAGTGAAAGCGGTCGAACATTGATCATTCCTCAACAAAATGCCGAGCAGGCAAGTTGGGTAAAACAAGCAAAAATTATTGCCGTTGAACATTTAACACAATTGTTTGCTCATTTTGCCCGACAAACTCGATTACCTTTGATAATTCCTCAAGTGCCGAAAAACACCATTGCGCCCGTTAAGTTAGATATGGCAGATGTTGTCGGCCAACCATTAGCAAGACGTGCTTTAGAAATAGCAGCAAGTGGTTCGCATAATTTATTATTTATTGGCCCCCCAGGCACAGGAAAAACCATGCTGGCAAGTCGGCTACCAGGAATTTTGCCGCCAATGACCGAGCAAGAGGCACTAGAAAGTGCAGCTATTCAGTCAATTAGTCATCAGCATATTAGCTGCGACTCTTGGCTGACACGAAATTTTAGATCGCCACATCATACTGCTTCTTCTGCAGCTTTGGTGGGTGGCGGTAGCCAACCACAACCCGGAGAAATTTCATTAGCTCATAATGGCGTATTATTTTTGGATGAACTACCTGAATTTGATCGCAAAGTGCTTGATGTTTTGCGTGAGCCAATGGAGTCAGGCGAAGTGACTATTTCGCGCGCTATGCACAAACAAACCTTTCCAGCAAAGTTTCAATTAGTTGCGGCGATGAATCCTAGTCCAACAGGATTTTATAACGATAATCGTTCAACACCTGAGCAAGTGTTACGTTATTTGAATCGTTTGTCAGGGCCTTTTCTAGACCGTATTGATATTCAACTTGAGGTGGCTCGTCTGCCTAAAGGAATGTGGTCAAATCAAACACAGCCCAGTGAAAGTAGTGCCGCTATTCAACGCAGAGTAAGTGTTTGTCGAGATGTACAATTAGCTCGACAAGGCAAGGCGAATGCACATTTATCAAGTAGTGAGTTGCGAGATTTTTGCCCGTTAACTGTCGATGATAATGAATTTATTGAACTGGCGGTTGAAAAGCTTGGTTTATCAACACGCGCCCATCATAAAATTTTAAAAATAGCGCGCACTATTGCCGATATGAATGGGGCAATAAATATTGAGCGTGGACATTTAATTGAAGCGCTTTCTTATCGCGCGATGGACAGATTACTACGCCACTTAACTGACGCCGTATCTGTTTAAGCGAGCCCTGTTTTCTAAATTTTTTGTGGTATTGCTTGTAAAAAAGCAGTGATCATGGCTTGTTCTTGTCTGGATTTTAAGCAACATACCCCTAGTTCGAACGGTGCAATGTCGCCAACATTTTGTAAATATTGTACGCGGTCTTTTACCGGACTATTGTCTACGACCACTTTAGGTGAAATACCGACACCGCAGCCTAATGCGACCATACTCACCAATGCTTCATGCCCTGAAACGGTCGCGTAAATATTGGCTTTACCTTGTTGTTTTTGTCGATACCACTGCTCAAAACGTTTTCGTGCTGGCCCGTGTTCTGGCAAAATAATTGGAATATTCGACCAATTAAGTTGCTTTTGTTCAACCAATTGCTGCACTTTGCAACTGATCGTTGGTGCTATTACTGCCAAAGGTATCTCAGCAATAGGTTGAAAAAATAAACTTTTTGATAAATTGTCAGGATTCGCCGCTATAGCAATATCAACAATTTTTTGCTGTACTTGTTCTAGTGCGTCGGCAGCATCACCTGTAGTTAGCATAATTTCGACCAGTGGATGTTGCTGGCGAAATTTATCTAACAGTGGCGGCAAATGACTATAAGCTGCGGTTACCGAACAATAAATATGTAATTTTCCGGTTAATTGCGCCTGTTGTTGGTTTAACGTTTGTTGCAATTGTTGCCATTGCTCTAGTTGATTGTCTGCATAAGTGAGAAACTTTTTGCCCGAGTCAGTTAACATCACAGTGCGATTATCTCGATGCAGTAAATTACAGCCAAGTTGATTTTCTAAGCGCTGTATTGTTCGGCTTAGTGTCGATGGACTAACAAAATATACTTGTGCAGTTTTGCCAAAATGCAAACTACGTGCTAAATGTTGAAACATTTGTAATGATTTGATATCCATACTTATCCTTAGTTTATAATTGCAGTGTTGCGATAATCGCAACACTGCAGTGCAAATATATCATTTTAAGCAATACAAGTATTGCGCTAGTATTCTATTATTAATTTTTACTGACAAAATTCTTTACCAATAAACGATGGGAACACCAACATGGCAAATTACTTTAATACTTTAAAATTACGCGAGCAGTTAGCTCAATTAGGCAAATGTCGTTTTATGCAACGCGACGAATTCAGCGATGGTTGTAATTTCATTAAAGATTGGAATATAGTTATTGTTGGTTGTGGCGCACAGGGTTTAAACCAAGGTTTAAATATGCGTGATTCAGGTTGTAATATTTCTTACGCTTTACGTGATGCCGCCATTAGCGAAAAACGCCAATCTTACCAATGGGCAAGCGAAAATGGTTTTACGGTTGGCACCTATCAAGAGCTTATTCCACAAGCTGATCTAGTATTAAATTTAACCCCAGACAAGCAACATACCTCAGCGGTTAGTGCCGTTATGCCGTTAATGAAACATGGCGCCACCTTATCTTATTCGCATGGTTTTAATATTGTTGAAGAAGGCATGCAAGTTCGTCCTGATATTACTGTGGTTATGGTCGCACCCAAATGTCCGGGTACCGAAGTACGTGAAGAATACAAACGTGGCTTTGGTGTACCGACTTTAATCGCGGTTCACCCAGAAAACGATCCACAAGGTAATGGTTTTAAAATTGCTAAAGCTTATGCCTCTGCAACGGGTGGTGATCGCGCTGGCGTTTTAGAATCATCTTTCATTGCCGAAGTTAAATCTGATTTAATGGGTGAGCAAACTATTTTATGTGGGATGTTACAAACCGCTGCGGTATTAGGTCATCAGCAATTAATCGCGCAAGGAATTGATGCGGCTTATGCACGTAAATTATTGCAATATGGTTTAGAGGTAACCACCGAAGGTTTGAAGCATGGTGGTATTACCAATATGATGGACAGGTTTTCAAATCCAGCTAAAATAAAAGCTTATGATATGGCGGAAGAGTTAAAAAGTATTTTACGCCCGTTATTTGAAAAACATATGGACGATATTATTGAAGGTGAATTTTCACGCACTATGATGATCGACTGGGAAAATAATGATGCTAATTTATTAAAATGGCGCGCAGAAACAGCTGAATCAACCTTTGAATTAGCTGCAGATTGCGATACTGAAATTACTGAACAAGAATATTACGACAAAGGAATTTTTGTGGTAGCGATGATCAAAGCCGGTGTTGAATTAGCGTTTGACGCTATGGTGGCTGCTGGCATTATCGAAGAGTCTGCCTATTATGAATCGCTTCATGAAACGCCATTAATCGCTAACTGTATCGCCCGTAACAAGCTGTATGAAATGAATGTGGTTATTTCTGATACCGCCGAATACGGCAACTATTTATTTACCCATGCGGCAGTACCGTTATTAAAAGATTTTGTCAGTAAATTAAGCCTTGAAGATTTAGGAGAAGGCATACAAGACAACTCAAATGGTGTTGATAACGTACGCTTAATTGCAGTAAATGAAGCTATTCGTAGTCATGGGGTTGAAGTGATTGGTAAAAAATTACGTGGTTATATGACTGATATGAAACGTATTTCACAAGAAAATTCATAAATTAGTACAGCGTTCTTTAATCGAAAGCAATTTATCAGTAGCCAATAAATTGAATATAAAAACCATTGCCGAAGGTGTAGAAAATTCAGAAGTGCTACATTTGGCTACTGAAATTGGTTGTGATTTTGGGCAAAGTTTTTATATTGGCAAACCAATGCCAGCAAAAAATATATTACCTTGGTATCGACAATGGCATGCTAATACTTAGTTGACTTGATTTAACTATAAGTAACCTGAACTCTGCTTAATATATGTTTCTCTAGCAGCTATTTTTACTTACTTCATCGTTAAATTCACTTGCAATAGGCCAGCTATTGACGCGTAAATTTGTCTTGAATTAAGCAAAACTATCAAGCTAGAGAGGTTAAATATATTAATCTATTAAATTTCAATCAATTAACTATCTCTTAAACAAAGTTCAGGTTAACTACAAAAATTTTCCGTATCTCCATGCTAGCCAAAAAATCGCAAAGAAACAAATTATTCTTGAGTTAAAAATAATAACTAACAAAAAAGGCTTAAATCCACCTGAATTTAAGCCTATGTTATTTATATGTTATATTTTTTACGCGTCTAAGGACGAATACCTAACGTATGACAAATTGCATAACTTAATTCGGCACGATTTAGCGTATAAAAATGAAAGTTTTTTACTCCTTCACGACTTAATACCTTCACCTGCTCCATAGCGATATTTGCACCAACTAAACGACGCGTAGTTTCATCATCATCTAAGCCTTCGTACATTTTTGGCATCCAGCTTGGTACATGTACATTGGTTAAGCCCGCAAAACGCTCTAACATTTTGTAATTGGTTACGGGTAAAATACCGGGAATAATTTCGACATCAATGCCAACCGTTACGCAGCGATCACGAAAACGTAAATAAGCTTCAATATCGAAGAAAAACTGACTAATAGCACGATTAGCCCCTGCGTCTATTTTGCGTTTTAAATTCAACAAATCAAATTGTGGATTTGGTGCTTCCGGATGCCCTTCAGGATAAGCAGCCACCGAAATATCAAAATCAGCAACACCACGTAATAATTCGACTAAATCAGAGGCATACATTGACGGTTTTTCATCACTATTAGGTAAGTCACCGCGCAGCGCAACAATATGACGAACACCACTAGCCCAATAGTCTTTAGCAATTTCAACTAATTCTTCTTTAGTTGCGTCAATACAGGTTAAATGCGGAGCGGCAATTAACGCGGTATCTTTTTGAATACGTTTAATTATTTCATGAGTACGATCACGCGTACCACTACCTGCACCATAAGTTACCGAAACAAAGTTAGGTTTTAGCGGCGCTAAACGCTCTACCGAATTCCACAATGTAGTTTCCATTTCAGGAGAGTTAGGCGGAAAAAATTCAAACGACACCTGAATGTCTTTACTTGTTTCGCTTAAACTGCGGTTTAATGATTCTATTTGTCGAGCATGGCTGTAACTCATTAGATGGTTCCTTTAATTTTAACTGGTGTCGTTTTGTTCGCCAACTGCTGACAAATACTGACTAGATCTGAATGTAGACCGCCCGCAGTAACATCTCGTCCTGCATCCGGGCCACGAATGACAATATCCCCTAATCCCGCACCTATTTTCTTGGCTTCTTTAGTAACATCATGGTGGACATTATTAATTAATTCACTGGTACAATTATCATTAACAATAGCGATAATACTATGTTGTTGATTGGTTGAACTAACAAAATGCAAAGGGGCGGTACTTTTTAATGCCCGTTTAAAACGCGCTTTTACATCACCGCGTTGTGCAACTTGATAGCCAACAGTGGCAATAATAGCAACGGGGGTAAAAACTACCTGTTCATTTTTACTGGCTAACCATTGGCTTACTGCTTGTTGTTGCGGCTGTTCAATAACAATAAAACCTTGCTTAAAATCACTACACAAAGGGTTAAATAGTATTTTACCTTGCTCGCCTTGCTCACTAGTTAAACGAGTAGAAGTTAGACTAATAGAAGTTACCAATAATAAATCATTAAGATACGTTACCGATAGCTCTTGTTTCGCAATAGCGCCAAATTCACCAATTTCACTACCGCTTGTTTGCGGCGTAAAACTACTTGCAACATGCAAGTGCGTTTTATGAGTCGCTAATGGTGTTAACGTTTTCGCATGTAATACCGGATTACCTAAGCGCCCTAACTCTTTAGCTACTTCATTCGGTAAACGATGTAATTTACGCGAATTAGGCACAATACGAGGGTCAGCACTATAAATACCATCAACATCTGTCCATAAGGTAACATTACTCGCTTGATTAAGTGCAGCCATAATAGTGGCTGAATAATCACTGCCATTACGTCCTAATGTACAGGTTTTACCTGTAATATCTTTTGCAATATAGCCCGTTACTACCACTAATTTATGGGCTTGTTGCAGTAGTTGATATTGCGCAGCACTAGTTTTTTCATCGACAACATAATCAATGTCATTATTGATTTGTAAAAAATTACGGGCATCTAAGAGGTAACTGGGGCACACATAACAATTTAGCACTTGCGATAATAATCGTGCTGACCATAGTTCACCAAAAGCGAGAATATCATTATAATGAGCGATTAGCCCTTGTGACAATTCAACTAACCAAGTCGATAATTGCTTAATATCTAAAGCTAATTGTTGTAATAAAGGCTGGGCATATTGTGCCTTTAACAACGAATTAATTAGCGCTTGTTGCTGCTCATGTAATAGTAACAATGCTTGCTCTGTGCTGTTATTATTTTGAGCTAACGCAACTAAAGCAAATAAATTATCGGTGGTTTTACCATTAGCTGACACCACAACAATATCGCTTAACTGACAATGTTGACGGATAATATTAACTGCGCGTTCAATGCAGGCAGTATTGGCTAAACTGCTACCACCAAATTTATGCACATTAACAGCATGTTTGAGTAATTTATTTTGTATAGGATTAAGTTGCTGCTCTTGCTCACTTGCTTGATCTACAAGTAATTCAGCGACATTTATTTGTGTCATTTTACCAAAATCCATTATATGCAGGCGTTAACTGTTGCACCGCTATTTTATTTTGTGTTGATGCTTTACTTTGCGTGTTAACGGCAGCACTTGCGGTATTTTGTTGTTCATCTTTTGCTTGGCTGGCGGTCTCTTTTTGGCTGTTGCTCTTTTGGCTGGCGCACTCTTTTTGGCTGGCGCTCTTTTGGCTGGCGCATTCTTGACTAGCCCGAAGACCTGCATCTAAATCGTTAATAATATCTTCAACATCTTCAATACCCACAGAAATACGTACTAATGACTGAGTAATACCAGCAGCAATTTGTGCCTCTAATTCCATGCCTGCATGGGTCATCGTTGACGGATGGCTGATCAAACTTTCTACCCCACCTAACGATTGTGCCAAGGTAAATAAATTAAGGTTGGCAAATAAACGTTTAACTGCTTCAACACCACCTTTTACCTCAAAACTCAACATAGCCCCAAAACCAGATTGTTGACGAGCAGCAATATCATGGTTTGGATGTGAGCTTAAACCCGGAAAATACACTTGCTCAATGGCAGGATTATTTTGTAAAAACTTCGCTACTTGCTCGGCATTGCTTTGATGCTGTTTCATTCGTACAACAAGTGTTTTTAAACCACGTAGGGCTAAATAACTATCAAAAGCACTACCTGTAATACCAATACAATTTGCCCACCACGCTAATTCTTCACCTAAGGCCTTATCTTTAGTGACTAATACACCACCAACAACATCGCTATGACCATTAATATATTTAGTCGTTGAATGAAAAACAATGTCTGCACCCAATAATAACGGTTGCTGTAAAGCGGGTGATAAAAAGGTGTTATCAACAGCTACTAATGCGCCAACTTCATGGCTTGCTGCGGCAATTTTTTCAATATCAACAATGCGTAAAAGTGG
>NVTW01000040.1 GCA_002401725.1 Gammaproteobacteria bacterium
TTTATATGCGGCTGAATTAGCCACAAAAATGGCGCTTGATACCATTCAACTACTCGGTGGTAACGGTTATATTAATGAATTTCCAGCAGGTCGTTTATTACGTGATGCCAAGTTATATGAAATTGGCGCAGGTACTTCAGAAATTCGCAGAATGTTAATAGGTAGAGAGTTATTCAACGAATCAAAATAACCGCTTATTTTATTGCTATTTAACGCAACTACAGTGTCAAAAATACTCATTGACTCGCGTCAACTCCGTGTTTTTTCCTTGTATTTGCATTAACTAGCTGCAAATTAAACTGTTATGAATAAAAATATAGCTAAATAAGTTGTCATGCTGAACTTGTTTCAGCATCTTTTTCTAAGCAATATTAGTTTGAGATCCTGACCTTCGTCAGGATGACATTATTGAGCGTTAGCTTGAACTAAAACATTTAAGCTAATGTAAAAATCAAGAAAACAATTAAAGGTTTACCGTGGCTAAAATCATTTCAAAAATAAATACTCGCAGCCCTGAATTTATCGACAATGCTGCGCACATGCAAAGCCAAGTTGATGATTTAAAAATCAAGCTTGATCAAATAAAATTAGGCGGTGGCGAGCGCAGTCGTGAACGTCATTTATCGCGTGGTAAATTATTACCACGCGATCGCGTATTGGCGTTACTTGATGCTGGTTCACCCTTTTTAGAATTATCGCAACTTGCCGCTTATGAGGTTTATTCCGATAATGTACCTGCTGCGGGTATTATTACCGGCATTGGTCGTGTTGGAGGGCAAGAATGTATTATTGTCGCCAACGATGCCACGGTAAAAGGTGGGACTTATTACCCGCTTACGGTTAAAAAACATCTTCGCGCGCAAGCCATTGCGCAAGAAAACAACCTACCCTGTATTTATTTAGTCGATTCTGGTGGCGCTAATTTACCTAATCAAGACGATGTATTTCCTGACAAAGAACATTTTGGCCGTATTTTCTTTAATCAAGCAAATATGTCAGCACAAAACATTCCGCAAATTGCCGTTGTTATGGGCTCTTGCACCGCAGGGGGCGCTTATGTACCCGCAATGGCAGATGAATCTATTATTGTTAAAGAGCAAGGCACTATCTTTTTAGCTGGTCCTCCGCTGGTAAAAGCGGCAACAGGAGAAATAGTTAGTAGCGAGGATCTCGGCGGTGCTGATGTGCATTGTCGTACTTCTGGAGTAACCGATCACTACGCACAAAACGATCACCATGCCCTAGAGCTTGCTCGCAATGCGGTTAATAATTTAAACCGTATTAAAGATATTTCCATTAAAATTAAGCCGATCACTGAACCTGAATACGACAGCAGTGAAATTTACGGTATTATTCCTAAAGACACTCGTCAACCTTACGATGTTAGAGAAGTGATCGCTCGTATTGTTGATGGCAGCAAATTTGACGAATTTAAAGCACTATACGGCACCACATTAGTGTGTGGTTTTGCGCATATCTTTGGCTATCCTGTCGGCATTATCGCTAACAACGGGGTGTTATTTGGCGAATCAGCACAAAAAGGCGCACATTTTATTGAATTATGCGCACAGCGTAAAATTCCCTTAGTATTTTTACAAAACATCACCGGTTTTATGGTAGGGCAACAATATGAAGCCAGTGGTATTGCTAAGCATGGCGCAAAAATGGTCACTGCAGTTGCTACCGCGCAAGTACCTAAATTTACACTTTTAATTGGTGGCAGCTTTGGTGCAGGTAACTATGGTATGTGTGGTCGCGCTTATGATCCACGTTTCTTATTTATGTGGCCAAATGCACGTATTTCGGTCATGGGTGGCGAACAAGCCGCTGGAGTTATGGCACAAGTAACACGCGATAAAAAAGCCAAATTAGGTGAAAGCTGGAGCGAAAGTGAAGAAGCAGCCTTTAAACAACCTATTGTCGACAACTATGAACATCAAGGCCACCCATATTACGCCTCAGCGCGTTTATGGGACGACGGTATTATTGATCCTGCGGATACCCGACAAGTATTAGGTTTAGCCATTTCAGCTTCATTAAATAAGCCGATTAGCGAGACTAAATTTGGCATTTTTAGAATGTAAGTGACGGATTGCATAAAATGAACAATACAGCACAAAAAACAGAACAAGTATTATTCAAGGTTGACACTCAAGGTGTGGCTACAGTTACTTTGAATAATCCCGATAAACACAACGCTTTTGACGATCAAATTATCGCGTCATTAACCACTATTTTTAATGACATTGCCCAGCGTGATGATATCCGTTTGATGATCTTGTCTTCAACAGGAAAATCATTTTCAGCCGGAGCCGATTTAGCGTGGATGAAACGCATGGCAGGTTATTCTTATGAAGACAACCTAAAAGATGCTAACGCTCTTGCCAACATGTTAAAGGCATTAAATTTTTTACCTCAACCTACCATAGCAAAAATTCAAGGTGCCGCGTTTGGTGGCGCGGTTGGTTTAGCGAGTTGTTGTGACATTGTTATTGCCGCCAGCAAAGCCAGTTTTTGTTTAAGTGAAGTTAAACTTGGGCTTATTCCTGCCACTATCAGCCCTTATGTGGTAAATGCTATAGGCTTAAAAGCATGTCGTCGTTACTTTCAAACCGCAGAGCGTTTTTTTGCTGATAAAGCACAACAATTAGGTTTGGTTGATGAGGTAGTTGCGTTGGAAAACCTTGATATTGAGGTCGATAAAATGGTCACTACCCTACTTAACAACGCGCCAATTGCGGTACGTGCAGCTAAACAGCTTGCTTTTGATGTTGCTTATCAAAGTATTGATACGGCATTACTCCAAGATACTAGCGAGCGCATTGCCAAATTAAGAGTATCAAGTGAAGGACAAGAGGGCTTAGGCGCTTTTTTTGAAAAACGTAACCCTGCATGGCAACAAGCAATAAATTCATCAGCAAGCGAGAAATAATCAATCATGACAACGAATAATACCAACAGTAAGAGCAAAATGTTTACTAAAATATTAATCGCTAACCGTGGTGAAATAGCCTGTCGCGTTATTAAAACCGCTAAAAAAATGGGTATTTTAACCGTTGCCGTTTATTCAGATGCCGATGCTGAATCTTTGCATGTACATATGGCAGATGAAGCGATTTATTTAGGCGCTTCACCTTCCCGAGAAAGCTATTTATTAAGTGATAAAGTGATTGCCGCCGCCAAGAAAACGGGCGCACAAGCGATCCATCCCGGTTACGGCTTTTTATCTGAAAATGCCAATTTTTGTAGAGCCTGCACCAAAGAAAATATTGTTTTTATTGGTCCTCCTGTTGGCGCAATTGAAGCCATGGGTTCAAAATCTGCCGCTAAAAACATCATGGAAAAAGCCAATGTACCATTGGTACCGGGTTATCATGGTGATGATCAAGATGCCGCAATATTAAAAAAATCTGCTGACGATATGGGCTATCCAGTATTACTAAAAGCCACCGCCGGCGGTGGCGGTAAGGGCATGCGCCAAGTATGGAATGAAAGTGAATTTAGCGAAGGTTTAGCTGCAGCAAAACGTGAAGCTAAATCATCTTTTGGTGACGATACGATGTTGGTTGAAAAATACTTAACTCAACCTCGTCATGTTGAGATCCAAGTATTTTGTGATAATCACAACAATGCAGTGTATTTATTTGAGCGCGATTGTTCAGTACAGCGTCGTCATCAAAAAGTTATTGAAGAAGCACCAGCCTTTAGTATGAGTGAGCAATTACGCGCCCAAATGGGTAATTCCGCGATAAAATCAGCGCAGGCCATAGGTTATCAAGGTGCTGGTACGGTTGAGTTTTTGTTAGATGTTGACGGCTCTTTCTATTTTATGGAAATGAACACCCGTTTGCAGGTTGAACATCCGGTTACAGAAATGATCACAGGGATTGATTTAGTTGAATGGCAATTGCGTGTTGCCGCTGGTGAAACACTTCCGAAAACACAAAGTGAGTTAAAAATTAACGGCCATGCTTTTGAAGCGCGTATTTATGCCGAAGATGCCAACAATGACTTTTTGCCCGCAACAGGCACGTTAACTTTTTTACAAACACCATTAGCCAGTGAACATGTACGTATTGATACTGGTGTTCGTCAAGGTGATGAAGTCAGTGTGTTTTACGATCCGATGATCGCTAAATTGATCGTTTGGGATGAGAACCGCGAAAAAGCACTACAACGTCTTGCTAAAGCGTTATCTGAATATCGCATTAATGGCGTAACCACTAATATTGATTTTCTTTATAATTTAGCGACAACAAAGTCTTTCATAAATGCCGATATTGATACCGGTTTTATTGAAAAAAACCAAACAGAAATATTCCATCAAGATGAACAAACACTTGCTGATGAGCTACCAATGGCAGCACTTTATTTAGTGTTAGCATTAGCCAATAAAGCCAAAATTGATGCCGCCGATACCAATGATCCTTATTCTCCATGGAATCACACTAACGCTTGGCGTTTAAACGAACCACACACGCATCAAATTATATTGTCACACCAAGATATTGAATATCCAATAACTATTGAACAAAAACGTCAAGGTAACAGCAGTTATTATTTGATCACCGTGAATGGTAAAACCCTTGATTGCCAAGGCAGTATCGATAATGGTGTGCTGCAATTTAGTATCAATGGCTATCGCAGCCACGCAACTATTGGTCATCATGGCCAACACATTAGTTTATTTCGTCAAAATGGGGTGTTTAATTTTATTCATGTGCAACCCGACTGTGGCACTCAAGATGTACAAGATAATCATGGCGGCTTAACCGCACCGATGAATGGCACTATGGTGAGCGTGTTAATCAATGCAGGTGACAAGGTGGCAAAAGATCAACCCCTAGTGATCATGGAAGCGATGAAAATGGAACATACTATTCGAGCACCAGCCGATGGTTTAGTCGAGGCTATTTATTTTCAAGCGGGCGAAATGGTCGATGGTGGCGCTGAATTACTGGCTTTTACGCCAGCGAATGAGGAATAACTATGACACTAGCAAACACTCTCCCTAAAACGGTTAAAATAGTTGAAGTAGGCCCTCGCGATGGTTTGCAAAATGAGAAAACGTTAATTAGTGCTGATGATAAAATAATACTGATTAACAAACTTGCTGATGCAGGTATTAATTACATTGAAAGTGGTAGTTTTGTTTCACCGAAATGGGTGCCGCAAATGGCTACCTCATCAGAAATATTTAAAAAACTAACACGTAAACCCAGTGTTACTTACGCGGCATTAACCCCTAACATGCGTGGTTTTGAAAATGCTCTCGCCGTAAACGCTGACGAAGTCGCTATTTTTGGTGCCGCTTCAGAAAGCTTTAGTCAGAAAAACATTAACTGTTCTATAGAGGAATCATTAGAGCGGTTTGTCCCTATAATAGCAGCTGCTAAAAAATCCAACATTAAGGTTCGTGGTTATGTTTCTTGTGTGATCGGTTGTCCTTATGAAGGTGATATAACTCCAGAACAAGTCGCTGCCGTTGCGCTAAAAATGTATCAAATGGGCTGCTATGAAGTTTCATTAGGCGATACTATTGGTATTGGCACGGTAGCAAGTGTACAAAAAATGCTACAAGCAGTTAGTGCAAAAGTACCTATTGAAAAGCTCGCGGTGCACTTCCATGATACCTATGGGCAAGCGTTAACTAACATTTACACCGCTCTACAAATGGGTATAAAGGTAGTCGATAGTGCCATTGCAGGCTTAGGCGGTTGTCCGTATGCTAAGGGCGCTTCAGGTAATGTTGCCACTGAAGATGTGGTGTATTTACTCAATGGTTTAAACATAGACACTGGTATTAATTTTAAAAAATTACTCGACGCGGGTTGGTTTATTAGTGATAAATTAGGTAAAGAGCCAATTTCAAAAGTTTCAAATGCTTATCGTGCAAAACACAATAATTAAAAATAGCAAGAGGATTTAAATATGGCAGGTTTTGACAAAGTAGTAACAAGCTACGAGGAAGCCATGGCAGGCTTAGAAGATAATATGACAGTAATTGCCGGTGGTTTTGGTTTATGCGGCATCCCTGAAAACTTAATTAGCGAGATAAAACGTAAAGGCATTAAAGGATTAACGCTAGTATCGAACAACTGTGGTGTTGATGATTTTGGTCTAGGTATATTACTACCGAATCGACAAATCAAAAAAATCGTCGCCTCTTATGTCGGCGAAAATGCAGAATTTGAACGTCAAATGATGGCCGGCGAATTAGAAGTAGAATTGACACCACAAGGCACATTAGCTGAAAAAATGCGTGCTGGTGGGGCTGGTATTCCTGCATTTTTTACCGCCACCGGTTTTGGCACCCCAGTAGCTGAGGGTAAAGAAGAACGTCAATTTAACGGTCGTGATTATATTTTAGAAGAATCTATCACTGGTGATTTTGCCATAGTTAAAGCATGGAAAGCCGATCGTTACGGTAATTTAGTGTTTAGAAAAACTGCTCGAAACTTCAATCCATTAGCGGCAACCGCAGGTAAAATTACCGTCGTTGAAGTAGAAGAAATTGTTGAAGTGGGTGAATTAGATCCCGATCAAATTCATACGCCGGGTATTTATGTTGATCGTCTCATTCAAGGCACTTTTGAAAAACGCATCGAACAACGAACGGTGCAACCTTCATCTACTGCAGCAGGAGAATAACTATGGCTTTATCAAGAGAACAAATTGCCCAGCGTGTTGCCCAAGAATTGCAAGATGGGTTTTATGTTAATTTAGGTATTGGTATTCCCACGTTAGTTGCCAACTTTGTACCTGACAATATGGACGTAATGCTGCAATCTGAAAATGGTTTGTTAGGCATGGGACAATTCCCTACGGAAGAAACAATTGATGCCGACTTGATCAATGCCGGCAAGCAAACTGTAACGATGGCAAAAGGAGCATCAATTTTTGATAGTGCAGAGTCTTTTGCGATGATCCGTGGTGGGCATGTTGATTTAACTGTTTTAGGCGCATTCGAAGTTGATGCTAACGGTAATATCGCCTCTTATATGATCCCTGGCAAACTGATCAAAGGCATGGGTGGTGCAATGGATTTAGTGGCAGGTGCCGATAACATTATTGTCACTATGACCCACGCATCTAAACATGGTGTATCAAAATTATTAAGTAACTGTACACTGCCTTTAACTGGCAAAGGTTGCATAAAACGTGTATTAACTGACTTAGCCTTTATTGAAATAAAAGACGGTAAATTTCACCTACTTGAACGCGCGCCCGGCGTGAGTGTTGCAGAAATAATTAAACTCACCGAAGGCGAATTAGTTATTCCTGTTGATGTGCCTGAAATGCAGTTTTAACTAAATCATTAACTTATTGTAAAACAGAAGCAAAATAATATTTTATTCTTACCTTTTGTTGTTTTTTTGTGCCGTTTGCTACATTTTAGTTGCATTGTCAGTAATATTTAGTGATACTGAAAGTGACAAAGAAAAGGCAAGGCATGCGAAAACGTGCTACGCAAAACCACCGGCCTAAAGACCTTTGGTTGTTTTTACAAACAACTAATCGTTCCATGGCAGCGGAGTTACCTATTTAGGTACTACCCTGTGGTTTTTTCTTTTACTAATCCAATTATTTAAGGTTATTAAAATGAAAAAATTATTATTAGCTTCTACCATCACTGCTTTATTATTAACGTCTGTAGTTACTGCTCCAAAGGTACAGGCTGCTAACATCGCTCAAAGCGTTTGTGAGTATGTCGCCGCGGATAACAAAAAACGCATGCGTTCATTTTTAAAGTCAAATAGATTAAAAATTCGTAAGATTTTTGGTAATATTAAGTGTAATGGTCAGAATCTTCTACAATTTGCGGCTAATAAAGGTTCTGTAAAAACCGGCACTTTGATGATTAGTAAATTACCAAAGAAAACCGTTTCTTCAATCCTAGCCCTTATCAACGAAGAGTCACCTTTATTTGACGCTGCCAACGCTCGCGTCGGCAGTTAGATTTAATTAGCTGGTAGTTGTTAGTTTTAATAATTTTCTAGTTAATAATTCTTGTCATTTAAAAAACCAGCCCTTGGCTGGTTTTTTTTTCGTCTTAATTTTAAATTATCGACCAAATATTGATTAATTTAGATATACTTATAATTAGTTATACTACTTTATTGAAAATTAAAAAATATTAAAACTTTATGTCTAAGATAAATTATCGCGGCAGTAGAAGTGCCTTAGTACTTACCGGTGGTGGTGCTCGTGCTGCTTACCAAGTAGGAGTACTTAGTGCTATTGCTAAATTTATGCCACGTAATCATGGTATTCCCTTTCCTATTATTTGTGGCACTTCTGCAGGTTCAATCAATGCCGCAGCACTTGCCTGTTACGCATCATGTTTTCATTTAGGTGTAAAAAAGCTTGAATGGGTGTGGAAAAACCTAACCACTGACCAAATATATTCAAGTAACGCTGCCAATGTATTTGGACATATCTCGCAAGGATTCCTTGCCAGTTTCCAAGCTGATTATGCAAATAAGTCAGCACATAGTATTTTAAATAATGAACCATTACGTCATTTACTTAACCGTGTAGTTGACTTTAAACGCATTGATAAAAACATTCTCAAAGGTTATTTATCAGCACTTTCTATTACTGCTTCAAGTTATTCCTCCAGTGACTCTATTAGTTTTTATCAATCACACCGCAACATTACTCCTTGGTGTCGAGCAAAACGAAGGGGCAATAAAAGCCCAATAACTTGCGATCATTTAATGGCTTCTTCGGCTATTCCGATAGCTTTTCCCTCGGTAAAAATTGGTCACGAACATTTTGGCGATGGATCAATCCATCAATTATCGCCATTAAGCCCCGCCATTCATTTGGGCGCAGAACGTATTTTTATTATTGGTGTAGAACAACCTAAAGAAACTTTACATAAATTAGAAAACAACCCTCACCCACCAAGTATAGCAACCGTTGCTGGGCATATGCTTGATAGCGTTTTTGCGGATACCTTACAGAGCGATTTAGAGCGCATGCAGCGCGTTAATAGCACCGTTAAACTCATTGATAAAAATCAGCAAACTATGCCCGAAGGTTTAAAAAACATTGATAATTTTCTCATTAACCCAAGCCACGATTTTAATATTATCGCATTGAAATACTACGATAAAATACCTTTATCAATTCGCTTATTGCTCCGCACTATAGGTGTATCTGATGATAGTGAATCGAGTATTCTGAGCTATTTACTGTTTGACAAACATTTTTGTCAAGACTTGATCAAGCTTGGTTTTAATGATGCATTAGCTCAAGAAGAAGGCATTCGCTCGTTTTTATCGATTTAATGCATTACATTTAGCACAAACTAATAATCAGCTTCCCCGCTGTAGAAATCGTTCAGCACGTTCTACTCGCCGAGGTTTACCACGTATAATTAACGTATCTTGTGATTGTAAAACCATGTCGACAGGTGGTTGTTCTATTTCTTCTTCATTGCGTCTTAAAGCAATCAACTCTACACGACGTTCACTAAAATTTAACGACTCAATCGTGTGATCAATGGCAAAAGCATTTTCAGTTAAAAGCACCGCATGAGCAAACTCTATGCGATCAATAGCGTTCGGCCCTAAATCAGTTTTTTCACCTTGGTAAAAACCATGCAGATGATTGTAATGTGCTTTACGCTCTTTTTGAACACGGCGAAATATGCGAGAAAATGGTACGCCAGTTAACGACAATACTTGTGAGACTAACATTAAACTGCCCTCCAATATTTCAGGAACAACTTCATTAGCGCCAGCAGCTTGCATTAGCTCTAAATGATCATCGTTACGAGTTCGCACTAATATTTGCACATTTTTTGAAAGTGAACGTACTTTTTGAATAACTTCTAACGACTGTTTGTCTTCACCAAAAGCAATAACTACAAGTTTGGCTCGATCTAAACCAGCCGCGTTTAAAATTTCGGTTTGYCTTGAKGTGCCAAATAAAATATTTTCACCTGCTTCTCGCGACTCTTTAACTCGTAACGGATCAATATCAATGGCGACAAAGTCTATCGACTCTTGCTTTAAAAAACGACTTACTGTTTGTCCAACACGACCAAAGCCACAAATAATAACATGGTCTTTTAATTTTTTAGATAGCTGCTTTGATGCTTTTTCTTCAATTTCACTCGGAGGTTCATGCGAAATAGTTATTGCCCAACTCCGTGCATGCTCAACCATAAAAGGTGTAATTGCCATACTAATGACACCCGTCACCAATAATATTGAAGAGGTTTGTTCAGCAAATAAGTTAAATTGGCTAGCCAGAGCAATTAATACAAAACCAAATTCCCCCATTTGTGCGAGCATAAATGCCGATGCCCATGCGTCTTTTTTACCTTCTCCTGCTCGCCTTGCCAAGATATTAATTACCGCAATTTTAATCAGCATAAAACTAACGAGTACCGCAATAATGGTTAATGGTTGCGAGACCAAAATACTTATATCTAATTTCATTCCTACGGTAATAAAAAATAAACCTAATAAAATATCACGATATGGGCGAATATCAGCTTCTAGCTGGTGTTTATATTGACTTTCTCCAAGCATCATCCCTGCTAAAAATGCCCCTAATGCCATTGATAAGCCAAACCATTGGGTTAATGCCGAGGCCATTAAAGTAACCAATAACGTGGTTAATACAAAAAGCTCATCGGTACGCACTTTCGCAATAATATTAAATAATCTCGGTAATAACCATTTACCACCAAGTAATAATATAGCGACAACAAACACACCTTTGACAATAGCAAACAACAATTCCAGTAACATTGAAGAGTTACTATCTTGAGCAAGCAAAGGAATGATGATCAACAAGGGAACAACGGCGACATCTTGAAACAACAGTATCGCCACTGATATTTGTCCGGATTTTCGATTTATTGCACCCGACTCACTTAATTGACGAATAACAATAGCCGTTGAAGATAAAGCTAAAACGCCACCAATAACAAATGCACTGGCAAAATTTTCGCCTAACAGCATGGCAATAACTAGAAAAATTAACGATGAAATTCCCACTTGAAAAGCACCAATAGAAAAAACCAAATGGCGCATGGCGAGTAATTTTGGTAATGAGAACTCTAATCCTAAAGTAAACAATAAAAACACAATGCCTAACTCGGCAAATGTTTCGTAGTCTGCTTGGTCGCTTGCCCATGCTAAACCATGTTCACCTATTAAGGTTCCAGCAACTAAATATGCTAGTATCGCCGGTAATTTTAAACGGCGAAATAACCACACGCAGAACACTGCGCTAGTTAATATTGCAAGAATTTCTATATGACTGGCCATGAAGCTCCCTTATAAAACATACCAAGCGGCAAGTGTTTGCCGGCAATAAAATGGCATTTACTAATGATAGCATAGTTATAATATTAATCGTTTATAAATCATAATATTACATATAACAAAACCATTAAAATCATTAGGTATGATATTTGCATTAAGCCTAGCATCTCAGTAATAAACACTCTAAGGTACTTGCATGCAAACATTAAATTTACTTGAACATCATTTCACCGATAACAATGCTCTTAGTGTATTTAATATTAACCATGATGACAGCTTTATACCGGGTTTAGTTTTATTAGAACGTTTACAAACAACCTTAAACGTAGAAAAATTGCTTAATATATTTTCTAAAGAAGCAGAAAAGCAGGTTGATTTTTCAGGGTTATACTTTAAAAACCAAGACTTTAGTACTTGTATTAAAGGTAGTAGAACCGCTAAAGTGGAACGCAGCTTTGAGCTTAAAATTGGCAATGAATTTATCGGTACTCTCACATATTCAGTCAATAAGCCAATTAGTTTATCTAAGTATAAAATTCTCAACCAATTACATCAACACCTACTTTATCCATTAAGAAATGCTCTTAATTTTGAAATGACCTCAAAACTTGCCATGCAAGACGGATTAACTGGCTTAGGAAATAGACGTTATTTTGACGAACAATTAACCCGTGCAATTCATCATGCTAATCGTCAGCAAACTCGCGTTGGTTTAATTTTAGGTGATCTAAATAAGTTCAAAGCAGTTAACGATACTTATGGTCATCAGGTTGGAGACTTAGTGCTTAAGCATGTCGCTAGCGCAATGATCGCCAGCATTCGAGATTCAGATAGTGTATTTCGTTTTGGCGGTGATGAATTTGCTATTATCGTTGAAAATGCCAGTGATAATTCACTGCACATTATTGAGAATAGAATAAATACCGCAATAGACAACGATCCTTTATTATCTAAATATAAGTTAACCTGCAGTTTAGGCTGTACTTTTATGAACAGAGCAGACAATGAAGCATCGGTGTTTGAACGCGCAGATCAAGCACTATATAAACAAAAAATGAACATGCGACGTAATCTAAATGTTATTTAGATATTTCGCATAAATAAATTAATAACGACCAATGACTAAGTCTGAATAGGTAAGTCATTGGTGTTTTTAATTAAAAACAATGCTGAACTATCATCTATACAGCTGCGAATAAATTGTGATAAATAATTAGATTGCTGTACAAAATTCATGTAATTTATATCATTTTCACCTATTGTCGCCACTTTATTACACAATTTCTCAATGACATGTTCAGGAAATGCTAATCGGGTTGCGAGCAACATTCTATAGTGATAGCGTTGTGAAAATATATCATCAAGAAAAAACATATCGTAAATAATCCCTGTCTTACTGACTTTTTTAGGTTTTAAAATATAATCTGCCATGGCGATAACCATCAAGGTATATTTAGTTTCTAGATCTGTATTTTCATTTATTTGAATAACTGGCTTATCGTTTTCATCAACATATACTTGTGCTAAATCTGTACTTAGATGGCTAGTAATTAATATCTCTATCCCCAATTTATTAGCGATCCCTTTAATATTAATCGTATTATCATGAGTATTTCCTTTGATCATGTTTTTAATCAATAATATTTCCATGTATTTGACTCCTTTACACACCCTACCCATTAATATGTTTATATGATCTATTAATTAGTAAGTCAAATAACAAGTCAACCGTCAATTTTATACTTTTAAGTAAAAATAAATAAGTCCTTTAGTATTTATCACTTTTTCGAATGCTAGTGCCCTGTTAGAATAGTGCCAATTTTTAGTTATATTATTTATTCTATCAGGGAAACCACTCTTAATGCGTACCAGTCAATATTTGCTTTCTACATTAAAAGAAACACCAGCCAGTGCCGAAGTTATTAGCCATCAACTGATGTTGCGTGCCGGATTAGTACGTAATATTGCCTCTGGCTTATATACTTGGTTGCCTACTGGCTTAAAAGTACTCAAAAAAGTTGAAAATATTGTTCGTGAAGAAATGCAACGCGCTGGCGCAATTGAAGTATTAATGCCGATGGTACAACCCGCAGATTTATGGGAAGAATCGGGACGTTGGCAAGATTACGGCCCCGAATTATTACGTTTAAAAGATCGTCACCAGCGCCCTTTTGTTTTAGGTCCAACTCATGAAGAAGTGATCACAAAATTAGTCAGTAACGAAATTAGCAGTTACAAGCAATTACCGCTTAATTTATTTCAAATACAAAATAAATTCCGTGATGAAATTCGTCCACGTTTTGGTGTGATGCGCAGCCGTGAATTTTTAATGAAAGATGCTTATTCATTCCACTTAACCGCAGAATGTTTAGATGAAACCTATCAAAAAATGTTTACCGCCTATTGTCGTATATTTGAGCGTTTAGGCTTGAATTATCGCCCGGTATTAGCTGATACTGGCTCAATTGGTGGAGAAACTTCTCATGAGTTCCATGTCTTAGCTGACTCAGGTGAAGATGATATTGCCTTTAGTGATAGCAGCGACTATGCCGCTAACATCGAAAAAGCGGAAGCATTAGCTCCTCAAGGCGAACGCTTATCTGCAAAGCAATCATTAAATAAAGTATCAACGCCTAATGTTAAAACTATTAATGACCTTGCACAATTTTTATCAGTAGAGATAACCAAAACCGTTAAAACATTATTAGTGGTTGGGAGTAAAACCCCAGTTGTGGCCTTGGTATTAAGAGGTGATCACCAATTAAACGAAATTAAAGCAGAACATTTACCGCAAATAGCAACACCATTAACCTTTGCCAGTGATGAAGAAATATTCACCGCGGTAAATTGTAAAGCGGGCTCAATTGGTCCGGTAAACTTACCTATTGAAGTTATTATAGATCGCAGCGCTGCCCATTTAGCCGATTTTGTTTGTGGTGCCAATGACGATAATTTTCATTTTACTGGTGTTAACTGGGATAGAGACTGCAAAGATTATAGCGTTGCTGATATCCGTAATGTTGTTGCTGGCGATCCTAGCCCCTGTGGACAAGGTAAACTTGAAATTAAACGTGGTATTGAAGTCGGTCATATTTTTCAATTAGGTGAAAAATATGCACAAGCGATGAACTGTGCTGTACTAACCGAACAAGGTAAAAATAAAATCTTAACTATGGGTTGTTATGGTATTGGAGTTTCTCGTATTGTGGCAGCTGCAATTGAGCAAAACCACGACAAATACGGTATTAAGTGGCCAGCAGCCATTGCACCATTTCAAGCCGTGATTGTACCAATGAATATGCACAAATCGTCTCGTGTAAAAGAAACTGCTAACAACATCTATAAGCAACTGCAAGAAGCGGGCATTGATGTACTATTTGACGATCGTAAAGAACGCCCTGGAGTAATGTTTGCCGACCACGAATTAATTGGTACACCAATATTACTTATTATTGGCGAACGTAATTTAGATGCTCAACAAATTGAAATTAAAAATCGTATTAGTGGTGAAAAATCATTGCTTGATATCAAAAACATTATGTCGTTATTTGAATAGTTGTACTATTAGCTATGCTTACTCGTGTTATTTTACGAGTAGGCAACTCTATTTTTGAGTAATATAAAAACAATAAAACCTTAGAGTAATCACACTATGCTTAGTAAAATACACTCGAATAAAGAAATACACTTTAAGCAGAATTTAAAAACACTACACCGCTGTATTCTGCTATTTTTCTTTATCAGTATTATTACTTATTCACTTAAAGGTGTAACACAAAATATTAGCTCAAAAAAAGAAAATTTTTCGTTTATTAATAGCTATCAATATTCATACATTAATGAACATATTAATAAGCCTAAAGATAAAATTATCGAACAAATTAAACTTTTTATACAAAATAATAACCATAAAGACATTAAACAATATTTTGCCGAGCACAATTTTGCCTATATTTTATTTAAAAAACATCAAAAAGAAGCCACCATAAAAAAGCTTGATCAAACCATAGCATTAGCGAAAAGTATTTCCTTAGATAGCTACCATGTTGCAAAAAGTCTGCTATTACGCGCAAAAACTTATGGGATTTTATTTAGAAATACCCCAAGAGCAATAAAAGATTTAAAACAAGCGATCACTAGTAATGAACAAAGTCAGCATCCTCAAAAAGTTAATTTACAATTTGATCTACAAACAGCAATGGCACAGGCTTTTAATCAATTAGGGCAATTAACAAAAGCACAACAATATTCACAACAAGCACTGAACAGCGCAAAACAACTCAATGATAATAACGAAACCATTTATGCCTTAATTATTGCAGGTCGCATCGCTTTTCAACAGGATAAATTTGACCAAGCTTATCAATTCTTTTTTCAAGCACTACAACGGTCAGATGAAAAAACACCTAAAAAGCAAATTGCCTCAATAGAGCTTAGATTAGCCATTGCCTATGAATCTCAAAATATTTATGAACAAGCGCTAGTTCATGCTAAAAAGGCGGCTACCTTATATAGCGAACTAAGTGAAGAACGTTTGCAAATAAAATCACTACGCGTGCTAGGTAATATTTACTTATCTTTAGGTCACGATATAGATACAGCATTAGTACATTTTATCAATGGTTTAACTATTGCAAAAGAAATAAAAAGTAATAATTACATTGGCCAAATGCAGTATTTAATTGGTAAATCATATTTACTTGATCGCCAACTAACTAAAGCGAAAAAATATTTAAACTCCGCTCAAAATATCCTTGAATTGGGCAGTTCAAAGTTTTACCTCGCATTAAACGCCGTTGAACTAGCAAAGTTAGCAGAAGAAACTGGTCAATCTGAGCATGCAATTAATTTGGTAGAACACTTAAAAACCACGATAAACTTAACAAAATATCCTTCATTAAATGCAGAAATCAATCAATATTTATTATCTTTATACGTAAAACAACAAAAGTTTAAAGCAGCTTATCAACTGCAGCAAAAAATGTTTACTAACGTGGATCTACAAAAGAGTTTACAAAATGAACAAATGATCAAAAAATTCGACCATGATGTGGAAATAAAAACCTTAACGACTCGTTTAAATGAAAGCAAGAAAAAGGTTGGTTTGGCGCAAGCTAAACTAAATGATTTAACGAATAAAAATACACGTTATTTAATGTTACTGTTATTAGCCGCAATCGTTATTATAATCACTTATTTACAATATAGAAAATGGTACAAAACTTACCAAAAACGGTGCAAAAACAGTTTTTTAACCTGGTCAGCATTCAAAAAGAAAGTGATTATAAAAGCCAGTAAAAATAATAATTTCACTATAATTGCTTGCGCAAGCAAGGATGACATCGATCAGCAATCAGTGCAGCCATTAACACCTGAGCTCTCTTTAATGTTATGTAATGAAGCGAGTCTTCATCATAATGTTATATGGCACATTTGTGAAAACAACCAGCAAAAGATCAAACAAAAATTAAATTCATTCGTAGAGCATGCTTCTATGCCACTTTTTAACTTATCTTTGCCTTTAAATAATTTTCCTCAAAACATTTCTGATCATTATTTACAGCTTATAGAACAATTAATAATTCTATTAATGAAGAAAGTACAAACCGATCAATCTGTGATGCAAGCTAGGTTAATTAAAATAAACATTGAGGCTCAAGCCCTGCCATTAATATTTTCAAGTAACAATGAACAATCGATTAACGATGGCATTAACGAAGCAATGAAACAAGAATTAATTAACACTAAAACGATACAAATCTAACTGACTAATACGCTGATCAATAATAGCGATCATAGTTTGGTAAGCTTCGCTATTTACATTGCGATAATTATGTTCAAAATTAACTTGACTAAGCCCTTCTTCAAGATCACCAAAACATGGCAAAATTATTAACTGTTTATTTTTTTTAAGAGGAGTAAAGAAATGCTGCACGTAAAGCGCAGACTCACTAGAATATGTCGCGATCATTGCTAACTTAGTCCCTGCTCTATCAGCCATTAAATCAGCAAAACTAAAACCACTACCACCTAAATTACTGTCTAGTAATTCTTTTAATTCGCCGATAGTATTGCTAACCCCCATATTTGAAAAAATCTGTATAGCAAGGGAATAAATATAATGTTGTTGTAAGTCATTACGTTTTGATAATTTAACGTGAGTGATCAAGTATTCTCTGTGCTGCTGCTCTTTTGACGACAACTGACTAATTTCACCTACCAACAACTCAAATTTTTCATCGCCAAAATAAATAGCTAAAGCTAACAAAGCCGCTTGATTTTCATCTTTTGCTAAAGCCCCTTTATTAATAATAGTTTGCTGAGCTGCTAGCGATAACATTGTAGATAAATAATCAATTAAAGTTGTTGGAGCCTTATCTTGATTGGTAAAACGCAGTAAACGCTGAAAATAAAAACGAATTTTGTCAATATCACCGAATAAAGCTAATTGATCACGCAATACAAATAATCGACCTTTACCTTGAGAATTTAGTAAATTAAAATTTTGTGGTATTTGATAATTTAAAACAATTAGTTGCTGATTTATATTGACTGATTTAATGGCGCTAAAAGCTTGTTCTCCTAACTCGGCTTGCATCAAATTTAACGACTTTTTCACTACCCATAAAACAGCATTTCCCGAGAATGTAATATCTCCTACTTCTAAGGTCCTTATTTTAAGTCCCTTAAAAGAAGATAAAATAGTTAGCTTTATATTTAAAAATAAGCTTTTAGCTTTAAAAGGTAATTGCCAAGTTAAGTGTAAAATTAATTTATTTTTTTCAATGTCAGCATTCGTCACTAAGCGTTCTTCACTGCGTGTTAAAATGGCATTCAATGCAGTTAATTCAGATGATTTTATCACTAAACTATTTATTTGCTGAGATGGATTGAATGAATATTTAAGCCGTTTTAAAAAGTAATTTGCGTGCTGAGCAGAACGAGCATCAACCACAGAAGTATTTATAATTTTAGGTTGTGTTTGAATACTAAAAAATAATACCGCAACTACGCTAAAAAGAATGAATAAGACTAACCAAAATAAAAATTTTGAAAATACTTTAAGCACCTATTTTTCCAATCTAGTGTTTCAAACCACTATTTTAACGTCAAAAATCAGCATATGCTAACAACATCCCAATATATTTTTCGATTAAAATATTTAGCTATGCGCTCATTCAACTGTCTAAAAGTTGTAACCGCGCCCTCCTGGGCTTGAAAACACTGCCATACAAATTGATGATAATTATTTTCTAACAGATGATAGTCCCGATATTGAAATAATTGTTTTATTGCTCGTTATACCATTTTCATTAATTAGATGATCTACTTTATACGTAGGAAAAATCGCCAAACATAAGGTATTTATTTTAATAACTAGTTGTTCTAATTATTAAACAAATAACACAGTGGTTGGTGATTTTAACAAGTAGAAATGCTCACGTATTTAGTGAGATTGGTATTATGCTGCTATTTCGCACGACAAAGGTTGGGCAAGTGAATCACAAGCAATAAAAATTTGTTTGCCTGACCTTTCTGCTAAAAAGCGCTGACTTGAAATAGGCTTGATCAAACCGTTACCATCAAGCTCAACAATAGTATTATCATCTAACCATATTCCCGTATGATCTAACACACCGGCAATACCACAATAAACAATAGCGCCAAAGATAGGTTTTACATTTTGCTCGTTTTTAAATAAATCAGAGGGGTATATAACCACCGGAGATTGATGAGGTGCTAAATTGCGGCAGTGAATGAAAAGTGTGTTATTTCGTGATGCCACTTATATTTCTAAGCTACCTGTGCGGCAGTGAACTAACTGGCTATAATCTCAAGTTGAGATATTCGTTTCTAAGCTGCCTGTGCGGCAGTGAACAATTATTGCTGACACCACAAAACTTGATTATATTTCTAAGCTGCCTGTGCGGCAGTGAACTGCGTTCAGCATTGATAGCGCCAATTGCTATTTTTCTAAGCTGCCTGTGCGGCAGTGAACCCAATTGATCAATTAGGTATATTTGAGCTATCTTTCTAAGCTGCCTGTGCGGCAGTGAACCGAAAAAAGGCGGCGACGCAATATTTTCAACGTTTCTAAGCTGCCTGTGCGGCAGTGAACCAATGTCAGGCGGTATCACGTCAGCCATTGAGTTTCTAAGCTGCCTGTGCGGCAGTGAACACAATGAATTATCAAAGCTTTTTGATGAGATGTTTCTAAGCTGCCTGTGCGGCAGTGAACCAGAAAAGCTATTTATATTTGATATTATCGACTTTCTAAGCTGCCTGTGCGGCAGTGAACGTATAATAAGTATATTCATCCTATGCTTGTTTTTTCTAAGCTGCCTGTGCGGCAGTGAACTAATGCCGCAAACTGCTCCACAAGTCACTAATTTTCTAAGCTGCCTGTGCGGCAGTGAACAGAAAATAATGGGCGTTATAGCAGCTTTTTTATTTCTAAGCTGCCTGTGCGGCAGTGAACGTAGCGGAAAGAAGTTTAAAAAATGCCATTTATTTCTAAGCTGCCTGTGCGGCAGTGAACGTGACGTGAGTTTAACAGATTGTTCAGTAAATTTTCTAAGCTGCCTGTGCGGCAATGAACTTTAGACACGCGGATAAACAGCGTTATGTCATTTTCTAAGCTGCCTGTGCGGCAGTGAACTTGTTAGTGAAATGAGTGATAGCTTGCCACATTTTCTAAGCTGCCTGTGCGGCAGTGAACTACAAAATTATTATCTAACGGTATTGAATTAATTTCTAAGCTGCCTGTGCGGCAGTGAACAGCTATCATTATTATTATAAAGATGAACTTATATTTCTAAGCTGCCTGTGCGGCAGTGAACCGCTCGATACGTCTCAAAATATTGTTGATTCATTTCTAAGCTGCCTGTGCGGCAGTGAACAGCGAAATTTAAGCTCTTGACGGGCAACTGTATTTCTAAGCTGCCTGTGCGGCAGTGAACAGCGAAATTTAAGCTCTTGACGGGCAACTGTATTTCTAAGCTGCCTGTGCGGCAGTGAACTGAGGGAAACATGTATACTGAGATTGATTCTTTTTCTAAGCTGCCTGTGCGGCAGTGAACGTTGATGTTTGTTTGTTCTGTTGCTGTGATAATTTCTAAGCTGCCTGTGCGGCAGTGAACGCCAACGTCTAGCAAAGTAGTTGCAAAAGTTCTTTCTAAGCTGCCTGTGCGGCAGTGAACAGTTATTCCGTATTTGCTCGATATAATCATCTTTTCTAAGCTGCCTGTGCGGCAGTGAACACTAACGGAGAAAGATGATGAATATTGATAAATTTCTAAGCTGCCTGTGCGGCAGTGAACCATATTTACCTTCTATTAATTCAGCTAATAAATTTCTAAGCTGCCTGTGCGGCAGTGAACCTCGCTTAATTTTTACATCAATTTTTGTTTTCTTTCTAAGCTGCCTGTGCGGCAGTGAACGGCGCGTTATATGCGTTTAATCCTAACGCCACTTTCTAAGCTGCCTGTGCGGCAGTGAACTGCCATTGTAAGTATATGAGCCGCTTGTTAATGTTTCTAAGCTGCCTGTGCGGCAGTGAACAACATACGCTTTAAATCTAAAAAACTGGGTTTTTTCTAAGCTGCCTGTGCGGCAGTGAACTTCGAGCCATTCCCGAACCGTGTAAACATTATTTTCTAAGCTGCCTGTGCGGCAGTGAACATCAATCACTTTAATATCTTCATAAAATACAGTTTCTAAGCTGCCTGTGCGGCAGTGAACAATAGAGTATCAGCAAAAAAGTAAGTTACAACAATTAACTAGTTCAACTTGGGTATTTTTACCTAAATTTTTAGTGTGTTTGTAACTTACTAATATTTAATCAAATTTTTAAAGAGCAATTTTTTAGGTTTGTATCAATGTAACGTCTGCATTCTTTTTAATAAATGAGCTTTTACATTTTGACGACTATCGAATATTGCTGTTACAAAAATATCATTGCCCTTTATTTCGTAGATAATACGCACTTTATCTACAATTATTTCAAGTTGTTTAGATGTATTAATTTTATATAGTTCGTGTGGTTTATGCCCTCTGTTTGGCTGATATGATAATGACTCAATCATTTTTTCTATTTCAACCAGTTTTTTCTCGGCAAAAGTCAGGCTAACTTTTGCGGTAAAATATTCCATAATTTGCACTAGATCAAGGCTCGCTTGTTCTGTCAATGAAATATTATATGTCATCACTCATGCCCATTTTGGCTCTAACATCAGCAAATGCCTGCTTGGCTACTATTGTTTTTCCCGAGGATATTTCTTGCTCACCATATGCAACAAGTTGCAACATTGCTAAGGTTTCTTGGGTTTGCTCATACTCTGCTACCGATTGCACTACCATAGCGGCTTCGCCATTTTGAGTGATAATATAGGCTTCACCATCGTCTTTTAGTTCTGCAGCTATTTTAGCGGCATTGGCTTTTAAGTAACTAATGGGTTTGATATGTGTTGCTAGTGACATGATTATTGCTCCGAATACAACAGATGTTAGAGAACAAAATATAAACTATATTCGGTTCTCTATAAACAAGTAATTTAAACCCATAATATTCAAATGCTAAAAACAAATTAAAACCAAGGAACTGTGGCTTGCTTGCTTAAACCAAAAAAATCAAACTCGCCTTTTATTGGTTGTTCAATTAAATCACCAAATTGAATAAATCGTCGATGATAATGCCCATTTGAGCCACTGTCTAATTCTAAAAAGGCATGATCTAAACCTTGACTAAACATCTTAGCTTTATAGGCATTTACTTCGTCTGGTTTGATAGAGCCACGTTTAATTAAACGCCTTAGCTTTGCCTCTGTCATATTGGCTTGTTTACGTGAAATTATTCGATACTTACACTTTTCAGGCACTTTAGTAATATCACTTACTTTGCAATACCCACCTAAGCCACCTAACCAATTTAAACCTTGAAGATCGTTCAGTATGGCTTGATCACCATGAATTCGAATTAACTTACCTAGCTTTATTCTATATTCAGGGAAACTCACACCAATACGGTTATTTTTTAAATCAAATAAGGCTTTATGGAGCTTGATATATACCTTATTTAATAAAACACTTTCACGCATTTCAGCATCAGGTATTATTTTGATCTCAAGATAATGATTCATGTCCTTCCCTCCTGCTTTTTATACTCTAATTTTTGAGACATACGCCAATCCTTTTTTACCCAAATAAAAACTTGAAACACCCGCATTTTTAATCATTACTTCAAGTTCTTTGGCTTTAAATTTATCTATGTCAATGGTTATTTCAAGCTGGCCGCTTACCTTTTTAAGCATTGAAGTTACTTCACCAATACCCTTTATTCTTTCTTTTAAAACATAAGGATTACCCCAAATTTTCTTTTCTTTACCTGTTGTAAATCGTCCCATAAAATTTTTCTTAGTAAATCCTCGTTTTGAGATACCACTAATACCGCCTGCTTTCGTTTTTGCCGATGTTATATCAAACCGCTCAGATAACCTATACAACTGTATATATAAAGCTGCACAATAAATTTTAAGCGGCTTTATTTTTCCATTATTTTCTAAATATGGAGTTGGCAACTTATCCGTTATTAGATCGGAAAACTGTTCATTTAGTACTTCAACTACTTTATTTGCAATAGCTTCATTGTTTACTGCTTTTTCTTTATCCAACAACTCTAAACGAGCAATAATACTTAACGGATCAGCCTGTAGCGTAGTGGTTACTTTTTCATCATAAATAATGAACTGGCAAAGCTGATCAAAATCCAACGCCAAAACACCCCAAAATTCATCAGTATAATCCGCTGAAAACATGCCATCATTTGATTTGATCATGCCCGTAAACGAGTTTTGATCATTACTACCTTTCATATTTCGAATATAAACCAATTCATTATTTTCATATTGAGGTTTGTCTTCAAAACGAACTAATGACTCTAAACCTTCAAAATAATAAGCTTGTTCGTACTGTTTCTCACGAGCTTGGTACAACTTACGTTGATCACCTATTAAACGATTCAATAGCCCCATCACCGTATCTAACGTGACTTCACGGCGAATAAAATTCCCTTCTTTTTTTAGCGTGGTCATTGAACCAATAAACCCTCGTCCCTTTTTAGGCAAAGGTTCATTATTATCACCATCTAAAAATGAGTTTCGCCAAGAAGCCTCATAATCAATTATGATTTTCATATCATGCTCCGCTGATTATTTAGCATAAAAATAAATAGCATAATCCAATTCAGCTTGTTCTGAAACGGTACTTACATCACGTTTAATACGCATCATTTTAGAACTATCGTTATAATCTATTTCAACTTTATCAACATACATGTAACTTTTGGCCTGACGAATGGACAGTTCAGACACCATTCCAACGGTATATTCTACTAATGCTTGAATCGCATCATTATCTAATAACAACCCAACTTCGCCTTCTTCAAAAATAGTGCCTTTACGCACATAATTTTCATGAAAAGTGACAACTGGTTTTAAATCCGAATTTAACGATTGAATAAATGCTCGCACCGTTTCAGCAATGCCCTCACCTTCTCCGTCTTTAATCACCATTGAAGCACGATCAAATTTCTTATCTAAAGAGATAAACTGCAACTGCTCAATACTGATTGAGCCATAAGAAATATATTCAGTATCACCAAAGGTCGTTTTTGAAAAGAAAGAATTACTTTTTTTATCATCTCCTTTATCATCTTTTCCTCCATCCTTTGATCCCGAACGTCCCATTTGTTCAAAATTACCGTTACCTAATTGGTCAATGAAGTCTTCAAGCATCAAAGGACTGGTACGCTTACATTGACTCGATGGCACGACATAACCGCGAATCAGACCTGTCATTGATGCTAATACGGTGGTTAGATTTTTATCCGCAGCATAATGTAAATCAAACGCTTGATCTCTAAACAGATGATGGCGAATACAATTTTGACTGATGTAAAGTGGAGTCTTTTTAAAATCTATATCGGTAATATCTTTCTTATACTTAAAGCCTTTTTCACTGATACTTCCTGTTAAATTTGTATAGCCACGTAATTTAGGTAAGCTGTGATTATCCACATTAGTGCCCTCATGGCTTAATGCTGTCGGCCCATTCCAATTAACCACACCATGACCGACTGCTGTAATTTTAAAATCCACACTTTTAATACCTGTTACTTTTTCCATCATTTTTATCCTTTTTGGTTTTGTAATTGTTTTATTGAAATTGAACCTATGGGTTGCTTATCACATACCCCATAGTAAATAGCTTCATCATGAGCGATATTCTCACCTAACTTTTGATCTAAATCAGTTGGTGCATAACTTAAATAAATTGGATATTCTGCATCTTTCGCATAGCTTTCTAATAATGTTTTTCGCACTGTCATTTTATTAGCAGGAACTTTTGCTACTGGGTGAGCAGCTTCTATACGACCATGTTTTTGCGCGACATAATCGAGCAATCCTGTATTCCTAATTCGATCTAACGAATCAGTCAAATTATCAACGCCATCAGTTTCAAATACAGGCACTTTATAAGCATACTCATTTGTAATCAGTGGGTTATTAGGAATAGATACATCACACACCGCCATTTGCACAAAACGATTATCACCACGTAGTGAGTTTTTACTTATTTTGGCGCGTTGCTTACTGTCTTTTTTTGGCTTCGAAATAGTTTGCGGCTCAGACACTTTTGCAGTAATTAACGCTGAGCTTTTTTTCATGCTGGCGAGTAAATCACTTTCTATCAACTTTATTGATGCTGAGTTTTCATAAAACTGTTTATAAATCGCGTAAACGTCAAGCAAGGTGACTATTTTTTTACCTTGGTCTGTTGCCTCACGCAAAAACTCAATCCACACTTTGGTTGTTGCTAAGGTGTTTGTTGATGAAAGAAAACGTGCAACACCGCCGCTGCCTTTTCCCTCACATAAAGACTCTGGGATCACAATGGTATATTGATTAACCCCTGATCTGTTCAAACCAAAGCGATCTAAACGCCCAAGGCGTTGCAAACAATTTTCAGCATGCGTAATTTCTGAGATCATATATTCACAACTGATATTTAAAGAGGCTTGTACAATAGGACCACTCCTCAGCAGGTCATATCGGTTATCGCCACCGCGCTTAAATGACTCAAAGACGCTTTCAAACAACTGCTGTTTATCACTCTTTTTATATTTGGAATGCAATAATATGGCATTTTCATCATGCTGATTTTTAATGAAACTTTTTTGTGCGGTTATTGCGGTATTACTGATAACAAAGGTGATCGCTTTTTGTTGTTTATACAGAGGGTTACTATCATCATGGGTATTTTCATCGTACGGTAAAAAATTAAACTGATAACGACTTTGATTAAATGCAGGCATTTCAATCACATCATAATCGTTATCTAAATCAAGAGTTTGTTCTAAATAACAATAATGTGGTGTTGCAGAAACTAATAGCGTATTACCACCGCCTTTAAGCTCTTTTTTAGAGGCAATTAATTCAGCAAATAAAAGGTTAAACGCTGGCATATTGATATACTCATGGTACTCATCAAAAATAATATGAGCCGATAAGTAATTGAGTAATCTATCCGCCTTGGTATGACTTATTACACTACTCAACATTTGATCTATAGTGGTTATCACTACATCACCGGTAAAATATTCTTTCTCGTTAGTGATATTTTCATAGCTATTTGTGCATTTAAACTCCCCCGTATGCAACTCTATTATTGCATCAGGTAAATAGGGGCTATTGGTTAATTCAGTAAAAATACCTTGCCCAATTTGAACACGAGGACAAATCCAAATAATTTGCTGCGCGTGTTTTAACTTTGCCCATTCAAGTGCTATTTTAGTTTTACCACAACCTGCCGCGCCGGCAAGTACACCTACATCTTTAATATCCTCAGCTAGTTTATGTGCAACATCAGCTTGTTTTCTTGTTCGTTCAGGGTCTGGATTAGGAAAAGATTTAAGGCACTCAGTAATATGGGAAACTAAATTGCTTTCCGTTACAATTTGACTAACTTCAAGCTGTTCACCCATAAATTTCATCAGTGTTTTATGCTTAATAGCAGAAGCTAACTCATGTGCTGACAATGAAGAAACCCACCTGTCGGCAGTAATTAAACAAGCTCTTATTTCATTGTTATTGGCATTGATTTTAGAGTGTTTTCTAAACTCCTCTAGCCTATCATCACTTTCATCGTATTCTTTATATTTAGGTACATCCATAGATTCAATATCATCGAGTAACTCTTTATCAGGATTACTATCGAAACACTGAGACRAAAAACTTTTTTCTTTGTCATGGTAAGTTAAATCAATCTCACATACCTTATTTAACAACTCTATTGAGTTAAGTACGACTGAAGGCCAAGCATTACCCTGTAAAGACTTATTCATTTTTTTATAAATATCGCCTAGCTTTTCAAAACCATCTTTTCCTTTAGTGTTTATTTTTCTATAAGGTTTTGCATGATGCCAATAAACAGCATGTCTAACAGATTTTTTATTTTCGGGGTTAAGCGCTTTTAATTTAAAGATCCGACAAAGTAAAACCGATATTTCATTGTGTCTTGGATGATTTTCAAAACTAAATTTTTTCAAACCCTCTATATGCTGACCATCTTCTGGAATAGTCGATTTACTCTTATCTTTTATTACCCACGCTTGAAAACTTGGATCTATTTTTCCGATATCATGCAAACACCCAGCGACGAAGGTTGCATTGGCTTGTGCACTTTTATCAGAATAAAAATGTAGAAAAAGCTGTCGCGCAACAAAACCAACAGCAAATAAATGTTGTTCGAGTCGTTGCAGTTGCGTATTTGCATAAACACAGCCTTTAATTGGTTTGTCTCTTGATATATCCATTGGCACCTCTTTATTGGTTGTATTCACCGGCACTACGCCCTCACTATTAAACTTCCCCTTATTCCCCACCACCCACAAAAACTGGCTTCGACTCCTTGAACGTATCCAAAAACAACTCACCGCAGTGCTTTTACTGGCGGTTTGGCGCAGCATTTTTTTCACCGTTTGCAAACCGTCTTCGGTGATTAACGTTTGCCATGTGTTATCACCTATGCGATTGGCAAAGGCATCGAGCACACGCCTTGTTTTCTTTAGGGCGTTTTTTTCGCATTGTGAAATGAAGGTGACCATCATAATAATTTACCAACGACTCGGTAGTTTTCTTGAGGTGTGAAATACGCGCAATATTTCTATAGTGCGGTTATGTACTCTATAGGGAATGATATAAGGTAAATTTTCAATCACTAATTCTCTTGTGCCTACTATTCTACCTGGGCGTCCAAGGGGTGGGTTATTTGCTAGCAGTTCAACAGTAATACGAATTTGTTGTACCATTTTTTTGGCGGCACTCGGTGAGTCTGTCGCTATATACTGCGCTTCATCGTTTAGGTTTTTTAAGGCTTTATTTAACCAGTTGATATGTATACTCATGATACTTCAAAATGTCTCTTTCAGGACGCCTGAGCAATTAATGATCAAGGCGCTTGTTTTTATTAATGGTTGTTCCCTTAAAAAAAGAAGCAACGACGAACATGATTTTCTCAGGCGTCCCCGTAGGGCGAGTTTAAAAGGCTTATATGCGGCGTTATTGATTTCGACAAGGTAACAACCATTCTCTTCAATCAATGCCTTGCCTCTAAGCCTTTTAACTCTCGCTGAAAGGAGTATTTCGAGGTAACATGAGTATAAAGTTGTCATGGTTTGTTATTGCTCCGTGCTATGACCATTTTTTGAAAATATCGTCGACTTGCTCTTTGGTGGCAAAATCACCGTTTTGAGCTTCAGTTAGCGCGGTTTCAATTTCTTGCATTTGCCATTCATTTAACTCTATATATTTTTCTATCGCGTCAACCGCAAGGAAAGATTTTGTTCGGTGAGAGGTTAGCGCTAATTTATTTAAGCGTTCTTTTAGTGTTTCATCTAATCTAATGGTCATGGTGGTGGTCATAGTATTGGCCTTATTTAATATTGAATTTAGAAAACATTTAATACGTTTAATACATTGTACACAGTGTAACACATCATGATTTATTTTCGGTTAATGCTACTAATTTCACTTGCTCAAACATAAAATCAAGCGCTTTGTGATCGG
>NVTW01000041.1 GCA_002401725.1 Gammaproteobacteria bacterium
TCAATACACCATAAGAAGAACCATCGAAGTTAGTATTTAATACTCTCATACCGCCAATAAGCACGGTCATTTCGGGTACGCTTAAACCAAGCGTATTGGCTTTGTCTATTAGCATTTCGGTTGGAGACATGTAGCTTGCATCGCTGTAATAATTACGAAAGCCATCAGCATTAGGTTTTAAGTTATTAAACGATTTAACATTAGTTTGCGCTTGTGATGCGTCAGCACGACCGGCAACAAATGGTACGTTAACGTTATAACCCGCTTGTTTAGCAGCATTTTCTATTGCAGCTGCGCCACCCAATACAATTAAGTCGGCCAATGACACTTTCTTTTTAGTCTGTTTATTGTTGTATTTATCTGCTATCGCTTTAAGTTTAGYKARCACTTTGTTTAACTCTTTAGGATTATTTACMGCCCAACTCTTTTGCGGTTCAAGGCTAAGTCGTGCGCCGTTTGCACCACCGCGCATATCAGTAACTCGATGGCTAGAAGCCGCAGCCCAAGCCGTTTTTACTAATTCWGAGGTAGTTAAWCCWGAATCAACAAGTTGCTTTTTCAGTTGAGTTATATCTTTACTGGTMATGGYTTGRTAATTCACTGTTGGAATAGGATCTTGCCATGAAAATACTTCACTAGGGACTTCTGAACCAACATAYCTTGCACTAGGWCCCATATCTCTATGGGTTAATTTAAACCAAGCTTTAGCAAAGGCCAGATCGAATTCGGCAGGATCTTTTCTAAAACGTTCAACAATTTTACGAAAATCAGCATCTTTTTTTAATGCTAAATCGGTGGTGAACATAATAGGCGCATGGCGTTTATTCGCTATATGGGCATCAGGAACCAAATTTTTGGCGGCTTTATTACTTGGTGTCCATTGTTTTGCACCAGCAGGGCTTTTAGTTAATACCCAATTAAAATTCATTAGGTTATCTAAATAATTAGTTGACCATTGTGTTGGCGTTACTGTCCATGCGCCTTCTAAACCACTACTGGTTGTGTCTGCGCCAACGCCAGAGCCACATTTGTTTTTCCAACCTAATCCTTGTGCTTCTATTTTGGCGGCAGCAGGCTCCGCACCAACACATTCGTTAGGTTTTTTTGCACCATGTGCTTTACCCAAAGTATGACCGCCCGCTATTAAGGCAACAATTTCTTCATCATTCATTGCCATACGTCCAAATGACATTCTAATATCTTTAGCCGCTAAAAGTGGATCAGGTTTACCATGCGGCCCTTCAGGATTGACATAAATTAAACCCATTTCAACTGCTGCAAGTGGTCCTTTAAGTTTGCCTTTTTTATCTCTACGCTTATCACTAAGAAAAACGGTTTCAGGCCCCCAATAAACTAAATCTGGCTCCCAATCGTCACTTCTACCGCCTGCAAAACCAAGCGTTTTAAAGCCCATTGATTCAAGTGCGACATTACCTGAAAGTACAAATAAGTCACCCCAAGAAAGCTTACGACCATATTTTTGTTTTATTGGCCATAATAATCGTCGCGCTTTATCTAAATTGACGTTATCAGGCCAACTATTAAGCGGATCAAAGCGTTGTTGTCCACCTGCTGCTCCTCCACGACCATCATTMACCCGATAAACRCCGGCATTATGCCAAGCTAAACGGATCATTAAGGGGCCATAATTTCCCCAATCTGCTGGCCACCAAGGTTGTGAGGTGGTTAGTGTTGTTTGAATATCTTTTTTAAGTTGAGYTAARTCAAGGCTTGCAAATTCTTTRGCATARTTGAATTGTTCTCCATAAGGATTTGATTTTGCRGTAGGTTGACGTAATGGGCTAAGATTTAATTGCTCTGGCCACCAAAATTGATTGGTTTTTGCTTCMCYTGCATTARCWTCAGCAGATATTGCCATTGTMGAAAGGGCAACTGACATGGCAGCCGCGAGGGTGAGTATTTTTGTAGACATGGTTAATTCCTCATATTTTTATAAATTGCTGTACGAATAGAGCTTAAATAAATTCACCTACAGCATAAAACTGAGAGGTGATTTTTTAAAATTGATTAACTTGAAGATGACGTTCTGTTTTTTTATAGTGATTAATTTTATTGATCTGATTAAGATGGTCTTTATGTTCAATAAAAGTAATCGTTACTACTATGATCTCATTAAAACAACTGCATTATGCAYTMGCTATTGAAAAGACCTTACATTTTAAAAAAGCAGCAGAAGCGTGCARTGTCTCGCAATCRGCATTAAGTACSGCAATAAMKGARCTKGAAAAGCAATTAGGYACAACGATATTTGAGCGTAATAATAAACAAGTATTAGTCACCAATAATGGTCAATTGATCCTTAATAAAGCGAGRAAGGTAAAGCTCGATTTAGATGAACTACTACAGATATCACAGGCTAATAAACAGCCTTTTTCGACGCCGATGAGTATTGGTGTGATCCCTACCATTGGGCCATATCTTTTACCTAAAGTATTACCCGAGGTAAGAAAACAATATCCYRRTTTYAAATTAAAAATTATTGAAGAACAATCGCATGTATTAGTRGATATGGTGAGAACAGGAGAGATTGATGCCGCTATTYTWGCKTTACCMTAYCCWATAGARGGMTTRATGAGTTTTGAYTTTTGGCAAGAAGACTTTTAYTTRGTYTGTCATAAAGATGAATGCCCRAGCAAAACAMAAGAAATTACYAGTGATGAACTAGAAATTGAAAAATTGATGCTATTAAAAGATGGCCATTGTTTAAAAGAGCAYGCATTAGCAGCGTGTCGATTCAAAAAARSTAAACAAGACTCAGACTTTGATTCWGCRAGTTTACATACGTTAATTCARATGGTTGCCGGTAAACTAGGGACAACATTAGTACCSAAAATGGCATTAGAYCAATTRATTTATAATGAATCAGAACTTAGAGCGATTCATTTAAATGAACCCAGTCCACACCGACGAATTGCTTTAGTTATTAGACCTAATTACGTTAGAACTAATGAATTAACAATACTTAAAGATATTTTTACAAAACAATTAACTGATTTAGACTCGATTTAATCAAAAAGTTGGTATTCATCTTTGGGACTGATTTATTTAGGGTAACAATTTTAAACTGTAGGTCGGGCTTCAGCCCGTCAAATCTATGGATGATGGCCTAAAGGCCAACCTACAAATGTGACCCTAAAACACTATATATGGTCAGTCCCTAATCTTTGATTATAGTTTTAATAGGTCACTGTTTAGTTTTATAGAATGACATTATTGATTTTTGTAATTTTACTGAATGTTGTTGCCAGTTCATAATGGTTTCGTCTTAACTTAATATCTTAATTCAAAAAGGTGACTACCATGAAAACTATTTTCAACTACATAAAATCAATTTTTAACTTAAACCAAGCTAGCAATAACCAAGATAGCAATGAGTTAGTTAACTGTAACTACGCAAATAATTATTATGGTGATCAATATTGCCAACCTAAGCAGTAAGCAAGTTTAGCTTTCAAATTATTTATAGCAATAAAAAAGGATGCAGAAGCATCCTTTTATCATTAATAATTAATGGTATTAATTATTTTTTCTTCGCAGCAGCATTACGTTCTTTTACTTCAGCAATAACGACTTCAGCTACATTGTTAGGACAAGGTGAATAGTGAGAGAATTCCATTGAGAATTGACCACGACCTGATGTCATTGTACGTAATGTTCCGATGTAACCGAACATTTCTGAAAGTGGTACATCAGCTTTAATACGCACACCAGAAACACYAGGAACTTGATCTTTGATCATGCCACGACGACGGTTTAAATCACCAATAACATCACCCACGTGATCGTCTGGCGTAAACACATCAACTTTCATGATAGGYTCGATTAACTGGGCACCAGCTTTTGGAATTGACTGACGGAAAGCACCACGAGCAGCAAGTTCAAAGGCAACAGCAGATGAATCGACCGCATGGAAACCACCATCATATAATACAATTTCAACRTCTAATACYGGGAAACCAGCAAGAACACCAGTATCCATCATGCCTTTGAAGCCTTTCTCGATTGCCGGGAAGAATTCTTTWGGTACATTACCACCAACAACTTTTGATGTGAAGGTGAAACCTGAGTTTGGCTCGCCGGGCTTAATGATGTAATCAATTTTACCGAACTGACCAGAACCACCAGATTGTTTCTTATGTGTGTAAGAATCATCAATTTCTTGAGTRATCGTTTCACGRTAWGCAACTTGAGGTTTACCAACAGCCAATTCAACACCRTAAGTACGTTTTAGGATATCTACCTTGATATCTAGGTGAAGTTCACCCATACCAGATAAAATGGTTTCACCTGAATCTTGATCAGTTTCAACTTTAAASGTAGGATCTTCTGCAACCATTTTACCGATAGCAATMCCCATTTTCTCAGTTGAACCTTTATCTTTTGGTGTTACAGAAATTGAAATTACAGGCTTAGGGAAGACCATAGCTTCTAGGATGATTGGGTTCTTAGGATCACATAAGGTGTGACCTGTCTGAACGTTACCTTTCATACCAACAATTGCGATAATATCACCGGCTTGTGCTGAAGTAAGTTCAGTACGSTCATCSGCTTGCAWTTCACACATACGSCCAACACGCTCAGTTTTTCCTGTGAACGAGTTCAAAATGGTATCGCCTTTCTTCAATGTACCTGAATAGATACGKACGAAAGTTAATGTACCAAAACGGTCATCAGTGATTTTGAATGCTAACGCTTTGAATGWTTCATCGGCAGAAACGATTGCGTATTCACCATTAGGCTTACCTTCTTCATCAGTAAGTGGTTGTGGATCAACWTCKGTAGGTGAAGGCAAGTAATCAACAACAGCATCAAGAATTAATTGAATACCTTTGTTTTTAAATGCAGAGGCACCGTAAGTTGGGAAGAAAGTCATATCACGAGTACCAGTACGGATACACGCTTTGATTTGTTCTATAGTAGGAACCATTTCCCCTTCTAAGAAMTCCATYAACATGTCTTCATCAACTTCTAAAGCTGTTTCAATTAACTTCACACGGTACTCAGCAGCTTTTTCTACCATGTCTGCTGGAATATCAGTGATTGCGAAGTTTTCAGGAAGACCTGTGTCATCCCAGATGTAAGCTTTTTCAGAAAGTAGGTCAACAACACCAACAAAATCGTCTTCAGTACCAATCGGTAAGGTCATTATTAATGGGTTAGCACCTAGYACGTCTTTAAYTTGCTTACAAACACGGTAGAAATCAGCACCCATACGGTCTAATTTGTTAACCATGATAATACGGGCAACTTCAGAGTCATTCGCATAGCGCCAGTTAGTTTCTGATTGTGGTTCAACACCGCCACTACCACAGAAAACACCAATACCACCATCAAGTACTTTAAGTGAACGGTAAACTTCAACAGTAAAGTCAACGTGACCAGGAGTATCGATAACGTTGAAACGGTGATCTTTCCAAAAACAGCTTACCGCAGCAGACTGGATGGTAATACCGCGCTCAGCTTCTTGTTCCATGAAGTCAGTTGTTGACTCRCCRTCATGTACTTCACCCGTTTTATGGATTTTTCCGGTAAGTTTTAAKATACGTTCTGTNSKYNGTGGTTTTACCCGCATCAACGTGCGCGAAAATACCAATGTTTCTGTATTTAGCTAAATCTGCCATTTGTGGTTTCTCTGTTTTATGTAAATCATTTTGTAAAAAATTTGCGCGCGAGTATACCACTTTGTTTGTAAAACAAACATATAAATGTGAAAAAATTCACGCGTAAAAGTTCTACTACTCTATTTTATTCTTTTTCATGCCTATGCACTTGGCTCAGGATCGTCTTTCCCGCAGTCTTTTAAGCGGGAATCTACGTCAAAAAGTACGAGATCTTCGATAAAAACGACTCGAAGATGACGATTAGTATAAATACCTGAGTTATCTGCATAGGCATGTTCTTTTTAGTTCTTGTTTGAAAATCGTTTGTATTCTGGTGTAATTAATAAATCAGGTTTTTAATGTATTGTTACTGAATTATTTTTTTCAAAATTAGCCAATACTGTAAATAGTTTTTCAATTTTTTTCACTAAAGCAATTAATAACGCTTTATCTTGAGAGCCTTGCCAAGAAATTAAGTCGTCTGCGACTTCTTCTACGTAAGGCTGAAAAGTATTGTCAGAGCAATTAAAGCCAGCGTCTTTAGTAAATATGGCTTTAAAAGTGGCTTTATTTTTACTGCGTAAATCCGCTAAAGTCGCATCAGCTGCTAAAGATCGTTTTAATATTTGTGAAATATTATCAAGGAGTTGTTGATTGATTTTTTCAGGCATAAGGTTTACATGATATTTAAAGCTAAAATTCGGTCGTTATTATGCCAGAGAAGCTTACGATGAGAAACTAAAAATTAAGTCAAAGAAATAGGTGCTTTATTCGCTTCGCCGGCAATTTCTCTAACCATTTTGGGTAATAAAAATCCTGGTAGTTTAGCCATTAAGGCTTTATATAAGGTAATGGCAACTTCTTCTTCAACATTAAAATGAGCAGCGCCTTGTACTTTATCAAGCAAATGTAAATAATAAGGTTGAATACCAATATCAAAACTCTGCTCACTTAAAGCCGCTAATGCAATTACCGAGTCGTTAACACCTTTTAATAATACGCTTTGATTAAATAATGGAATACGTGCAACTCGTAATGGTTCAATTGCATCACTCAATTCATTATTAATTTCATTGGCGTGATTAATATGTAAAACCATCGTCGCTTTTAATCGACTGTTTTTTAGCATATCTACTAATGAATGAGTAATTCGCTGTGGAATAACTACAGGCAAACGGGTATGAATGCGCAAACGCGATAAATGAGGAATAGCTTCAAGTTGGTTAACTAACCATGCTAAATGCTGATCACTTGCCATTAAAGGATCGCCGCCGCTAAAAATAACTTCATTAATTTCATCGTGTTTAGCGATGTAAGCTAATGCTTCTTGCCAGCGCACTTTATTAGGGCTGTTATCTTGATAGGGAAAATGACGGCGAAAACAATAGCGACAATTAATAGCACAACCTGTTTTTACTATCATTAATACGCGATGCTTATATTTATGTAGTAATCCTGTGGTAACAGTATCGTGCTCGGCAAGTGGATCTTGATTGAAGCCATCAACGTCAATAAATTCATCACATAGTGGCATTACCTGTTTTAATAAAGGGTCGTTAAAGTCACTTTTTTTCATGCGTTTAATAAAAGGCATCGGCACGCGCACGGGAAATAATTGTCGCGCGTTAAAGTGTTGTTGATAAGCATTTGCATCTATATCTAGTATTTCTAATAACTGTTTAGGATCGGTTACTACATCGGCTAATTCTTTTTGCCAACAAGTGTGCAAATTTTCAGTGATTTGGGTTATTATCTGCGGCAATTGTTTTTCTACTTCTTAAAATTCGAGTTAATAAATTATTATGGCTAATTTCAGTACAAACCAATTTAAAGCCGGGCTTAAAATAATGCTTGATGGCGAACCTTGCAATATTCTTGACAACGAAATTGTAAAACCGGGTAAAGGGCAAGCCTTTAATCGCGTTAGAATTCGTAAGCTTATTTCCGGTAAAGTCTTAGAAAAAACCTTTAAATCAGGTGAAAGTGTTGAAGGCGCAGACGTTATGGATAGCGAATTAGCCTACCTTTATGCCGATGGTGAATTTTGGCATTTTATGAACAATGACACCTTTGAACAAATCGCCGCTGACGATAAAGCTATCGCTGATAACGAAAAATGGTTAGTTGAAGGCGACCTTTGTACCATCACACAATGGAATGGTACACCGATTTCAGTAACACCACCAAACTTTGTTGAGTTAGAAGTGACTGAAACTGATCCCGGTTTAAAAGGTGACACTGCGGGCACAGGTGGAAAACCGGCCACTTTAAAAACCGGTGCAGTAGTACGTGTACCTTTGTTTGTACAAATTGGTGAGCGCATTAAAGTGGATACGCGCAACGGCGAATATGTGTCGCGAGCAGCAAAATAATATATTGCCAATTTAGGCTGATACAAGGAATTAATATTTACTTATGGACGTTTTTTCTTTTTGTAATGCGAATACCTATGTAAATGCAAGGTTAATTAAATGTTCCGTTGATTGCTTTGTTGGGTTAGAATATTTAATTATGTAAAAATGAGAGGGCACTCCATTGGATGTAGGTGCAAGATTAAAAGCAATTCGTACACATAAAAAAATATCGCAACGTGAATTAGCCAAACGAGCAGGCGTAACTAATAGCACTATTTCAATGATCGAAAAAAATAGCGTTAGTCCTTCAATTAGTTCATTAAAAAAAGTATTGCATGGTATTCCTATTTCGTTGGTTGAGTTTTTTACAGAAGAATATGGCAATGAAATCGTTCAACAAGTTATTTATAGACAAGAAGAATTGATGGACATAGGTTCTGGTGAAGTGCATATGCATTTAGTGGGAAAATCTTTCCCGCGTCGCCAAATGACTTTTTTAATAAAAACTTATCCTGCCAATGCCAATGCCAATGCCAATAGTAGCACTGAAATGCTAAAAAATAACGCTGAAGAAGGTGGTTATATTCTTGATGGTAAAATTGAATTAACTGTTGGTAATGATGTTTTTATTTTAAGCGCAGGTGATAGTTATTATTTTGATAGCAATAAACCACATCGTTTTCGAAATCCATTTAATCAGTTATGTAAAACAATTAGTGCGACTACACCGGCTTACCTTTAATTTTTGCATAAGTGATAGTGACATTATTTGTTACGCGCCATTTATACAATGCCCCTTGGGGAATAAATAATGCGTCACCTTGTTTAAATATTTGTTCATTTGCATCTTCATCAATAGCGATCAATACACCACTGTTGATTAATAAAAATTCATTATCAGGATATTCCATCAGTGGTGTGTTAAGTATATTGCAATACCAAATACCGGCAGAAAAACGTTTGTAATGGTCCACATAAAGTTCTTTTTTATGGTGTCCGTCGCTGGTCATAGTAAAAGCTTTATTACGTTTATCATTAACGTAAACAATACTCTCAACAACGGGCTTAGCTGGCATTTCTTCATCTGGATGTGCTGAAATAATATAAAACTTGCGCAAATAACCTTGTTGGTGCCACTGGCAATCGTAGCCTCTGGGAATAACAAAACTCTCGTCAGCCAAGACGGTTTCAATTTTGCCAGTGTTATTGTTTTTTATTTCAACCGCACCTTCAATGATGGTCATAAATTCATCATCTGCATAAGGTGCTGGTGTTTCAATCATCTCAGTAGTATCCCAAACACCTATATATAATCCAAGATCATCATTTTCATAATAACTATGTGAATGCTGTACGGGTAACGAAGATACAAACATATCTGGCGTTAATTCATCAGTATGTTCGCCAAATTTAGCCGGTTTAGTATTGAGTATTATAATTTTTTTAACTGACATTTTTATTCTGTTTTAGATTGCTTTTCGAAGTAGGACAATTAATTGTTTTGTAGTTGTTTAGCTTACAGCCACTTTGTTCAAGTTCAAGTAAAATGCACGGCGCTGACGATAGTCAGTAAGTACAATTGACGATGAAATTGGGCAAAATGGCAATAAGATGAACTTCTACTAGCTAGGGAAAGCGAAAGAAACACCTTCACGCACACCACTTGACGGCCAGCGTTGGGTAATAGTTTTACGTTTGGTATAAAAACGTACACCATCTGGGCCGTAGGCGTGTAAATCACCAAACAATGAACGTTTCCAACCACCAAAACTATGATAAGCCACTGGTACTGGCAATGGTACGTTAATGCCGACCATACCGACCTGAATATGATCAGAAAAATAACGTGCTGCTTCACCATCACGGGTGAAAATACAAGTACCATTACCGTACTCATGATCGTTAATTAATTGCATTGCCTCTTGCATGGTTTTAACGCGCATTACTTGTAACACAGGGCCAAAAATTTCAGCTTTATAGCTATCCATTTCAGGTGTTACGTGGTCAATTAACGTTGCGCCAACAAAATAGCCATTTTCAAATCCAGCCACTTTTACATCACGACCATCAACAACAATAGTTGCGCCCTGCTGCTCTGCACTGCTAATAAAACCATTAACTCTTTCTTTATGAATTTGAGTGATCACTGGGCCAAAGTCGTTATTAGCATTTTGATGATCGCCAACGCTTAAACCTTTCATGCCTGCAGTCATTTTAGCAACTAATGCATCACCCGCTTCATCACCCACAGTAACGGCAACAGACAATGCCATACAACGTTCACCTGATGAACCAAAAGCAGCGCCTAATAATTGATTAACGGTGTTATCCATATCAGCATCAGGCATTACAATGGCATGATTTTTTGCGCCGCCTAAGGCTTGGCAACGTTTACCATTAGCATTGGCTGTGGTGTAAATATATTCAGCAATCGGCGTTGAACCCACAAAGCTAACGGCTTTGATGCGCTGGTCAGATAATAGTGTATCAACCGCGACTTTATCACCATTAACTACRTTCATTACACCATCAGGCAAGCCCGCTTCTTTTAATAATTGTGCGATAAACATTACCGAACTTGGATCACGTTCAGACGGTTTAAGTACAAAAGTATTGCCACAAACAATGGCTAATGGATACATCCACATTGGCACCATTGCAGGGAAGTTAAATGGCGTTATGCCAGCAACCACACCCAGTGGTTGAAATTCACTCCATGAGTCAATGTTAGGGCCAACATTTTTGCTGTGTTCGCCTTTTAATAATTCTGGTGCACCACAGGCAAATTCTACATTTTCAATACCGCGCTGTAATTCGCCGGCAGCATCGTGAGAAATTTTGCCGTGTTCTTCTCCGATGAGTTTAACAATAGTATCGGCATGTTTTTCTAATAACTCTTTAAAACGAAACATCACTCGTGCCCGTTTTAACGGTGGAGTATTGCGCCATGCAGGAAAAGCTGCTTCGGCAGCGCTAATGGCTTGTTCAACCGTTTGTTGTGACGCTAATGCAACTATTTTTGTGGCTTCACCCGTCGCTGGATTAAATACTTCTTGGCTACGCTCAGTAGTGGTGATAATTTCACCATTAATTAAGTGGCCTATTACTTGAGAATTTTGTGTCATGATTTTTCCTGTAAATTGTCGTTCGGAATTCATTCCGATAAATTGTTTATAACAATAGTTTGATGGACTAAAGTCCAACCTACTTTCGATAAATGCAAGTCGGGATAAATCCCTGTGTTCTTGTAGTTCGAAGCTCGTTTCGAAAGAGTAAAAATCAATCTATTGCTGTTAATGTTTCACCGAGCGCATTAATAACACTGTCAATTTCAGTTAACTCGCTGGTAAATGGCAAGCCTAATTGAATAGTGTCGCCGCCGTAACGTACATAAAAGCCTTTTTTCCACATTTTCATCGCTATTTCATAAGGGCGTTTACTGGGCTCTGCTTTACCATTTACAGTGGCATGAGCAATACTTAGTGCGCCAGCTAAACCATAATTACGGATATCGGTAATATGTTGTGTACCTTTTAATGCATGTAAACTTTCTTGAAAATAGGGTGCGATAGATTTAACGCGTTCGGGTAAATTTTCACGGGCTAAAATATCTAATGAAGCTAAACCAGCCGCACAAGCCAAAGGATGTGCTGAATAAGTATAACCATGAGGTAATTCCAGCATATATTCAGGGCCAGCTGTATCCATAAAAGTATCGTAAATTTCTTGTTTAGCGATCACTGCCCCCATAGGAACAACGCCATTAGTAAGTTGTTTAGCAACCGTCATTATGTCGGGAACAACGCCAAATTCTTCAGCACCCGTGTTTGAGCCCATACGACCAAATGCGGTGATCACTTCATCAAAAATCAATAAAATATTATGCTTAGTACAAAGCTCGCGTAAGCGTTTTAAATAGCCTACCGGAGGGGGAATAACGCCAGCAGAACCAGCCAGAGGTTCAACGATAACTGCAGCGATATTCGAGGCATCGTACATGGCGACTAATTCGTCTAATTCATCAGCTAAATAAGCGCCTTTTTCGGGCATACCTTTCGCATATTTATTTTCAGCCGTCATGGTATGTGGTAAATGTGCGGCTTCAATACCTTGACCGTAAATTGCACGGTTAGGGCCAATACCGCCAACGCTAATGCCACCAAAGTTGACACCGTGATAACCTTTTGCGCGACCAATAAAACGAGTTTTACTGCCCATGCCTTTTTTACGCCAATAACCACGGGCAATTTTTAGTGCGGTTTCTACTGCTTCTGAACCTGAGCCAGTAAAAAACACCTTATTTAAGCGCTCTGAGTTCATTCCATCCGGCATTAACTCAGTGATGCGCTCAGCTAATTGAAATGATTTAGGGTGACCAAATTGAAACGCCGGTGAATAATCTAACGTGGCAGCTTGCTTGCTTACTGCAGCAACAATTTCTTTACGTGCATGACCAGCACCACAAGTCCAAAGTCCTGATAAACCATCGAAAATTTTACGACCATCACTATCGGTATAATAATTTCCTTGTGCAGAAACTATAATGCGCGGATCTTTTTTGAATTCTCGGTTACCACTAAAAGCCATCCAATGTGCGTCAAGTTGCGCTTGGCTTAAACCGTGTGTTGAATTTGAATTATTCATTTTTGCCTCAACAATGTTTGTTGTAATTTGCTAAAACTTATTATCAATGATTTAATAGGTTATTAAATTTAAACTTATTAAAGTTAAGTTAAGTAAATGGTTAACTATAAGATGGCCGACGTTGTGAGGCAAAGGCATGAACAAAGATAAAACCTTATTACCGCGACAACTTGGTGATGCACATATTCGTTTATTGCGCATTTATAAAGTGGTGATTGAATCGGGTGGTTTTGCTGCTGCCGAAGTTGATTTAAATATTACCCGTCCGGCAATTAGTTTGGCTATTGCTGAGCTTGAATCGTTATTAAAAATGAAACTTTGTCATCGTGGTCGTTCAGGGTTTTCAATAACAGCGCAGGGTGAACAAGTTTATCAAGCAACTTTGCAATTATTGGGTAGTTTAGAAAATTTTCGTGCTGAAATGAATGCCATTAATACTGATTTAGTCGGCGAGTTCAATATTGGTATTACCGATAATTTAGTCACCATTGAACAAATGCGTATTACGCGGGCACTAAGCGCATTAAAGCATCGTGCTCCTGCTATTGTGATAAATATTCGCATGATCCCACCAAATGATATTGAAGCGGCTATTTTAAACGGTCAATTACATATTGGTGTAGTGCCCGAATTGCGCACCTTACCGGGTTTGAATTATTTGCCATTGTATAAAGAGCAATCATTATTATATTGTAGTGAACAACATCCGTTGTTTAAGCAAGAATTAGATAAAATAAGTGACGAAGCACTAGCCAACTATGATGCGGTAGTGCCCAGTTATCCGCAAGCTAGGGTAATAAAACAACAACAAAAAAAGCTCAATGCGACAGCAACTTCAACAGATCGAGAAGGTATTGCATTTTTGATATTAACCGGACGTTTTATTGGTTTTTTACCGACTCATTTTGCTAAGCGCTGGACGAGTAAAGATCAAATGCGCGCTATTGAAGCGCATCAACGAAAATTTACCACCAAATTTTCAGTGATCACCAGTAAAGGCGCGCGCAGTCATTTAATTTTAGAGGCTTATTTAGCAGAACTTCAAAAAACTTAGCTGATAAAGCTAAGTTGGCAAAACTGAGTTTGATTTACAATGTTACTTTTAGTAAGTCTTTCGCGTTTACTATTTCACCTTGATAATTTTTGCGGATCAGCTTTTTAGTTGCGTCCTTAATATTCATGGTTTTATACATAAAGTGCGAAAGGACTAATTTTTTTGCTTGTGATTGTTTAGCTAATTTGCCAATAATGCTGGGTGTCATGTGTAAATATTTAGGAATATCGCCAGCTTGTTCAGGTATGGCATTGTGGGCAACTAAAATATTGGAATTTTTTGCTAGTTTGGGCAAATTTCCGCTAGTACCATTCATATCGCCACTGAAAGTAACAGAACATTCACCACTATCAACGCGCCATGCCAACGCAGGAATAGCGCCATGAGTGACATTAATGGCAGAAATTTTCAATTGCGTGTTTATTTGTTTTGACCACACCTTATTATTGCTCGTAACGCTTTGCGGTTTAAGTAAAAAGTGCGTAGATCTTTGTTGATTAATAAAATCGTTTAAGTACGGATAAACACTGACTTGGCTATTATCAAAAAGTGCTTTAACAAAGCTTTTTGTTGAAGGAAAACTGCCGCCCGCTTCAGGGCCAAATAATGGTAAATTCTGCTGACGACCGGTAAAAAAGCCACCTTTAATATAAACGGGGATAGCAGCTGAATGATCAACATGTAAATGCGAAAGCAAAATTACTTGTAAATCATTAAAGTCAGCGCCCGACTTTTCAAAATTTAAGGTGCTACCGCCGCCAGCGTCAATTAATACTCGTGCTTTGTTATTTATCCACACAAGGTAGGAACTTGATGCTAAACCGTCATAAATTTCAGGGCCGCCAGAGCCGAGAATTTGTAGTTGTATATTTTGACAACGAGTTGAATTATTTTGGTTGGCTGTATTGGTTTCCGCTTGTGCTATTGAAAATAAGTTAGTAAATAAATAAATAAAAATAATGTGGCATAAACGATTCATCATAACTCTATGGGGTAATTGGTTTTAAGAGATTATTAGAGTAAATGGCGTGGTTTATTTAAGCAAGTTAAAATAAAGCACGTGATAAAAATATGAAGTTTAAGCAGGCATACAGTGTAAACAGCGTTATAAAAATTTATAACGCGGTTTATTCTGGATGATTACTTAACGTGTTTTCCGCCTGTCCAACCACCGGATGATAATACTTCATCGCCCATTGCTTTAGGTGCATCTTCTAATTCAGTTGCCATCGAGTCATTCCAACGATTTAAGAAGCCGTAAAGACAAATAGCCCCTAAAATTTCTACAATTTGGTTATCACTCCAATGCTTTTTCATTTCAACCATTAATTCATCATCAACCGCATTAGGTACAGAACCTGCTGCAAGTGCATAATCTAAGGCAACACGCTCGCCGTCAGTATATAAAACACTGCTTTTGTATTCCCAAATGGCTTGTACTTTTTCATGACTAACACCATGAATTTCAGCCGCAATTAATGAATGCGCTTCACAGTATTGGCAACCCGCGGCGCGACTGCAAAAATGTGCGAGTAAACGCTTAAAACCTAAATCAACTTCGCTGTCTTCTGCCATGACTGCTTTAGTTAATACCCCAAAACCTTTTACCATGGCAGGGCGACGTTGCATGGTTAATAAACTATTGGGAACAAAACCTAAAATTTGTTCAAAAATTGCAAAGTCATCGCTAAGTTCAGGAGTTGTGTCGGCAGGTAATGGACTTAAGTGAGCCATAAATAATCCTCTTCTTTTATCGTGAATGTTATTAAGCGCTAGCTGTTAAGTTATGTGTTGTTAATACAATGTGAGTAGCTGGCAGTATAATAGCCATAAATAAAACATCGCTAAAAGCTAAATTGTGAAATTTTAAGTAATAGACCTGTTCGCGACTGTAAACTTTCAAGCACTGTCGTTGTAATTTTCGGTGTTCTCATAAAATATTGCTACACTCAGTTGTATGCTCAAGCCTTTATTAAGGGTCGGTTTGAAAAATCTTAACAAAAATATTTTAGTAAAAATATTCATAGGTGTTTTTGCCTTGGTTTGTAGTGTGAGTATTTTTGCTTACGCTAAAGACAAATTAACAGTTGTTACTGAAGATTGGCCACCGTACAATTATTTGTCTGCTGAAGGCGAAGTAGTTGGTAAATCGACTGAAATCATTAAAAAAACCTTACAAGCTGCCAATATTGAATATACATTAAATATTTATCCTTGGGCGCGTGCTTATAAAATGGCTTTAGAACAACCTAATGTTTTAATTTATACAACCTTTAAAATTAAAGAAAGAGCTAAACTATTTCAATGGGTATGCCCATTAGATTCAATTAATCATTCTATTGATATTTTTAAATTAGCCAATCGAGACGACATTAGTGTAGACAAGTTCAGTGACTTGAAAAAATACAAGCTGGGTGTTTCTCGTGCTGTTTTTATGCACCAAATGTTGAAAGAAAATGGCTTTGTTGAAGGAACAAATTATTATATAACTCGCTATAATTTAGTAAATATCCGGTTATTATTACAAGGTCGTGTTGATGTGATTTTTGGTAATAAGGAAAGCATTAATATTTTACTTAAAAAATTAAATGTTGCCACTTCTTCCTTATTATCCATTTATAAGCTAGCTCAGCATGAAATGAGCCAAACATGTATGGCGTTTAGTTTAAAAACGCCGAAAGCCTTAGTTGAAAAAGTTAGAGCGTCTCATCAAAAATTATACTTAAATAATTAGAGACTGTTTATTTTAATTGAAATACATTTAATTTGCTCCTTAGCGCAAAGACGCACTTGAAAAATCAAGAATAACCCTCACATCATTAGCTCGCATAATTCGTCTGGAATCAATAGTCATGCACAAAGCATTAGCAATATCTGCACTAGAAAAAACCTATAAAGGAGGATTTCAGGCGTTAAAAGGGATCGATTTAACCGTAGAACAAGGTGATTTTTTTGCTTTGCTTGGTCCAAATGGTGCCGGTAAGTCCACTACCATTGGAGTGATCACTTCTCTGGTTAATAAAACCGCAGGCAAGGTCAAGGTTTTTGGTTTTGATATTGATACAGATTTAGAAAAAGCGAAGAGTTTTATTGGTTTAGTACCACAAGAATTCAACTTTAATCAATTTGAACCGTTAATGAATATTTTGGTAAACCAAGCAGGTTATTATGGTGTTGAGAAAAAAATTGCGATACAACGCGCTGAAAAATATCTCAAACAATTAGAGTTGTGGGATAAACGCCATGATGCGGCACGAATGTTATCAGGTGGAATGAAACGCCGTTTGATGATCGCCCGTGCTTTGATGCATGAACCACAAATGTTGATTTTAGATGAACCCACCGCAGGAGTTGATATTGAAGTTCGACGTGCTATGTGGGATTTTTTACGTGAGCTGAATAAGCAAGGCATTACTATTATTTTAACCACACATTATTTAGAAGAAGCCGAAATGCTCTGCCGTAATATTGCCATTATCGATCAGGGTAAAATTGTCGAAAATACCGATATGAAAAGCTTGTTAGCGCAACTTGACAGTGAAACCTTTGTCTTTGATTTACCCACAAATAGCAAAACTGTTCAATTGTCTGAGTTTACTTATCGCTTAGTGGATGATCACACCCTCGAAGTTGATGTAAATAAATTACAATCGCTTAATCAAATATTTGTGCAATTATCACAGCAAGGTATCGAAGTGCTAAGCATGCGCAATAAAAGCAATCGTTTGGAAGCATTATTCGTTAATTTAATTAATAAAGGTGGTAAGAATACAGGAGCTATAACGAATGAATAACAGCATTGCTTTAAAAAGTATTTTAAATAAAGAAATACAACGTTTTATGCGTATTTGGATACAAACTTTAGTGCCACCAGCGATCACCATTAGTCTTTATTTTGTTATTTTTGGTTCGTTAATTGGTTCACGTATTGGTGAAATGGGCGGCTTTGATTATATGTCGTTTATTGTACCTGGGCTGATCATGATGAGTGTGATCACCAACTCTTATTCCAATGTTGCTTCATCATTTTTTAGTGCCAAATGGCAACGCAATGTTGAAGAAATGTTAGTAGCGCCCGTGCCTAATTGGGTCATCGTTGCAGGTTATGTGGGTGGCGGTATGGCTCGCGGTATATTAGTGGGGCTTATTGTTACGTTAGTCTCGATGTTTTTTGTCGATATTCAAATTCATAATGTCTGGATAATTATTGCCACAGTTGGTTTGACTTCGGCAGTATTTGCCTTAGGTGGTTTAATAAACGCTATTTTTGCTGGCAGTTTTGACGATATTTCAATTATTCCTACCTTTATACTGACGCCATTAACCTATTTAGGCGGGGTATTTTATTCAATAAATTTATTGCCTGAATTTTGGCAAGGGGTATCAAAAGTTAATCCCATTGTTTACATGGTAAATGCCTTTCGCTATGGGTTTTTAGGTGTTTCCGACGTTAGCATTACCACCGCATTTATTGTTATTGGTCTTTTTATTACGGTATTATTTACTATTGCAATGACGTTAATTTCTAAAGGTATAGGTTTGCGTAGTTAATGAATAATATTAATATTGCTATAGGCGATTCAAAGGCGATTATTAGTAACCAAACCGGCATTCACGAAAAGCTTACGCAAGTGGTTAACAAGCACCTTGAGCATGAATTTAAAAAGCCGTATCAACAACATACTGAACAAGCTTTTAACGCGGTAAATAAAAAAGTACAAGCGTTTTTGTTGGCAAACTCACCCGCTGAAATAATTTTAGATGCTTGTTGTGGTGTTGGTCAAAGTACCCGTATTTTGGCGCAACAAAATCCTCATGCTTTGGTCATTGGTGTAGATAAATCTGCACATCGTCTTGATCGTAATGTTGAAGAATTAATGCACTTAAACGGCAGTGGTCAAGTAAATAACTTTCACTTAGTACGAGCTGATTTAAATGATTTTTATCGTTTAGTTAAGGCGGAAAATTGGCCGGTGAGCAAACATTATGTACTCTATCCAAATCCTTGGCCTAAGTCTAAACACTTGCAGCGCCGCTGGCATGGCAGTGCGGTATTCCCACAAATGATCGCTATTGGTGAGCAAATGATCTTGCGTAGTAATTGGCGTTTGTATTTGCAAGAATTTCAATCAGCATTGAAAATAGTCGGTATTAGCAGTGAACTGAATAAAGTGAATAAATCATCCTATGCGTTAACGCCGTTTGAAGCAAAATATCAAGCCAGCGGGCAGCAATGTTGGCAGTTGAGTACGGTAAAATAAAATATTATGCGCAAGTGAATTTATGAAAACACTTAATGTAAAGACACTTAATATGAAGGCTATGTTGTAATTAACTGTTGTTCAACTAATAATTATCGCGTAAAACCTGCGTAGGTTGGGCTTCAGCCCATCAATATTGACGGCATGAATGCCGACCTTCTACAAAGTATTGTATTTGCGACGCTTTATTTGACTAGCAACAATTTACGGGAACATAGCCAATATGAAAAGACTTAGCTGAAACTTGAACAGCAAATAAATTAAACTAGCCTTGCATCAACAACATTTCGATAATCTTGTTCATATCTAAATCAAAATCTTTTGCTCTAACGCCTTTAACTATTTCATCGGTAGAGTTTTGCAAATCTATTTCTTGAGTATTGATGTAATGATTCATTTTTGCACTGTAGAAAGATTTAACTTTAGGTTTGGTCGGATCGTTAAGATTGCGTTGTTCGACAATAGCCACTTTTTTAGATTTTAACTCCACCAGTGAACCAATAGGAAATACACCCGCGCATTTTATGAACAAGTCAACGAGTTTGACATCTAAGTGATTTTGTTGTGCTAATTCTCGCAAAATAGCGAAGGCTTTAACGTGAGGAAAGCCTTCTTTATAAACTCTATCGGCGGTTAGCGCATCAAAAATATCACAAATTGCGATCATCCGACCATATCTAGTTATATCGCTGCCGCTGATGTTATTTGGATAACCATAGCCATTAATTTTTTCATGGTGCAAGGCGGCAACTTCTAAACTTGTTTTTGAAACACCAGGCGTTTTCTCAATGATCTCAATAGAATGATTGGCATGAGTTTTCATAATAGTAAACTCATCGTCAGTTAATTTCCCCGGTTTATTTAAAATTTCATCTGGCACCATTATTTTGCCAACGTCATGTAAAAAGGCACCAATGGATAATTCTTGCACGATGGGTTTTTCAATGCCTAAATAGCGGGCAAAAATTGCCATGTAAACGGCAACCGATACTGAATGTTCAAGTAAATATTCGTCTTTTTCGCGAATATTTACAATACAAGCTAAGGAGTCAGGGTTATTAAAAATGGCATCAACTGATTTATTGGTGATTTCAATCACCGGCGTTAAATCCAATTCGGTACCACTTAGTGCATCGGCAAAAACTCTGCGTTGAATGTTTTTAGACTCATTAAAAATTTTTTTGGCTTGTTTTACTTCTTCTACTAATAGTTTTTTTGCGCTGATTTTGGGCTCATTACTCAATGTTTTACTAGGATCAATTAAAACGCTTTCAACCCCTTTGTTTTTTAAATGTTTGATCACAGCTGTATTTTTGATATGACCTGATGATGACAGCGTAAAGCTGCCACTTTGTTGAGCTATTTCTATAACGTATTGACCCGGAAGGAGTTGATCAATCTTTTTTTCTTCAAACATTTAATACTCTTTTTGCCTGAAAATGCAGGGCATTTCGTTTGTGTTGTTCATATCCATTGATGTTATTCTTATACTATATAAACGCAATTTAGCGATTGTTTCAACTAACTTATTTAAAAGAATAGCTTAGTTTAATGTATTATTTATTTTTTTTAACGCTGATTTGACGATTTATCGGCACTTTAATTGCTTTATAAAGCATCTAATAAGTTAATTTTTAATTTATAGTGCCGATATAGGTAAAGAAGCAAAAAATTTGTGTGAGAGTTTATTTAGTAAGGTTTATTATGCACGGTATTTTTATAAAAACATTATTAATGTTTGTTGGCTTATGTTTATTCATGCCTTTGGCGCAAAGCCAAAATTTATTAGCTGTACAGATTTATTCAGACAATCAATTACTTGATTTAATAAAACAAAATAAACATTTGAGCCAAGTTGTCTTAGATGATTGTCAATTAGTGCAAGATATTCAAGCACGAGCCATTAAAGCAAAAAAACCTTCCTACCAATATCTTTGGGGAGATATGCTTGCCTTTGGTGTGTGTGTGAAAAAAAATGTACCATTAGGCTTACATTATATGGCGCTTTCGGCAGAGCAAGGGCTTTCAGAAGCACTTGAACAATTAGGTCGCTATTATCAACAAGGCAAATTTATGCAGGTTGATATGAAAAAAGCGATTGGTTTTTTAAAACGAGCAGCTTCGGTCGGTAATTTGAAAGCACAAATTCGTTTAGCAAAAATATATAATATGGGTAAAGGTAGCCCATTAGATTATCCCATGCTTTATTCGCAACTTCATCATGCTATTACTGCAGATAAACAACAACATAAGCAAATTACGCAACTGCTGGCTAAATTAGCGAATAAATTACCCGCTCACGTGGTTGAAAAAGCAAAACAAACACTTTATTGAACATAAATGCTAATATTAGTTTAGCTGTTTTGTGAATCAACAAGCTTAAATTATACAATTAGCGTATAATTGCAGCATTGTAATTTTAAATTGATAGAAACATTGAGTAAAAAAGATCCCCATTTTCACCGCGAAGCGAAAAAATATGACAATCCTGTTGCTAGCCGAGAACATATTTTAGCGCTATTTCAGCGTCTACAAACCCCCTTAAATTTTAAACAAGTTTGCCAAGAGTTTGGTTATCAAAGTGATGATCAGCTTATTGGTATTAAACGTCGTTTACGTGCTATGGAAAATGCTGGCCAGTTGGTGTTTAATAAATTCAAACAATATGGCTTGCCCAATAAAGCCAAAATTATTATCGGAAAAGTGATCGGCCATCGTGATGGTTATGGCTTTTTTATGCCCGACGCCGATGAAACTGGTAAACGTGGCAAAGATTTATTTATATCATCTTTTGAAATGCAACGAGTTATTCATGGCGATATTGTTAGCGCTATGCCTAGCGATAGTAAAGATCGCAAAGGCCGTAAAGAAATTCGTATTCTTGAAATTATTGAAACACGTAAAGCACCGATAATTGGACGATTTTTTATTAATAAACGCGAAAAATCTGCCATTGTCGTACCTGATGATGCGCGTATTAATCAAGAAATAGTGATCCCGTTAAATAATGAAATGGACAAAAATACGGCTCGTCACGGACAAATTGTTGCCGTAGAAATCACCCAAAGACCCAGTAAACGCCGTAATGCCGTTGGTAAAATTGTTGAAGTGCTTGGTGATTATATGGCACCGGGTATGGAAATTGAAATTGCCTTGCGTGAGCATGATTTGCCGCATCAGTTTTCAGCAGAAGTGTTGGAAGAAGTGGCAAAAATTGCTGATGAAGTAGAAGAAAGCGCTAAACAACAGCGAGTTGATTTACGCGATTTACCGTTAGTAACCATTGATGGTGAAGACGCCCGTGATTTTGATGATGCCGTTTATTGTCAACCGAAAAAAAGTGGTGGTTGGCGGTTATGGGTAGCTATTGCTGATGTTAGCTACTATGTGCGTCCTGATACCGCCCTCGATAATGAAGCGATTGAACGCGGTAACTCGGTGTATTTTCCTAGCCAAGTTATTCCGATGCTGCCAGAAAAATTATCCAATGGTTTATGTTCATTAAACCCTGATGTAGATAGATTGTGTTTTGTTTGTGAAATGACGGTAAGTGCTGCAGGTAAGCTTTCAGGTAGTAAATTTTATCCGGCAGTAATGCGCTCACATGCACGGTTTACTTACACTAAAGTCGCCGCTATTTTAGGTGACGAAAATGTTAGTGAAAGCATTAATGCCGAAGCGTTACGACAACAATACGGTCAATTAATACCTGATTTAGAAAACCTTGAACAAATGTATCAAGCACTTGTTGGTGCGCGTAAACAACGTGGTGCCATTGAGTTTGAAACCCAAGAATCACGTTTTATTTTTAATGAACAACGTAAAATTTCGGGTATTGAAGCGGTAATACGTAACGATGCCCATAAGATCATCGAAGAATGTATGATCTTAGCGAATGTTGCTACCGCTAAATTTGTGGAAAAACATCAAGTACCCGCGCTATTTCGTGTGCATGACAAACCAAGCAGTGATAAATTTAGCAACTTTGTTAGTTATTTAGCCGAGCTTGGAGTTGATGTAAGTAATATCGATAAAGAAGATCCTCAGCCCCGTGATTATGGTGAAATACTGAAAAAAGTTTCTGACAGACCCGATCAAGAGCTTATTCAAACCATGCTGTTACGTTCAATGCGTCAAGCAGTTTATCAAGCAGAAAATTTGGGTCATTTTGGCTTGGCTTTACCGCAATACAGTCATTTTACTTCGCCAATTCGTCGTTATCCTGATTTGATTATTCATCGTATTATTAAAGCGATTTTAGAAAGCCAACAAAATGATGTCGCTAATATTGGTTGTTATAGTTACCCACCTGCGGCAGTCATTGAATTAGGCGAGCATTGTTCGTTAACCGAGCGCCGCGCCGATGAAGCAACTCGCGATGTTGCCGACTGGTTAAAGTGTGAATTTATGCAAGATCATGTCGGTGATACTTTTACTGGCGTTATTTCAACGGTGACTAATTTTGGACTGTTCGTGCGTTTACAAGAGTTACACATTGAGGGGCTTATTCATATTTCATCATTAGGACAAGACTATTATCAATATGATGAAAAGCGCTTACGCTTAGTCGGTGAAAATAGTGGCGTAAAATACCATGTTGGTGATTTGCTATCGGTTAAAGTTGCCGCCGTTAATTTAGATGAGAAAAAAATTGATTTAGTGTTGGCTGGTGATAACTCGTTACTTAAAAAATCTAAACGTGTGAAACCATCTGTAGCGAGTGGTTCGTCGAACCAAGAAAATAAAACAGCTAAAAAACATAAGCCAACAAAAAGCAAAGATAAAAAAGCTAAAACGGTTAAAAGCAAAGTCAAAAAACGCAGTGATCGTAAAAAAAGACCGGGTAAAAATGCCCGTAAAAAAGTGAAAGAATAGCAAAAATAGAGATACTGACTTTCGCCAGCATAACGGTTTCAGGCTCTAATAAAAAACAATTAAAGAAGAAGCACATGGCAAAAAACGACGAATTTGTATTTGGTATTCATGCAATAAACGCACTAATAAAACGCTCACCAGAACGCTTTATTGAATTATGGTTATTAAAAGGGCGTGATGATGAACGCTTAAAGCCGATTATTAATTTAGCGCGAAAATATGGTATATCAACGCAGTTAACCAGCCGTAAAGTGCTTGACGATAAATCAGCAGGTGAGCAACATCAAGGCGTGGTGGCGCGAGTAAAAGCAGGAAAAACTTATACCGAAGCCGATTTAGATGATATTTTGCAAGCCGCAGAGCAACAAGGCAAAGCCCCATTTTTATTGATTTTAGATGGCGTAACCGACCCACATAATCTCGGCGCGTGCTTGCGTAATGCTGATGCAGCTGGCGTACAAGCGGTGATTGTACCCAAAGACAACGCCGCACGTTTAACGCCAACGGTACGTAAAGTTGCCGTTGGTGCAGCTGAAACGGTACCTTTAGTGCAAGTAACTAACTTAGCGCGCACCATGAAACAATTACAACAACAGGGAGTGTGGGTCATCGGCACAGCGGGTGAAACCGATACCTGTTTCTATGACGTAAAATTACAAGGTGCTATGGCATTAGTAATGGGCGCTGAAGGTAAAGGTATGCGCCGTTTAACGCGCGAAACCTGCGATCAATTAGTTAAATTACCCATGGCTGGTAGTGTCTCTAGCCTCAATGTTTCGGTGGCTACCGGTATTTGCTTGTTTGAAATGGTAAGACAACGCTTAAGTGAATAACAGTATTCAAGTTATTGCTGTAAGATAAGGGAACTAAGGTTTTTAGTTCCCTTTGAGTCTTTTTTATGGATGTTTAGATTTTTTTGCTGATAGACCAATATATCCATTGATTTAGTTAGAAAAGTGTCAGGTTATTTTACAAGTTACAACTTGTATTAAAGTATTATTTATGTAACCACTTGAAATATAATAAAAAATATAAGTTGGAGTAGTTATTGCTTTATGTTGGAAGGTTGTTTTATATTCAAAATAAAAGGTAGTAGCCATGAAGACAAAAATTTATTTCAATTCACTCATTTCACTCATTTTACTTGTTTTTTCCGTAAACGCCTCTGCTGGGTTGATTTTTTCTGATAATTTTGAATCAGATACTGTCGCTGGTGGGGTGACGGGTTCATTGGTCAATTGGAATATTACTTCCGGAAACCTGGATGTGGTTGGTCTCGGATTCGCAGCTTCCTTGTGCAATAATGCTACAGCTGGACATTGTATTGATCTAGACGGCACTAACTCCAATGCTACCATAGTGACTAAGCTATCTTATAGTCTCAGTGCCGGCACTTATTTATTTGAATTTGATTACGGTAATAATACAACTCAAGATAATAGTTTGTTCTATTCCATTGATAATATCAATTCAAATTTAGGTTCTCTCTTAAGTGGCTCAGTTTCAACTATGTTTATTATGGATAATATTTATAGCCATTTTACAGCGAACTTTGTGGTGTCATCTGCCACCAATATTAATATTATTTTTAGAGGCGCAGGTACTGCAAACTCTTATGGTAGCGTTTTGGATAATGTTAGCCTCAGAAGTGTGCAAACAACCAATGTACCAGAACCTGCTACTATGACATTGATTATGTTAGGTTTACTATTTATAGTTTCTAGACGACGGTTGAGCCAATAATATGTAAATTGAGTTGGGTGATGTTTTTCTTCGTTTTCATCATAGAGCCCCTTAATTAAGGGGCTCTTGTACGTTTTACGTAAATGAAATATCTTATTATTTCATGCCTATGCACTTGGCTCAGGATCGTCTTTCCCGCAGTCTTTTAAGCGGGGATCTACGTCAAAAAGTACGAGATCTTCGATAAAAACGACTCGAAGATGACGATTATAATAAATACCTGAGTTATCTGCATAGGCATGTATTATTTTAATATAGTAAGCCACTCGTTTTAGTATTGGCAATGGAATATATACAAAGCGTAGCTTAACCCAATAATACCTTGCCTTTATCACGAAATTTCCCTACAATACGCGTCCTTAATTCAGCCTGAACTTTTTGTTCCTTGCCTCCATTGGTGTTTGGCTGAGCCAATAAAGAGGCTACAACCGTAAGGAGCTCGTAATGCGTCATTACGAAATCGTATTTATGGTTCACCCTGATCAGAGTGAACAAGTGTCTGGTATGATCCAGCGCTACACAGACTTGATCAATGCTGCTGAAGGCAAAGTCCACCGTCTTGAAGACTGGGGCCGTCGTCAATTAGCATATCCAATCAATAAATTACACAAAGCACACTATGTTCTTATGAACATTGAAGCGCCTCAGTCAGTTATTGATGAACTTGAAACAGCTTTCCGTTATAACGATATTGTTATTCGTAACATGATCATGCGTACTAAAGACGCGGTAACTGAAGCATCGCCTATGGCTGCTGCTAAAGATGACCGTCGTGATGATTCACGCGAAGTAAAACGCGAAGTTAAGAAAGATGTTGCTCCTGCGCCAGTTGAAGCTAAAACTGAAGAAATCTCTACACCAGAGAAAACTGAAGAAGCTGCTAGCGAAGAATAAGTGATTTGTGATTAGCTCGCAAGACTCTTTGCAAGTGAATAGCCTAATGTTGGCTGGTACGGTGGTGAGAACCCCAAAGCATTCAACAAGCCCTGCAGGTATAGTTCATAGTCAATTTTCAATAGACCATAAGTCTATTCAAAATGAAGCTGGATTAAATCGACAAGCATTTGTTCGAATACAAGTAGTGGCAACAGGTGAATTATCACACTTAACTCGTGAATTAGTTGCTGGGGATTTTGTAAAAGTGAATGGTTTTATAAATCGTCACGAATCTAGAAATGGTAACCCACTTTTAGTATTACATGCTCAGCAAATTGAAATGATTAAATTAGGTGATTGTTAACATTAGTTTTCATTAACTAACATTAGCACCACCATAATAGGAGAAATCCATGTCTCGTTTTTTTAGACGTCGTAAATTTTGCCGCTTCACAGCGGAAGGCGCAACATCTATTGATTATAAAGATATTGCTACCCTTAAAAATTATATCACTGAAAGTGGTAAAATTGTTCCTAGCCGTATCACTGGTACAGCTGCTAAATATCAACGCCAATTAACTCGTGCGATTAAACGCGCTCGTTATTTGTCATTATTACCATACACTGACTTACATAAGTAAGCTAACAAGGGGTTTGAAATGGAAGTAATTCTTCTAGATAAAATCGCCAAATTAGGCGAACTTGGTGACAAAGTATCAGTTAAGTCTGGTTATGCGCGCAACTACTTATTACCGCAAGGTAAAGCAGT
>NVTW01000005.1 GCA_002401725.1 Gammaproteobacteria bacterium
ACCAAGTCAACGCAATGTCGGCCGTTAGCTCAGTTGGTAGAGCAGTTGGCTTTTAACCAATTTGTCGAAGGTTCAAATCCTTCACGGCCGACCACTTTATATTTAAGTAATATTTTGTTTAGGAAGTAAAGCCAAGGCTTTTAACGTTCTTAACCAAAATAAGGTCGAAGATTRAATCCTTCACGGCCGACCACTTTATATTTAAGTAATATTTTGTTTAGGAAGTAAAGCCAAGGCTTTTAACGTTCTTAACCAAAATAAGGTCGAAGATTAAATCATTCACGGCCGACCACTTTTATTAAGAAAGTATTTTGTTTAAGGAATAAAGCCAAGGCTTTTAACATTCTTAACCAAAATAAGGTCGAAGGTTCACAAATTCGTCTGGAACGAATTTGAACACACGAAGTGTGGCTCGTAGAGCGAAGTACAGGATGTACGAAGTAAATCATTCACGGCCGACCACTTTAATTTTCACAAATTATGAAGTAATAATACTGTATATTGAAAGCGGCCGTTAGCTCAGTTGGTAGAGCAGTTGGCTTTTAACCAATTTGTCGAAGGTTCAAATCCTTCACGGCCGACCAATTTCAATATATTAAAATAAAATTTATTTAAAACTAGAACGGCCGTTAGCTCAGTTGGTAGAGCAGTTGGCTTTTAACCAATTTGTCGAAGGTTCAAATCCTTCACGGCCGACCACTCTAGTTAAATCCTAACTAAAGCCAAGACTTTTAACGTTCTTAACCAAAATAAGGTCGAAGATTAAAATCCTTCACGGCCGACCACTCTAGTTAAATTCCGTAAAATCCTAACTAAAGCCAAGACTTTTAACGTTCTTAACCAAAATAAGGTCGAAGATTAAAATCCTTCACGGCCGACCACTCTAGTTAAATCCCGTAAAATCCTAACTAAAGCCAAGACTTTTAACGTTCTTAACCAAAATAAGGTCGAAGATTAAAATCCTTCACGGCCGACCACTTCTAGTTGATTCTTAATTATCACATCCTAACGTTTACTCGCTATTGTAGGTTGGAATTTATTCCAACAAAACTATCAATGTTAAAATATAATTTTATTTATCTTGTAAGCGTTGCTTTGATATAAACCGACGAGATTTTATCATACCAATTTTTGTCATCATCACGTATAATTCCCACGTTTTTAAAAGTAATAACAGAGATTTGTAATGACGCAAGCCAACCTAGCTGTAGATTTTGACTTTCAATACCCAGCCCAACCAAAACCGTTAAACGCTGATGAACGTTCACAATATAAAGCGAAAATTAAAAAGTTATTAAAAGAAAAAAATGCGGTATTAGTTGCTCATTATTATACCGATCCTGAAATTCAAGCGTTAGCTGAAGAAACAGGTGGTTGTGTTGCCGATTCATTAGAAATGGCTCGTTTTGGTGATCAGCATCCAGCAGACACATTAATTGTTGCTGGCGTTAAGTTTATGGGCGAAACCGCGAAAATATTAACACCAGAAAAAACCGTATTAATGCCTGAGTTAGAAGCTACTTGTTCATTAGATTTAGGTTGTCCGATAGATGAGTTTTCGGCCTTTTGTGACCAACATCCTGATCATACTGTTGTTGTATATGCCAATACTTCTGCTGCTGTTAAAGCGCGTGCCGACTGGGTAGTAACGTCAAGTATTGCCTTAGAAATTGTCGAAATGCTCGCCAGCGAAGGTAAACCCATTCTTTGGGGGCCTGATCGTCATTTAGGCGCTTATATCGAAAAACAAACGGGTGCCAAAATGTTGATGTGGCAGGGCGCTTGTATTGTTCACGATGAATTTAAAGCTAAGGCACTAACAGAGCTTAAAAAACAGTATCCTGATGCTGGTGTATTAGTGCATCCAGAATCGCCAGCCAATGTCGTTGCTATTGCTGATGCTGTGGGTTCAACGAGTCAGTTAATCAAAGCTAGTCAAGAAATGCCTAATGAACGATTTATTGTTGCGACTGACAAAGGCATTTTTTATAAAATGGAACAAGCAAGCCCAGCTAAAATATTTGTCGAAGCACCAACGGGTGGTAACGGTGCAACATGCCGTAGTTGCGCTCATTGCCCATGGATGGCAATGAATGGCTTACAATCAATTGTTGCTGCTTTAGAAAGCCCTGTAGGACACGAGATTAATGTTGATCAACAACTTGCAAAAAAAGCGCTAATTCCTTTACATAGAATGTTAAATTTTGCAGCTGAAAACCAATTAAAAGTTAAAGGTAATGCTTAATTTTTTCTGCTATTAAGTTTTTCGAATGAAATGAAAGAATTGGCTTGCACCCATTGTAGTTTTTCCATACCATAGCGCAGCTTTTCAAAAGTGAATAAATAAAATGGTGAGCTGGCTGAGTGGCTGAAGGCGCACGCCTGGAAAGTGTGTTTAGGTTAACCCCTAACGAGAGTTCGAATCTCTCGCTCACCGCCATTTATTTTCAATATAAACACTCCTTTTTAATTTAAGTTTTTACTCATAAACTCTTTTATATGGCGGCAGGGCATCAAGCAATTGCTTACCATAGCGTTTGGTTACTATACGGCTATCAAGTAATGTAATACTGCCAATATCTTTTTCATTTCTTAATAATCTTCCTGTCGCTTGGATCAATTTTTTTGAGGTTTCAGGTACAGATAAACTCATAAACGGATTGCCGCCTTTGGCACTAATATATTCAGCTTGTGCAGCTTCTACAGGTGAGGTCGGCACAGAAAAAGGCAGTTTAGTAATAATTAAGTTTGTTAAGTATTTTCCCGGTAAATCGAGTCCTTCAGAAAAACTTTGTGTACCAAAGACAATGCTAACTTTATTATTGTCGATACGTTTTTTATGGCTTTCTATAATCGATTGACGTGAGTTTTCGCCTTGCACCTGAACCGTGAATTTATGTTTTTTTCTTAGGTTTTCTGCTACTTTGTCCATTTGCCAATAAGACGAAAACAACACTAAGCTAGCTTGTGCCGTTTTTAATAACTTGGGTAATTTTTCAATTAATTCATCGGTAAATTGTTGAGCACTGGGTTCATGTTTCATTTTCGGTAGGATCAATTGTGCATTTTCTTGGTAGTTAAAAGGTGAATCGACATGTTGATATTGGCTACCATCGTTAGCTTGTAATCCTGCTTGAAAACGAAAATGATCAAATGAATTCAACGCGCGAATTGTCGCTGAGCATAAAACAGCACCTTCACATTGCGACCACAACATATCTTCAAGCATAAAACCAACTTCTATGGGCGAAGCGCTTAATTGATAATCGGCTTTATGGCTTTTATTATGCTGAACTTGAGTGATCCACCGTGCTAACGGAGCGCTTTTGTCGGGATCAGCTTTTGCGTACATTTGCCATAGCGCATAATGGTTTTCCATGCGCTGTAACATAAAGCCCGCTTCAGCAAGTAATGGTTCGGCAAGGTAGAGTTTTACCTCTTGCTCTTTTACCGCATCAATTAAGGCATTATACAGTTTATTAATATGACTAAGTGATTTGCGACTTAACTCACTAATATCATGCGCCCAATTTTTTAGTGTTTTGGGAATAGCACCATTTTCAAATCGGTATTGTTTTTCTTGCTCTACTTTACTCGAACCTTTGCCATAAGTGTCTTGATTAGCAAAATAAACAGCTGCGTTATTTTCAATAAAAATAGCCACTTTTTGTAATTCAGCTAATAAGTCTTGGCAATTATCCCCCAAACTTAATGCTGGGCTGATGGTTTTTTGGCTTTTGATTAAATTTGATATTTTGTCGCCTGTTTCTCTAAGCTTGGTGATCCATTCTATAGATCCTTTCACCGTAACACTGGCACTGGAAAAATCACGAGCGACCTTGGGTAGATGGTGAGCTTCGTCAATGACATAAAAGCAATCTTGCGGATCGGGTAGTATTTTACCGCCACCTAATTCTAAATCAGCTAGCAGTAAACTATGGTTGATCACTAAAACATCGGCTTTATCCATCGTTTCACGAGCTTTATGAAAAGGGCAGGTTTGATGATCACCTAAGGTTAATTTACAACTGTGTTTGTCCGATTGAATTTGCTGCCAAATATTTTGTGATATGGTTTCAGTCCAGCTATCTCTATCGCCTTGCCAACGACCCTCATTAAGGGCTTTTTGAAGATCTTTTAACAGCGTTAAATCGCTGGCTCTAGGTTTTTCGGCAAAAGTGAAACCAGCTTGGGGAGTATCACTTTGGCTGCTATTTGCGGCAGCTAATTTTTGTTTACAAACATAGCGTTGTCGACCTTTAACTAGTGTGTAATCAAATTTAAGCCCTGAATGCTTTTGTAAAAAGGGTAAATCTTTATCAACGAGTTGTTCTTGTAATGCCACGGTTGCGGTGGAAATACAGACTTTTTTATCGAGAGCAATAGCCAGAGGGATAGTACCTAAACAATAGGCGAGTGATTTACCTGTACCCGTACCAGCCTCTAAGGTAATTATTTTACGTTCTTTGTTATATTCACCCGCTAACGTTTTAGCTATTTCTGCGATCAAAAAAGTTTGTTGTTTGCGCGGAGTAAAATTTTCTAAATTCTTGCCAATAGACTTATACGCTTGGCGGATCACCGTTTTTAACTTTTCGCTGAGCATTTATTGTTATTCCGTTTTTAATTGACTTTCTTTTAATAGACCGCACTAGGTAAATGAGTCATACTGCTGTATATATTAACAGTTTATTGGTTTTCATTCATCGTAATTCATCAAAAAATGCAGAACAATATTGTAAATTTTAATGATCATGGTTTTTTATTAACCCGTAAGGTTCACGATACTGCGCGTGGCTTAGTGATTAACTTATGGCTTAAAACGGCTAACGGTGCAGTAAATTTAATTGTTGAAAATGAGCAAGCGTTATTTTTTGTAGAAATCAAACAGGTCGAACAGGCGAAAGCCTTATTAATTGAACAACATAAAACGTTTAATAAAGTAACCAAACTTAACTTAAAAACCTTTAATCAACAGCAAGTTAGTGGCTTTTATTTTACTAGATTAAGTGATTTTTATGCCGCTAGAGAAATACTCACTAGCGCTAATATTAAATGTTATGAAGATGATATTCGTCCTGATGATCGTTATTTAATGGAACGCTTTATTACCGCGAATTTTGCTTTTACTGGTTATGAACCGCCACTGAAAAAATCCTTATTTACAAAAATTAGCCAAGTAAAATGTAAAGCACAACCACTGGATAATGTGCATGAGGTTACATTAACGCTAGTATCTATCGACATAGAATGTTCAATGGCAGGCGATTTATATTCAATCGCCGCTTATAGTGATGACGTTAATGCAGGTAGAAGCCAAGTGGTGTTTATGATTGGTGATAAACAGCCGACATCACTTGATTATATTGTTTGGGTAAATAATGAAGTTGAATTAATAACTGAATTTATTACTTGGCTTAATGATTTTGATCCCGACATTATTATTGGTTGGAATGTTATTAATTTTGATCTGCAACTGCTACAAAAACGTTGCGACTTGCATCACATTAGTTTTGCTATTGGTCGTGATGGCAAACCGCCATACTGGCGCAAAAATAAAAATAGTGAACAAATTTTTATTGAAATAGCGGGGCGTGTGGTACTCGATGGCATTGATTTATTGAAAACTGCGACTTATAGTTTTCCCAGTTTTTCACTTGATAATGTCGCCAATACTTTATTGGGTATTGGCAAAAAAGTAGAGGATATTGCCAATTCTACACCAGAAAGTCGTATTGAAGAGATCACCAATAATTTTCATCATAACAAATCTGCACTAGCTGAATATAATCTCGAAGATTGTCGTTTGGTATGGCTGATTTTTGAAAAAACTGATCTACTCGCCTTTGCCATGCTACGCGCGCAATTAACGGGGTTAGCCATTGATCGTATTGGTGGTAGTGTCGGTGCTTTTACAAATCTCTATTTGCCTAAATTACATCGTGCTGGTTATGTTGCCCCTAATATGGGTGATGGTGAATCCGATCTTATTTCTCCCGGCGGTTATGTGATGGACTCCATTCCTGGGCTTTATGACAATGTATTGGTGTTAGATTTTAAATCGCTGTATCCGAGTATTATTCGCACTTTTAGTATTGATCCCATGGGTTTAATCGAAGGGCTACTTGAATATAAAGAAACAGAACAGTGCAAAGATAAAAATGCACCAGTAGCGGGATTTGACGGTGCTTATTTTTCACGTGCAAAACATTTTTTACCCGATATTATTCGTACCTTATGGGCGGAACGTGATAAAGCCAAGTTAGAAAAAAATGCCGCCTTGTCGCAAGCGATCAAAATAATCATGAATTCGTTTTATGGTATTTTAGGCTCTACAGGTTGTCGATTTTTCGACCCTCGTTTATCAGGATCTATTACTAAACGTAGCCATCAAATATTAATAAACACTAAAACTTGGTTAGAGCAACAAGGTTTGCAAGTTATTTATGGCGATACCGACTCTATTTTTGTACATATTGGTAAAGAACACGATAAACAATCGAGTTTAGCGTTAGGCAAAAAACTACAAGATAATATTAACCATTATTGGACGAAAAAGTTAGCTGATGATTTTTACATTGACAGTGAATTAGAAATTGAATTTGAAACCCATTTTACACGATTTTTAATGCCAACCATTCGCGGTTCAGAAATGGGCACTAAAAAACGTTATGCTGGCTTAGTTGTAAATACTTGCTCTAGTGGAAATGCTAATGAAAAAGGCGAACAACAGCGTAATCAAAAAATAATTTTCAAGGGCTTAGAAAGCGTAAGAACTGATTGGACAGAATTAGCAAAGCTATTTCAACGAGAACTCTATCATCGCGTTTTTAATGATTTACCGGTAAAAGAATATATACTTGAAATTGTTGAAAAAACCAAAGCAGGCGAGTTTGATCAACAACTCATTTATCGTAAACGTTTGCGCCGTAAATTATCTCATTATGTTAAAAATGTACCGCCGCAAGTCAAAGCCGCCCGTTTTGCGGATGAATTAAATGCCCAGCAAGACAAAGCATTAAAATATCAAAATCGTGGCTGGATAGAATATTACATCACCCTGAATGGCCCACAAGCAAAAGAGTATTTATCAGCTCCTTTAGATTATCAGTTTTATATTGACAGACAATTAGAAGCAGTAGCCGATGGTATTTTACCTTTTATTGGCACTAGTTTTATTGAAATAACTGATAGCCAAATGGGCTTGTTTTAATTAATATGTTATTTTACTTTTTTAAATTCGTATTAAAGGACTAATCCCTTGAAAGATAGAAAAATTTCTAGTGAAAAACTTAATTTTATTGTCGCTGTTTGTGCAATATTAATATCTGCTGCATCGTTTTATGCTACATATTTGCAAGCTGATGCTGCTAACAAACAAGTTAAAGCGATGACCATGCCTTTACTACAATTTGGCAGTGGAAATTGGGATGAAACAGATAAAGAAAATCAACTCACCTTTTCTTTAAACAATGCTGGAGCTGGTGCCGCATTGATCAAAAATGTTGCTTTTTATTATAAAAATACAAAATATTTATCGCTTGAAAAATTTATGGAAGCTTGTTGTGATCCTGAATATTCTCAATTTTTGGATAAAATGAGAAACAGAAGTGATAAAACGGATAGCTTTTCTGAAAAGGGAGGGTTTCCAATGACACGTCCTATTGATAATTCGGTATTAGTTGGCGGCGGAAAAAATGAATTTTTTCAAATGGTTTTATCGCAACAAAATGAAAAGTTTTGGCGAAAATTAAATAAAGAACGTTTCCATCTAAAAATTAAAGTGTGTTTCTGTTCTCTACTTGACGATTGTTATATCACTAAAGAGAATGGTGTCGCTACGCCAGTTGATCAATGTTTATAACGTATCTTTAGAAGTCTAGATTTCCATTTTAAAACATAATATGCGAAAGTTGGTTGCATAGTCTAAATATAAATTTCTCATCATCAATATTCACCAAAAAGAATTAATTATGAAAACAGATACTAAAATTGTTAGAGCAGGGCGTAAAGCTGAATTTACTCAAGGTGTGGTTAATCCAAGCGTTACTCGTGCTTCTACCGTGGTTTTTAACACCGTTGCAGAGATGAATCATGCTCTTAAAAATAGCCATAATAATACTATGCTTTATGGTCGTCGTGGCACAACAACGTCTTTCGCTTTTCAAGATGCAATGGTTACACTTGAAGGTGGCGCGGGTTGTGCGCTTTATCCATCAGGTACTGCAGCAATTACCAATGCAATAATTTCATTTGTTGAAACTGGCGATCATATTTTAGTGGTTGATAGTGTTTATGAACCAACGCGTGATTATTGCGATAAAATTTTGGCAAAAATAGGCGTTGAAACAACTTATTACGATCCGCTTATTGGTGCTGCTATAGAAGCACTAATAAAACCTAATACCAAAATAGTTTTTTTAGAATCTCCGGGTTCTATCACCATGGAAATACAAGATGTGCCAGCCATTGCTGAAATAGCCCATCAACATAATTGTATTGTTATGCTTGATAATACTTGGGGAGCCGGCATTAATTTTCAGCCATTTGACTATGGTGTTGATATTTCTGTGCAAGCAGCGACCAAATATATTGTGGGGCATTCAGATGTCATGTTAGGTACAGCGACGGCGGTAGAAAAATACTGGCCACAATTGCGTGATAATAGTTACCTAATGGGGCAATGTACGTCTCCTGATGATTTGTACTTAGCATTGCGCGGTATTCGCACCATTGGTGTGCGTTTACGTCAACATCAGCAAAGTGCACTTAAAATTGCACAATGGCTAAGTGAGCGCCCTGAAGTTGAAACTGTACTGCATCCTGCTTTTGCTTCAAATGCAGGGCATGAATTTTTTCAACGTGATTTTACTGGTTCTAATGGTTTATTTTCGTTTGTACTTAATCGTGGTAATCAACAAGCGGTAACAGCGTTATTAGATGGTATGGAACATTTTAAAATGGGCTATTCGTGGGGCGGTTTTGAAAGTTTGATTTTAGCCACCCATAATGTACAAAAGTTGCGTACTGTAACTAAATGGCCTTATCAGCATGCCCTTATTCGTTTACATATTGGCTTAGAAGATGTTGATGATTTAATTGAAGATTTAGAACAAGGTTTTGCGCGGTTAAATCAAGAATGCTAGCGGTAAACAAGCCGGTGTCGGGTTAAAACCCGACCTACACCATTTGTAAAATGAGATTGAAATAAATTCAGTGTAGGTCGTAGCTTCCGTTACATGGATGTAACTTAGAAGACAATGCAGGAGCATATTGTCCTGCTGCGACAAGATCTAATTTATAGATGTTCATAAGTCGGTGTCGGAAACCCTACCTTGTGTTATTTTTTCAATAAAGAAAAAATCTTTTTAGCAATATCGGTATCGTCTTGAAAACCATAAAACAATTCCTTGCTGGCGCCAAATGCAAACACAGGTACGTCTACCGCAGTATGCCCACTCGACGTCCAGCCGGTATTAGTACGCACATTTATGATATTTATAATGGTTTTTAACAGCGCTTGTTCAACGGCGGTAGTTTTATTGTCTGCGTATATATTATGATCATTATTTTTATGTGGATGTTTTTTTGTTTCAATAAGTTGGTTTATTTCTGTAGCGTTTAACTCAAAATTAAATAGCGTTTTAACTAACTTTTTGGTGATTTTTTTTGTGTATAATTGTTTAGCAATAGTGTTAATAGACTTTGTCATCGCGCGAATTAGCTCAGGGTTCCATTCATATTTGCCATTTGCCGCAATGGTTAAGCCACCAGTGCTGTGATCGGCGGTAACTATCACTAAGGTATCAGGATGTTGTTTAACAAAACCTTCCAAATATTCTAAAGTTTTTGCTAAATCATTCATTTCAGCCATAGTATCAACAATATCGTTACCATGGCCGCCCCAATCGATTTGGCTGCCTTCAATTAGCATAAAAAAGCCATTAGGGTTATTTTGTTTAATTAAGTGCTGCGTAGCTGCCTGTGTCATTGTTGATAAACGATTACTATTTTTATCATCTAGTGCCCAAGGTAGTCCTATATCCGCAAATAAACCAAAAATAGGTTTATCGGTTGGTAGCGTTGCTAATTGACGATAATCATCAACATAATAAACGCCTTGTTTTTGTATTTCTTTAACTAAATTACGATCATCACGGATAAAATATTTCCATCCACCACCGAGTAATATATCGGTTTTCCAGCCATTATCAATATAACTGTCAGCAATTTCATTATAATTTTGTCGACTTTCATTGTGTGCTAAATAGCCCGCTGGTGTGGCATGATTTACTTGTGAGGTAACTACTACACCAATACTCTTGCCTAATTTTTTTGCGCGTTCTAATACTGTTTCAACAGGCTTTTTATTGACAGTAACAGCAATAGCACCATTATAAGTTTTATGGCCAGTAGCTAAAGCCGTTGCCCCTGCTGCTGAGTCAGTAACATAGCCTGAAATACGAGCAGGGTAAGTGCTGCTCATGCCAACTAAGGTACGATCAAAAATAGTTTCTTCTATTTTTTCAGTTTTTTGATCATCTTTAAAATAACGGTAGGCTGTGGTGTATGCTGGCCCCATGCCGTCACCAATGATCATAATGATATTTTTTGGCTGTGCGGCAATGGCTGTTAAACTACAACCGCAGAGTAATAAAGCGGAAAATAACTTTTTCATATCTATCCTAAAATGTATTTACTATTAAAAATTTTATTTGAAGGCTAAATCAAGCCAAACTAAACGGTGATCTGAAGATGCAGCTCTATCCTTAATTAAGCGAAAAGCATCATCGTTTTGCGTTGGCCAAAAAACACCAGCATCACATATATTCCAACCATAAGCAGAAGGCAAAATATAATCCGCTCGCATACCCCAATAAGCAGTATGATGTTTACCATTAGGATTATCTTTAGCGTGTTGTTTAGCACCCAAACTTTTCGGCTTAACATCTTGAACCAGTGGGCTATTCAATAATAAGCTAATACCTGAATAGATTGCATCGCCGTCGACATTTGATGCATTTTGATCTCCTAAGATGACAAAACGATGAAATTGGTTGAGTTTTTTTTCTTTTTTATTGGTATTTAAACCACCGAATAATCCATGATCATCATATATATAATCACCTTTTTTAGGAGTGATGTAATCGTGCCAAAAACGAATTTCATCATGATTACGCTTACCATTACGATTTTCATCGCCGTCAAATACTGGTGGTGTAGGATGACTAGCGAGTACATGAATTACGTTATTATTAACTTTTATTGGGATATCCCAATGAGATTTTGACGATAACCTAAAACCATCCCAAGCCTGTTTAGAATACCAAGGTTGTTTAGTTGCCGGTATAAATGGTTGTAGCGCATTTGGCATATCGTGCCATTTAAATAATTGAAAGGTGCGGATGTTTTTTGTATCAATCGGGTATTTAGATAATAACGCCATACCAAAGTGCCCTGGAAAATAGCCGAAGCCATAGGTGTCTTGCGGTATCTCAGCTTTAATTCCATTATGGTTCAGATCAAAGTTAGATTTTACACCGGTGTTTACATCACCTTGAAAAAAATAAGGGAAATTTATTGCGTTTTGTTTTTTCTGACCCACATTAAGATATTTTTGAATAAAGGTTTTTATGTCTTGATGATTTTTATTGGTGTTATCAAATTCATTTAATAAAATAATATCAGGATTAATTCGTTGAATAATTTCAGCAATATTTTTAATTTGTTGATTGTTAGTAGCTAGTGCTTGGTTTAACTCGTTACCAGTAACATTAGGTTCAACACCACGTTTATAGGGTACATAATTGAGTGCTTCCATACTTACATTAAAGGTGGCTATTCTTAATTGATTTTTTTCTTTTACCGGAATATTAATGGCTAGCGCAGTCGTTGATGCAATAATATTTACCATAAATAGCCCAACCATGAATAGATTGCCAGAGATTGATTTTTTCAAAATATTCCTTACTTTATTATTGTGGTGAACTTATAGCGTAACTAAAGGCTATTGTTTAAGTTTACAGCCACGCAAGATAATATCGGTCAAAAATTCAGTTACTTGCTCTATATCTTCTTCTTCGTAATCAGCACGATTCATTATCGTTAATATTTGTGTTTCAAAATCTGCATAATGTTGAGTTGAAGACCAGATCAAAAAGATTAAATTCACTGGGTTTACATCAGCCATTTCGCCATTATCAATCCAATGTTGGAATACTTTAGCTTTTTCTCTCACCCATTTGCGTAGGTAGGTACGAGCAAAGTCTTTTAAGTGTTGCGCGCCTTGAATAATTTCTAAAGCGTAAATTTTTGAAGCGTTAGGGTTTTTAAATGACATTTTAACTTTAGCGGCAATAATTTTTTCAATGGCCATTTGTGGACCATCTTCAAGCTTGATATCACCAATGCCTTGATCCCACATATCTAAAGTTAACTGTAAAATCGCGTGATAAATATTTTCTTTATTTTTAAAATAATATAAAACATTGGCTTTGGGTAATTGTGCACGATCAGCAATCGACTGCACAGAGGCACCTTTATAACCTTGAATTATGAATTCTGCTTGCGCTGCTTGCAAAATATTATATTCGCTTTTTTCACGTATTTTACCAGTTTTTTTTGTTGTTTCTTTCGCTGCTACTTTAATCATGTTATTGAAAACCATTGTTATTTTAGACTTGTTTTTATCTGATTAAAAAATATGTTTGTTGACTGTTTGGTCAATTATTATTTTAGTTTACTGTAGATTAAGAAAATAGCAATAATTTGTATTATTGAGGCTTTAGGATGTAAAAATCATTTAACAGTATGTTTTACTTGTATTTTCCTTTATTTTTAGAACAAATACTAAAATTAATATTATATTAAATTTTTATTAATTTGATGTCCATTAAAAATTACTGACCATTCTATGGCTTAATCAAAAATAATTAAAGTAAAAGAGGAAATTTATCATTTTTGTTCTATATTAATGTTGCTTATATTTGTTGTTAGGTAACTTAATAAGCATTTTTTATAACAAAAAAACAAAAAAAATTGTTAAATATATAAAAAAAAGTAAAATACTAACTTATTCTTTTTATTTCATAGCTTTATTCTATCTTTATAGTGCTTTTTAGCTGGTGTTTTTGTAAATATTAGCAAAGATTATAAAAAATGTAATGAAATCGTAAAAAAAGTCTGGTTTAATTCATAACTGAATAAAACCTGTCTAGTTGGTATGTTTTTTTGATGGGTTTATTTAACAAATAAAAAGTTAACAAAACAAAAAATTAAATTTTCTAAGGAAAAAACATGAAAACGCATCATCTTTCACGCATTGCAGGCGCGATGGTAATTGCTCTTGGTCTTTCTACCTCAGTTATGGCGACAGAAACATCGTCAACCATGACCGGTAAAATATTATCACCAACGGGCGCCGCTGCTGCAAACACAAAAATTATTATAACTCATATACCTTCTGGTACAGTAAAAACAATTACAACCAATGATTCTGGTACTTATACTTTACGTGGACTGCGTGTTGGTGGTCCTTACAAAGTTGTGGTTGATTCAGCTGAATTTAAAGATCAACAATTTAACAATATCTTTTTAGAAGTAGGTAAGCCATTTCGTTTATCAGCTTCTTTACAACCTGATGATATTGAAAAAATCACCATAACGGGTAGCCGTGTTGTTGGTTTTACTAACAAAGGCTCTGCGGGTTCTTGGGGCGCTGAAGAAATTATTAATGCTGCCGGTGGTAATCGCGACTTAAAAGATATTTTGCGTTCTAATCCATTAGTTTCTGTTGAAAACGATGGTGACTCGTCAATGTCTATTGCTGGTTCTAACCCTCGTTATAACAGCTTTACCGTTGACGGTGTTCAGCAAAATGATGATTTTGGTCTAAATGGTAATGGTTATCCGACCCAACGTTCACCTATTTCTGTTGATGCTATTGAGCAAGTAAGTGTTGAAGTTACTCCTTACTCTGTTAAAAATGGTGGTTTTTCTGGCGGTCAAGTTAACGCGGTAACCAAATCAGGTACAAATGAATTTCATGGTACGTTGTCTTATGAAAAAACCGACAGTAATTGGTCTGGTACACCGTATAAGCCTAGTGAATTAGGTGGTGGGCCAGTAGAGTTGGATTTTGAATCAACTACTTATGCGGCGACGTTAGGTGGTCCAATCATTAAAGATAAATTATTCTTTTTTGCCTCTTATGACAACTACGACAAACCAACACAAATAGAATGGGGTCCAGATGGTTCTTCTGCACCAAATTTTACTGATATCAATTTAGCTGATTACCAACGTGTGATCGATATTGCAAAATCTGTTTATGGCGTCGATGCTGGTACTTGGGATCAACAACCTCAACAGACCGATGAAAAAATATTACTAAAACTTGATTGGAATATTAATGATGATCATCGTGCCCAGCTAACTTATCAAAACACTCAAGGTAATGTTACTCGTAATACCAGTACCAGTAGACGTGAGTTAAAATTATCTAGCCACTGGTATAACAAAAGTGAAAAACTAGAAACCTTAGCGGCACATTTATATTCAACGTGGACAGATGATTTCTCTACTGAAGTAAAAGTAGCTTACAAAAAAGTAGATACTGGGCAAATTCCCGGTACTCGTGCCTTTGGTGATGTAACTATTTTTGCTGAAAGTGGTGATATTGCATTAGGTGCTGACAAATATCGTCACGGTAATGCATTAACTAATAATACATTATCAATGCGCTTCTTAGGTAACTATTTATATAATGATCATGAACTTACTTTTGGTGCTGAATATGAGTCAATTGATGTAACTAACTTATTCGCACCTGATTCTTTAGGTACATGGCGATTTAATAGCATTGATGACTTTGAAAATGGTAAAGCGTCACGTTTAGATTATGCAAATGCATTTACTAACAATGTTGCTGATGCTGAAGCTAAATTTACCTTTAATACTTTTACTTTGTTTGCTGAAGATGAATATTATATTACTGATGATTTCTTAGTATCAGCTGGTGTTCGTTATGAACGTATTTCGTCAAGCGATGCACCAAGTGCCAATGCGAATTTTCAACAACGCTATGGTTTTTCAAATTCTGTAAACTTAGACGGTGAAAGTATTTTACTACCACGCGTTAGTTTTAACTGGGATTTCAGTGAAGATATCGTTATTCGTGGTGGCGTAGGTCGCTTTAGTGGTGGTCGTCCTAATGTTTGGTTGTCTAATGCCTATTCAAACGATGGTGTTACTTATGTTTCTGCCCGTAATGAAAGAGATTTCTTAGATAATGCAGATATTACAAAAATTCCACAAGGTGTGTTAGATGCTATGGTTTCGGGTGATGGTAATGTAAATGTTACTGATCCTAACTTTAAACTTCCGTCTGATTGGCGTAGTAGCTTAGCGGTAGATTACACTTTTGGTATTTTGGATAGTGAAGACTGGTTATGGTCTGCGGAATTTATCTATTCTAAGAAAGAAAATGATGTATTTTGGAAAGACTTAACCCGTGAAGTGGCAGGTCAAACAGCGGCAGGTCAAAATATTTACCGTGCTGTCGATAAATTAACCGGTGAAACAACTCGCCGTTACGACATCATGTTGACCAATGCAGATAAAAATGGTCGTAGCAAAATATTTACTACCAGTTTAAGTAAATATTTTGATAATGGTTTAGGCTTTAACATGTCTTATACTAATCAAGATGTTACTGAAGGTACACCAGGTACGTCATCAACAGCTAAGTCTAATTTTAAATGGCCACTTACTACCGACCGTGGTCGTGCACAAGTGGGTACAGGTACTTATCAAATTGAACATAGTTTTAAGTTAAACTTAAATTATCGTGCTGAGTTTATTGAAAACTATGCGACTAAATTTAATTTATTCTTTGAGCGTAGTTCAGGTCGTCCAATTAGTTGGGTATTTGAATCTCGTAATGATACTGGTTTTGGTGATCAAGGTACGTTTGGCTGGACTTCAGCTTATTTACCTTATATTCCAACCGGTGCTGATGATCCAAACATTGTCTTAGATGGCATTTCTTGGGAAGAGTTATCAGCTAATATTAATGCTGCTGGTTTAGGTAAATATGCAGGTGGTTTTGCCCCCAAAGGTTCTGGTAGTTCTCCTTGGAGAACGCGTATGGATCTAACCATTACACAAGAATTACCCGGCTTTATGGAAGGTCATAAGGGAGAGTTATTCTTCAGTATTCGTAATTTACTTAACATGATTGATCATAATGCAGCACAATCGAAGCGTTTACGTTTTGGTAGTAAATTGTTCTCTGGTTTTGATATTGACGATCAAGGTCGCTACGTATTTACACCATTAAATCGTGGTTTTGATGGTAAAAACTACGATACCTTTGATGCTGATAAATCAACTTGGAGCATTAAAGCAGGTGTAAGATATAAATTCTAAACTTTATATCGAGTACACTTATCTAGTGTAATTATTTATTGTTAGGCTAGGTTTGTGCGAAAAATAAAACCAGTTACTGTTGTAACTGGTTTTTTTCATTAAAAAATTCAATATAGCTTCTATTTTTACTGTTAATTACGTAAGACATCTCTCACGTTGTCGTGCGATATATCAGAAATTTATCAGATAAAATTTCACTTGTTATATTTAGTTTGTTGTTTATATTGAATTTATTTCTATTAGATGGTTTTTATAAAAAACAATGCTAAATTAATTTAATTTTTAGTGATTAATTTGTTGGCTGTTTAACCTATTATTACATTGTCAAGAAGACATGAGTTAGGACAACTCAAAGCACACGATAAAACTTAATGGAATAAGTTAACAGAAGGAATTGTTAAGTGCTGCTCAAACAGGATGTTATTTTAAGTTAAGAGTAAAGAACACCTCAAGGACGATAAAAACGGATTTAATGTTAACTTTAATGTTAGTTAAGGTTTGAGGATAAAAGTTAGGGATAGCATAGGGAAGATGATTTTATAGGGATATTGCAAGGATTTAGACTTAGGACAAGCTTAGGATGGCTGCAACGGATAGCACATTATTATTGGATGATATGCGCATGTCAGGAGATATGTAACCTAGGAAGGGTAAAGGACAATACAGGAAGTATGTGAAGGAAACGGATAACCTTTATTATGGAGATATTTTCAAGGAATACTTTTATTAGTTAAAATTGAAGTAAAACTATTGCAGGATGCAAAAAGCTAGAAACAAAACGCGATCATTTATGATCGCGTTTTTTTTGTTTAAGCGTTTTTTATGAAATAGTCATGACAGTTAAGTACAGCATAAACTTAAAATTAGTATTCAATAAAATCAGCATAACGGCTATTTTTGTTTAAAGCTGCTTGGCTACCTTTTAATGAAAATTTAAAATCGCATAAACTAAAAGATCCACGAAAAGCAATGGCTTGTAATAATTTTTGGGTATCAAGCGGTGAAAAGCTCGCGTAATGATTTATTTTATTTTCGACGCTAACCGTTAAGGTTCTAAATTTTTCACCTTTATTAAAACTGATCTGTTGACAACTATCATCTCCTTGAGCATTAACAAGTGACCAAAATTGGTTCACACTAGGCTCGTCGGCTTGCCAATGAATGATCAAACCATTGTATTGATTTAAAAATAGCGTGAAGTTATCAGGCATATCCAATTGTGCTGAGCGTTCAAATATAAGGCTTTGGTTTTGTTGAATATTACTTATGCTAGCCTGTTGGTGTTGTGATATTTCAGTTGTTGGGCTTGATGTTGTATAAATAGCAGTAAATATTATTACGATGAAAAAACTTACAGCAAGCAGTAGTGTTTTTTTATGTTTGAGTAATATATGTCGAATAGTTTCGCCTAAATCACTAGTGTCAATTCCTTGATTTTTTTGAGTGGTTTGAGGAGCTGCAATGGCTGAAGCGTTGAATTGTGTATTGTTATAATCAATGTTTTCAACGGTACTATTTACACTCTTGTTTAAACTAGGATCTAACTTTTTTTGTTCACTTACTACAAAACTAGGTTCAATTTTAGCGTGATGAGTGTGAATATCTGCACTTTTATAATGCGATAAATCAACAGGCCCGTTATAGCCTAAATTATATTGCTTGTTGCCGTTACTCGAATAAGTAAGTAATAATGCCGAAAGTGTTAGCGGCAATATGATCAACCAATTAATAATGCTTGCTGAAACAAAAATAATCGCCAAACCAATGACCAAATAACAAGCTATCGATAACACTAGCCAGTTTGTTTTTAATTGTGCATCATGTAATCGACGTAATGCGCTCATTGCTGAAAAATAGGCTGATGCAAATAAAATGATCAAAGATAATATTTTGCTGTCGCTAACGCTATGAGTAAGCAAAAAGGAAAAATAACCGATAAAATTTATAATAAAAAAACGTAAACGATCATCAAAACCCAGTTTACACAGTAAAGATCTGAAAAAAAGCAAAAGCGTTCCTAATGTTAGTGTAAATCGATAATATTATTATTAATACGATAAGCGGGTAGTTGTACATCAGCTAATCTTAAGCCATGTAAGATCATCACTCCTTGAAAACTTGATTCTCCATCTCCGCTAAATTCAGCATCAAAAACGCTTAACCAATAAATGCCGAGCTGCTTATTAAAGCGTAATCGACTTGATCGGCGAGCAATAGCAATAAATTGTAAATTTTCTTTCTTACAATAATTACTGGCTTGTTTTCTTGCTGCCTCAGCTATTTTACGTAAATAAACGAAATACCAAAGCACTAAAAAAACGGTGAGTAAAATATAAATATTTTCCAAGTTACGCCCTTAGTTGATTAAATAATTGCCCAATGGCTCGTGCTAATGCGTCACTTCTGTTGGGTTGGCGCATACAAGTAAATAACATGGGTCTAATTGTTGGAATTGCAATAAGATCTTTAAAAATAGCGGCGAATAGAGTGTTGTCTTGTGCTTGCACTAATTTTTCTAAAAAGCGCATTAATAAATCCCCCTCTTGTAATGCTAACCAACAACGACCTGATATTACAATAAGTAAATCATCGTTAACTCGGTTTTCTTTATTATTTGTTGGTGACAGCAATTGGCTGATTAATGTTTTGACGTGAATGTGTGTACTAGAAGCCGCTAATGCGCGTAATAAATGTTGTTGCAACAAGCTATTTTGAGCATTTTGTTCAAAACATTTAATTAGCGCATCAATGAGTTCAAGTGGTAAATTTTGATTTTCTAAGGTGCCGCACAAAGGTAATAATACTTGCTCAGGAAGGTTAGTTAAATGCTGTGTTAATAAACAGGCATTATTGTCTTGATCTAATCGTGCTGCAACATCAGCAATGCCTTGAATAGCGACATTATGCCAGTTTTTCCAGCCTAAGTTACCCTTGATATAATCAAGACAATATTGATAATGTTGGCTTGGCAGCTGTTTTAGCTCAACTTTTACAATGCTATTTAACGCAGCCAATTTATATTGCGCAGGGGTAAAGTGATATGGATTACTTTTTAATAATTCTTCTTGTTGTGCCGTTGGCGTCAGCGTTAAATTAGTTTTATTGTGCTGTGTATTTATTTCTAAACCTAGCGCTTCAACAATAATAGCAATAAAATGACTGAGTGCAGCTTGGTTTAATAAACCGCGTTCATCAAGAGGAATTTTTACAAACCATAAATAAGGTTCTAGTGATTTTTTTTGCCAAAATACAATCGCAATACAAGCATGATCTTGCGATGGAAAAGGGTAGGGTAACTGGTTTAATTCAATTTTGGAAAAATCACTTTTACTTATTTTTGTTATTATTCTTCCTATATCGTAAATTCTAAATTGCGAAACAGACAGAGTAAGTAGTTCAGAAATGGTGTTAATAGTGATCATAGTTGAAATAGAGTAAAAATAGTATTCGAATTAAGCTGTGATTATAAGGATAATAGTTTAGTTGATCCATTATATTGTAAATAAAGAGTAGCGTATTGCCCACCATTACTAAAACTGACAGTTTATTAACTAATGCAGAAAAACCACTATTAAATATTTTATATCAAGATGACTATTTAGTGGCGGTAGATAAACCTGCGGGTTTGTTTGTACATCGTAGTTTTATGGATAAAGACGAAAACTATTTTGCTTTGCAGTTGGTGCGCGATCAAATTGGCAAATATGTTTATCCTGTGCATCGATTAGATAAGCCAACTTCAGGCGTGTTGTTATTTGCGTTGACTAAAGACATTGCACGGAAAATGAGTGAGATGTTTAGTCAAAAAAATAGTAATAAAACCATTCAAAAAACTTATTATGCCTTGGTGCGCGGGCATTTATTGGGGGAAAATTTAATTGATTATCCGTTAAAAGAAAAGCTCGATAAATTAGGTGATAAAAATGTCAGTCGCGATAAGCCGGCACAAGCAGCCCAAACGTATTATCAGTCAATAACCACTGCGAGTTTACCTATAGCTTTAGGAAAATATGATAGTGTGCGCTATAGCTTAATTAAACTATTACCGAAAACAGGACGGCGTCATCAAATTCGTCGTCATTTAGCGCATTTACGTCACCCCATTATTGGCGACATCAATTACGGTGACAATAAACAAAATCCATTTTTTATTCAGCATTTTGGCTTTAAACGCTTAATGCTCATTGCCAAACAGTTAGCTTTTATTCACCCGGTAAGTGCTGAACCTATAAGTATTGACGTTGAGTTTGATCAACTGTGGCAAGCTGTTTTTAAACAGTTAGATTGGTCGATTGAATTTTAATAAAGATCTATCGTGGTGCACCGATTGCGATAGAGTTTTGATCTTTATAAATTAAGTCGCTGTAAGCAAAAACAATAGGGTTGTTGGTGTTATCTGTACTGCGATCACCGCGAATACTAATATAACTTACTTCAGGATATGAATTTTCACTGCCGTATTGAATACTGGCAAAACGTAACATCATTTGTTGATCTTCAGGAATAGGGCGGTTAAGTAATGACAGCAGTAATTGATGATCTGAACTGAATGATTTTTTTTCAATACCGAATTGATTGCTGTTTGAGCTTGTTGAATTATTGCCCATATTAGCTGTGCTGCTACAAGCACTTACCAATAGAATAAGAAAACTTAGCGTTAAAATATTTAAATGTTTGTTGAATTTGCTCATGTTTTATCATCATAAAATACTGCTTAAACTGTTAGAGCAAATGTTAAGCCAAGCTTTTTAATTACATGTAAAACAAGGTTTTTTTAATGTTTTTTGGTGCTTTTTTGAATGTTTATTTGAATCCATTTTAGAGTGTCAAAAAATTAACTGTGTATTGCAGGTTGGAATTTATTTCAATAAAACTAGTTGACGCATTATTGTAGGTTGGCCTTTAGGCCATCGGCTGATTGTTCACCATGACGGGCTGAAGCCCAACCTACAAGTGAAGCGAAAATTTATTCTTCGCTAATTGAACGTAATAACGCATTAATACCTACTTTTGCACGGGTTTTAGCATCAACTTTTTTAACGATAATAGCGGCATATAAGTTATGAGTACCGCATTTAGATGGTAATGTACCTGATACTACAACCGATCCGGCAGGAACACGACCATAATGAATTTCGCCAGTTTCACGATCAAAAATACGCGTGCTTTGGCTAATGTAAACGCCCATTGAAATAACCGCACCTTCTTCAACAATTACGCCTTCAACAATTTCAGAGCGTGCGCCAATAAAACAGTTGTCTTCAATAATTGTTGGGCCAGCTTGCAAGGGTTCTAACACACCACCAATGCCAACGCCGCCTGATAAATGTACGTTTTTACCTATTTGCGCACATGATCCTACGGTTGCCCACGTATCCACCATACAGCCTTCGTCAACATAGGCGCCAATATTAATATAACTTGGCATTACCACCACATTTTTACCAACAAAACACCCGGTGCGTACGGTTGCTGGTGGTACAATGCGTACGCCATCAGCGGTAAACATTTCTTGAGTATAGTTGCTATATTTAAGGGGAACTTTATCAAAGTAATTATTTTCACCGCCAGCAATAATTTGGTTATCCCAAATACGAAAAGACAGTAACACTGCTTTTTTTAACCATTGATGAACTACCCATTCACCGGCAATTTTTTCAGCAACACGGGCGCTACCATCATTGAGCGCAGCAAGCGCATCAAGTATCGCCTGTTTAACTTCATCGCTAACCGTGTTTGGCGTAATGTTATCGCGATTTTCAAATGCTTGTTCAATAATAAGTTGTAATGAGTTCATGAATATCCTAGTCATATTTAAAAATGTTAGTCGAGTGCGACAATTAATTGTTTGCTTAAATCATCTTGTTCAATCGTCGATAAAGCATCGTTATTTTTGTTTGAAAGCATAAATACATCTTCGGCTTTTTCGCCAAAAGTAGTGATTTTAGCTGAATGAATTTGTAATTTAAGTTGTTGAAACACTTTTGCAATTTGTACCAATAAACCGGGGTGATCAAGTGCAACTAATTCTAGCATAGTGCGATTTTTAGCCGGCGCTTTAACATAACTAACTTGCGTTCTAAATTTAAACTGAGTTAGTTTTGCACTGATCGCTTTTATTGGTGTTGGTCGATAGGTTTTTTGCACAAGTGTTGCTGTTAGCGCATTAGCAATTACATTAGCGCGATAATTATCCTCAAGTGCTTTGCCATGGTTATCAAGCACTACAAAGGTATTCAAGGTATAACCGGTTTTACTGGTGATAATTTTAGCGTCAAGAATTGATAATTTTTTCATGCCGAGTAAACCAACAGTTGCCGAAAAAATATCTGAGCGCTCTTGAGTAAAAATAAAAACTTCACTACCACCACGATAAGGTTTAGGACTAATAAGTACTAAAGGTTTACTGCGATCATGAGTTAAAATGTTTTTACAATGCCAACAAATTTGTTCCGGCGAGTAGCGTAAAAAATAATCGGCTTTAAATTCTTCCCACAGTGCTTTTAATTGTTGTTGATCAACACTACCTAATTCGGATAATAACGTTAATGCTTGCTGTTGGTTTTCACGAATTTTGGCGCGCATATCAACAGGTTTTTCTAAGCCGCGTCTAAAAGCACGTTTGGTAGCAAAATAAAGATCTTCAAGTAGGTTTGCTTTCCAACTATTCCACAAGCTTTCGTTAGTGGCACGCATATCGGCAACGGTTAAGCAATAAAGGTAATCTAAATGCGCTTCGTCGCGAACAATACCGCCAAATTCATTAATAACCTCTTCATCAGAAATATCGCGTCGTTGGGCGGTAACCGACATTAATAAATGCTGCCTTACTAGCCAAGCCACCATTCGACCATCGTGATCATTTAATTGATGATTTTTACAAAACTCTAGTGCGTCAACCGCACCAAGTTTGGCGTGATCGCCACCACGGCCTTTGGCAATATCATGAAAGATACCGGCTAAAAAAAGTACTTCAGGTTTGCGAATACGTTGTACTATTTTACTGCATAATGGAAACTGATGATTATGTTCAGGTTGGCTAAAACGATAAAGATTTTTAATTAATCGATAGCTATGCTCATCAACAGAGTAAGCATGAAATAAGTCAAATTGCATTTGCCCTACAATGTCTTTCCATGCGGGTAAATAAGCCCATAAAATACTATGGCGATGCATTAAAGAAAAGGCGAGTCCTAGCCCTTTAGGATGTCTAATTATTTCCATAAACAGGCAGCGACATTCAGCGTAGTCTTCTAAGCCAGAAATTAAGCGACGGCGAGCATTACGCATTAAACGTAAGGTTTGTGAATGAATACCTTTTACACTGTCGTTTTGCGCTATGGTTAAAAACATCGCCATAATTTTTACTGGGCGCATAAATAATAGCTTATTATGTATTTTTAACAGACCGTTACAAATATAAAAATCGCGATCAATAGGGATTATTACTTCATCCACTTGTTGTTTTAAAATAGCCTGTTCAAAATGCTGTAACAGCATGTTGTTTAACTCGGCCACGCGACCAATAGTGCGAAAAAAGCGCTTCATCATTCGTTCTACCGTTACTTTTCCTTCGTTACCAAAGCCCATTAAACAAGCTACTTCTGCCTGATAATCAAAAAGTAAGCGGTTTTCGCTGCGACCCGCGACAAAATGTAAGGAAAAACGCATTCGCCAGAGATAATCTTGGCACTCTAGTAGTTCAAAATATTCGTTTTGGGTTAAATAGTTATGCTCGACTAGTTCATCTAAAGAGTTTGCTGAGAAATGGCGTTTTGCTACCCAAGCAATCGTTTGAATGTCGCGTAAACCGCCCGGGTTAGCTTTTAGATTTGGCTCTAATGTATAAGCAGCACCATGATATTGTTGATGACGCTGTAATTGTTCTTCTCGCTTGGCAATAAAGAATTTTTTTGAGGTCCAAAAAACATCTTCGTGTAATAAAGGTAACAGCTGTTGTGTTAGCGCTTCATTGCCAGCTACTTGGCGCATTTCCATTAAATTGGTGGCGACAGTAACATCGGCAACGGCTTGTTTTAAACATTCTTTAACGCTGCGGACACTTGAACCGATATCTAGTTTAACATCCCATAATTGGGTAATAAATGTGGCTATCTTTTCTTCAAGATCTTGATCGATTGAGCTTTGAGTTAACAATAAAATATCAACATCAGAATGTGGGTGTAATTCACCTCGACCATAGCCGCCCACTGCAATTAAGCTGATTTGATATTCGTCTAAATGATGTTGAGACCATAGTTTTATTAAAATGTGATCGACAAATTCAGATCGCGCTCTAATTAAATCAGCGGTGTCTTCTTGGCTAAAGATATTTTTTAACCAAGCAGTAAACTCTTGGGTGAGTACACAAATATCGTTGCTAGTAATTTCGCTTGCAGTAATGGCAAGCGGTTGAAAAAAATGCTCAGGTACAATCGATGTTGCGTTCAAAATTTCCCCTCAAATTTTCTCATATGTATTAAACCAATGCGAGTACCAAAGATTAGTTATTCTGCACTTTGGCGATAGTCTCTTCTTTGCGTAATGTTAATATTTCACAACCTGTTAGCGTGACTAATAGTGTATGTTCCCATTGTGCGGTATTCTTTTTATCGGCGGTATAAACTGTCCAGCCATCATCTTTATCGGTTACTGTTGTTGCTTTTCCTAAGTTGATCATCGGCTCGATGGTAAAACACATGCCTGCTTGCATTTTCCCACTGTCGTTGTTTTTGTAATGTACTATTTGTGGTTCTTCATGAAATTCAGTGCCAATGCCGTGACCACAATATTCTTTGACGATAGAAAAGCGACCTGCTTTTTTAATGAATTTTTGAATAGCAGTGCCAATTTCACTAAATTTAGCCCCTGCTTTTACTTTTTTTATACCCACATACAAAGCTTCTTGAGTAAGTCGACATAAACGGGTGTTTTCAGGTGAAACCTGACCAATCAAAAACATTTTACTGGTATCACCATGATAACCGTTTTTGATCACGGTAATGTCAAGATTAATAATATCGCCGTCTTTGAGTTTTGTATCATCCGGAATACCGTGACAAACCACATGATTTATAGAGGTACAAATAGATTTAGGAAAACCGTGATAATTGAGTGGGGCTGAAATAGCGCCTTGCATTTCTTCGGTATATTTGGCACAAAGTTCGTCTAATTCGTTGGTAGTAACACCAACCACTACATGTGGTGCGATCATTTCTAAAACGTCAGCAGCTAATTTACCTGCGATACGCATTTTTTCAATTTCTTCTGAACTTTTTATAGTGATGGTCATGCTCTTCTCTACTGTAGATCTCTTTGAGACTCTTCAATTTAGGTTGTCAGTTTATTGCTAATTAAGCGTTAGCTAATTCTATTTCTATTGCTTCAATAATGGCATTTGGTGCTGATAAATAAAGATTATGATTTAATAACGTTAAATTATCGCCATTTACTAATAATAAGGCCGGTATTGCTTTAGTATTGATGATTTCTTGCATTTCAAAAATTTCATGCAAATCAAATTCAACATCTTTACTTAACTTATCAGTTTTTAACGCTTTTGCTGGTGGTGATAATTTCAACTCATTAATAATAGCTTGTATTTGCTCAATATTCGTTAATTCAACACCGTGCTGAAAATGAGCTTGTTGCAAAGCATTTAATAAGGGTAAAGTTTTGTCAGCCGCTTTGTGGTTCGCCCAAGCTAGTAAGTTTGCCGCTAAGGTTGAGTCTTTAGCCAAGGTTAATTTATCACGATATTCATTTGAAAATGTTAGTTTGCATTCTTGTTCAACCGCATCAACTTGTGCCACTGGTATTTTAGTTTCACTACCGTATTGTGCCGCAGAAAAAATAGCATTATGCCAATAATGAATTTTAATTTCGGGTAAATGGTGGTTTATTTCATTAATAAGTGCTGTTGCAGCATAACTCCACGGGCAATGACTATCGTAAATAAATAATAATTCAGCGTTCATAAGGTGTTTTCGGTATGTATTTAAAATATTGAAAGAATAAGGCTAATTTTATCTGGTGTTAGAGAATTAGCCTAGTAAAAAATGAGCTAGATCATATTAATTGCATTCTATGCTAGAAATTTTAGCATAAATTTGCTTTAATACTAAGTAAGAATCATTCTCATTATCAATTTTGTTTTATCAGTAAGTTTACGTAAAGTGATAAAATAACATTTTAGAAGACCTAACCTATGACATTAGCAGATATTAAAGCAGGGCAAAGCGTTGTTATTAGTTCTTTAAGCAAAAATTTTAATGCGCGCGCCAAACTATTAGATTTAGGTTTATTACCCGGCACTCAATTAAAACTCAAGCGTTTGTTAGGCTGGAGTAAGGCTGTACAAATTAATGTCCGCCAAACTAATCTCATTTTACGTGATTCTTTGGCTAAGCAAATTAAAGTGGAATTGTTGGTAGATCAAAATGAATCAGCGTTAGCTATGCCAAGCTTAACTATCTCCACCTTAACTACGGCAGGTTTAATTAAGTAATGAGCAAAAATGTAGTATTACCTGAGTTATTGTTAGTTGGTAATCCAAATGCGGGCAAATCAACGTTATTTAATCAATTAACAGGCTTGAAACAGCAAATTGGTAATTTTCCAGGTATTACCGTTGATAAAAGTTTTGGTCAGCTGCAATCGAAAAGTTATCCTGCAAAAATTGTCGATTTACCCGGTGTTTATTCATTAGTGCCGCAGCAGCAAACTTCTCAAGATGAGCGTGTCGCGCTAAATTATTTACTTGATATCGAAAATGCAGTGGTCATTAATGTTGTTGATGCAACTTGTCTTGAGCGCCATTTATATTTAACGATTCAATTACGTGAATTGGGTATTCCTATGGTGTTAGTGTTAAATAAATGGGATTTAGCACAAAAACAACAACTTAATATTGATATTGAAAAACTGAGTCAATTATTATTTTGCCCAGTGAACACCTCAAATGCCAATCAAACTAATAGTATAGCATTGCTAGAAAATGCCTTAGTAAACCTAACTAATGTTGACCCCTTACAGGTTGGTTTTATTCCTGAAGTAGAAGAACAATTATCGCAAAAGTTAGCCGGTAAAACGCGCTTTCAAGAAATTTTGGCCTTAATTGAACGACAGTTTAATCATGATGAAAGCTTTGATGTTGAACTTGAAGTTGCCAGCAAACGTTATCAATTATGTAACAGCGTTGTACACCAATGTAGTGAAAATAGTTCAAATAATGAACATCAATTAACCGAAAAATTAGATACTTGGCTGTTAAAACCTTGGGTAGCTATTCCAACGTTTTTATTATCAATGTATTTAATGTTTATGTTTGCTATTAATGTTGGTGGTGCATTTATTGATTTTTTCGATATTGCCGCCAAAGCCTTATTTGTTGATGGTTTAGCACAATTATTAAATAGCTGGAATTTCCCCCAGTGGTTAGTGGTGTTATTAACCGAAGGCGCAGGCACAGGTGTTGAAACGGTCGCTACTTTTATACCATTGATCTTTTGTTTGTATTTATTTTTAACCGCACTAGAACAATCGGGCTATTTAGCTCGTGCGGCAGTGGTTACGGATAGAATAATGCAGAAAATGGGTTTACCCGGTTCGGCTTTTGTACCATTAATGATGGGCTTTGGTTGCACCGTGCCTGCGGTAATGGCAACCCGTACCTTAAAACAAAAACGTGAACGGATATTATCGAGCGCGATGAGCCACTTTATGGTGTGCGGTGCACGTTTACCGGTGTTTGCACTATTTGGCGCAGCATTCTTTTTAGATAATGCTTTGCAAATAGTGTTTTTATTATATCTTTTAGGGATCGTTGCGGCATTATTTACTGGCGTTGTTTTTCGTAAAACTGTACTGGCTGGTGATGCCAGCCCGTTTATTATTGAATTACCTCAATATCAGCTACCGCATTTTAACGATTTATTTAACCGTACTTGGCAGCGTTTAAAAGGTTTTATGTTTGGCGCGGGTAAAACTATTGTTATGGTGGTAACTATTTTAGGCGTAGTTAATTCGCTCGGGCGTGATGGTAGTTTTGGCAATTCAGGTACCGAAAATTCATTATTATCAACCGTTGGTCAAGTGATCACTCCAGCGTTTAAACCTATTGGTATTGAAGAAGATAATTGGCAGGCTACCGTAGGGATCTTTACCGGTTTATTTGCTAAAGAAGTATTGGTAGCCACTTTAAATAGCTTGTATCAAGAACCAGCAAAAGCTGAAAAATTTGTATTAAGTGAACAACTACAAGCGGCAGTTGCTTCTATTGGCACTAATTTATTAGGTTTAAAGGATAAGTTATTTGATCCCTTAGGTTTATCTTCTGCCAATGTTAGCTCTGTTGAAGAAGCGGCTAATAACCAAGATGTTTCTATGACCACAATGGAACGTATCGCCAATCATTTTAATGGTAAAATTGGTGCGTTTAGTTACATGCTATTTATTTTGCTTTATGCGCCTTGTGCTTCGGCATTAGGCGCTATAGCGCGAGAGTTTACTGGCCGATGGGCATTATTTATCGCGCTGTGGGCGACAGCTTTGGCTTACANNNMYATKGNCCACKGTTNNYYKYATSAAWYMWGNNCNMTTGATRGSGWRYYWKMYTCGCAAGCACTAACGTTATTATTGGTGTTGTTGTTTAATGCGCTAATATTTGTCGCGTTGCGATCAAATTATCTTAAAACATGGTTAGCAGGAGGGCAAAGTTATGTTGGCAGCAATTCAAAAGCAGCTTGTCACTAACGAAGTGTTAACCGAGTCTTTATTAGCAAAAAAAACCAACGTATCAATTGACGCGTTAACGCCAATGGTTAATTTATTGGTAAAACGTGGTGTGGTTGAAAAAGTAACTTCAGGAGACTGTTCCGGCGGTTGTGGTTGTTCGGCAACCGCAACCATCGCTTATCGCTGGTTGGGCGAAGCTAAAAAAAGGGTGCCGTTAAATATTTTGGCAGTTTGAACTTTTTAAGTCTATTGCGCTTGTGGGTGAACATTTCTGATATTTAGTTAAGGCACCCACACCACTATTTTTAAACCACCCTGTTTTCTATTTATTAAATTGATATAATCATCGTGCGCTTCAAKAATTTCTCTACACAGCGGTAAACCAATACCACTGCCGCTAGTTTTCTCCTCAATTAGTTAATAGCCAAGCGCAGCATAGGTAGTGGTCGTGCCGACCACTGGCCAAGTTTTGTCGTTAATTATAAAATTAATGAATAGAAACCCTATAACACTAGGTGTTATACTTTGTTCTGGGTAAGGAGAATCAATGCGTATATTTAAATCAAAATGGTTTAGTAAATGGGCGAAAAAAGAAGGATTAACAGACAGTTCTTTGAAAATGGTAGTAACAGAAATGGAAAATGGCTTGATTGATGTAGACTTAGGCGGTCATGTTTATAAAAAGCGGACTGCCATTGCCAGACAAGGAAAGCGTGGCGGACTGCGTACTATTTTAGCGTTTAAATTACATGATAAATYCTTTTTTATGTTTGGTTTTGCAAAGAATGAGCAAGATAATATTAGTACTAAAGAGCTAAAAGCACTGAAATTAATGGCGAAAAATTTATTGAATTATCAAAATAGTCAATTAAACAAAGCACTTACCAAGGGTGAACTGATAGAGGTATATTATGATGAGTAACAGTATATTAGATGTTATGCACGAAACAGCAAAAGACTTAACCACCGCAGGAGTTATGGATATACAAACCATGCGAGAATTTGATGTTTTATGCTTACCTGAAGTTAAACAGTATGATGCCAGTAATATCAAAGAGTTAAGGGAAAGTGAGCATGTGAGCCAAGCTGTTTTTGCGGCTTATTTAAATACCAGCGCATCGACAATAAAGTCATGGGAGCAAGGCGGCAAAAAACCGAGAGGAGCTTCGTTAAAATTACTCAATTTAGTAGCTCAAAAAGGTTTGTCAGTGCTTGCTTAGTATAAAAATTTCACTGGTGAAACTTTTAAAATCCAGTATGTTGTAACAAAAAAGTTAACGCAAATAATGATTGAAGACATGAAAGGCGAGAATTCGTCTTTAATCATTGAAAATTAAAAAATTAAAAAATTAAAAAATTATTAATACAATTGACGATATAGTCACTGAAAAAGAAATTGCACGTCAAAGAATTGAAGCAAAGCGAATAAAAGAAATAGCTAGTGCCCATCCCGAAACATTAACTCTTTGAAATACATAAAAAAACAGTAAAAAAAGAAGAGAAACTCCGGTAAATCCGTTATAATTAAAAATGATAAGTTATTGATTAAAAACAAATAACCGGAGTATAGGATGCGTGAAGCACACAATCCACAAGCAAGTATATTTGAATTTTACGGTGAACACGAGACCGGACAGCAATTAAAAACAATCTCTGCCATATTAGATGCTAATCCTACTATTATTAATGTGGCCTCTGCTGTTTTAATTAAACCCAACACCAAAGAAATAGGTCGAAATGGTCTGACGGTTGAATCGATTGTAAGGGCTGGTTTGCTCAAACAAATGATGGGGTTAACTTATGAAGAGCTTAGTTTTTATTTACAGGACTCTGTGAGTTATAGCACTTTTGCTCGGATAGACCACCTTAATGGACCTTCCAAAACCTGTTTGCAATCATGTATTAGTAAAATTGATGCGACCACTTGGGAAGCAATTAACCGAATACTTTTGGCTGATTCAGCCGCTAAGGGAATTGAAAAAGGACGTATGGTGCGTATCGACAGCACAGTCACAGAAAGTAATATTCATGAGCCGACAGATAGTAGTTTATTATGGGATTGCGTACGCGTGATGGTTCGCCAGCTATACAGATTTAAAGACATATTAACACCAGAAACTTTTTATTTTTGTGATCGTAGTCGAGCGGCCAAAAAGCGTATGAATAACATTGCTTACATGAGAGGAATGAAAAAGAAAGTTAAGCTTTATCAATCATTACTAAAGCACACAAAAGAAACAAGAGACTATTTACAAGTAGCTGTTACCAAACAACATCATACGATAAAACCGATGATATTTATAGTGTTAGAGCAAGAAGCGAGAACACTTCTTGCCTTGACAGAGAAAATCATCAGCCAGACCGAACGACGAGTATTGAATGATGAAAAAGTCCCCATCAGGACAAAGTTTTTAGTATTTTTGAGCCTCATACGGATATCGTGATCAAAGGAGGCAGAGATATTCAGTACGGTCATAAATTAAATTTTACGACAGGAAAAAGCGGTATGGTACTGGATGTTTATATAGAAGAAGGCAACCCGGCAGATGCTGCCAGATTGTGTCCTATGCTCCAAAGACAGCAAGAAATATATGGTCGACCACCAAGACAAGCAGCAGCGGATGGTGGTTATGCGAGTAAGGAAAATCTGCGCGAGGCCAAAGAATTAGGTGTAAAAGATGTCGCTTTCCACAAGAGACGAGGGATCAAAGTGGAAGATATGGTGAAAAGTAATTGGGTTTACAAGAGATTATATAAATTCAGAGCGGGTGTTGAAGGAAATATATCGTGTTTAAAACGACGTTTTGGTCTATCAAGGTGCACTTGGCAAGGGCTAGAAAGATTCAAAGCTTACGTCTGGGCTTCAAGTGTGGCGTATAACCTATTACAACTGGCTCGAATACAGATCTAAATCAGGCAAAACGAGAAAGCAGATAAAATTTGGTCACCCCTTAGGTGAAGCCTCCCTGTGTATGCTATTTGGTAATCAATTCAAATGACTGATTTTTAAAATTCAGATGAAAAAACACCTCTTTGTGGATGGGCACTAGCTAGAAAACAATGAAAGGTTAAGGCAGTTAGCAGCTAAGGCACCCACACCACTATTTTTAAACCACCTTGTTTTCTATTTATTAAATTAATATAACCATCGTGCGCTTCAATAATTTCTCTACACAGCGGTAAACCAATACCACTGCCGCTAGTTTTGGTAGAATAAAACGGCAACAGCGCATTTTTAAGTACCTCATCCGACATTCCACTGCCTCTATCGGTTACTTCTAATTGTAAACCATGATTGATACTTGTTAGTCGCAAGGCAATATCTTCTGCACTGGAGCCTGATTCATGGGCATTTTTGAGTAAGTTAAGTAACACTTGTTGTAGTTGAGCGATATCCAAATAACTTTCAATCTCAGGCGTTTTTTGATCCCAAGTAAAGATTATTTGTTGTTGTAAAGCAGGAATAAATTGCCACCAATCGATCTTTTCACGACGAGGTAATGGTAATTTAGCTAATTTTCCGTAACCGGCAATAAACTGTGATAAATGTTTTACTCGCTCTTCAATGGTACTAAAAATACGATCGAGTTTTTCGTTGCCTAAATTTTTGATCAACAATTGTCCTGAATGGGTCATCGATGAAATCGGCGCGAGTGAATTGTTCAACTCGTGGCTGATCACTCGGATCACCTTTTTCCACACAACCACTTCTTGGCGATTAAGTTCGCGAGTGAGTTGTTTAAATAAATACAACTGGTGGGTCATGCCGTTAAGTACAAATTCACCACGTGATAATAGCCAAGTTTGCGTTTCTTGCTCATTTTGGTTTTTGCTATTTTTATCGTCTTTGTTGTGCTCTATTGATAGGTTAAATAAACCATCTCGTCCTGATCCAACGACCTGTTGCAGTGATTTTTGTTGTTGTTTGAGTAACGTGGTAAAGTTTTGCCCATCAAGATCTTTACCCGCACTTAATAACGTGCGTGCAGCGTGGTTACTGTAGATAATGTGTTGATCGTTTGCGATTAATAACATCGCTAAAGGAGAAGTTTGTATTACCGTGTCGAGTAATAATTCGCGTTGATAAATGGATTGTTTTTCTTGGCGTAATTTATCGCAAGCTTGGTTGAATAGGTGTTCTAGTTTTGTGATCTCATCATTACCTTGACTCGGTAACACGGTGTTAAATTCATTGTCTTTTAGATTCAATAAGCCTGTTTCTAGTGCCAAAAAGCGTTTTTCTATGCCTTTAAAAGTAAACATTATCCCTGCTATTGCCACTAAAATACTTAAGAGTAAGGTGAGTAGAGAAAATCCAACAAAAAACCACAAACTGTTAATGACTACCACATTGATTAAGCAAATGAACAGTAATTTGTGTTTAAGGCCGATTTTCATTAAGTGTCGCTCTTATTAATAGGTGTTGCTGCTCTCATTAAAGGTTGATCTCGTACTTATGTAAGCGCCGATACAGTGCTTGTCGGCTTAAACCAAACTGTTTGGCAACGTGGCTAATAACGCCTTTTTGTTGCACCAGTGCTTGTTCAATTTCTGTTTTACTAGGTTCGTGATGCATATTTAACTGTGTGTTTGTCGTTGTTTTATCAGTAGGAACTGATGTTAGACCAAAATGCTCAGCCGTTAAAACGTTCCCCGCAGATAATAACTTTGCCCGTTGACAGGCATTTTCTAATTCTCTGACATTACCCGACCAAGTGTGCGCAAGCAGTGTAGATAACAATTGCGGGGAAATATCGCTTTTATCACAATTTAAAAAATGCTGTGCTAGTGGCAAAATATCATCGTTACGTTGATTTAGTGCTGGTAGATTAAGTTCAATAACATTGAGACGATAAAACAAGTCTTGACGAAATTTTCCGGCTTTGATTAATGCCGCTAAATTACCATTAGTGGCACTGATCACCCGTACATTCACTTGTCGAGTTTGATGGCTACCCAAAGGTTCAAATTCGCCTGTTTGTAACACCCGCAATAATTTTACTTGTCCTGAAAGTGGCAATTCTGCAATTTCATCTAAAAATAATGTGCCGTTATTTGCTGCTTCAAAGCGACCGATACGTTTTTTAGTTAGCCCGGTATACGCGCCCACTTCGGCGCCAAATAATTCCGCTTCCATTAAATCAACAGGTAAGGCGCCAACATTTACTTTAATAAAGGGCTGTTGTTGTCGTGTTGAATTGGTTTGAATAATTTCGGCTATTTTTTCTTTACCCGCACCATTAGGGCCAGTAATTAGTACCGGAATATCCGCAGGTGCCACTTGTTTACATAGCTGTAATAATTGCTGTATAGCGTTGCTGGCATAGATCAAACCACATAAATTAAAGCCAGCGAGTGCTTGCTGCTGCTCTCGTTGTTGTTGACTCAACTGTTGGTTTAGTTGTCGATTGAGCAGCTGGTTTTTCTGGTTTAATGTTTGGTTTTGTTGAGTTAATTCTCTTAATTCAAGTAAATTTTTAATGGTTAATAACAGCTTGTTATCATCCCAAGGTTTAGCTAAATAATCTGCTGCACCATCCTTAACCAAAGCCACTGCCATAGCTAACTGTGTCCATGCGGTGATCAAAATAATCGGCAAATCAAGGTGTAACTCTCTGAGTTGATAAAACAACGTTTTTCCTTCTTCGCCACTGGTGGTATCGCGTTGAAAATTCATGTCTTGAATAACCAAAGTGATGTTTTGATATTGCACAATGCTAATGGCATCTTTGGGCTGATGACAACTGACCACTTGATAATCATGAAGCTCTAACAATAAAGTTAGTGCTTCACAAATAGCGGGGTTGTCATCAACAATTAAAATTTTATCCATATTTTAGCTTTTTCTCTGTGTCCTTGGTGTTCTTGGTGGTAAATTTTTTTAAATGCTACGCGTGGCAATAGCAGGGGATATTTGCGCTGCTTTTTTCGCCGGGAAATATACCGCCATAATGCCCAGTAACCAAATGGCAATCATGGTCGCCATAATATAACTATTATCGAGTTTAGGCAGTGAAAATTGTTGCATTAAAAACTGGCTAAGTAAAATGCTCAATGCAATACCGAGAACGATGCCTAAATTAGTAATTAACCAATTTTCAATCATAAAGTAGCGAATAATATTGCCTTTGCTTGCGCCTAGTGCGCGTCGGGTGCCTATTTGTTTTCTGCGGCGATTAACATTAAACACCGCCATGCCAACAATACCAAGCGCGGTGATCAAAAACAAAATTACAATTAAAATCATTAATAATTGGGTCATCATTTTATCATCAGCATAAGAGTTATCGCGTAAATAAGTTAATGTACGTGGTGTTCTGATCACGCGGTTAGGATAGAGTTTAAGCATTAAGTTTTCTACTTTATCAATAACCGCTTGCTGCTGGTTAGCCGCTGTTCTTATTAAAAAACGATAAAAGTTTCTGGTTTGAATTTTAGGTAAAATAATGGTTTGTTCAATATGGCTTGAAGTGACCTGTGAGGATTGTAATTTATCGACAATGCCGATAATTTTTATTGGGATCCTAAAGACATAAATCAATTTTCCCACACCTTGCTGTTCTAGCCCTTTAAGCTCGGGAAACATTGTTGTTATAAATGCTTTACTGACAATAGCAACCGAAATTGGCTGAGTTTCATTACCATAAATAATTTCATCTTCACTAAAGTTACGACCAGCGATTAGCTTAACGCCTAAGGTATTGAGCGTATGGGTGTCACCACGATAAACGCCTGTATGGACATGTTTTGCTGGCGTGTTACTTTTACTATGTAGGTTTTTATCATTGTTATTTTTATTAGGGGTATCATCTCTATCCATAAAAATTGTATTATCACCACTGCCCGATATAGGTATTTGATTGATTGTTACCGCATCTATAACGCCAGGAATAGCTCTTAACATTGTTTCATCTAATTCCATCTGTTGATTTAGATCGATATCTTTGCCAAATGAGAAAACGTCAAATTTAAATAATTGCGCTTCAGGTAAACCGCTGTCACGATTCATCAAGGTTAAACGGTTTTCAATGATAAACGCGGCATTGGCGACTATCGCTAAAGTAAGCGCTATTTGAATAATTAATAATAGTGCGTGGCTTTTATGGCGCATCATGGCGTTAAATATCGGTGAAATTTCTAACATGAGCTTTCTTCCTTCTTATGTTGAGAAAATGAAAAAGTAAACAGATCATTTAAGTGATCAGCACAGCATGCGAACATTATCAAACTAATAGGGAGAGCAATAAACAACATAAACATATAAATATCCTTACTGACTTTTTAAGTACACGGCAGGTTGAGTGCGACAAATTTTCCAAGCGGGATAAAGTCCGGCAATAATACTGCTACCTATTGCCAATACTGGTGCGGTTAACAGCATGGTTATGTCCATATCAGTTAATAATTGGTATTGCTCATAATTATTTTTTAATAACCATAACCCCAGTTGTGCAAGTAATATCCCCAGTAAACCACCGGTTAAGCCTAATAAAGACACTTCCACAAGGTGCTGTAAAAAAACTTGAGTTTGGCTCGCACCGAGTGCGCGTCTAACGCCGACTTCCGGCGCACGACGTAAAAATTTAGCAAGTAACAAACCGACGGTATTAACTAAACACACTACTAACAATAAAAAGCTTAGCCCCACCAAAACGTTGTTATCTTCGCTGACTACTTCGTTGTAAGTTAACCATGTGGTGACGTTTTTTAAATCGGCACTGGCATCGTCACGTTCAAAACGCCCCAGTTGCTTTTGTTGACTGATGTAGTTTTTTAAATAGGCTTGATAGGCATTTTTTTGTTGTGGGTTTTTAAGCTCTACCCAATACTGGATCCAATGAGATTCTGAGACGAGTTTTTCATCAAAAGTATTAACTTCTTCATTTTTATAACTATTATTATTACCCCAACTGCGGTATTTATTACTGGCAATCAAAGCAAAGGGGATAAAAATTTGCTCCCCAGTCCTAAAGGCGCCATTATTGACATCGTAATATTGTGGCGTTGGTTGCCATGCTTGTAAAATGCCGACAATACGAAAGGCTTTTTGATCAAAGTAAAGGATTTTGCCGACATTATTGCCACCGCCAAATAATTGCTGATTGAGCTTTGCGCCGATCACCGTCACTTCAAGCGCTTGTTGGTCACTATTTTTATCCCAAGCACTGCCGTAGGCAAAAGGGGCATTAAACATCGCGAAAAAATCGCTGTTGGCGGCGCGTACGCTTTTTAAAATAGGCGCTATGTCGGGATTGTCGGTTTGCACGGCAAAACCTGTTCTCACCATCGGCGTTTGTTTTACTGCTACGCTTGAATGGCTGAGGTTAACCGCATCTTGGTGAGTTATTTGTAGTGGGTAACCATCATTCATGCCCCAACTTGATTGCTTGTTATCATAACTTTTCAGTTGTACAGCAAATAGTTGTGCTGATTTTTCTGGGATCGGGTCAGCCGACATTAAATGATAAATGGTTAGTGTGCCCATGGCGCTACCGATCCCCAGCGCAATGGCAATTAGCATTAATAAAGTAACCACTGGCGTTGCCCATAAACTTTTCCATGCCAGACGTAAATAATAGTTAAACATGATAATTCCTTAAGCGATGCTTGCTGCTGTTGTCGTTGTTGACGCTGCAGTTTGAGGATTTTCAAATGCTGAAGCTTGTGGGTTTTTATCATAAAGCGAGAAATCACACACTTGGCCATCGACAATCTGAATATTGCGTTGACCACAACGTGCCAGCGCAGCATCATGCGTTACCATCACGATAGTAGTTCCTTGTTTGTTAATGTTTTTTAGTAATTCCATTACTTGCCTTGCCATTAAACTATCTAAATTACCCGTTGGTTCATCGGCGAGTAGAAATTTCGGTTCACCGGCAAGCGCACGAGCAATAGCGACACGTTGTTGCTGACCACCCGAAAGCTGTGCAGGTAGGTGTTTCATTCTTGCCGCTAAGCCGACTTGTTCTAGTGCTTGTTCAATGCGACGTTTACGCTCTTTGGCATTAAAACCACGGTAGCGTAATGGTACATCGACATTTTCAAATAAATTAAGATCCGGAATAAGATTAAAGCTTTGGAAAATAAAACCGATTTTTTCATTGCGTAAGCGTGATCTTTCTTTGTCGTTTAAACCGACCACATTAACGCCATCGAGAAAATACTGACCTTGACTGATCTCTTCCAGTAACCCCGCAATGTTTAAAAAAGTGGTTTTTCCTGAGCCAGAAGGGCCAGTGACAGTAACAAATTCACCTTCGTTAACGCTGAGGTTAAATTCTCGCAGTGCGTGGGTTTCTACTAATTCAGTACGATAAATTTTATTGATCTGTTGCATTTTTAACATGGTGTTTTCCTTGTGTTTTTCGCTTTTAATTTAGTTGTTTTAATATGATTTTTTAATTTTATATTTATTAACGTAAAGTCACTTGTTTAGCCTTTGCAAAAGGCGTGAGCGAGGAAATAACCAGCTTGTCGCCCATTTGCGCACCTGAGGTAATTTCAATTTGACTGAGACTAGTTTCACCAAAGGTGAGCGGAACTTTAGTGGCAATGTTTTGTTGCACTAAGTAAGTGCCTTTGTCGCCACCTGTTTGTAAAAAATCACCACGGTGTACCATCAATACATTGGTTTTGCGTGCTAAAATAATGCGCGCACTTAAGCGTTGGTTTTGGCGTAAATGTACCTTATCGTTACTAAAGCGAACTCGGGTGGTTACTTGGCGTTTTATAACTTCAGGTGAAATTGCCGATAGTTTGCCTTGCAGTGTTTGCCCTGCAACTTGCAACTCAACATCCATATCTAAGCCTAATTCGTCAGCATAACTTTCGGGTACTAAAAGCTCTGCTTCAAAGGCGCTTAAATCGACGATAGTCATTACCGGTTGACTAAGCACTACCGCAGATTTTTGGCTGGTTAACCAATTACCAACGATGCCATCAATAGGAGATAGCAGGGCTAAGTTATTAACTTGTCTCTGCACATTGGCGACCAACCATTGCTGTCGTTGAATTTTTGCTTGTTGTGTTTTTGCATCGAATTTTAAGCTGTCTTGGTTGAGTAATGCCTGTTTTTGCTGATGTGTGTATTCTAATTTTGCCCGAATTAAATCGTCTTGCGATTTTTCAAAGTCTAATTGGCTGATCAAGTTATCTTTAATGGATATTTGGCTACGGTTAAATTCACGTTTTGCGGCGTTTAATGACACCAACGCCATATCGAGTTGCTGTTGTTGGTTAAGTTGGCTACGTCTTATTTGTAATTTTTGCCGTTCACTTTCAAATTGTAAACTTTGTAACGAGGCTTGCTCTTGTTGTAGCTGATTTAATAATTCAGGGCTATTTATGGTGGCAATTAATTGATTTTTTTCAATGGCATCGCCTGGTTTTACGCTTAAAGTGATCGTGCCACGCGCACTGCCATAAATAATTGGCGCATTTGCCGCCACTATTTTACCGACCGCATTAATATCACGCTCAAGTGTACCGCGAACAACGGTGTCAATTTGAACCTTATTACGTGCAATGGAGCGATCGCTATGATAACTCCCGTAAGCAAAATAACTCAGTAACAATAGACTTACAGTAAATAAAGCAACGTATTTTATCTTAGCTGTGCTGATAAATTTTGGCGTAATTGCCACATCTTGTTGGCTGGTATCTTTGATCATAAAAATGCTCTAATAAAAAATGCTCTAATAAAAAATGCTCTAATAAATTATTGGCAATCTTTAATGTAATGTTTTTATAGAGGAACAAAAGCAGTTATGATGCCAAGGTGGGTTTTGTTATTATATTGTTGAATTTTAATGAGTTTTATTTTTATTGTTGTTTTTTGTACTCTATGGTGAGTGTCCGCGGACACCAATGAATGTCCGTTGTAAGCACTGCGGACAGCTTAAAGGCGTAGTAAAACCATTATTAGTACCAATACAGTGACTATAGGCAGTAACTCAATTAACAATCGTTTAGCTATATTTGCTTTGCTTACCGTTTTTATCTGCTCATTTAACACCGCGATATTGTCGCCATAAATATAATAGGGGATCAGAAAGTTTTTAATCGCGGCGAGTTCTTTTTCTCGCGTTTGCATGTGTTTGTCAGCTAAGTCGTTAAAAATAATATTAATATTTTCGGTATTGTCTGCTAACGTTTCAACGCGATGAAACCAATTGCGTGGAATATACAGTAAATCTCCTGCTTGCATGGTTATTTCGATAGCTTGTGCTTTTACGCTTTTTTGTAAGGGCAGGGCAATATTATAAAAAGGCAAGCACTTTAATGGTACTTCGGGTGGTAAAAACAGCCACTTTTTCGATCCTGAAATACAAACATTTAATAAATCGCTGCTGCGTTGATCATAATGGAAATGGGAAATATTGCCTTTGTGGTGTTGCCAAAAACGCATCTTTTCTCGAAATAGAGTGTTTTTATTTTTAACTAAATTTTTAATTAAGGGTAAATTAAACAGATAATTTCGAATTGTTTCACTATCAAAATAGAGATAAAGAAAAGGCACCGAGCCGCGACCGTGATCTGCCTTCATCTCTGTTTTATTATCACTTAGCAGCTGTTGAAATTCAGCCGTGTTTATAACGTTTTTGATTAATACGGGCTGTTTTCTTTTAACAATTTTTTGGTAAAAATTATTATGTGATAGTTCAGAACTGTTGATGATCATTAATAACCTTAATCTTTGTGAATTTTATTTTCTATAGGTAGACCTTCTTTAATCAAGATAAAATACAACAAATAATTTAATTAATACAAGAATTGATCTTGATCAATAACCTTAATGAGAATGATTTGTATTAGCTTGTGTTTTTGGGTAGACTAGCTGCAATAAAAACAAGCAACCCAATTTTATCTGATTTATTCGAGAGAAATGTTAGCCGAATAAAACGTCCAGATAAAACTAAATTTACTAGGAAATCAACCTCTCATGAAAAAAACATTAATTGCTTCAGCTGTTTTAGGCTTATTAGTTAGTGGCAGCGCATTAGCAAATCAAGAAACGGATGAATTACGTAAGATTATTGCTGAGCAGCAAAAAGTATTGCAAAAATTAGAACGTCGCTTAAATGAAACTGAGCAAAAAATTGAAGCGACTGCTGAGCAAGTAGAAATTGCTGCAACGAGTACTTCGGCTACTAAATTAGGTGGCTATGGTGAAATGCATTATAGTAACTTTGATGATAAAAAAAGTATTGATTTTCATCGCTTTGTACTCTTTGCTAGTCATGAATTTACCGATAAGTTACGTTTTTTCTCAGAATTCGAAATTGAACATGCGGTTATCGAGGACGGAGCTAATGGTGCGGTTGAATTAGAACAAGCTTATATTGAATATGATTATAGCGATAAATTCACGGCAACTTTTGGTCTGTTTTTAGTCCCCGTAGGTATTATTAATGAAACTCATGAACCGACTGCTTTTTATGGGGTAGAACGTAATCCGGTCGAAAAAAATATTATTCCAACCACATGGTGGGAAGGTGGTGCGGCGGTAAATTATCGTCCTATGGGCGGAGTTAGTTTTGATTTTGCTGTTACCAGTGGTTTAAACACGCCTATTGATGGCAGCAGTGCTTATAAAGTTCGTAGTGGTCGTCAAAATGTTTCTAAAGCAAATGCCGACAGTTTAGCTTTTACCTCTCGTGTTAAATACACTGCCATTAACGGCTTAGAACTAGCAGCATCGGTTCAATACCAACAAGATATAACTCAAGGTGCTGTAGGTGTTGATAAAGCGGATGCTACCTTAGTTGAATTACATGGTATTTATCAGTTAGAAAACTTTACCATGAAAGCACTTTACGCACGTTGGGACATTAGTGGCGATGAAGCTAAAATATTAGGTCGAGATCAACAAACTGGTTGGTATGTTGAACCGTCATATAAGTTTAATGAAAAATTAGGTGTGTTCGCACGTTATGCCGAATATGACAACAATGCTGGCAATAGCGCTGACACTAGTAAAGAGCAAACGAGTTTTGGTATTAACTACTATTTACACGAAAATGTAGTGTTGAAAGCTGATTGGGAAGAACATGGTGAGTCAAATAAAAATGGCTTTAACTTAGGTGTTGGTTATCAGTTTTAGTTTTTTTATAAAAAGCTGAGTTAAAATCACGAATAAGGTGAATAGTTTTTTATTTACCTTATTCTGTTTGCCGAAGTAACATAAAAAATTAGTAGCTTATGAAAAAATTATTACTTTTATTATTTATTACTCTATTTATTACATTGTTAAGTGGCATTCAATCGCATGTTTTTGCACGAGGTGTTGAGCAAAAACCGGCTCAGTTTATTAGCAGTATTTTTAATGATTCTATACCCAAAGCGCAAGTGCTGTGGTTATCAAAAGCAGATAAAATTATAGTTGCTGACATATTGCAGCATAAATTTAAACTGTTACGGATACGTTATTGGCAAAAAATCACAAAAAAAAACAACGAATCTGTTTGGATTTTAAATGAAATAGGTAAAGAAAAACCAATAACGATTGGTGTAAATATTAAAAATCAACAAATTGTACAACTTAAAGTATTAGCTTATCGTGAAAGTCGCGGTGATGAAGTTCGCCATAGTTTTTTTACGAAACAATTTGATTCAGCAAAATTAACAAAAAAGAATAAGCTTGATCGCCATATAGATGGTATAACAGGCGCCACTTTATCAGTAAGAGCATTAACCAAAGTTGCCCGATTGGCATTATGGCTTGATCAAAAGATAAATACTCAATAGTCATTTGAAGCGTTAAATATATTTATGCTAAAAAAAAAGTTAAGTACCAAACAAAAAAATAAGCAAAACAATAAAAAACCATTTCACCAACGTCTGATCCGTCACTTGCGTGCGTGGCATCGTAAGTTGGGTATTATCACCGCCGTATTTATTATTTTTTTAGCTATAACTGGGATGATGATCAATCATGCTAATTGGTTGTCACTCGACATTTCATCCGTGAAGAATTCTTGGCTATTAAATTATTACGGCATAAAAGCGCCGAACGATGTGCGTTTTTATGCGGATAAAAAAATAAGTGTGACTGACAATTATGTGTGGTTGGACGACAAATTATTATTTGAAAGCACCACTGCTGTGATCAGCGCAGCAAAGTTTCAACAATTTTATCTTATTGTGAGTAGCGATCAAATATCACTTTATTCACACCAAGGAGAATTAGTTGATCAACTTGATAGTGCATCTGGTGTGCCTGATAATATCTTGGCTCTTGCCATCAATAATCAACATATAATAGTGAAAACTGACGATAATATAATGCAAACTGACAGTGATTTTTTTACTTGGCAGACTGTTACTGGTGATAACTTTAATTGGATTAAACCCGAGGATGCTAGCAATACTGCAAAGCAAAGCGCTATTTTACAATTTAAGTCACAATTTTTATCGTGGGAACAAGTATTGTTAGATGCTCACAGCGGTCGTATTTTTAGCCAAGCGGGTGTGTTTGTATCTGATATTATTGCGTTGTTATTGATCATGCTCTCAGTAAGCGGTATTTACATTTGGTTAAGGTATGCGAATAATAAGCGTTGATATGCGTGGTAAAATTATTTTTCATTTTTAAATTCCTAGCCAAAAACATTGAAATGTGTTATAAAGTGCGCCGCTGAAATTATCCGTTTTTTGCTTTAGCTATTAACGGATAAAGAATCAGCACTTAACCGTATTATTATCTTTTAGATAACTAATTGATAAAATACATAAATAAAAATTCACATACATCTCATTAAAGATATACCGGGGTGCTGAACCATTTTGGTTTGGTCGTGTATATCAGGTGTATGAACGCTTAACCCCAAAGGACAATAAAATGCCAAATATTTCAATGCGCGATATGCTTAAAGCCGGTGCTCACTTCGGTCACAAAACTCGTTACTGGAACCCAAAAATGAAGCCATTCATCTTTGGTGCACGCGATAAAGTTCATATCATCAACTTAGAAAAAACTGTTCCTATGTTTGCTGATGCGTTAGCCATTTTGTCTAATGTTTCTGCCAAAAAAGGTAAAGTTTTATTTGTTGGTACTAAGCGCGCAGCTGGTGAAGCAATTAAAGAAGCTGGTTTAAAAAGCGACCAATTCTTTGTAAACCACCGTTGGTTAGGTGGTATGTTGACTAACTGGAAAACAGTACGTCAATCTATCAAACGTTTAAAAGAACTAGAATCACAAAGTTCTGACGGTACTTTTGAAGCGTTAACCAAAAAAGAAGCATTAATGCGTACTCGTGAAATGGAAAAACTAGATAAATCTCTAGGTGGTATCAAAAATATGGGTGGTTTACCGGACGTATTATTTGTTATCGATGCCGATCACGAACATATTGCTATTAAAGAAGCCAACAACTTAGGCATTCCAGTCATTGCTATTGTTGATACAAACTCGAACCCAGATGGTGTTGATTACATCATTCCAGGTAATGATGATGCAATTCGTTCAATTAACTTGTACTTAGATTTAGCTTGCTCTGCCATCTCTGAAGGTCGTGAAACTAATATCGTTGTACAAGCTGAAAAAGACGGTTTTGTAGAAGCTGAAGTTTAATCTTAATTTTTAACATGCCTATGCAGATCACTCAGGTATTTATTATATTCGTCATCTTCGAGACGTTTTTATCGAAGATCTCGTGTTTTTTGAGCTAGATCCTCGCTTAAAAGACTGCGAGAATGACGATCCTGAGCCAAGTACGTAAGCATGATTTTTAATTAAGATTTATATTGAGTTAACAGTATTACTCTTGATGTAATGCTGTTCTATTAACATTTATTTTGAGGAATTAACTCATGGCAATTACTGCTGCAATGGTTAAAGAACTTCGTCAACGCACAGCTGCGGGCATGATGGATTGTAAAAAAGCGCTAGTTGAAGCTGATGGCGACATGGAATTAGCGATAGAAAATATGCGTAAAAATGGTCAAGCGAAAGCGGCCAAAAAAGCGGGTAATATCGCTGCTGAGGGTACTATTTTAATTAAAGAAGCTAACGGTATTGCGGCTTTAGTTGAAGTTAACTGTCAAACTGACTTTGTTGCAAAAGATGCTAACTTTTTAGCGTTTGCTAACGAAGTTGCCGACGCAGCTGTTGCTTCAAAAGCAACAATTGAAGATCTTCAAGCACAATTCGAAGAAAAGCGTATTACTTTAGTGACTAAAATTGGTGAAAACATCAATGTTCGTCGCGTACAATATGTTGAAGGTGCTGCTTTAGCATCATACCGTCACGGTGATCGTATTGGTGTAGTTGTTGCTGGTGAAGGCGATGCTGAAAGCTTGAAACACCTTGCTATGCATGTTGCTGCAAGCAAGCCAGAATACATCAACCCTGAAGATGTACCAAGCGACGTTGTTGAAAAAGAAAAAGCTATTCAATTAGATATTTTAAAAATTGAAAATGACAAGCTTGATGACAGGAAGAAAAAACCAGTTGAATTACTTGAAAAGATAATCATTGGCCGGATGAGAAAGTTCACTGGTGAAGTTTCTTTAACAGGTCAAGCTTTTATCATGGAACCTAAAAAAACAGTTGGTGTAATTCTTAAAGAAAAAGGCTTAACTGTTACTTCATTTATACGTCTTGAAGTGGGTGAAGGTATTGAGAAGAAAGAAGAAGATTTTGCCGCTGAAGTTGAAGCTACAATAGCAGCGACCAAAGCTTAATTCGTCCTATTTGATGTTCTAGCGGCATTGCTATATTCATCAACTATTTTGAATTACATTCTTCATATTTGATGTTTTAGCGCTATTACTATCGACATTATTTGAATCTAAAAAACGTCTACATTGTAGGCGTTTTTTGTTTTTATAGTGTTATAAAGCAGACTTTTTTCTTTTAAGGCTTTAGATAGTTGTAAAAAACCATTAAAATAGCCGCGGTCAATATTGTCCGCGGTTTTTTTATTTACAGGAATAGTTATTTTATGAGCATTAATCCTAAGCCTAAATATCGTCGTATTTTATTAAAACTCAGTGGTGAGGCCTTAATGGGTAAAGAAGGTTTCGGTATTGATCCGAAAGTTCTTGATCGCATGGCACAAGAGATTAAAGAATTAATTGAGATGGGCATTCAAGTCGGTCTTGTGATTGGTGGTGGTAATTTATTCCGTGGTGCTGGTCTTGCAGAAGCTGGTATGAACCGTGTAGTGGGCGACCAAATGGGTATGTTGGCGACGGTAATGAATGGTTTGGCGATGCGCGATGCTTTACATCGCGCCTTTGTTAATGCGCGCCTAATGTCTGCTATTGATTTAGCCGGTGTTTGTGATACTTATAACTGGGCAGAGGCGATCAGCTTATTAAAAACAGGTCGTGTGGTTATTTTTTCAGCGGGTACCGGTAATCCATTTTTTACGACCGATTCAGCCGCTTGTTTGCGCGGTATTGAAATTGAAGCCGATATGGTATTAAAAGCAACCAAGGTTGATGGCATTTACTCAGAAGATCCGGTGAAAAATCCTGAAGCAGAGCTGTATTCACATATTACTTATCAAGACGTTTTAGAAAAAGAATTAAAAGTAATGGATTTATCTGCCTTTACTTTAGCTCGAGATCATAATATGCCTATTCGTGTTTTTAACATGAATAAACCCGGTGCATTAAGGGCTGTTATTATGGGTGAAAATGAAGGTACACTTATTAGTCATAACAAAGATTAATTATATCAGTAAAACCGTAAAGTTTTTTAAGGAATTATTATAGTGCTAAACGAAATAAAACAAGATGCGAAAGAGCGTATGGGTAAAAGCATAGACTCATTTAAAACCCATTTAAATAAAGTCAGAACTGGCCGAGCGCATCCTTCTTTACTGGATAATCTTACCGTTGATTATTATGGCTCTGCTAGCCCACTGAATCAGGTGGGTAATATATCAACACCGGATGCCCGTACTTTAGCCATTACCGTTTTTGATAAAAGTATGATTGGTGCTGTTGAAAAAGCTATTTTAAAATCTGATCTTGGTTTAAATCCATCATCTCAAGGTACTTTGATCCGTATTCCTTTACCGCCGTTAACTGAAGAACGTCGTAAAGACTTAGTTAAAGTAGTGCGTGGTGAAGCTGAAAACGGTAAAATTTCTATCCGTAATATTCGCCGTGATGCTAATTCTGATATTAAAGGCTTAGAAAAAGAAAAAGAGATCAGTGAAGACGAACAACATAAGGCTGAAGATGAAATTCAAAAAATCACTGATCTGTATATTAAACAAGTTGATGATATTTTAGCCACTAAAGAAAAAGAGTTAATGGAAGTTTAACGTTTATATTACCCTTTACTTAGCGCCGTAGATAGTGTGTCTACGGCGTTATTGTTTTGGCTAATTAACTTAACCATGGAGATTTTGTGAGTAGCCCAAATATCGTTGCAAATAAACAGTTAATTGACGAACAACAAGAGTCAATTCCACAGCATATAGCCATTATAATGGATGGTAATGGACGCTGGGCGCAACAACGTGGAAAATCACGGGTGGTCGGTCATAAATCAGGTGTTGAATCTGTACGTGCAACCGTTACGACAGCACGAAAACTTGGGGTGAAAGCGTTAACTTTATTTGCTTTTAGCAGCGAAAACTGGCAACGTCCTGAAAAAGAAGTCAGTGTTTTAATGGATTTATTTATGTTTGTGCTTACGCGGGAAGTTAAGCGTTTACATAAAAATGATATAAAATTTCAGGTTATTGGCGACTTAAGCCGTTTTTCAGCAAAGCTGCAAAGAAAAATAGCAGAATCACAATCGTTAACGGTTAATAACACTAGCATGGTATTATCAGTTGCCGCTAATTATGGTGGCCGTTGGGATATTGCTAATGCGGCTAAAATAGTAACCCAGCAAGTACTAAATAATGAATTAAGTGTCGATGACATTGACGAAAATAGCTTGCACTCACATATTTGTTTAGCTAATTTACCTGAATTAGATTTACTTATCCGTACCGGTGGTGATTACCGAATAAGTAATTTTTTACTCTGGCAAGCGGCTTATGCTGAGCTTTATTTTACTGAAACCCTATGGCCTGATTTTGACGAACAACAACTTAAAAAAGCAATATCAACTTTTAGCCAAAGAGAAAGACGTTTCGGCTTAACCGGCGAACAAATAAAAAGCACTTAAAGCTCTAAAGCTCTTTATAAAAAAAGAAAAAAAAAGAAAAGAAAAAAAGGAAAATAGTTTGCTTAAACAAAGAATATTAACCGTTTTATTACTGGCACCCGCACTTATTGCGGCGATATTTTATTTACCGTTGAATTATTTTGCTGGACTCATTTTAGCTGTTATGGCCATTGGTGCTTGGGAGTGGGGGCCTTTGATGGGGTTTTCAACTAAGCGTCGACGTATTGCTTTTGTGCTGACTAATGTCGCAATGATCCTTGGTTTGTGGATCTATTTACCGGTAGAAACCATCTGGTTAAGTGCTACAGAACTGCATTCGTCTATTATTTATATTTTATGGCTAACGGTTGCTTGGTGGATGCTTTCTGCCTTTCTTACAGTACGCTATCCTCGCTGTAGTACTTTTTGGTCAAGTCATCGTTCGGTTCGTGGTTTATTTGGCTGGTTAACTATTGTACCTACTTGGCTCGCTTTTTTAATTTTACGTAGTCATGAATACCCTATAGATCGCTACGATGGCGCGCAGCTTATAATGTTCTTATTTTTAATGGTGTGGAGCGCAGATGTTGGTGCTTATTTTTTTGGTAAAAGTTTTGGTAAACACAAGCTTATGCCAAATGTCAGCCCAGGAAAAACCGTTGAAGGCTTTTTAGGTGGTATATTTTCTGCCTGTTTATTAGTGAGTGTTGCAGGCTTTATACTTGAGTGGAATTTAGCTCAATATATTACTGTGTTACTGGTTACTGTCTTGATCACTACCATTTCGGTGTTAGGTGATTTAAATGAAAGCATGTTTAAACGTCAAGCTGGTATTAAAGACAGCGGTTCTATTTTACCCGGTCATGGCGGCATTTTAGATAGAATAGACAGTCTAACAGCTACTGCGCCTATTTATGCTTTATGTTACGTTTTTTTTGGCTGGTAAAATGTCCCCTATAGAAAATTCTGTGAAAACCACTAAAACAACTACCCGTCAAAAAATATGTATTTTGGGTTCTACTGGCTCGATCGGTGTCAGTACCTTAGACGTCATTAGTCGTCATCCTGATAAGTTTTCGGTTGAGTGTTTAACCGCGTATTCAAAAGTTGATGAAATATTAAAGCAATGTCAGCAATTTAAACCCAAATCAGTGGTGATGGTTAATCAAGATGCCGCGACACAATTAATGGCTAAATTGGTTTTAGCTAATCTTGAAGAAATAGAGGTTAGTTCAGGCGAACAAGCATTAGTTGATGCCGCTCAAGCAGAAGCAATAGATACGGTTATGGCCGCCATTGTTGGTTTTGCTGGATTAATGCCAACTTTAGCGGCGATAAAAGCAAGTAAAAAAGTTCTCTTAGCAAATAAAGAAGCGTTAGTGACTTCAGGACAAATATTCATTGATGCGCTTAAAAACTCTAATGCGCAATTATTGCCAATAGATAGCGAACACAATGCTATTTTTCAATGTTTACCTCATACTGAGCAGCAACGCCTAGGCTTTTGTCAATTGTCTGATGCAGGTGTGAGCAAAATATTGTTAACTGGCTCAGGTGGACCTTTTCGCACTTTACCTGTAAATGAACTTGAAAATGTTTCTCCTGAGCAAGCATGTGCTCATCCAAACTGGGATATGGGGCGAAAAATTTCTGTAGACTCCGCCACCATGATGAATAAAGGCTTAGAGTTTATTGAGGCTAAATGGCTGTTTAATTTACAGCCTGATGATATTAAAATAGTGTTGCACCCACAATCAACTATTCACTCTATGGTACAATATCGCGATGGCAGTGTTATTGCGCAAATGGGTGATCCTGATATGCGTACACCTATTGCTCATGCCTTAGCATTTCCGCAAAGAATAGACTCTGGCGTAGCGCCATTAGATTTTTTTAACACCACTGCTTTTGAATTTGAAAGCGTTGATTTTGTTAAATATCCCAATTTAAAGTTAGCGATTGATGCCTGTTATTTGGGGCAAGCTGCTTGCACCGCGTTAAATGCAGCAAACGAAATTGCCGTTGCTGCATTTTTAGACAAACAGATAAAGTTTACTGAAATTGCCAAAATAAATGAAACTTCTATGAATAAATTTGTCTCAGAAAAGGTGATTTCAATTGATGATGTTGTCAACTTAGATAAACAAGTACGCAATTTTGCATCATCGTTAATTACAGATAGCCAATAAGTGGTTATTTTTAAGCAAAGCAATAACAACAATAATAATATAAGGGTTTATTAGTAAAGTGTTTGATTTTTTTTGGAACTTATTCGCATTTATTATCCTGCTGGGTACATTAGTTACTGGTCATGAATATGGTCACTTTTGGGTGGCGCGTCGTTGTGGAGTTAAAGTAGAGCGCTTTTCAGTTGGTTTCGGTAAAACCTTATGGCGTTGGTTTGACAAGCAAGGTACTGAATATGTTATTGCCCTTATTCCATTAGGCGGATACGTTAAAATGCTTGATGAGCGTGTCGATAACGTAAGTGCAGCAGATAAAGATAAAGCGTTCAATAATAAATCTGTTTATCAACGTATTGCTATTATTGCAGCTGGCCCGCTAGCCAATTTTATTATTGCTATTTTTGCTTTTTACTTGATGTTTTTGATCGGTGTTCCTAGCGTAAAACCTATTATTGGAAATGTCACCGCTAACTCTATTGTTGCGCAAGTAGACATAAAACAAAACAGTGAAATCATTTCAATTAACGATAACACCACGACCACATGGCAAGACGTGAATATGGCGTTGGTTGCTGCTATTGGTGAAAAAAATATTGATTTTAAAGTAAAATTACCCCAAAGCCAATTTACTAAAAATTATGTATTAAATGCTCAGCAGTGGAATTTTTCTCCTGATAAAGAATCAGCTATAACCAGTCTTGGCATATTACCATTTCGACCTAAAACCTATACGGAATTAGCCTTTATTGCTAAAGATAGCCCAGCACAACAAAGCGGTTTAAAAGCAGGTGATAAATTAATTTCGTTGGCAAATTTAGAAATTAATGACAACTGGCAAATTTTTTCAGATAAAATCAAGCAGTATGCTGATAAAAGTGTTAGTTTAACCGTTTTGCGCGCTGGCAAGCTGATTAATTTAACGGTTAAGCCAGCTAGTCGTGAGATTAACGGCAAAAAAGTGGGTTATTTAGGTGTATCGCCTAAGCAAGATAAATATCCACAGCAATATCGTATTGAACAAAGTTATGGCGTGTTGGGCTCTTTTAGTCACGCACTTGATAAAACATGGCAATTGGTTAGCTTAAGTTTCGATATGATCGGCAAGTTAGTTACTGGGCATATTTCGATCAATAACTTGAGTGGTCCTATTGCTATTGCTCAAGGTGCTGGTAGTAGTGCCAATTATGGTCTGGTTTACTTTTTAGGCTTTTTAGCGTTAATAAGCGTTAATTTAGGCATTGTAAACTTACTACCTGTACCTGTGCTTGATGGCGGCCATTTGCTTTATTATGTTATAGAAATGGTTACAGGCAAGCCAGTACCTGAAAAAATACAAGAAATTGGTTTTAAATTTGGTGCTATCGCCTTACTGAGTTTGATGAGTATCGCCATTTATAACGATTTTTTAAGACTTTGATGTATTTTAATCTATTGATAAACATAGTTATATACCCACAATTATTCAAACTGCAACGAACACAGAAGTAAAAGTTAATATTATATGATGATAAAAAGAACTGCCTTTGCTGTATTACTGGGCATATTTGGAACAGCAGCACATGCCTCGGAATCTTTTCAAGTTGAAGATATTCAGATCAAAGGTTTACAACGTGTTGCCCTTGGTGCTGCACTGACTAACATTCCTTTTAATGTTGGCGATACACTAAACGAATTTAGAATTTCTCAGTCAATAAAATCACTTTATAAATCAGGTCATTTTAATGATATTGCGGTGTCTCGCGATGGTAATAGGGTGATTTTTCGCGTCCGTGAACGTGAAACTATTAGCGAAATAGAATTTGACGGTAACAAAGATTTAAAAGATGAACAGTTAACTGAAAGTTTAGATAACAGTGATATACGAGTCGGTGAACCATTAGACAAAAGTGTTATTGATGGTATTGAAACTGGCTTAGAAGATTTTTATCACAGTGTTGGTAAATACAATGCAAAAGTTACTGCTAAAATTACTCACTTGCCGCGAAATCGTGTGAGTATCAAGTTTGTCTTTGAAGAGGGCGATTCTGCTGCGATTAAACGTATCAATATCGTCGGTAATGAAGTTTTTTCTGATCAAGATGTTTTAGATAAAATAGAACTAACGTTTGATTCGCCATGGTGGGACTTTATGGCGCAAGACAGATATCAAAAACAAACCCTGCAAGGTGATATGGAAACTATTAATAGTTATTACCTTGATCGTGGTTATCTAAAATTTAAAGTGGACTCCACACAAGTGTCGATGACACCAGACAAACAAAGTGTTTATATTACTTTGAATGTAACTGAAGGTAAAAAATATACCGTTAGTGATGTAGATTTTATTGGCGATATGGCAGGGTTTGAAAAAACTATTCGCGCCATTAATCCTCTAAAAGGTGACAAAATATATAATGGCGCAGAAGTTACCTACACCGAAGAACTGATCAGTAAATTTTTAGGTCGTTTTGGTTATGCTTATCCTAAAGTGGTTACTATTCCTGATATTAATGAAGAAGACGGTACAGTAAAATTATCTATATCGGTTGATCCTGGTAAGCGTATTTATGTGCGTCGTATTAATTTTAAAGGTAACGAAGTAACTTCTGAAAGTGTATTTCGCCGAGAAATGCGCCAACAAGAAGGTGCTTGGTTGTCTAATAGTTTAGTTGAAGCTTCAAAAGCTTGGGTAGCACGCCTTCCTTATATTGAAAAAGTTGAATTTGAAACCATTAAAATTCCGGGTCAAGAAGACCAAGTTGATATTGATTTTGATGTGAAAGAACAGCCATCGGGTTCATTTACTGCTGGGGTCGGTTATGGTTCTTATACTGGTTTAAGTTTAAATGCCGGTATCCAACAAAATAACTTTTTGGGTACAGGTAATCGTTTAGCCTTTAATATTAATACCCTTAGTTAYCAGCAAAGTGTAAGTATTTCTTATACTGACCCATATTTTACCGTAGATGGTGTTTCTCTTGGCGGTAACATTTCTTATAGTAAGTTCGATGCGGGTCAAGCAAGGTTAGAAAAATATAAAAATGAATCTTATGGAGTAGGGACTAGTTTAGGCTTTCCTGTTAACGAATATGTGCGTTTAAATTTTGGTGTGGGCTATAAGCACACGGGTATTACCAGCTTGCAAACTTATGAACAAATTCAAAGTTTTTATGACCTATACGCTGATCCTGAAAACCCAAGTGGTGGCTTAGCGTTTGATAACTTTGATATGACGGCAGCAATTTCWCGTAGTACTYTAAACCGTGGTACTTTTCCAAGTGATGGTTCTCAGCAAATTGTTTCGTTTAAAATGACAACGCCAAATTCTGATCTAAATTACTTTAAAATTAACTTAGATACCAAATGGTATTTTCCTTTAACTAGAGATCAACGCTGGACTGTATTAACTCGYWTACAAGCMGGTTATGGTAATGGTTATGGWAAAATTAGYGGCAATGATCAARCATTRCCATTTTTTGAAAAYTTTAGAGCTGGTGGCTCAGATACCTTGCGCGGATTTCAAAATAATACCGTTGGTCCAAGAGCCGTATTTAGATATGCGACGCCATTTGACTCATCAATCGATCCCATTGATTCAGGTGTTAATTGTTGTCTAGGGCCTGATCATGACTTTATTCAAGTATCAAAACGTTCTGTGGGCGGTAATGCTCGATTACTTGGTGGTATTGAGCTCATTGTTCCTACACCATTTTTAGATGAAAGCTTTGCTAGTAGTGTTCGTACCAGCTTTTTTGTTGATGTAGGTAATGTTTGGGATACTGAGTTTGATCTTAACGATTATAAAGATTTAGCCGATGAACAGTTTCTTAAATTAAAAGATTTTTCTGACCCTAATACTTATCGAGCTTCTGCAGGTTTGTCGGTACAATGGATATCGCCAATGGGGCCGATGATTTTTAGTTTTGCAAAAACCTTTAGAGCACAAACTGATGATGATACAAAGTTCTTTAGTTTTAATATAGGTAGAACTTTTTAATAATCGATATTATTATACCCGTTCGAGTAAATGGGTATTAATGTAAAATAAATGCTTGTGATGAGCATTAACAATAAGTAAAATTTGGAGAAAGAAGTTGAAAAAAATTATCAAATCAATTGCAATCACTGCAGCGGCCTCAAGTATGTTATTAGCGGGTAGTGTTTTTGCTGCGCAAAAAATTGCTGTTGTTAATATTCAAGAAGTAATGAGTAAAATTCCTCAAACAGCGGTAATTATGCAAGCTTTAGACGCTGAATTTAAAGATGATAAAGCGGCATTAGCTCAGCTAGAAAAAGATATTAAATATTTTCAAGAAAAGAAGAAACGCGATAGTGCCTTGATGAGYAAAAAAGAAGTTAATGATCTAGATATGAAAATTGGTGTTAAGTACCGTGAATATCAATCTAAAGGTAAAACACTTCAACAAAAAGCAGGACAACGTCAAAACGAAGAATCAAGCAAAATTTTAGCGTTGGTTCGTCAAGCCATTGATAATATTGCGGCAAAAAGCAAATATGATCTGGTTTTAGAACAAAAAGCGGTAGTTTTTGCAAAACCAGAAACTAATATTTCTGCAGAAGTAATTAAGCAAGTTAGTAAATTAAAATAATTTTTTAACTATTCAATTTATGAGCTTAATGAATGAATTACACGCTTGAACAATTAGCCAATATTATTGGTGCCACTGTTAACGGTGATCATAACCACACCGTTAACAGCTTATCTACRCTAGAAAATGCAACCTCAACTCAGGTTGCATTTTTGTCTAATGCTAAATATCGCCAGCAACTTAGTAACACTAATGCTGGAGTGGTCATTTTAAACCCAGCCGTATTAGTTGATTGTAAAACTAATGCTTTAGTGATGGACGATCCCTATTTAGGTTACGCACAGGTCGCACAATTATTAGATACCACACCAGCTTCAGCACAAGGTATTCATTCGTCAGCTGTTATTGCTGAAGAAGTGGTTATTGGTAACAATGTTGCTATTGGGGCGAATGCGGTTGTCGAAGCGGGTGTTTCACTGGCTGACAATGTTAGTATTGGTGCGGGCTGTTTTATTGGTAAAAATACTCAAATTGGTAAAAATACCAAACTTTGGGCAAATGTTTCTATCTACCATCAAGTGATTGTTGGCCGAGATTGCTTAATTCAAGCTAACACCGTTATTGGCTCTGATGGTTTTGGCTATGCACCCGCGTTAAAAGATCCAAATCAGTTTTGGCATAAAATCCCCCAATTAGGTTCGGTCGTTATTGGTAATAATGTTGAAATTGGTGCTAGTACCACTATTGATCGTGGTGCGTTAGACAATACCGAAATTCATGATGGCGTTATTTTAGATAACCAAATTCAAATCGCCCACAATGTCATTGTAGGTAAAAATACCGCAATGGCCGCTTGTAGTGTTATAGCGGGAAGTTCTGTTATTGGTAAACATTGTATTATTGCTGGCTTAGTGGGTATTAATGGTCATATTAATGTTGCTGACGGTTGTACTTTCACTGGTATGGCAATGGTCACTAAATCATTAAAAGAAAGCGGTGTATATTCTTCCGGAATGCCAGTGGCTTTAAACAAAGAATGGAATAAAACCAATGCTCGAGTAAAAAAACTAGACAGTGTTTTTGCTCGTGTTAAAACGTTAGAAAAACAATTAGCAGCGCTAGAAAATCAGCTCAAATTAAAAGAATAATGTGCCAGAATGAATCCAAGTAACTTGGGATATGTATCTTAAATTAAGTACCTTGGACAGCGATATGCATCAAATAAGGAATTTAAAATTGAATACTACAGAAAACCAACAAACTCAAGAAAGAGTGCCTCAAGGAATTGATTTAAAAGAAATTCAGCAGCTTATCCCTCATCGTTATCCGATGTTATTGGTGGACAGAGTACTTGATTTTCAAGAAGGTGAATGGTTACATGCGATAAAAAATGTAACTTACAATGAACCTGTTTTTACGGGGCACTTTCCTGAATTTGCAATTTTTCCTGGAGTACTTATCCTAGAAGCAATGGCGCAAGCAACGGGTATTTTAGGTTTTAAAACGGCTAAAGACCGAGGCAATGACGAAATGTATTTATTTGCTTCATTAGATAACGTGCGGTTTAAAAAACCAGTGATCCCCGGAGACACCATGCACTTACATGTTAAATTTATTAAAGAACGTCGCGGCATGTGGAAGTTTTCAGGTGAAGCTAAAGTTGACGGAAAAATTGTTTGTAGTGCCGATATTATGTGTGCGCGTCGTAAATTATAAATTAAGTGAGTTATCCGGTGAGTCAAAACCAAGAAAAACAGCAGAGTAAAATTCATCCACAAGCAAAAATRSMMSSRCWMKSWWKYKTRKRRWSWSSMRCMKKWKKKSKWAAAAMCMCMRKKMWWRSWYSGTGGACACTGGTAGCTGCGAATGTGGTTATTGGTGATCATTGTAAAATTCATTCTCATGTAGTGATCAAAGGACCAACCATTTTAGGTAATGGGAATGAGATTTTTCAGTTTGCTTCTATTGGTGAAGATTGCCAAGATTTAAAATATGCAGGTGAAGAAACTCACTTAGTGATTGGCGATAATAATAGTTTTCGTGAATCTTGTACTATTCATCGCGGTACTATTCAAGATAATGCATTAACACAAATTGGCAGTAACAACCTATTTATGGCCTATACTCATGTAGCGCATGATTGTATGGTCGGCGATCATTGTATCTTAGCGAATAATGCCTCTATTGCAGGTCATGTCCATGTGGGCGACCATGTTATTTTAGGTGGAATGAGTGGTGTGCATCAATTTTGTCATATTGGCGAACACAGTTTTATTGCCGCGAATGCTTTAGTGTTAAAAGATGTTCCTCCTTATTTAATGGCTTCTGGGCAACCCGCAAAACCTTTTGGTTTGAACAGTGAAGGGCTAAAACGTCGTGGTTTTTCTAAGGACACTTTACTTATGCTTAAACGTGCTTATAAAGCCGTTTATCGTAGTGGTTTAACCGTTGATGATGTTGTAGTAAACCAGCATACACAAATGCAAAAATTTGCTGAAGTGACTAAATTTGTTAAATTTATCCAAGACTCAAGTCGCGGCATCGTGCGTTAATCAATACATATAAGATGACTAAAGAAATTTTAGTAAAGCAGCAAGATAATAACTCCCCCATATTTGCCATCGTGGTTGGTGAACATTCAGGCGATACCTTAGGTGCTGGCTTAATGTCAGCATTATTGCAAAAATATCCACAAGCAAAATTTATTGGTATTGGCGGCCCAAAAATGGATAAGCTTGGTTTTCAAAGCTTATTTGCTATGGATGAGTTAGCCGTAATGGGCATTTTTGAAGTCTTAGGGCGAATACGCCGTTTGCTTTATATTCGCAAAACGTTAACTCAATATTTTACCACCAATAAACCAGATGTTTTTATCGGCATTGATGCGCCTGATTTTAATTTAAGCTTAGAAGATAAATTAAAACACCAAGCTATTAAAACCGTACATTATGTCAGTCCATCGGTATGGGCATGGCGAGAAAAACGTATTTTTAAAATAGCAAAAGCCACCAATATGGTGTTGTCGTTATTACCTTTTGAAAAAGCATTTTATGACCAACACAATGTGCCTTGTACTTTTGTTGGTCATCCTCTGGCTGATGATATTCCGTTATATTCTGAAAAAACAAGTGCGAGAACTGCATTGAATTTACCCTCAACAGGTAAAATATTAGCGCTTATGCCCGGTAGTCGTGGTGGTGAACTAGCGCGTTTAGTTGAGCCATTTTTAAACACTGCTCAGCAGTTATATGCACAAGACGATAGCTTAGTGTTTGTGGTGCCGATGGTCTCTGCAAAACGCGCAGAACAATTTACTCAACTTCATCAACAACTAGCGCCTGATTTAGCTGTTAAGGTGATCATCAATAAAACTCAGCAAGTAATGGCGGCAAGTGATTGTTTATTGATGGCTTCTGGCACAGTAACGCTAGAAGCGGCATTAATAAAACGTCCTATGGTTATTTGCTATAAATTTAATTCTTTTACCTATCATTTGTTTAAAGGGTTTGTGAAACTAAAATGGTTTTCGTTACCTAACTTATTGGCAAATAAAACTTTAGTGCCTGAATTATTACAAGGGCAAGTGTCGGCAGAAAATATTTTAACGCTGATCAAAGAGCGTTTGTATCAAGATCAATCTCAACTTGATGATGCCTTTATGACTATTCATCAACAATTAAAACAAAATGCCAGTGAACAAGCGGCAAAAGCAGTGCAGGAGTTATATCAGGCATGAGCCAAGCTTTAAAAAACACCAATAAATTAGCTGAAAAAGCTAAAGAAACAAACAAGCCTAATAAAGCACTAAAAAAAGCTAAACCTAAAAAAGTGCTAACGCCGTTTGAATATCCCATTGCTTATTGTATTGCCGGTGTCGATGAAGTTGGCAGAGGTCCGTTGGTAGGCGATGTGGTTACGGCGGCAGTGATCCTTGATAGCGACAACCCTATTGAGGGCTTAATGGATTCAAAAAAACTCTCTGAAAAAAAACGTATTGCGCTAGCGCCAATAATTAAAGAAAAAGCCATAGCATGGTCAATCGGCCGAGCAAGCCCCGAAGAAATAGACACCTTAAATATTCTCCATGCAACTATGTTAGCAATGCAGCGGGCGGTACAAGGCTTAAAAGTAACGCCTGATTTTGTGCTGGTTGATGGTAATCGCACCCCTACTTTTATGAGTGAACATGGCAATATTAATGCACAAGCGGTCGTTAAAGGWGATGATCGCGTAAGCGAGATAAGTGCTGCRTCAATTATTGCTAAAGTTGCCCGTGATAATGAAATGATCGCTCTTGATAAACTTCATCCGGAATATGGTTTTGCTCAACATAAAGGTTATCCGACCAAAGTTCACTTAGAAAAAATTATCGAACACGGTGTACTCAATTGTTATCGTCAAAGTTTTAAGCCCGTTGCTAAGGTTATTGCGATTCAAGGTATAGTTAAGCAAGGTATTGATGCGAATGGCTGAGAATGAAGAACAAATTATTGAGCAACTAGCAGAGCAAGGTATTGCCCCTAAATTTATTCATTTGCGGGTGCATAGTGATTATTCAATGTGCGATGGCTTGAATAAAGTTAAGCCTATTATTGCTAAAACTGCTGATTTAAATATGCCCGCTCTGGCATTAACCGATCAAACTAATTTATGTGGTTTAGTTAAATACTATCATGCTGCCCATAATGCGGGAATTAAGCCTATTATCGGTTGTGATTTTTGGGTGAAAAGTGCGGAGTTAGGCGACGAATTATCGCGGTTAGTGGTACTTGCCAGTAGTAATGTCGGTTATAAAAATTTAACTGAATTAATATCTAAGGCTTACTTGCGCGGACATGTTCAAGGCAAAGCGGTGATTGATAAAGACTGGCTAATTGAATATGCGCAAGGGCTGATTTTATTATCAGGTGGTCGTGAAGGTGACATTGGTAAAGTGTTATTAAAAGGTAATGATGAGTTAGTTGCCCAAATGGTGACTTTTTATCAACAATATTTTCCCAATAATTATTTTTTAGAGCTTATTCGTACAGGACGTACTGATGAAGAAAATTATCTTCATCTTGCCGTAGCATTAGCGCAACAACAACACTTACCTGTGGTTGCCACTAACGAAGTGGTGTTTCTAAAAGCGGATGATTTTGACGCGCACGAAATTCGTGTAGCTATTCATGACGCTTTTACACTTGACGATAAACGTCGTCCAAAACGTTATAGCAGCGAGCAATACCTACGCTCTGAAGCTGAAATGCAGGAACTGTTTAATGACATTCCTGAAGCCTTAACAAATAGCGTTGAAATTGCCAAACGTTGTAATGTTACGGTGCGCTTAGGGGAATATTTTTTACCTGATTTTCCAACCGAAGGAATGGAGATCAATGATTATTTTATTAAAGTGTCGGAGCGAGGGCTAGAAAAACGTTTAAAGCAATTATTTGATACCACAAGTGCTGACTTTGCTGACATTAGAAAACCTTATGATGAGCGTTTAGCCATTGAGTTGAAAGTTGTTAATAACATGGGCTTTCCAGGTTATTTCTTGATCGTAATGGAGTTTATTCAGTGGAGTAAAGATAATAATATTCCGGTAGGTCCTGGGCGTGGTTCTGGCGCGGGTTCACTTATTGCTTATGCACTTGATATAACTGATCTTGATCCACTTGAATTTGATTTGCTGTTTGAACGTTTTTTGAATCCTGAACGGGTTTCAATGCCTGATTTTGATATTGATTTTTGTATGGATAGGCGTGATGAAGTTATTGATCACGTTGCACAATTGTACGGTCGCGATGCGGTATCACAAATCATTACCTTTGGTACTATGGCAGCAAAAGCGGTAATTCGTGATGTTGGTCGGGTACTAGGTCATCCTTATGGTTTTGTCGATAGAATTTCAAAGTTAATTCCTGCAGATCCCGGCATGACGTTGGCAAAAGCCTTTGAAATAGAGCCTAAATTACCTGAACTTTATGCGCAAGACTCTGATGTAAAAGATTTAATAGATATGTGTCGTATTCTTGAAGGCACTACGCGTAATGCCGGTAAACATGCGGGTGGAGTGGTTATTTCGCCAACCACTATTACTGATTTTTCCCCACTTTATTGTGATGATGAAGGTAAAAATCCCGTAACACAATTTGACAAAAATGATGTTGAAGATGCTGGTTTAGTCAAATTTGATTTCTTAGGCTTACGTACGCTCACCATTTTACAGTGGGCAATAGAAATGGCCGACGAAAAGCTGCTTAAAGCGGGTAAAGATCCGATTGATATTACCAGTATTAATTTAGAAGAYYCGRCGAGCTTTAAACTCTTATTAGCGGCAAAAACTACGGCGGTATTTCAGCTAGAATCAAGCGGTATGAAGTCATTAATTGACAAAYTAAAGCCTGATTGCTTTGAAGATATAATCGCGCTAGTGGCATTATTTCGTCCTGGGCCTTTGCAATCTGGCATGGTTGATAACTTTATTGAACGTAAGCATGGCCGTGAAAAAGTCAGCTATCCTGATGCAACGTGGCAACATCTTGATTTAAAACCTATTCTTGAACCCACTTATGGTATTATTTTATATCAAGAACAAGTCATGCAAATTGCACAAGTGCTGGCGGGTTACTCGCTTGGTGGTGCAGATATGCTGCGCCGCGCCATGGGTAAGAAAAAACCTGAAGAAATGGCCAAGCAGCGGGCGGGCTTTGAGCAGGGGGCTATTGACCGTGGTGTTGATGGCGAGCTGGCAATGAAAATTTTCGATTTAGTCGAAAAATTTGCCGGTTATGGCTTTAATAAATCGCATTCTGCGGCTTATGCATTAGTCTCATATCAAACACTGTGGATGAAAACCCATTTTCCTGCGCCCTTTATGGCGGCGGTAATGTCAGCCGATATGGATAATACCGATAAAATTGTTACCTTAGTCGACGAATGTAGCAATATGGGCTTAACTTTACTGCCACCCGATGTTAATTTAGGCCTATATAAATTTACCGTCAATGAAGATAACGAAATTGTTTACGGCATTGGTGCGGTTAAAGGGGTTGGCGAAGGGCCAATAGAAGCCATTATTACTGCCCGTGAAAGTGGTGGAAATTTTACTGATTTATTTGATTTTTGTGCGCGTTTAGATTTAAAGAAAACTAACCGTCGAGTACTCGAACGCTTGATCAAAGCGGGTGCAATGGACACATTAGGGCCTAAAATAGCTCTATCTAATAGTAAAAAAACTCCTCATCGTGCATCGATGTTTGCCAGTTTAAACGATGCCATAAAAGCGGCAGAGCAACATGCCAAAGCTGAATCGTTGGGGCAAAATGATCTTTTTGGCTTGATTAACGATGAACACCAAGATGAGCGCCAAAGTTATAATGAAACTGTACCTTGGGCTGAAGAAGTTTGGCTGGCGGGTGAAAAAGAAACCTTAGGGCTTTATTTAACCGGTCATCCTATTAATCGTTACCTCAAAGAAATTAAGCATTATTCAACTGGGCGATTAGTTAAGCTACAACCCACTAATAAAGATGTAACCTCAGTCGCGGTGGGTTTAGTTATTGGCGTACGTGTATTGGTGAACAAACGTGGTCGCCGCTGGGCATTAGTTACCCTTGATGATAAAAGTGCGCGTATGGATATACGTTTATTTCCAGATGACTATGATCGTTTTGCTGAAATACTCGAAAATGATGCTATTTTAGTCTGTAGCGGACAGGTCAGCTTTGATGATTACTCTGGTGGTATTACAATGACCGCCCGTGATATCATGCCGATTGTGCAAGCGCGAGAAAAATATGTAAAATCGCTTGATATCCAGATAAATAAAACAGAAATTTCACATAATTTCTTGGATCAATTTAATCAAGTGTTAACTCCTTATAAAGAAGGCACTTGTCCGGTTCGAGTTTTTTACCAGCGCCAAGAAGCGCAGGTAATGCTCGAATTAGGGGTACAATGGCGGGTTACTCCAACAGATAGTTTATTACATGAACTGCGAACATTGTTGGGTGAAGATAATATCGCTATGCAATTTAACTAATAAAAAGTGTTAAGCACTTTTTAGATGGCTAATTAATTAGTTATTGATCAGTTTTTGAATAAATTAATAAATAGGTAGAACAGAATGTCGATAAGTTTTTTAGATTTTGAGCAACCGATCGCTGAATTAACGGCTCAAATTGAAGAATTAGAATTAGTGAATAAAGACCAAGATTTGAATTTAGATCTTGAAGAACAAATTTCACAATTAAAAGAAAAATGCCAAGAACAAACCAAAAAAATATTTGCTAATCTAGAAGCATGGCAAGTAGCACGTGTGGCGCGTCATCCGCAACGCCCGTATACACAAGATTACATTGATCGTATTTTTACCGATTATGACGAACTTCATGGTGACCGAGCGTATGCCGACGATAAAGCTATTATTGGTGGCACCGCACGTTTAGACGGTAAGCCAGTAATGATCATTGGTCATCAAAAAGGACGTACTACCGCTGAAAAAATAAAACGTAATTTTTCTATGCCTCGTCCTGAAGGGTATCGTAAAGCCTTGCGTTTAATGGAAATGGCAGAGCGTTTTAAAATGCCAATAATTACTTTTATTGATACGCTTGGTGCTTATCCGGGGATCGGCGCAGAAGAGCGTGGTCAAAGTGAAGCGATTGCACGTAATTTAAAAGTAATGTCACGTTTAAATGTTCCTATTATTTGTACCGTAATTGGTGAAGGTGGATCTGGTGGCGCTTTGGCTATTGGTGTTGGCGATAAAATGAATATGTTTCAATATGCGACTTATTCGGTAATTTCACCAGAAGGTTGTGCATCTATTTTGTGGAAAACAGCTGAAAAAGCTTCTGTTGCGGCGGAAGCTATGGGCATAACRGCAGAACGTCTTAAAGAATTAGAACTAATTGATAGTATTATTGAAGAACCYTTAGGTGGCGCGCATCGTGATGTTGATCAAATGGCRGCTGAACTTAAACAAGCATTAAAAACKGATTTAACCTCATTAGAAGGTTTATCTAAAGAAGARCTTATTGAAAAACGYTATGATCGCTTAATGTCGYTTGGTTATTGTTAAGCTGATTAATTGTTGCCGTAACAAAATTAAGCGCACTGTAGGTCGAAGCTTGCTTCGAAAATATTAACCCATTGATTTGTTGTAGCAACACCTACAATTAAAAGATGTTACCGTAGAATTTAGTTAGGGTGACTGACTAATATGAATATTATCCAATCAACACTGATTAATTTTTTGGCTGCTTATCCACAGCAGCCAATACTTATCGCCTATAGTGGTGGTGTTGACTCGCAAGTTCTGCTTGATTGTTTATCCTYTYTAAAACAARMMCAAAAAATTCAAAAYCSRYTRYATGTTTGYCATGTTAATCATGGWTTAAGTAAYAATGCTWTACAGTGGCARCAATTTRCCCAGCAGCAATGTCAGCAACGTAATGTTGAACTYACTATYTGTGCTGTAAATATYAMCCGYAAAAATCAACAAAGYTTAGAAGAATTAGCCCGYGATGCKCGTTATAACGCTTTAATTAAAACGGCTGACAATCAAAAYTTTAACAATGCTTTRATYRTTACYGGRCATCATCAAGATGATCAATGTGAAACYTTTTTATTAGCGYTAAAACGCGGYTCAGGTTTRAAAGGGCTAAGTGCTATGGCTAGCRCKAGTGYTATTGGCGCACATACATTAGCGCGACCATTATTGAGCTGTTCTCGTGAAGATATTWTAGWTTACGCTAATGAGCAAAAAWTAARCTGGGTTGAAGAYGAGTCTAATACTRATACGCGCTTTGATCGTAATTTTCTTCGYCAARATRTTATCCCACAACTTAAACAGCGTTGGCCAAGCATCACTAACACTATAAGTCGTAGCAGTGAACATTGTCGTGATGGGCAATTATTATTGGATGAATTAGCGCAAAACGATTTACAGTTGTGYAAAGTAAATAGTGCTGAGTTTGCATTACAAGTTAGTGAGATAACCCAGTTATCGAGTTTAAGGCTAAATAACTTATTGCGTTATTTCATTGCTCTACAAGGTTATAAAATGCCGAGTAGCGAGCAATTAAAACAAGTGCGACAGCAATTAAGCGCAAAGGAAGATAAATCTCCTTGTGTGAATATGGGGCAATATTCTTTACGTCGTTTTCAAAAGTCTTTGTTGTTAACGCCCGCTTTTGCTGATTTAAGTGATTTTTCTGCCTGTATAGATCTGCATTTATTAAACTCAGCTAAAATGCAAATAATCGAATTGCCCGATAACTTAGGAACGCTGCAAGTAGAACTAGTTTATTTAGCTACTGAGAATAAGCAGAAAGAGCAAAATGAACAGTTAATAGAAAATTCAACACTGTTAGCATTAACTGAACATGTAAAAAACATCACCATCAGTTTTACTCATCAAAATCCGCGCTGTTTACCTGATTATCGTCAGCATAGCCGTCCGTTAAAAAAGGTACTGCAAGAATTAAGTATTGCCCCGTGGCAGCGTAAACGTATCCCGTTTATTTATTGTAATAGTGAATTAGCTGCGGCGTTAGGGCAATTTATCTGTCAGCCTTTTGTTATTTGTCAACTATCCCAGCAACAACTACTCAATATTACTTGGCTTAAATAGTCAGATTGAGACCTTAAAGTTATTGTTTTCAAATTTTCAGTTTTAATTCAGCTTTGCACTTTAAAATTATCGTAATTAATTTTAGAGAGCAAAATATGATGAATAATGAAAATATTGTCATTAATAATTCAAATCAACCGAATAAAAATCGATCAATCCAAAACAAAGAAATTTGTGTCTGGGATCCCTTAGTACGCATATTTCATTGGACGTTAGTTATAAGTTTTTTCGTCGCCTACTTTACAGAAGATGAATATCTCAATCTTCATACTTGGGCTGGTTACACTATCTTCACGCTGATTTCTGTACGAATTTTCTGGGGTTTTGTCGGCACAAAGCATGCTAAATTTTCTGACTTTATTTATACCCCTGAAGAAATATTTTTATTTATTAAAAATACTTTTTCATTAAAAGCACAACGTTATTTGGGACACAATCCCGCAGGCGGTGTAATGATTTTCTTATTGTTAATTAGTTTGTTTTTTACCACCGCTAGTGGCGTTATTTTATTTGCAATAGAAGAAGGACAAGGGCCGCTCGCTTGGTTCATCGGAAACGATTGGCAAAATTGGGAAGATCTTTTTGAAGAAAGCCATGAATTTTTTGCTAATTTCACTTTATTACTTGTTTTCATTCATGTTGCTGGTGTGATCATTGAAAGTTTTATACATAAAGAGAATTTAGCGAAAGCAATGGTAACGGGTAAAAAGCGCATTGAAGACGAAATTTAAGTTTAAATAAAATGAGGGAAATAGTAATGAAGAAGAAAATGAGTTTGTTAAAAATACAGTTTTTTGGTTTGTTGGTGGTTTTATCGACAAGTTTATCTGCAAATACTATTGAGAATAAAGTGAATGTTATTGCAGATATTCAACGAGGGCAATTATTGTGGAAAAAATCTTATAAAGGAATACCACCCTATGAACAACGAAGTTGTCAATCTTGTCATGGAAAAGACTTAAGTCAAGTAGGGCATCATATTAAAACAAAACGCGTAATCAAAGCGATGGCACCTTCAGTAAATAGCCAACGTTTTAGCAATCCTCGTAAAGTTGCTAAATGGTTTTTGCGTAATTGCAAATGGACAATGGGCAAGGAATGCACAGTACAAGAAAAGGCTGACATTCTCGCCTATTTAAAATCGTTATAAATAATTATTGAAATTAATTAAAGGAAATTATTATGAAAAAATCACTTATCGGTACACTGTTAATTACATCAACGCTTGCTGCGCTGACAACGACATTATTTTTTTCAGAAAGAGCACAAAGTCGAGATTCAGACTTTTCATTTTTTTCTAAATCATCCTATCGAGGGGTAATGCCTGTAAAAAATGCAAGTTATCAAGAAGAATGTTCTAGTTGCCATATGGCTTATTCACCCGGTTTATTACCGAGTAAATCATGGCAGAAAGTAATGAATAATTTAGCAGATCATTATGGTGATAATGCTGAATTGCTACCAGAAACACAGCAAACAATTTTAAATTATTTACTTACTAATTCTGCGGAAAAATCAAAATATTATCGCTCAAAAGAAATTGCACGCTCCCTGAGAAATAATAATTCAATTGATAGAATAACCTTAAGCCCTTATTTTATTAGAAAACATGATGAAATTCCGAAAAAATTCGTTATTGATAATCCAAAAGTTGGTAGTTTTAGTCAATGTAATTTATGCCATACACGTGCGGAACAAGGTTCATTTAACGAGGATGAAATAAGTATTCCAGGTGTTGGCTTTTGGGAAGATTAATCGTTTATACTAGTAATAATAAAGAGTTGCATCATTGATATTTGGAATATTTATATGAGTATACGTGAATGAAAATAAAACTAAATTTTATCAGTGTTGTGTTGTTATTTAGTTTATTTTCATTAAATATATTCGCTGATGATCATAACGATGCACAAAAACTAGTTAAGTCAGGTGAAATATTATCGCTTGAAATTATTTTAAAAGAATTACGAAAAACATCTCAAGGTCGTGTGATTGAAGTTGAATTAGAACGTAAAAATTCTCAATTAGTGTATGAAATTGAAGTGCTTAATGTTCAAGGCGAAGTCCTAGAGTATGTTTTTGCTGCAAAAACTGGCAAGCTAATTAGTAAGGATATCGAAAATTAATTTATGCGTTTATTATTGGTTGAAGATGATYTTGATTTAGTTGCCTCGTTGCAAAAAGATCTTAAACGAGCTGGTTATGCCATTGACGTTAGCAGCGATGGTATTGAGGCCGAGTATCTTGGTCGAGAATCTTTGTATGATATTGTGGTATTAGATTTAGGCTTGCCAAAACTCAATGGTTTAGAAGTGTTAAAAAGCTGGCGTAGCTCTGGAGTTATGTTGCCTGTTATTGTATTAACGGCAAGAGATACTTGGCATGATCGTCTTGAAGGATTTAAAGCTGGTGCCGATGACTATCTTGGTAAACCTTTTCATGTTGAAGAATTGCTTGCACGTTTAAATGCTGTATTACAACGTAGCAACCAAAATGCGCCTTCAACATTGTTGATAAAAAATGGTTTAACACTTGATAATATTAAGCAAACAATTACAACAGAAGATAATATTTGTCATCAATTAACGGGTATAGAATTTCGTTTGATCCGTTATTTTATGCTTCATGCGGAGCAAATATTGTCTAAATCTATGTTAACGACTCATGTTTATGATTTTGACTCTGATAAAGACAGTAATGTTATTGAAGTTTACGTGAAACGTATTCGTAAAATTATTGGTAAACATCGCATTGAAACACGTCGTGGCCAAGGATATATTTTTAAGGACAGCCAGTGATCACAAAACAGTTTGAAGATTGACCATGAGTTATTCTTTATTACGTCGATTAAGCCTTGGCTCATTTTTTAGCTTAGTTAGCGCATTTATATTGCTATGGCTATTAATTCATATCAGCGTTCAATATTTAATTTATGATTATATTTATAACCGCCTTACACATGATAGTGAAACTTTATTAGCGGCAAGCATCAAAAACCCTCAACATATTGAAAATAATTTCACTAATATTGCTAATGTCTATCAACAGCCTTTTTCGGGGCATTATTATGAAATAAATATATTCAAAAAAAATAAATCCAAATCAAAAAGTACAAAAATTCAAAACAAGGTTACGCAAAAAAAACCACAGTCATCAATAGTAAAAATCCCACAAAAATTTCGTTCAAGATCGTTATGGGATCAAAATTTAGTTTATAAAAAGCAGCAAAAAAAACAGCAAAATAATCAACAAATTCGTTTGAAAACTATTGGACCAATGCAACAGCCTTTATTATTATTGGTAAGTCATTATTATGATAATGGTTATGAAATAACCATTGCTGTAGCAGAAGATGTAACGGCGATAAATGAAGCCATAACCCAATTTAAAATTAAGTTTAGTGTCGCAGTGATCTTTATTTTAATTATTTTACTTAGTATGCAAATGTGGGGATTAAAAAAAGGTTTAACCCCATTACGACAGCTACAACAAGATTTAAAAAATTTAGAAAAAGGAAAAATCACCCATTTAGATACTTATGTACCCATTGAATTAAATTCTTTAGTAAAGGAAATTAATCAGTTACATAGTGCGCTTGATGTTAAATTAAGTCGTCATCGTAATGCGCTTGCAGATCTTGCCCACGCGTTAAAAAAACCATTAACGGTATTACAATTATTATCAAAAGACGAACAGCTTATTCATCTACCTAATATTAAAGCAACATTGACTAAACAAACTGAGATCACTAATCAATTGATCCATCGCATACTGAACAAAGCAAGATTGGCTGGTAAGGTTAAAGCTAGTAGTGTTTTTGATTTTAAAACAGATCTAACTGAACTTATTGATACACTTAACATGATGTACCAACAACGTAATATAACTATTATGGTGAATTGCGCAGATAATTTATCTACGACTTTTGATCGTGAGGATCTATTAGAGTTACTGGGAAACTTACTTGATAACGCTTTTAAATGGGCAAAATCAACGGTTATTGTTACCATTAACCAACAGCAGGACTTTTCTATTAATGTTGAAGATGACGGTAATGGTATTCCCACAGATAAATTACCCTATATTCCTCAACGTGGTTTAAGACTAGATGAAACTGTTGCTGGGCATGGATTAGGTTTAGGAATTGTTGATGATATTATTGAACATTATGAGGGTAGTATTAACTATCAAACATCACCACAGCTAGGTGGTTTACGGGTGAGTATTTCTTTGCCATTAAAATAAAAACATGCCATTTATAATAAGCTGTAAGCTTTTTAATCAATAGGGAGTTCGTGGGAAGTTCAAAAAAACCATATGAAGAACGAAGTGATGATGAAAAGTTATTATCAAACTTAAAAAAAGCCAGTGGTCTTTATGGGCGAGAGGATTGGTCAGCTTGCATAATGAGGGAGGCAACAGCAACTGAGATTGCATCAAATATTTTTATTAGAAATTATTTATTAATTGAAAACTCGTTGCCTCATGAATTTGTAGATTCGTTGTTGTTGTCTGCTAACGGCATAAAAGGAAAATTCAAACAATTAGTTACACCTGCGTCAAAGTGTCTTGGGACGAATTAAAAAAAATTCAAAAGAAAATTGAATTTATAAACCGTCATCGAAATGCTGTCGCTCACGCAGGTATGTTTAAAAACGAACCTGATGCTATAAAAGTTTACGAAGCATCTTTTGACGTGATTAATTTTCTGGCTCCAGCGGTTAAGGAAAGCTTTAAACTTCCTTTTACATCAAAAGCTAACAAGAAAATTCACAAGGCAATAAAGCTGGATTAGTGTAGGAAGAAAATATATTGATAGATAATAAACCGCTAGAAAAAGAAGCAGAATCTTTTGTAAAAAACAAGTTACTTAGATATGGGTTTAATGTAGCGAAACCATCATTTGATATTAAAGGTGCTGACCTATTAATTCTGGATAATATAGATAGTCATTATTCTAAAATATTAAAGATACAGTCAAAAGGTAGGACATTTAAAAAAACAACTAATTCAATAAAAWTACATGAATCATACGTAAAAGATGATYTTATTGTATTTTTATATGCGATTGATGAAGAGAATAAAGAGCAAGAATACTTATGTGTGTTTTTTAAAGAAGATATTGAAACATGGAATAAATCAAATGATAATTATACATTATCCTTTACATCAAAAAGCATATTAACTGATAAATTCCAATCTAAAATATTCAATAAAGAAGTAGCAACAAAAATAAATAAAATATTAGAAAAAGCAGAGGTTAAAAGATACACCTCAGTTGTAGTGGATGGGATTTTCTTGGAGCGAGTTATTTATGAAACGTTCCAACAATACAAAGAACTATATCCAGAAAAAAATTTACAAGTTCCTAGCATTGAAAGTGTAATCATGAATATTACATCAATGTATAATCGCTTTAAGTCCGAAGAAAATGTTTTAAATTTTCACGTATACAATTACAACGAAAATGTTAATGGATCACAAGTTGTGGCTGGAAATATTATTATATCTAATGAAATAGAAAATAGAATATATTTTCATGAAACTAACGGTTTTATTTATCAAGGTATAGAAGAATATTTTATTAAAATTTTGAACCTTGAAAATATTATTTTTGTTGCTGATGATGTTATTTATGAACCAATATTGCATGACTTAACAGATATGAATGTTGATGTATTATTAGTGATGCATAGTGACGCTGGCGGTAATAATATGTTTACAGGCTATAGGTGGGGAGCTATTTATTATCCAATAGCACAAGCGATGGGATTGGGGCAGTATGAATGGTAAATGAGATAGGTCGATAGAAGAGGAATTAGTAACCTCGTAAGTCTTTAATCTCAGCTTTCCTTCAGGCAACTATAAGTCGTTTAAAAGGACAACAAACAGTTGGCTTTAAATTCTTCGTCGCTTATTTTAATCAACTGCTTTTAGCTTCTTAATGAGGCGTTATCGATACAAAATCTAATCCGAAATCTGATTCTTATAAAACAGCTAATGACCGAAAAGTGGTAAAAGTGATCATGCCTCGATAGTACGCTTTGCAGAAGTTAGCCTATCGGAATTATACTTCTGCTGGCAAACCATTAGCAGCCAAAATGGCTTGCTATGAAATTTCCTAGAAGTCTCGGTTACCCCAAATTAAATGGATATGAATTTGCAGCTTGGTCTGAGTGATTATATAACGAGCTAATAAATCACAACAAATAAGAGTTGAATTTAAGGAAAGAGTAATAAATACGATTATTATTCTAATTGTATTAGTTTTTGTTTACTGCGTTACACCTGTCAGCCCTTTTCGCAAAGGAATTAATATTGAGACTACAGGATATGGATCCAGTATATTAGTAGAATAAACACTATGCTATTGTTTCTACTCTAATATAGTCAGGTTATTAATAAATATGAAATTATCGTCTTYTCCTGAACGTGCTTGGTACGAAAAAAAAATAAACACATTAAATGAGGTAAAACATTTATTGATCCGTCAAATGGCTACTAATAAGTTGTACTATCGGGGGATGTCTCAATACGAGTTTAATTGCGTTTCTACTTATTACCGGTTTTATTGCAGTGTAAATAATTTAAATTGGAAGACTAATAATATTTGTTTTAATACCCAAATTAATCTTCCGGATATTGACTCTGAAGAGTATTTGAAAAAATCTTTTGAAATTTTGGATGATTTTTCAGGGAACCTAAAAGAGCTTGGAGCGCAAAGTATCTCAAATAATTCATTGTTATACTTGGCTCAGCACTATGGAATACCTACAAATTTAATTGACTTTTCTCATGACCCCAAAATAGCCCTATACTTTGCCTGCTGCAATGATTTTTATGATAATGGCACTGTTTATGAAAGTTATATATATGAGCATGTGGATCATTTTTATCAATTTTTAAAGCCTCAGCATTGTAAACATTATGTATGTAATGATGATGGTGAATTAATGTCTGATGCTGAACGAATGGAAGTTGCTATTAGGTTAAAGACAAAAATCAAACGGGATAAGCCTGATCTAATAACTCCCATAATAAAAAATGGAGAAGTAGCTTTTAATCTGCGAATTAAAAATCAAAAAGGTGCATTTGTCTATAATCCTACCCCTTATCCTTATGATATTATAATGTATTGTGCTAGCTCCACTACTCATCATTACGGACGACAGGTCTACGTTATCAATAAAGATATTAAACAGAGCATTTTAAAACTGCTAGATGATGATTACGGGATAAATGAATCTTATGTCTATCCGTCAAATCGAATTGATATAAACAAAGATATTATTTTAAAGGCAGCAGAATTAACAAAAGAGTACATAGAAACTCTTTCTGAAACATCTCCTGCCTAAGTTCATAAATTGTTAAAGAGCGTTTTAGGTCACAAAAATAGCTGGTTTTGCTCCTTCGCCGCTAATTTTAGCTAACTTGTTTTTTGTCCATAAAATGGGCTTTACCGTCAGCTTTCAGTCCTATATCTGTCATTGGTTTGAATAAATCTAATGGCAGGTATGTGGCAACTACTGTCATTGAAATCGTTTTTATGTAAAATAGATAATACTATTAAAAGTTAAAGCCTACTTGGTTTTTTAGACTACATAGTGTCTACATGAATTCAATTTAAACATCTAACATTTTGATTTTTATCAATACATAAATATATAAACAATAATAAGCTGTTATTTGTTAATAAATTAGCAACTTACTGATATTCAATAATTTTAGTAAGTTGCTATTTGTGTAATAATTATTCAGGCAATCACAAATAATTATTTTATTTAGTTATATGATGCGAAGCCGCTGCCGCAAAGACCACATCGGTGGAGCTATTTAATGCGGTTTCGGCTGAATCTTGAATAACGCCAATAATAAAGCCAATAGCCACTACTTGCATGGCARTATCATTATTGATACCAAACAAGCCGCAAGCCAGAGGTATTAATAATAACGAACCACCCGCAACACCTGATGCCCCACATGCTGACACAGAAGCAACAATACTTAATAAAATCGCGGTAGCAAAATCAACCTCAATATTTAATGTGTGTGCTGCGGCAAGTGTTAATACGGTAATGGTAATTGCTGCACCGGCCATATTTACGGTGGCTCCTAATGGAATTGCGACAGAATAAGTGTCTTCGTGCAAATCAAGTTTTTTACACAATGCCATATTTACTGGAATATTTGCGGCTGAACTACGGGTGAAAAATGCCGTAATGCCAGACTCACGCAAACAAGTAAAAACCAAGGGATAAGGGTTTTGTTTAGTGACTAAAAAAACAATCAGCGGATTAACGAATAGTGCGATAATTAACATTGAAGCCACTAGTACAATCACTAAATGACTAAATTGTCCTAGTGCTGAAAAACCTGTTGTTGCAATCGTGTTGGCAACTAAACCTAAAATACCTAACGGCGCAAAACGGATCACTAATTTAACGATACTAGTAATTGCTTCACTGATATCGTGTACCATGATTTTAGTGGAGTCATTTGCTTTTTTAAGGGCAAATCCTAAGCCTAATCCCCAAGCCAAAATACCAATAAAGTTTCCCGTGGCAATGGCATTAATAGGATTATCAACAATTTTAAACGCTAAGGTTTTTAATACTTCGCTTAAACCTTGTGGTGGATTTGCCACCGCGCCAGCTAAGTCTAAGGTTAAGGTAGTTGGAAAGCTAAAACTCATTAATACCGCGACAAAAGCGGCGCTGAGTGTGCCGATTAAATAGAGTAAAACAATTGGTTTTAATTTTGCGTCGCTATTGGTACTTTGGTTCGCTATCGATGAAGCAACTAACACTAGGACCAAAATAGGCGCAACTGCTTTTAAAGCACTGACAAATAAGCCGCCCAACATAGATAAAGATTTTGCTGTGTTAGGCGAAAGTACCGCAAGTAGAGTACCTAAAATAATCGCGATAATAATTTGTTTAACCAAACTTATTGACGTTAWTTTTTTWAAAAWAGATGMGTTGTTTGCCGYTGTTATTGATKCGTYGGACATGYKTTACCTTAYTTATAATTATTATRTWYAYCTTTGYTYATTATCATTKAATTGCACTCGTTCGCCAACCGTTATTTTTATCACTTAATAATTATTGCTGCTAACAGTAACTTTTCTAATTCATTAAAAAAGCGCATAATCTTTACCATAAAAATAGCCTTAATAAAAATAATAAGGATCTGAGTAATGGAAAAAATTCGCTTAACCCAATATTCTCACGGTGCTGGTTGTGGTTGTAAAATTGCACCGGCGGTGCTTGATAATATGTTGAAATCATCACTAGTTTTACCCGAATATCCGCAATTRTTGGTGGGYAATCAAAGTAAAGATGACGCTGCTGTTTATGACATTGGTCACGGCCAAGCCGTTATTTCGACCACTGATTTTTTTATGCCGATTGTYGATGATGCYACTGATTTTGGTCAAATAGCMGCKTGTAATGCTATTAGTGATGTTTATGCCATGGGMGGTAAACCGCTGATGGCCATTGCTATTTTAGGYTGGCCTGTWGMTAAACTTTCKGCKGAAGTTGCCAAACAAGTRCTAGATGGTGCTCGTCAAATTTGTATGGAAGCAGGTATTCCCTTAGCMGGAGGGCATTCAATWGATGCMCCCGAGCCTATTTTTGGYTTAGCGGTTACCGGCATTGTAGAAACACAAAAAGTTAAACAAAATAATCAAGCCCAAGTAGGAGATTTACTGTATTTAACCAAACCACTAGGTATTGGTATTTTAGCAACAGCGGAAAAACAACAACAGTTACTCGCTGAGCATGCTCATTTAGCGCCTGATGCGATGAAAACGTTAAACAGTGTCGGTATGGCTTTTGCCGAACTSTCGTCAGTTCATGCAATGACGGATGTTACMGGSTTTTCTTTRCTTGGYCATTTACTTGAAGTTTGCCAAGGCAGTGAATTAGCCGCTGAGCTGTACTTTGATAAAATACCCACCTTTGCACCCTTGCCTTATTATATTGAAAAGGGCTGTTTGCCCGGCGGTTGTCAACGCAATTTTGACAGTTTTGGACTGCATGTCTCACCTTTGTCGGTACTGCAACACGCTATATTGTGCGATCCGCAAACTAGTGGTGGTTTATTGGTTACGGTAGATCCTCAAGAGCAACAAACGTTTGAGCATTATGCAAAAGAACAGGGCTTGTCGTTAGCACCTATTGGTCATTTGCTTGAAAATAATACTCAACATACCATTAAGGTTATCTAATGGTCGTTAGCATTGAAAAAGATCAAAAAGAGCATCAACAGCTTAATTACCAGCAAATTTTTACTGAGAAAAAGCCGTTATTGGATTTACGCGCGCCGGTTGAGTTTGCTCAAGGTGCTTTTTCGCAAGCAATAAATTATCCGCTAATGAATGATGACGAAAGAGCACAAGTCGGCACTTGTTATAAACAGCAAGGACAAGCTGCGGCAATAAAGCTTGGTCATCAATTAGTGTCAGGACATACCAAAGAGCAGCGTTTAGCCCAATGGATTGGTTTTTGTGAGCACAATCCTGAGGGTGTTATTTATTGTTTTCGTGGTGGCTTACGATCGCAAACCGTTCAACAGTGGCTGAAAGATTGTGGTATTGAATACTCTATTGTGCAAGGCGGTTATAAAGCCTTACGTGGTTTTTTACTTAAACAGATAGACAATATTGCCAAACATCCCTTAGTGCTTTTAGCGGGCAATACGGGTTCAGGTAAAACGACTTTATTAGCACATTGCCCGAACAGTTTAGATTTAGAAGGTGCAGCACACCATCGTGGCTCTAGTTTTGGATCCTTTGTTGATCCGCAATCTACACAAATTAATTTTGAAAATAGGTTAACTGAACAATACCTGAGCCGAAAATTTAGCAGCGTAGAACAAAACATAGTGCTTGAAGATGAAGGTCGCTTGATTGGCAATGTGCACTTGCCATTCTCTTTAGTGGCGGCAATGGAAAATGCTGACGTTGTCGTTGTTGAACAATGTTTTGAACACCGAATTGAGCGCTTACTTGCAGAGTATGTTATTGAAATGTTTACGCAGTTTTGTCAACAAAAAGGCATTGAACAAGGCACAATCGGTTTTAGTGATTATTTAACCCAAGGGCTTTATCGTATTCGAAAACGTTTAGGCTCGCAGCGTTATATAGCCTTGTCAACGGCAATGAAACAGGCATTATCTAGTCAAATCGATGATAATATGCGTGGTCATTTAAATTGGCTAGCGCCGCTGTTAACGCACTATTATGATCCTATGTATCAGTATCAATTAACGCAAAAACAACAACGGATTGTTTTTCGTGGTGATCCTCAACAATGTATTGACTATTTACAGAGTATTTAAATGATCCTTTAATGCTGATCTTTTTGCGTAATAGTTAGTTAATTGTGTGAATAGCGACTATAATGCGCGGCAATTTTAGTTGAATGATTTTTAGGTAGTGTTATGAGTGTTGATGCAATTGGTTTACCCGCGGAACTGTTACAAGCGGTTAAAGCGTGTGGGTATAAAAATTTAACGCCTATTCAACAAAAAGCGATCCCTGAAATTCGTAAAGGTCATGATCTTATTGCTAGTGCGCAAACAGGCACGGGGAAAACAGCCGCTTTTTCATTACCTTTGTTAGAGTTGTTACTTAAGCAAGGCGAAGATAATACCTCTCAACATATTAAAGCTTTAGTGTTAACACCCACAAGAGAGTTAGCCAAACAAGTCTATGAAAATATTAAAAATTACAGCCAATTTACAACAATAAAATCAGCTGTTGTCTATGGTGGCGGGGCAATGCCATCACAAAGCAAAACGTTAAAAGCGGGTGTTGATGTACTCGTCGCAACCCCAGGACGATTATTAGAGCATGTTGCCTTAAATAACGTTAATTTAGCGCAAATTAAATTTTTAGTACTTGATGAAGCCGATCGTATGCTCGATATGGGCTTTTTAACCGATATTGAAAAAATTCTGCTGTCAATTAAGCATCAATATCAAACGGTACTTTTTTCAGCAACGTTTTCAAATAAAATTAAATTGTTAGCCAAGCAGTTTTTAAAAACACCTAAAACTATTGAAATATCAAAACAAAATTCAACATCAGGTAAAGTGAAACAACAAGTATATTGGGTCAGTGAAAGCCGTAAACGTGAATTGCTCTCTGAATTAATTGGTGTTAATAACTGGCAACAGGTGTTGGTGTTTGCTGGTACTAAAGAAAGTGCGAATATTTTAGCGAAAGAATTAAAGCTTGACGGCATTAAAGCGGCATTATGTCATGGTGATAAATCGCAAGGTGCGCGTAATAAAGCCTTGGAGCAATTTAGCGAAGGTAAAGTGCGAGTGTTGGTTGCGACCGATGTAGCGGCACGTGGGCTAGATATTGAAAATTTGGCTTATGTGGTTAATTTTCATTTACCCTTTTTAGCCGAAGATTATGTACATCGTATTGGTCGTACGGGTAGAGCCGGTAAGTCAGGTACGGCAATATCATTGGTTAGTCCCAAAGACGCAAAATTTCTAGATAGTATAGAAGAACTCATTGGCCGTCGATTTGAACGTATTGTGCTGCCAGGTTACGAATTTGATCAATTAACTGAAATAAATATTAAAAAAGCGAGTCAACGTGAGCAAGATTCGGGTAAAGATAAAAGCACGGGGAAAAATCGCTATAGAGCCAAACAAGAGAAAAACCAAGCGTTAGCGCGTAAAAATAGCGTTAAAGAAAGTACCGCTAACGTTGCAAAGAAAACAAAAGTTAAAATCAAAGGTAAAAAAAAGAAATCAATGAAAAAGCGTTAGTCATGCTATCAATAATTCAGTATTGAACCATCGAATCTAACACCTGTTGATTTTTACCCATGCCGCCTAGCGTAATTAATTTATTGTCTAACGTTAACAAACCGCGATGATCCATTGTTGCTGTTGCTGCTATTTTTATTTGCCACTTTTGTGTACTTAAATCATAAGTCCATATTTTATTACTCGGTTGTGCTGGCTTGCCGTTGTAACCAATACCATCGTAATTATAGGGATTTTCACTGCCACCAATAAAAACAATTTGTTGYTGCTYKSYAAGMCCTMGTGCCGCCATTCGATAACGAGCTTTATGTGTGGGGTGTTCTATTATTTGCCAATCAATTTTAGCTGGCTGTTTGGGGTTTATAATACCTAAGTAACAAGCTGCTTCGCTCTGATATGTACGTCGCTTGTTTTTATGTACTTTAATTGCCACACCATCACAAATAAGCATTTTATTATCAACTATGCCGCCAGCATGACCAAATACTGCTTTACCGGGAAATGGTGTCGCTTGTTGCCAACTATTAGTTTGCGTATTAAATACTTGCACTAAATTGACATTACCGCTGTTATGCCAGCCGCTGATCAGGTAAATAAATTTATTTTGATAAGGTAGGGCAACACTATCGTCAACAGAGATTGGCATAGGTTTAAGTCGTTTATATCGATCTTTTGTTAGATCATAAGAATAAACATCTTCAATAGATACTTCATTGCCATTTTTAGCTACAGTATAACCACCAAAAATATACGCTTTATCATCAATTGCTGTAGCCACACTAGCTAATCGCCCAGTCAAGCCATTAGTCAATTGTAAGTTATGTTTTGAAAGTGGTACGGGAGCAATAGTTTGCCATTGAGCTTTTTTTACATCATATAAATAAGCTTTATTGTGCACATCTTTATAGGTTTTATTGCGAGATAAACCAGAAAAAGAGAGTAAGTAATCTTGGTTGTTAATTTTAACCTGAGTTACTGCGTTGTTGCTTACGGCTTGAGGCATTGCTGGCAATAGCGAAGCTTTGGTAAGCGCAGAGCAAGAAATAAAGCTAAGTAACAGTAGTGGTTTTATCATACCCATTTGTTGATTCTTTTTATAACTAGCGTGTCATTTTCTTAACAAACACTACCACGAATAAGGCAATAGTAAAACTGCCTGTAAATGCTTCAAAAGCGGCTACCGCTCTTGATATGCCAACTGGAGTAAAATCTCCATAACCCAGTGTGGTAAAAGTGACTACCGAGTAGTAAAGCGAGGAAAAAAATATTTCACTGTTTTTTTCAAAACTATAATCAAATTCTAAATATTGAATTTCACCTTCAAAATTTAAGCCAGTAAACATATAAATAAAAGCACAACAAGTGATTAACGCCAGTGAAAAACTGACAATACGTAAAGGTGCTTCACCATAACCACAAAATATATCAATTAATTTGGAAAAAAACCGTTGGCTGCTGTATCGAGGAAGTTGTAAGCGGCGCATGGTCAATTCTTTTTGAATTAACTCCCCTGAAAGCGTAAACATACCTTCTTGTTCGGCATGTTTACGTATATCACGATAAATTTCTTCCGCTTGTTCTAGGTAATCAATAGCAGCAATTTGATCGTCATTTTTATAAGCTTGTTTAGCTTGTCGTTGCTGTAATAAGTGCTCGCCAAGTTGTATTTTTTCAATTTTACTGCCTTGCCARCGCACRCCAAGCAAATTAGCATYGTTRAGTTTAGCKCGGTGTAAATTTGCTTCACGCAAATCAGCTTTCATTAARCTMACRTTGTTTAAAGTGCAGTTAAAAAGATGTGCATTRTGTAGATTTGCKCGGTAAAAATCAGYGTAAGAAAAATCATAACCGTTTTTACTGTGGTGRTGTACTAAATCAATACCAGTAAGTTGRGYTTTTTTCAAGAGTATRCCGCGCARAAAACCGCCTGYTTTTGCATAGTYTTCTAAGCGMGTTTTTACATCATCTTGAGTTTTRTCRATRTCAGSGTTATGCCAATAGCAATAATCACTATTTTCACCTAAATTAGGACAATGGTTACCATCAGGATCGCTAAATTGGCAACATTTCTCATTATTATTCATACGGCTATTATCAAAATAGATCACTCATTTTATAATATTAGTCTAGCTCAGCAATAAGTCTAAGCCTTGAGAGAAAAAAAATTAGTCGTTAATTCACTTTATTTCGTATAAAAGCGCTATTTTCTTTTGACACAGAGCAGTACTAGCATTATTATGCGCGCCTTATGAAAAATCTTAAACTTCCAATAACAATAGATCCATTTAAAAGTGCACAACGTAGTTTAGTGTGTAATGGTTACTTTGAATTGTCGGAATTTGATAGATTGTGCGCTGTTACTGAAAAGTGTAGCGGGCAAATGAATGTTAAAATTCAATTTACTGTTGATGAACAAGGCTTGAACGTAGTTTCTGGTATGGGTTCAACAGTAGTTGGATTAACATGTCAGCGTTGTAATGAAATTTTTGAACAAGAATTAAGTATTGATTTCAATCTTAGTCCTTTGAAAAAAGCAGAACAAGTTGACGAATTGCCATCATATTATGATGCAATAGAATTAGATGAAAATGGTGAAGTTAACTTGCGAGAATTAGTGGAAAGCGAATTATTATTGGCTATTCCTTTAATTCCTAAGCATGAACTTGACGATTGTCAGGCGTCTGCGGACAGTACCTGGGGTAAATTACCAGAAGAGCTTGATAAACCAAATCCATTTGACGTATTGAAAAACTTAAGTAATTAAACGATTTTAGGAGTAGGGCAATGGCTGTTCAAAAGAGTAAAAAATCTCGTTCAAGACGTGGTATGCGCCGTTCACATGACGCAATAACTACCGAGAACTTATCAGTAGATCCAGTATCTGGTGAAACACACCGTCGTCACCATGTAACAGCTGATGGCTTTTACAAAGGTGAAAAAGTAATCGCTAACTAAGCGTATTACTTTGACAAGTCTAACCTTAGCGTTAGATGTTATGGGGGGCGATAAAGGCCCCCATGTAACAATTCCTGCAGCAATTACTGCTATTAAGGAATACCCCAATCTTCACTTAATTCTTTGTGGAGACGAAACGCTTATTTCTTCAATTTTATCTCAATACAAGCAAAATAATCATTYGCAATTAWCGATCGTGGCTGCTAGTCAAGTTGTTGAAATGTGCGATAAGCCTGCTCATGCCATTCGTTTTAAAAAAGACTCATCTATGCGTAAAGCACTTGATTTAGTTGCGAATAATAAAGCTCAAGCTTGTGTTAGTGCTGGCAATACTGGGGCTTTATTTGCGACCGCTCATTTTGTGTTAAAAACTATTTCAGGGGTTGAACGCCCAGCGCTTATTTCTTCTTTACCTACCCATGATGAAAAAACACATGTTTTTATGCTTGATTTAGGCGCCAATGTTTTTTGTGACTCACACGTGCTTTATCAGTTTGGTTTAATGGGCTCAGTAATGGCAGAAACCGTCGAGGGCATTGATAACCCGCGTGTAGCATTATTAAATATGGGCGAAGAAGAAATAAAAGGTAGTGACAACATTAAACAAGCAGCAGTGCAATTAGCTGCAAACGATGAAATTAATTATGTCGGTTTTGTTGAAGGTAATGACATTTTTACGAATAAAGCTGACGTTATTGTTTGTGATGGTTTTGTCGGTAATGTCGCGCTTAAAACCTGTGAAGGCGTTGCTCGTTTAGTTTTTGAAAAATTTAAAAGTCATTTTTTAAATACCTGGAGCGGCAAAATAATTGGTAAATTATTAACACCCACTATAAAAAAACTCTTTAAAACCCTGAACCCCGACCAGTACAATGGCGCAAGTTTGATAGGATTACGCGGAATTGTTGTTAAAAGCCATGGTAATGCCAATGAAACTGCTTTTTATAGCGCTATTTTAGCAGCGATAAAAGAAGTTGAACGTCAAGTTCCTGAAAAAATAAAAACAAAATTAGAGCAAAGCTTACACTCGTGCGAACATTAGTNGNRKMARWMYYRTAWWWKRWTRAKRARRKYAWRCTTTRTTAWYYMTMTTAATATTMTTAYAAAACTTTAGGTTATTAAAATGCAAMATAATTTAGCGTTTGTCTTTCCCGGACAAGGTTCGCAAACWGTCGGTATGCTTGCCGACTTTAGTGATAATRACATTGTACARCAAACWTTTGCGCARGCATCTGCTGCGYTRGGTTATGATCTTTGGCARTTAATTAGTCAAGATGCTGAAAGTAAACTCAATCAAACAAATTAYACTCAACCTGCYTTATTAACGGCCAGTGTTGCTTTATWCCGYTTATGGCTTKCKCAAAGTGATAAAAAACCGGCGATGYTAGCKGGTCATAGTTTAGGWGARTATTCTGCSTTAGTTTGCGCWGGGGTGWTCTCTTTAGARCAAGCGGTTRYKTTAGTAGAAAAACGCGGTGAGTTTATGCAAGCTTCAGTGCCTGAAGGCGTGGGTGCTATGGCTGCGGTGATCGGTTTAACCGATCAAGCAATTATTGATGCCTGYGCTCAAGCGGCTGAAAATGAAGTAGTGAGTGCGGTTAATTTTAATTCGCCAGGGCAAGTGGTTATTGCCGGTCATAAAGCAGCAGTTGAACGTGCAGGTGTGTTATGTAAAGAAGTTGGTGCTAAGCGCATATTACCATTACCAGTAAGCGTACCATCACATTGCGCGCTAATGAGCGCTGCTGCCGATAAATTAGCACAACAGTTTAATCAAGTTGATTTTAATCAACCCACTATTAGTGTTATCAATAATGTTGATGTGGCTATTGAGACTGATGTAGCTGCTATTAAACAAGCGTTAGTTAAACAATTATATAGCCCAGTACGCTGGCGTGAGTCAATTGAAAAGTTAGCAGCTAATGGTATTGATACCGTATTAGAACTAGGCCCTGGAAAAGTTTTACAAGGCTTAATTAAACGTATTGATAAATCAATTACTTGTGTAGCGGTAAATGATCAAGTGTCATTGGATAAAGCTAACGAATTAGTTAAGTAATTTATTAAGGCTATGTTGTACTTAACTGTTGTTCAACTAATAATTATCGCGTAAAACTTGCGTAGGTTGGGCTTCAGCCCATCAATATTGACGGCATGAATGCCGACCTACAAAACATTGTATTTGCGACGATTTATTTGACTAGCAACAATTTACGGGAACATAGCCTTTATTAAAACTTACAACAACTCAAATAAATTCTAAATATTTAAAAGGAAAAACTATGTTTTCTTTAGATGGTAAAGTTGCCTTAGTAACCGGTGCAAGCCGTGGTATTGGCAAAGCAATTGCTACTCAATTAAAAGACTTAGGTGCAAACGTTATTGGCACAGCAACCTCTCAAAATGGTGCTGATAACATTAGTGAATACTTAGGTAGCGATAATGGCTTAGTGTTAAACGTTACCGATGCCGAATCAATTAAAGCATTGTTCGAAACCATTAAAGCTAATCATGGCGGTGTTGATATCTTAGTAAATAATGCCGGTATTACTCGTGATAACTTAATGATGCGGATGAAAGATGAAGAATGGGATGATATTATTAACACTAATTTATCATCGGTTTTTCGAGTGAGTAAAGCAGTGTTACGTCCGATGATGAAAGCCCGTTGTGGTCGCATTATTAATATTGGCTCGGTAGTGGGTACTATGGGGAATGCTGGGCAAGTAAATTATGCAACGGCTAAAGCCGGCTTGTTAGGCTTTACCAAATCATTAGCGCGTGAAGTTGCTTCACGCGGTATAACGGTTAATACTGTTGCTCCGGGTTTTATTGATACCGACATGACGAAAACATTAACAGAGGAACAAAAGCAGGGGATTTTTGCGCAAGTACCGGCAAACCGGTTAGGTAAACCTGAAGAAATTGCTAGCGCTGTTGCCTTTTTAGCCTCAGATGCTGCGGCCTATATAACGGGTGAAACTTTGCACGTAAATGGTGGTATGTACATGGTTTAATCTTTAGTTACACTATAGATGTGTAAAACTAAAGGTTTTAAAAGTTAACCGTAGGTTAGCTGTAGACCTATTTTTACTTGTATTTTAAGTGAAAATAAGTGTGAATATTGAATGGTTAACAGGTTAGACCAGCATAAAAATAACAATTACTTACTTGCATGCTTGGCTGTTGACGAATAAACTACACGCAATTTTATAAATTGCATTTCTAGTAAAGGAAAAAAAATGAGTAACTTTGAAGAACGCGTAAGAAAAATTATTGTTGAACAACTAGGTGTAAGCGAAGAAGAAGCAAAAAATGAAGCCTCTTTTGTTGATGATTTAGGTGCCGATTCTTTAGACACAGTAGAATTAGTAATGGCTTTAGAAGAAGAATTTGATACTGAAATTCCTGATGAAGAAGCTGAGAAAATTACTACAGTTCAAGCAGCAATCGATTACGTTACTGCTAACCAGTAAACATTAATTGATTTGTTACTTAGCTGTTTTTATATCATAAAATGGCTAAGTGGAAATATTTATTCAGGCGGTTTATTCCGCCTGTTTTGTTTCTGTAAGACATTGGTTAACCAGTTAACTGGTTTTCTTCAACATGGAAATAACGATCTGTTTTTTCCTTAATTTATCGGAGGCAACCCTTCCTATGCGTCGTGTTGTAGTTACCGGTCTTGGTATGTTAAGCCCATTGGGCAATAACCCAGAAACCACTTGGCAAAATTTATTATTGGGAAAAAGCGGCATTACGCCGATAGAACACTTTGATGTGTCTACTTTTCCTACCCAATTTGCGGGCACTATTAAAAACTTTAATTGTGAAGATTTTGGTTTTAGTAAAAAAGATGCCCGTAAAATGGATCTTTTTATTCAATATGGCTTAGCAGCAGGTACACAAGCATTTGCAGATTCAGGGCTTGAAGTTACTGAACAAAATGCGCACCGTGTTGGTGTTGCTATTGGCTCAGGTATTGGTGGCATAGGTTTAATTGAAGAAAACCATACTAAATATTTAAAATCTGGGGTACGTAAGTTATCGCCATTTTTTTGTCCGTCTACCATTTTGAATATGATTTCTGGCCAGTTATCAATTAAACATGGTTTAAAAGGGCCTAATATTGCTATTGTTACCGCTTGTACTAGTGGTGTACACAATATTGGTCATTCAGCGCGAATGATCGCTTATGGTGATGCTGATGTAATGTTAGCTGGCGGTGCTGAAAAAGCGTCTACAGAATTAGGCATCGGTGGTTTCTGTGCTGCACGTGCGTTGTCTACCCGTAACGATGCTCCACAACAAGCGAGTCGACCTTGGGATAAAGATCGCGATGGTTTTGTGTTAAGTGACGGTGCTGGTGTGTTAGTGCTTGAAGAATACGAACATGCTAAACAACGCGGTGCAAAAATTTATGCTGAATTAACCGGTTTTGGCATGAGCGCCGATGCTTATCATATGACCTCTCCACCGGCTGACGGTGCTGGAGCAGCATTAGCGATGAAAAACTGTCTTAACGATGGTAAAATCGATCACAGTAAAGTGGGTTATATTAATGCTCATGGTACGTCAACCAATGCTGGCGATATTGCAGAAACGAACGCAGTAAAATCAACTTTTGGTGATCAAGCGTATAAAATACCGGTTAGTTCAACTAAATCAATGACCGGACATTTACTTGGCGCGGCTGGGGCGGTAGAAGCTATCTTTACTATTCAAGCTTTAATTAATGGTGTTATTCCACCCACCATTAATTTAGATGATCCTAGTGAGGGCTGCGATCTTGATTACGTGCCACATACTGCACGTGATGTTAATTTAGAATACGCGCTCTGTAATTCATTTGGTTTTGGTGGTACTAATGGTTCTCTTTTGTTTAAGAAGATTTAACGCTAATTAAACACCGCTTTTATTGAAGCAGATAATTTATTTAAAGCCTGAATACTGTTAAAGTATTCAGGCTTTTTTATTCATACCATTTGGATTAATTAAGGGTACAGAATTCAATGAGAATAAATTTTCAAGAACAAGGCGCTTGATTGAGCAATAGCTGGCTATTGGGATTGAAAGCAACGAAGTTATTGGATATTTAGACCATTTAAAAATGATCACTTAGTTAGTGCAATTGGTATCACACTTGATATGGTTTTTTCAAATTTATGCGCTATTGCTCTATTAATTATCAACAGGTTGACTCTATTTCGGTGCAAGATCGAGGTTTAGCTTATGGTGATGGTTTATTTACTACGGCTAAAATAGTTAATGGGCAAATTGCAATGTTTGCTGCGCATTTACAACGCTTAAAAAGTGGTTGCGATGCACTTGCTCTGATCACTCCTGATTTTGGGCAATTAACCCAGCAAGTTGGTGAGCTTGCTAAATCTTATCCGCTAGCGGTGTTAAAAATAATATTAACCGCAGGTGTAGGCGGGCGCGGATACTCTCGTCAAGGTGCAAGTACTACTAATGTTATTATAATGGTTTTTGATTTTCCTCAACATTACTTACATTGGCAACAGCAAGGCATCAATCTTGGCGTGGCGCAGCAAAAATTAGGTCTAAATTCAATGCTTGCGGGCATTAAACATTTAAATCGCCTAGAGCAAGTGATGATCTCAAAAGAGCTTGATGAGCGTGATGAAGACGATCTATTAGTGTTAGATATTAATGATAATATCGTTGAAACTAGTTGCGCCAACATCTTTTGGTGTAAAAATAACAGTTGGTATACCCCTAAAATAGCTAGGGCTGGCATTGATGGTTTAATGAAAGCTAAAATAATAGCGGGTCTTGCTAACGTGGTAACCCTAACCGCAAGGTTAACTGATCTTGAAAATATTGAGRCAATGTTTATCTGTAATTCCGTCATGGGAGTGGTGCCAATTAGGATCTATAATGGACAAAAATTACCAAGCGTTATTGATAGCGCCATTATTAGTGTTGTTAATACTATAAGCTTATGAGTAAGATAAAATCCATTATTTTAAAAATAAGCTTTTTATTGTTAATCACTTTATTGTTGATTGTACTTGCTGGTCTAACTGTATTTGAACAAAAAATAAATCAGCCACTAAAGCTTGACCAAAACACATTACTCACCGTTGGATCAGGCACATCTATTGGGCAGTTATCGCAACAATTACTGGCACAACATTGGCTAAAAAATCGTTTTTGGTTAAGAAATTACCCTCGATTTTATACGCAATTTGCAGATATAAAAGCAGGTACTTATCAAATTAAAATAGGCACCACTGCAAAGCAGTTATTAGCACAATTAGTTGCAGGTAAAGAGCATCAATTTGAAATAACTTTTATTGAAGGCACTACGTTTAAGCAGTGGCTGTTGTTATTACAACAACAGCCTTATCTAAACCATAATTTAAAAAATAAAAAAATTAGTCAAATCACACAATTACTTGCGATTAAACATGCTAATCCTGAAGGTTTATTTTTCCCTGATACATACGCGTATACCGCAGGCACGGATGAATTAACTTTATTACGTCGTGCGCATCAACGGATGGAAAAAATATTACAACAGCAATGGCAAACTCGGGCAACAGGATTACCTTATAGTAATGCTTATCAAGCGCTGATCATGGCATCTATTATTGAAAAAGAAACCAGTAAGCTAGCAGAGCAACCACTAATTGCTTCTGTATTTACTAATCGACTATTTAAAAAAATGAGATTACAAACCGATCCCACCATTATTTATGGCTTAGGTGATCGTTATCAAGGAGATATAAAAAGAGCACATAAATATGAAAAAACAGCTTATAATACTTATCGAATAAATGGTTTGCCGCCTACACCCATTGCTATGCCAGGTGAAAGTGCTTTATCTGCTGTTATGCATCCGGCGGCAACTAGTTATTTATATTTTGTCAGTAAGGGGAATGGTTATCATCAATTCTCTGATAATTTAAAAGATCATAATCGCGCAGTTAACTTATTTCAGCGCAAAAAAAAATAAAGTTATATTTAAAGGTATTAAAATGTTGAGTGGGAAGTTTATTGTCGTAGAAGGAATGGAAGGTGCTGGAAAATCATCGGCTATTTCAGTTGTAGAATATTTTCTTCAACACCACCACATTGACTATATAAATACGCGTGAACCGGGTGGAACACCACTGGCAGAGCAATTGCGCAATATTGTTAAATCACCTAACTTTGACGAAACCTTAACGCAAGAAACAGAACTTTTTTTAATGTATGCCAGTCGTAGTCAATTATTGGCTAACCGCATTTTACCAGCGCTTGCACAGCACCAGTGGGTGATAGGTGATCGTCACGATTTAAGTTCTCGCGCATACCAAGGTGGTGGTCGTCAAATTGATGATAAAATACTGGATGATATTGGTGAGATCACTTTAAAAGGCTTTAAACCTGATCTAACGTTGTATTTAGACATTAGCCCTGAAATTGGTCTATCTCGGGCAAAAGCGCGTGGTGAGCTTGATCGTATTGAATTAGAACAACTCGATTTTTTTCATCGGGTGCGTAATAAGTATTGTCAGTTAGCCAAAGTAGACGAAAAAATTATTACCATTGATGCTAGTCAAACTATGGATAAAGTACATCTTGATATTAAACAAGCGTTAGAACGTTTTTTTACACAAATAAAGGTTAACTAAACAGTAATGAAAGCTTGGCTTACACCTTTTCAACAACAATTTACGCAGTTGATCCTTCAGCAACGACTTCCGCATGCGTTGATTTTTCATGGTATGAGTGGCGCGGGTAAACAAGAATTAAGTGATTGGTTAGTAAAATTACTGTTGTGTCAGCAACCACAAATGAATGACCAAGCAAGTGCTTGTGGTCAGTGTAAATCTTGCTTGTTGTTTAACAGCCATAGTTACCCCGATCACAAAGTATTGCGTAGCGAAAAAACTACCATAGGTGTTGATGATATTCGTACCACCAATAGCTTTTTAGAAAAAACAGCTTTTTTTGGTACTGAAAAAAGATCCTCAGTAAATTCAGCAAACACTGAATTTATTAAGCAGGCTAAAAAAACAGTGGTTATCGAACATGCTGAACAAATGACGGTAGCTGCGGCTAATGCATTACTCAAAACATTAGAAGAGCCTAGTGATAATAGTTTAATTATTTTGTTAACTGCTGAACTTGATAGTTTGCTACCCACTATTATTAGTCGTTGTCGAGTGGTGAGTATACGCCCACCTGTTGGCGATAAATTAAACGCGGATAATCAATTTTTGAGCAYTGAGCCGTTTGCTAATATTTCGCAGCTACCTGAGTTAACAGATGAAAAAATTAACCAAGCGTACAATGACTTTTCGCAAAAAATACTTCATTATTTGCATACTCAAAACAATTTTACTGATGTTGCCAATGCTTTAGTGCAAGATCCGCATTGTTTCCGTTGGTTTGAAAAAATCATCGTTAATTCAATACGTGGTCAATATCATTGGCAAGTAAGTGATACCAAAGTTTTAGCCGCAGATAGTCAATGGTGGGCTCAGCTCGATAAAGAGAAAATATGGCAACTTTATCAATTGATTTTAACAACGAGTAAGCAAATAAAATTGTTAAATCAAGTGAATAAGCCGTTTGTTATTGAAAAATTATTAATCAACAGTGCTAACTTACTGCAAGTAAGTTATTCATAAAAGGAAGCAACGATGGAACAGATTTTAATTGAGTTCGCCTCAGATCATGATTTATTTTTATCTTATATGCCGTTTCTGAAAAATGGTGGCATATTTGTTCGTACCATTGAAAGCTATGAGTTAGGTGACGATATAATGCTAGAAATTACCTTGCCTGATTCTCTTGAATCTTCAGAGGTTAAAGGCTGTGTGTGTTGGTTAACCCCTGTTGGCGCAAATAACGGTACACCTGCTGGTATTGGCATTAGTTTTGTTGAAGATAAAGATCATATACGTAACCAAATAGAAAAAGAATTGGGACGACATTTAAACTCCTCTGAAGCCACTTTAACGATGTAATATAAATTTTATTAATTTTTTGGAGTAAATTTTTGTTTATAGATTCTCATTGCCATTTGGATCGTCTGAATTTAGATGATTTTGAACAAAACCTAGATAATGTTGTTCGTGCGGCCAGTCAAGCACAAGTACAACAAATGTTATGTGTAAGTGTTACTTTAGAAGATTTTCCGACTATGGTGACTAAAACGCAAGGTTATGACAATGTGCATTTGTCTTGTGGAATGCATCCCCTAAATCAAGAAGATATCGTGGATGAAAGTAAATTACTTGAATTGGCAAAACACCCCAGAGTGATCGCGGTGGGTGAAACCGGTTTAGATTATTTTTATGCACCAGAAACTAAAGTGTTGCAACTGGATTCATTTCGAAAGCATATTCGAGTAGCCAAACAATTAAATAAACCGTTAATTATTCATACTCGTGATGCCCAACAAGATACCTTAAGCATTATGGCAGAAGAAGGTGCGGCACAAGTAGGTGGCGTACTACACTGTTTTACAGAATCATTTGAAATGGCTGAACAAGCAATGAAAATGGGTTTTTATATTTCATTTTCAGGCATTGTTACCTTTAAAAATGCCAGTGCATTGCGTGAAGTAGCTAAAAAAATTCCCGATGATATGTTTTTGATCGAAACTGACTCTCCTTATTTAGCTCCTGTGCCGCATCGTGGCAAGCAAAATCAACCGGCTTATGTGGCTGAAGTAGCTAAACATTTAGCCACTATTCGTGGGCAGTCAATTGATGAAATTGCTAAACTTTCTAGTAATAATTTTAAGCGCTTGTTTTCTTTAAAGTAGGCTTTAGCATCACTGTTATAGCTGAAAATCACCGTCTTTTTACTCAACACAGAGAAAACTTAACTTTTCTCTGTGTATTCTTTGAACCTCTTTGGTAATTGAAGTTAAACCCTTAACGCTTTTTCACCGCGMGCAATACCGACGCAACCTGAACGAACCACTTCTATTACTTCGGTTTCATGGGTAATGATTTCAATAAATGCAGAAAGTTTATCAGCATCACCAGTAAGTTGAATGGTATAAACCTGTTTGCCAATATCAATAATAGCCCCACGAAAAATATCAGTAATACGTTTAACTTCAGTACGAGATTTATCATTCATCGCTAATACTTTGATCAGCATTAATTCACGTTCGATATGTTTTCTGTCGGTTAAATCACTAATTTTTATCACATCAACAAGTTTATTTACCTGTTTAATAATTTGTTCAAGGATGCGATCGTCACCACTGGTGGCAATGGTAATACGCGATAAACTTGGTTCGTCGGTAGGTGATACCGTTAAACTTTCAATATTAAAGGCACGTTGAGAAAATAACCCTACAATGCGCGACAATGAACCTGGTTCATTTTCTAATAAAATAGCTAAAATACGACGCATTAGGCTTTTTCTCCTTTTCTGATCCACATATCATCAATTGCACCTTGGCGAATTTGCATAGGATAAACATGTTCATGTTCATCGACATTAATATCTACAAAAACTAATTTATCTGTTAAAGCAAAAGCTTGTTCCAGTTTTTCATCTAATTCATCTAATTTGTCAATACGAATACCGACATGACCATAAGATTCGGCCAATTTAACAAAATCAGGTAGTGATTCCATGTAAGATGAAGAATGCCTGCCGCCATAAACCATGTCTTGCCATTGTCTAACCATGCCTAAAGAACGGTTGTTTAATGAAATTATTTTTACTGGTAAATTGTATTGCATACAGGTTGATAATTCTTGAATATTCATTTGAATTGAACCATCGCCCGTTATACAAATAACGGTGTCATCTGGAAACGCCATTTTAACACCCATAGCCGCAGGCAAACCAAAGCCCATAGTGCCTAAACCACCAGAATTTATCCATTGGCGAGGTTTTGCAAACGGATAATGTTGTGCGGCAAACATTTGATGCTGACCAACATCTGAGCAAACATAGGCTTTACCTTGAGTAATACGATACATGGCATCAATCGCCGTTTGAGGTTTTATTAATTGGGTGTTTTGCTGATATTTTTTACCTTGGAGTTGACGCCACTGGTTAATTTGTTGCCACCATTGTTTTTGACTTGCTTTGTCAGCCTTATATTGCTGAGCTTTTAACTCGACTAATAATTGCTCAATAACTACGTCAACCAAACCAACAACAGGTACGTGAGCATTAATGGTTTTAGAGATTGACGTGGGGTCTATATCGACATGAATTATGATTGCATTAGGACAAAATTTATTCACGTTATTGGTAACCCTATCATCGAAACGTGCGCCTAATGCTAAAATTACATCGGCATTTGCCATCGCTTTATTTGCTTCAACACTGCCATGCATGCCTAACATGCCAATGAAATTATCATGTGTACCACTAATACCGCCTAAGCCCATTAGCGTGTTAGTAACTGGCGTATTTAAATACTCACTTAATTGTGTTAAAAGCGCAGCTGCATCGGCTGAAATAATACCACCGCCGGCATAAATTACCGGTTGCTTAGCCGAGATTAAAATACTAACCGCTTTTTTAATTTGCTTTGGATGACCTTTAATCGTGGGGTTGTATGAGCGCATTTGTACATTAGTTTCAATGCTAAATGCGCCTTTGTTTTGTGGGATCAAAATATCTTTAGGTAATTCAACTACTACCGGGCCGGGACGCCCAGCTTTAGCTAAATAAAAAGCTTTAGCAATAGTATTTGGAATATCTTCAGGGGTTCTACAATTATAACTGTGTTTAACTACGGGGCGAGTACAACCCACTATGTCAGTTTCTTGAAAGGCATCATCACCAATTAAATGTGTGGCTACTTGCCCGGCTAATACCACCATAGGAATTGAATCCATGTAGGCAGTGGCAATACCGGTTATGCAGTTTGTTGCGCCTGGACCTGAAGTGGCCAAAACCACACCAACATCGCCCGTTGCACGTGCATAACCATCAGCCATGTGAGTAGCCGCTTGCTCGTGACGTACTAAAATATGTTCAATTTCATCTTGACCAAAAATAGCATCATAAATATCTAAAACTGATCCTCCAGGGTAACCAAAAATATATTTTACCTTTAGCGCAGATAAGGCTTTTACCACCATTTCTGCACCGGTAAATTGTTCTGTTGACATTTTATTGTCCTTTTAAATTTAAACTACTAAAACAAAAAAGCCCCCAATCTTGGTAGAGAGGGGGCTTTGCTAAACTTGTTGAATAAAAAAAATTATACGCAACGACCCCGAAGTGATTGAACAATCACCACGACTAAGAGGACGACATTGAGAGCTGCGTTAATAAAATTAGCTTTAATCATTTTAAATTGAGTGTATAAATAAATATTTATTGATGGCTCTATTTTTAAAGGCTTTCTGTCATGCTGTCAACCATTAAATACAATATTAACTAAAATAGTTGAAAATAATTAAATCGCAGCGTTGCATTTTTTATAAAGTAGTTTAATCCGATATCAATTTGGATAAATAACAATAATTTAGCATTAAATAGATATTTTTTATAAAAATAATTGTAATTAACAGGAAAAATTTCAACATTGGATTACACTTAACATGTCTGCAACTAATAGTTNNGMAKKYAWRAMYAWAYTTKTAWYYSRWGRTGMMSSWGMWGTTGRTYWWTMTGYTAWTNARTTYRNCNAAARMWWRSWRGTKYWRRSGTAWTYWMAWCAKTGANGWKGWTSWGWYWRWKCMKCASRTRMMGMAACWGSYGKNASSYRATGYNNTKAWAWAKWAMMKYGMMSRKKAKRWRKYGKCNCGSTATWWTSKNNAGSMGANAGMKNGGAMARNNTRTTNGAWMRNGATSRTWSWWKYKGWATKKSKKKNGTWRMNTGKAGKYRWGSAAWMWRAYKMTGCKGSYWWAWWMYNTKRTTGMMWSSNTMWGRCNTSAWTKRRRAANTNAKGSAAYNCGMCYSWWYYYKYKTACYSKNTSWWGYTKRMRGSGSTSMYSMWRMGAAWGTNATCWRRKWNATYTRWTATYARCNGAWKATARASRRAARACYNATWKWASSKMNCAATAAAATGATCACTACGGTTTATTCTAGTGTGCGTGGTTATCGTGATATTATGACCATTCAACGTAGTTTAGATGCGTTTAAATTATTGATAACGGCTACCAGTGATTTACTACGAATTAATCAACTAAAAGCTTTTGGTTCTGCCGCTTTAAACCATTTACTGACCTTAATGGAACTCGAAAGTTCTGCTTTATATATTGCTCGCTGCCAAACCGATTATGATGAAAAAAGCACCAATAGTATTATTGCCTGTACGGGAAAGTATGTGAGTGAATCAGATAGCCTCGAATCGTCTAACATTAGCGGTTTAATTAAAAAAATGATCATTCAGGCATTTGATAACAAAAGACATTATTTTGGTCCAGATTCTTTTGTTGGCTATTATGAAACTGACAGCAACTCGGCTTCTGTTTTATACATTGAATTTGAAGATGACTCCGAACATTTTAAATCCAATTTAGCTGAGCTCTATGCAACTAATGTGGTACTTATTTTAGAAACTTTAACTAAAAAACATGAAATTGAACGTACCCAAAAAGAACTACTTTATGTCGTTGGTGAAGCGGTTGAAGCGCGCAGTAAAGAAACCGGTGCTCATGTTAAACGTGTTGCCTTAATTTGTGGGCTATTAGCACAAAAACTGGGGTTAAATGAGCGTTTTATTGATGCCATTCGCTTAGCTGCTCCTTTACATGATGTCGGAAAAATTGCTATTCCTGAAGCGATTTTGCATAAGCCTGGTAAGCTCAATGATGAAGAATGGGAAATAATGAAAACACATGCAGAAGTGGGGGCCGAAATTTTATCTAAATCACAAGTTAGTTTATCAAAGTTAGGCTCTAAATTGGCACATTATCATCATGAAAATTGGGATGGAAGTGGTTATCCTGAAGGTCTTAAAGGAGAAAATATTCCCTTAGAAGCAAGAATAATGGCTGTTGCAGACGTGTTTGATGCGTTAGGTTCAAAACGCTGCTATAAAAAACCATGGTCGGATGATGAAATTAAAGCGTTTTTAATTTCAGAAAAGCAGAAAAAATTCCAAGCAAATTTAGTTGATATTGTGATTAAAGATTTTGATGAATTTTCCCAAATAAGAACTCAATTTCCAGATGATTATTAACAAGGACGTTTTTGCAAGGAAAGCTTAAGGTAAACCGAAATGGAACATTATATTCAAGAGATCTTAAAAAGTGTTGCAAATAGTTACGGTAATAAATTTTTTGAGGCACTCGTTTTAGCGCTTGATAAAATCATTAGAGCCGATTATACCTTTATCGCCCGTATAGATAAGTGCCGTAAAGTCTCTCAAGTAATTGCTTTAGCCGCAAAAGGAAACATTGCAGAACCTTTTGAATACCAATTAATTAACACGCCTTGCCAAGAAGTTAGTAATAATTCTGTGTGTATGTATCCTCAAGGTATTGTTAATAGTTTTCCTCAAGATCAATTATTAATAAATATGAAAATAGAAGGTTATATCGGCAGCCCTTTACATGATTCTAAAGGGCAAGTGATCGGCCTTATTGTTGCTTTATATGAACAACCCATTGTAGATCAAGAATTTACTTTGGCTTTATTTCAATTATTTTCAGGTCGAATATCAGCAGAATTTGAACGTGTCGATAGAGAAAACGAATTAGTAGAATTAACTAAAGAATTAGACAATAAAGTTCAAGCAAGAACTGAAGAATTACAACAGTCCATTGAAAAATTACAATTAACACAAGAACAATTAATTGAGTCTGAAAAAATGTCAGCATTAGGTAATATGGTTGCTGGCATAGCCCATGAAGTAAATACGCCTTTAGGTATAGCCATTACCGCAGAAAGTCACTTAGCAGAGCAGTTTAAGTTTTTTAAACGTAAGTTAGATACAAATGAGTTATCCATGCGTGATATGCAGCTGTTTGTTGATGCTAATGAACAATCGCTACCAATGATAGAAAAAAATTTATATCGAGCTAAAAAGTTAATTGGGAACTTTAAAGAAACGGCAACTGATCAACATGTGATGGAATTAGAAACAGTCAATATAAATGCTTATTATGAAAAAATAATTTCCACTCTCACGCCGTTGTTAAAGAAAAAAAATGCAGATATTACTTTTGAAGGATGCGGTTCTGAAAAAATAACCACCTTGCCTGGTTGCCATGCGCAATTATTAACGAATTTAGTCAATAACAGTATTCAACATGGTTTTAATTCATATGAAGAGCAAAATAATGTTAATAATCATATATTTATTAGTTTAACCAAAGATGCTCAAGGTGTGTTTATCCTTGATTTTAAAGACAATGGTTCTGGAATTGAAAAAAGTGTGCAAAAGAAAATATTTGAGCCTTTTTACACCACAGCTCGGGCGCAAGGTAATAGCGGGTTAGGCATGTCTATTTGTTATAACTTAGTTGTGGGTAAATTAAAAGGTAGTATGAAATGTTGCGAAAGTGAGCAGGGCGCTCACTTTCGCATGACGTTTAAATCACAATAATAATTTAAACCGTAAGAATGTTAATGTGTTTTAGCAAGCTGCATAACTAAATTAGCTATTTGTGGTTTAACGTGTGCTTTTTGCGCTAAACATTGTTTAAGTGAATCCTTAGCTTTTACAAAGTTACGATCAGCACCAACGAGTTTGCTTAAACGAGGTTTTAAGAAGCTGTCTAAACGTTTTGCTTTTTCTTCTTTACACTCACCCATAAATAAATACGGTGCATAGCTTTGATAATTACTGGGTAAACCAGCAATTAATTGATCAAAGTTGGTTTTTAACCATGGCCACATAACACTGTCTAATTCTTTTGTGGTAAGTAAGCCAAATAAAAATTGAGTCTTTTCATTATCACGAACGGCAGGCGTTAAGCTGAAATTGATCAGATCTAAGCCGATTTTAGGGTCTTTGGTTGCCGTTAATGCGCCAATTAGTCGACCACGAAGCGTGCCGTCAGTTGAAGCTTTTAAACGTTTCATTAATTCATCAACAAAAGGTTGCCCTAAGTCTTGTACGGCAACAGACATTGCGGTATCACGCAAAGTAGGAATAATAGCGCCATCATGGAATTTATGGTCACTGTTATAACCAGTATAGGCAATAGCCATATCTGTTAATTTTTTGCGGTAGACTTTATCTCTGGCAGTAAACGCCATAAAGTTAATTAATCGATTTCTCAATTGATTAGCATCTAACGGTTTCGTTTTATCTAGATCAGTATTATCAACAAAACCAATTTTATCGGCGTTGGCGCGGTACAAATTAGCGGCTAACTCACGTAATTTATCTTTTTCAYTTTCATCAGCATAACGAATTAAACCACTTAAAGTACCCATGCCTGAAACTGCAACTTCCCAAGAGTCAGAATCTAACGTCGCAGGAATAACATCAACTACATCTTGAACACTTAAATTACCGCTCGCATAAGATGACTTCATGCTGTCTAAAACTGCATTTGCTTCAAGAGCATTTACTTTATTTAAGTTAGCCAGTAGTAATTTCCAACCAGTTGAGTCAAAGTTAAAGCGGTAATAACCTGCTGCTTTTGAATTAGGCATAATCCAACTAGCACAACTTGCACCGTCTAAAGTGATTGATTGTTTGGCTTTAGAGATAACATTGCATTGTTGTTTAATTTCACCGTTAACTTCATAACTCATACAAGCCGGTACATTCCATAAAGTTTTACCTGAAAAGATTGTACCTAATGGGGCATAACGTTGTTGCGTTATATCAAGAACGGTTTTGTTGTTTTGACAAGATTGCTCAATACTTAATAAAGGCACGCCAGCTTGTTCAACGAAGTTTCTAAATGAGGTTACTACTTTTTCTGCTTTGTCTTTAGGCAGAACACTGGCAATGGTTTCAAAGAAGTCTATCGCAGTAGTGTTGCCCCAAGCATATTTTCTCATGTATTTTTGTACACCTTTACGGAAATTTTCTTTACCCATAAAGTTTTCAACCATGAATAAAACCCCAGAGCCTTTTTGATAAGTAATGCCATCAAATGCGGTGATGATGTCGCTGTTGCTTTTTATAGGATTACGAATTTTACGTGCCGATGGGATAGAGTCTGAATTCATTGCTCGTTTTGAGCCGCGAATTTGTTGTCTTTGCCATTGTTGACCAGGGTGTTGGCGTTCTAGAGAGGTTGCGGCCATCCAAGTAGCAAATGCTTCATTTAACCAAATGTCATTCCACCAAACGGGAGTTACTAAGTTACCAAACCATTGATGTGCTAATTCATGTGCTTGTACCGAAATAGAACTACGTTTTTGACCAATAGAGGCTTTTTCATCCAATAATAATAATTGTTCACGATAAGTAATTGCACCAGCATTTTCCATGGCTCCCGCAGCAAAGTCAGGAACAGCAAGGACGTCTAATTTACGATAAGGGTAGGCTATTTGAAAATAATCTTCTAAGCCTTCAACCACTGAACGAGTTTGCGAAAGTGCATATTTAAGTTGTTTTCCTTTACCTTTAGCGGCAATACCACGTAATGGAATTTCATGATCGCGTACGTTAGTAACAGGCATTGCAGGCATTTCAACAACATCAAAGTCACCTACGAAAAAGGCGACTAAATAAGTTGGCAACGGTTTACTAGTGACAAAAGAAACTTTTTTCCAGCCTTTTTGTGCTTTGCTGGTTTTTGCTTCTGGCGTGTTAGCAATCGCGACTAAATTTTCAGGGATCACTAAATCAATATCGTAGGTGGTTTTAAAGCGTGGTTCATCAAATGAAGGAAAAGCTAAACGCGCAGAAATCGACTCCATTTGCGTAAATGCGTAATATTGTCCACCATCTTTAACTCGATGTAAACCTTCAAGGTTTTCATTGAATGCAGCGTTATAGTCAAAGTTAACCGTATAAGTTCCTGCGGTTAATGTTGCTGCGGATGTAATACTTAGTACCCCTTCAACGTTCGTTTTTTTAGCGGTTGCGGTAAATATTTTGCCATGACTATTTTTAATACTAACGCTGTTAATGGTTAGTTCTTTACCATTTATATAAAACTGTTYTGTGGCATGTTTAATTTTTACATTGATAGCCGTTTGACCTGAAAAACGTTGTTGCTCAGGATCAATTTTCAAGGTTAATTTATAATGTGTTGGTGTTACATTTTCAGGTAATTGACCTGTGGGGACATTATTACTTGCTGTGGCTTTTCCTGAAAGCACTGGGCTTAATATTAACAACGCGGTAGTTAACCATGCTGCCTTGGTTTTTATTATCATCTTAGTTTCCATTTACATTTANNTNNANANGTTAAATTACAAATTTTTTACATTAACGTCGCGAGGCATACTTTACTTAAATATCCTAATAAAATCTGTCTTATTAAGAGTTTGTTACAATTTTAAATATTTACACAAAGGTTGATAGTGTAATTAAAAGAGCACTAAATGCTTATTATTATGTTTGCTTGTTAAAGTATTACCTTTATTTTTGCATTGGTCTGTTAGCATTCAAACCTGCACCAAGTTCGTCTGAGTCAAAATCATCAACATTAATGGCCGCTAATCGTCCTTGTTCTGCTTTTATTAACAAATCGGCTTCATCTTGGTTGATCGCTTTAGCGTTTAAACCTTGCTCAGCGACATTATCTAAATTATAAAAGGGCAGTTTTGTATCAAGCGCGTGGCAAACTTTGGCAAATATAGGCTCAGCAGCAATAATATCGTCTAAAGTTTGTTCAAGCATACCCAACATATTTTCTTTTTCGCGGGTTAAATATTGTCCTTTGCCTAAACGAGTTCTTGCTTCACTTGGTGTTTGTAATAATTGTGCTACTTGATGATCTCGTTTATCGCTAGGTTTTGTTAACCAAGTACCATATGGAAAAATAATTACTCGCAGCATTATTGCAATTGCTTTGTTGGGGAAATTACTTAATAACTCATCTATTGCTTGCTGAATATTATATAAACAATCTTCAACTGCCCATTGCATTAAGGGCAAATCAGCTTTTTGACGACCTTGATCGTTGAAGCGTTTTAAAGTGGCACTCGCTAAATATAAGTAACTTAAAATATCACCTAAACGTGCGGAAATGCGTTCTCGTCGTTTTAAATCACCACCTAAGGTCAACATAGCAATATCTGAAAGCATGGCTAAGTTGGCGCTAAAACGGGTCATTAATTGATAATAACGACGAGTTTCATCTTGATAAGGGGTTGATAATAATCTTGCTCCAGTGAATGAAAGCCATTTGCTACGCACAATATTACTTATAGCAAAACCAATATGACCAAACAGCGCATGATCAAAATCATTTAAGGCGAGCTCATTATTTTGTTCGTTAGCCGCTTCAATTTCAGCTAAAACATAAGGATGGCAACGAATAGCTCCTTGCCCATAGATGATCAAGCTGCGTGTTAAGATATTTGCACCTTCAACCGTTATGGCAACAGGTGCACCCTGATAACCACGCGCTAAGTAATTATTTGGTCCCATGCAAATGCCTTTACCACCATGAATATCCATGGCGTCAGTCACACATTGGCGCATTTTTTCGGTTAAGTGGTACTTAGCAATAGCTGAAATTACTGAGGGTTTTTCGCCTAAATCAATAGCACCTGTTGAAAGTGTGGTTACCGCATCCATTAAATAAGCATTACCACCAATACGCGCGAGTGCTTCTTCAATGCCTTCCATTTTTCCGATAGGTAATTTAAATTGTCGACGAATTCGGCAATATGCACCTGTCGCTAATGCAATTGATTTAATCCCTCCGGTACTGTTTGACGGTAACGTTATGGCACGTCCAATAGACAAACATTCCATCAGCATACGCCAGCCTTGACCAGCCATTTTTTTACCGCCAATAATAAACTCTAACGGTACAAACACTTCATTGCCTTGGGTTGGACCATTTTGAAAAGGTATATTTAAGGGGAAATGGCGACGACCGGTAATAACGCCTTCAATATTGGTTGGAATAAGTGCGCAAGTAATGCCTAACTCTACTTCATCACCAAGTAAAAAATTAGGATCACGGAGTTTAAATGCTAAGCCTAAAACGGTTGCTATAGGGGCTAAGGTAATATAACGCTTGTTCCAAGTAAGTTTCATCCCTAACACTTCCTTGCCCTCATATTCACCGTGGCAAACAATGCCGAAATCAGGTATTGCGCCCGCATCTGAGCCAGCTTCTGGACTTGTTAACGCAAAACAAGGGATTTCATCGCCGTTTGCTAATCGAGGAAGGTAATGATCTTTCTGTTCTTTGGTGCCATAAAGTTGTAGTAATTCTCCTGGCCCTAATGAATTCGGTACGCCAACCGTGCTAGCTAAGACGGTACTAACACCAGATAACTTTTGTAATATTCGTGATTGCGCATAAGCACAAAATTCTAGACCGCCATATTCTTTTTTTATGATCATTGCAAAAAACTGATGATCTTTTAAATATTGCCAAATTTCAGGAGTAAGATCTGCATACTCATGGGTGATTTGCCAATCGTCAACCATTTTACAAAGCTGTTCAACAGGACCATTAATAAACGCTTGTTCATCGGCACTTAAGCGTGGTTCTGGGTAATTGTGCAGTTTTTGCCAATTGGGATCGCCACGAAATAAATCAGCTTCAAACCATGTTGTACCGGCATCGAGCGCTTCTTTTTCGGTACTCGACATTTCGGGCATTATGCCTTTAAATAGTTTTAGTAAGGGAGCACTTATATAGTCTTTGCGAATGATACTGATATTAAAGGGCAGCGCGATAAGTAAAAATATCAACCAAGCTAATGTTGAAATAATATTTAAAAAGGTGCCAATAATCATTAATAAAGCAAATGAGTAGCTATAAATACTTAAAGAGGCACGTGTATATGCCATAAAACCACTTAAAAATACGGCCGTAAGCAGCCATAAAAAAAATTCCATAATTTTCTCGATTAAATTATTGTTAGACGGTTATAATTCTAGTAGATAATTATCATTGTGAGTATAAGTTTATGCTTAACTATTGATAATATAAAGAGATTAAAATATGAAGAGAAATAAGTATGTGTGAACTTTTGGCGATGAGCGCCAATGTAGCAACCGATATTTGTTTTAGTTTTAGCGGTTTAATGCAACGTGGCGGTAATACTGGCCCGCATAAAGACGGTTGGGGGATCACTTTTTATGAAGGCAAAGGCTGTCGTAGTTTTAAAGATCCACTGCCCAGCGCACAATCACCTATTGCACAGTTAGTGACTAATTACCCAATAAAAAGTGAAGCGGTTATTTGTCATATTCGTCAAGCCAATTCTGGTGCTGTTTGTTTAGAAAATACTCATCCGTTCACTCGACAATTATGGGGAAAAAATTGGACTTACGCTCATAATGGACAATTAAAAAGTTTTAAGAAAAACTTGCCTATAAAAGCACATATTCCTATTGGCACAACAGATAGCGAGCATGCATTTTGTTATTTGTTAGATCAATTGTTTGTGCATTTTGGTAGTGAGCAACCAGATAAAAAAATACTTTTTAGCTTTATTGCCGAGCTAGCGGTAAAAATAAATGCTTTAGGTGTATTTAACATTATTATTTCCGACGGTCAGTATTTGTTTGCCTTTTGCTCTACTAAATTACATTGGCTAACAAGACGTTCACCTTTTGGTAAAGCAAGTTTAATTGATGCAGAAATGGAAGTTGATTTTCATCAAGAAACCACTGAAAAAGATGTTGTGAGTGTTATTGCCACACAACCATTAACTGATGATGAACACTGGCAAAAAATGCAACCCCAACAATGGCAGTTATTTTGTTTAGGTGAATTAGTTGAGTTTTGTTAATTAAGCTTTGCGACTACTTTTCAACAGTTAGCGAAGTTAATTGTGCTTCAAATTGTTCGTTGCCACCTTTAACTTGATATAGTTTTACCAATAAACAATCGAGTTCAGGGGCAAACCACGCGTAGGTAATGCGTTTCTTTTCAATAACCTCACGTTTTAAACGGATAGTTTTCACTAAACCATACGGTAGCATTAATTCTTCTTCGCCGTCATATTGGTAAACATAATTTTGAATTTTACCTGATGTTTTAATTACCGGATAAACAAATTGCTTTTGCTCAGGGTGTTCCATCATTTTTAATCGGTGTTGTAAATGATAACTCAGCGTGTCTTGCAATGGTTGCGAGAAGTCTATGCTGATGACCCGTTTTTTCTTTAAATCAGTTGCTTGGTTGCGATCAGCATCAAATTGCCAAACATAATGTTTATCACGCCCCGTGCCTTCGCGTTTATATTCATATCTTACCGGGATTAACTTATCTTTAATAAATTTTAAGGTTGAAATTTCTGTTCGGGTATCCGAAAAAATTAGCCAGCTAATATCTGATTTATAACTGTATTCTAAAGTGTTGTCGTTTAAATAAATTAATTTACGTGTGCCTTCACCGACTTTTTTTGATTTATGCAAAATCGAATATTTAGCGGTAAAGGGTTTTAGATAAGGTGTTGTGCCCTTAGGCTTTGTATTGTTTTGTACGGTGGATTTTTTACTGGCTTGATGCTGGGGAACTGATGTCGATTTTTCTACTGTATTTTTGCTTACATTACTAGCCGCATTTGTAGTGAAACTTTGGCAAATTAAAATGAATAAAGTAATAAAAAATCTTAACTGGGTACCTTGTTTATTATAAAAATATTTATTTAACTGCATGTTTATCATAATAAATAATTAACCTTTTAGAATTTAAATTACTTCAATTTGTTTTTATTTGCTTTGTTTAAGCTTAATCATCGTTAGCATAACCACTTGCAGATAACTCCATGTTGTCGAGCACCGCATGATCATTTTGCATGATTAAACGATTTTCACAAAACCATTTAACGACTAACGGATAAATACGGTGTTCTTGCTGATGTACGCGACTAGCAAGTTGTTCAGCATTATCGTTATCAAATACTGGCACTTTTGCTTGTAAAATAACAGGACCACCATCTAACTCTTCAGTAACAAAATGTACACTAACACCATGTTCGCTGTCTTTTGCATCAATTGCACGCTGATGAGTATTTAACCCTTGATACTTGGGCAACAAAGATGGATGAATGTTCAATAATTTTCCACGGTATTGTTGAACAAATTCAGCGGTTAATATTCTCATAAAGCCAGCAAGTACGATTAAATCACTATCAAATTGATCAATGAGCTTAATTAATGCCTGATCGTATTCGTCTCTTGAATGATAATCTTTATGCGAAAGTACGTGGTGAGCAATACCCGATTGCTTGGCACGCTCTAGCCCATAAACATCGGCTTTATTTGAAATAACCGCAATTATTTCACCATTAATTTGCTGGTTTTTGCCGGTGATATTATTGCAATCGCTATTTTTACAAGTATCAATAAGTGCTTGCAAATTTGTACCACCGCCAGAAATAAGCACGACGATTTTTTTCTTTTGGGCTGTCAAATTATTATGCCTCAATGTCATTAATAATAACTTGTTCTGCATCAACTGCTTTGTCAGCAATAGCACCAATATGCCAAGCTTTTTCGCCATGTTCGCTTAGTATTGCTAAGCTTTGTTCAATTTTATCGCTTGGTACCACAATGATCATGCCCACGCCACAGTTAAAAGTGCGATACATTTCGTGAGTGGTAATGTTACCTTTTTCTTGTAACCAATTGAAAATACTTGCCCATTGCCAGCTGCTACCGTTAATAACTGCTTGTGCCGATTCAGGTAATACACGGGGAATATTTTCCCAAAAACCACCACCGGTAATATGTGATAAGGCGTGAACGTCAACCTGTTTCATTAGTGCTAGCACAGATTTAACATAAATCTTAGTGGGTTCAAGTAAATGTTCGCTAAGGGCTTTGCCGTCAAGTAATTCTTTGGTGTCGGTATTGTTTACTTCAAGCACTTTACGAATTAATGAAAATCCATTTGAGTGTGGGCCAGATGATGCTAAAGCAATCAATTGATCGCCAGCGGCTACTTTACTGCCGTCTAGTAAACGAGATTTTTCGGCGACACCGACACAAAAACCAGCAATATCATAATCACCTTTGTGGTACATGCCTGGCATTTCAGCTGTTTCACCACCTACTAAAGCACAACCTGATTGTATACAGCCTTCAGCAATGCCTTCTATTACCGCTGAAGCAACATCAACATCTAATTTTGCCGTTGCATAGTAATCTAAAAAGAATAATGGCTCTGCGCCTTGAACAATTAAATCGTTAACGCACATCGCCACTAAATCGATACCAACGGTGTCGTGTTTTGCTAGGTCGATAGCTAGGCGTAATTTAGTGCCTACACCATCAGTACCAGCGACTAACACAGGTTCTTTATAGCCGGTAGGCAATTGGCAAACTGAGCCAAAACCACCTAATCCGCCAATAACTTCAGGACGAGTAGTGCGCTTTACTGCACCTTTAATGTTTTCAACTAGGGCATTTCCAGCATCGATATCGACACCAGCATCTTTATAGCTTAACGACTGTTTTTGTTCGCTCACAGGAAACCTCAAATATGGCTATTAAATTGGTTGAGTAAAGTAAAGGCGCATATTCTATCAGTGCCAGCGTTTGGATAAAATATTTAAACGATTTTTTTTTCGACGGTCGTAAATTTTTGTTTCTTGTAATTTGACTATAGGTTGCAACAATTGAATATGTTAATATTTAACACTTGTAATAGGTGAATAGAATTTTTATGCTTAGATTATTGAAATTGCTGGTATTAGTTATTATGGTTTCTAGCGCAAATGCGGTGGAAGTTACTGACTTGTATCAAGCTAAAGTGGCGGTGATTTCGCAGATAAAAAAAGATCGTGATCAAGCTATTAAACACGCCATGCAAGCCGTTCTACTCAAAGTAGGCGGACAATCGTCGATATTATCAAATAAAACCATTAAACAAGGGCTAAAAAATTATCAACAATATTTAATACAATTTAGTTATCTTAAAAAAAATGGTCAAGCGCAGTTATTAGCCAGTTTTCACGAAGAAAAAATTAACCGTTTATTTCAACAAGCTAATTTACCGCTATGGGGCAATTTACGCCCGCAGGTATTATTATGGTTAGTTGAAGAAAAAGGTTTAAAACGCGTGGTCATTAGTGAGTCATCTGCAACGCAATATCCCCAATTAATTGATGATTTTTCCCAACTTAGAGGGTTACCTGTTAGTTTACCGTTAATGGATCTTACTGATTTAGAAAGCATTAGCACGGCTGATGTATGGGGACGTTTTGCTGCGCCCATTAAAATGGCTTCAACGCGTTATCAAGCTGAAACTTACGTGGTTATTCGTTTATCTAATTCGTCATTATTACCACCTGCTGATGACAATTCTGAATGTGATTTATTGTGCCGACAAGATAATTATGTGGTTGATTGGCGCTTGTTTACTCAAGATCAAGCAATGGAACAATCGAGCTCAGCTCAGCCATATCAAGGTAATGATGAAAAGGCTCTATTGCAACAAGCGTTAACTGATGTGACTCAAGAAATTTATCAATATTATGCGTTGAGTACAAACGATAGTCGGCAGATAGAAATAGAAGTCGCTAATGTAAATTCTATGCAGCAGTACATTGAAGTATGCAAATTTTTAGAAAACTTATCATCAGTTGACACCGTTAAATTAACTTGGGCACAAGGAGAAAAACGCCGTTTTCGTTTACATCTTCTTGGTTCAGAAAAATCATTATTAGCTTCATTAAGGCTAAATAAACAGTTGCAACAATATATCGATCCACTTGCTGATGTTATTGAAAATGCTATTGCTGTGTTTTATTGGAAAGAATAATGAAACCTATTACTCAGCTCTCTTTAGCAGTTCAATTACCTGACGATGAAACGTTTTCTAGTTATGTTAGCGACAAAAATCAGCATGTTATAGAACAATTAAAACAAGCTATTAATAGTGATAACAACGCTACGGGAGTCTATCTTTTTGGTCAACAAGGTGTTGGTAAATCTCATTTATTGCACTCTTGTTGTACTTACGCGAGTAGCTTAGCTAAATCGTCAGTGTGTTTATCTTTTTCAGAATTACAACATTTATCGGTAGAATTACTTGAAGGCTTAGAGCAAATTGATGTGGTGTGTTTAGATGATATTGAGTTGATTTGTGGAAATGCACTGTGGCAACAAGCGGTATTTGACTTATTCAACCGTATGACTGAGCAAAGCAGGTTTTTGATCATTACTGGATCTGAAAGTGTACAACAGTTAGATTTAAGCTTGCCTGATCTTAAATCTCGTTTAAGTTGGGGAATTGTTGAACAAATTAAGCCCTTGTGCGATGAAGATAAAAGGAAAGCTTTTCAATTCAGAGCAAAGCAGCGCGGTTTACTTTTACAAGATGAAACAGTTAAATTTTTATTTAACCGTTTATCGCGTGATATGGGGCATTTACTGAGCTGTTTAGATCAATTAGACAAAGCATCAATACGTGAACAACGTAAAATTACCATTCCTTTTATTAAAGACGTTTTAGCACTTAACTAAATTCAAACCTACTGTCGCTAATGTTTCGGCAAATCTTTATGAAAATAACGCTGATTTTCAATAGCGCTTAATCTTTGTTGATTCAATGTGGATTTGTTTGCCTTACTTTGTTGTGTATCACTTGGTGATGGATTGGTTGATAAATCTAAATTTTCTATCCAGTCGTTCCCTGAAATCATCGCGGTTGGCGTTGGTAGGGCGTTGATCATGTTAACATTATTTAATTCAGGCAAAACACGCTGTAAAACAAAATTAGCGCGAGATTTAATACTAGCTTCACCCACACGACCTCGTTGTCCCCAGTCAACGATATAATCATTGGCAAAAATCACATCGCCAGTAGGTCGGTTGGTTACCGCAACATCACGTTGAATATTATAACGAGTAAACATCATTACTTCTTCAAAGAGCATCGCATAATCTTCTCTTAAACTTGAGTAATTGTAATAATCGGTGGCAATGTCGGGGCTAAAGAAGTTTGAAATATCAGCAGGGAGATATGCTTTTTGGCTGCTATTTGCTGAACTGCCCGCAAAACTAACTTGCGCTAAACTTCGCATAATGTTGTTTTGCAAAGGATAGTTAGAAGCTAAGCCATCAGATTCAAAATTAGTCGCTTGAGCTGCATCTAATACGCGACTGTTGTTGTTGTGGCTAAACCATTCAGAACTTGGGAAAAAGTCATTAGCATGGGCAAGTTCATGAAAAAGCAAAGAAGCTAAGCGATATAAACCATCTTGTCCGGTACGAGTAACACGCTCGGTGCTTGGTACCGATCGGCTGGCGTAATTGTTGTTTTTTACATAGCGCCATGGCATTACAAAGCGCAGCTCTTTACCAAAAGCAGAGCGATAATCAGGTGCTTCATTAATAGTGTCGCGTTCATCAGGAGTTAGCCAAAAATTACTGGCGTCTAAATAAATTGCACCGGTGGCTGCCCAATAAAATGAAGGGCGAACATCATACGAAATAACGATACCTGTAGTTGCACGAAGTAAATTTTTGAAATCATTATTGGTATCAAAATTGATCAAAAATTCTTTGAAACGATCGCCCATCCATTGATGAGAAACCACCACACGAGCCATGATGTCGTCAACACTTGGGGAGGTTGTTTGCTGAGCAATAAGTGGCGTTAAGGATAAAGTACAACTACTGGTTAAATTATTACTGTAAAAACAATTAACGAGGTTATTACTATAGATTGAGTTTTTAACATAGGGGAAAACTTTCGCTAGACGAGAATCAAAATAGGCGTTACTTTTAATGTTATCGGTATTTTCAATTAACACCGCAACACTGTCAGTATGATTAGCGCTACCATCATTTACACTTGCTTGAAATTGAATAACGGTGTCTTTATTTACGCTTGGTGCGGTAAAAAAAATCGCTAAATCGCCGTTGGTATAATTAGTTAAGTTGACCGTTGGCCCAGAGGTTTGCTGCCAAGTTACCGTTGCGTCTTTAATACTGTGATCAAGCCAAGCACGCAGTGAAACTTTATTGCCTTCGAGTGCTGCATGTCCAAGTCTTACACTGATCAAATTATTACCATCAGCAACGGTAACGGTTTTAGTTAATGTTTTAGCACTGCCATTGGCGCTATAGTTTACTTGAAAACTATAATCTCCAGCGCCTTGTGGAGTAAAAGCGATCACTTTACTGTTACCGGCTAAAAAATTAACATTAGTACCACTAGTTTGTTGCCAACTAATGTTGGTGATTTGCTCATCGGGCGCAAAAATCACTAATTCAGTCGCTTGCTGACCTAGTAAATTAGCATCAATATTCATTAAAATATTTTTGGTTGGTGGTGTTGGTGAAGGAGGAGGTGTACTGGGTGAACTCGTTGTTGAACCACCACAGGCACTTAAAAGCGTTATTAAACTCAGACTAAAACTTAGATATATTAATGCTTTATTCATCTGTTACTCTCTTCTAAAAATGGTTGTTAAATTTTCGGTTCAACTTTTTCTTCAATCATTTGTTACCAAGATCAAGTGGGTTTTACTTGATCTTTTTTACGTCTGATACTAAGACCGAGTTCTTGTCCTCTATATTTCGCGTAATAGATTGAAGATAAAAAAAGTACTGTGGTTAGTGTTAATTCGATGCTTGCCCAAATTACATCACTAGCTGAAACAAATAACGTCGTTACACTATGAAGAAAAAATAACATGATAATAAAGTTTGTCCAAGCATAGGTATAAGGATCACCCGTGACCAAACCTTTTAAAGGAAATAATAACGGTAAAGTAAATAAACTCAGTGACAGCCAAGGTGACATAACACTCGGATTTATAATAATTAACCATAAAGGCATGTAAAATAATAAAGAAAAATAAGCAACTAACGTGGTTATTTTTAATTGTTTAATGTTTAAAAGAGGTTCGCTTTTCATGAAGTTATTTACTGCCAGTGATAATGATGATGAGTGCTAACATTTTTAAGAAAGTAAGGGCAAAACATTTTCAGGAGGGCGACCTATGCAAGCTTTGTCGCCTTTGACCACAATAGGGCGTTCAAGTAATTTTGGTGTGTCAACTATTGCCTGAATTAAGGTTGCTTCGCTAGCATCTTGCAAGTTTTGCTGTTTAAATTCATCTTCTTTAGTACGCATTATATCGATAACAGCAACATTTAATAATGAGGCTAACTGTCTAATTTGCTCAGCATTAAGTGGTGTTTTTAAATATTCAACAATGCTTACTTGAACATTAGCCTTTTCGATTAATTGTAATGTTTGACGACTTTTCGAACATCGGGGGTTGTGGTAAATGGTTAACATAAGCGGTGAGTGTTCCTCAAAATTAAAGTAAAACTTAATACAAAAGCTAAAATAAAAGCTAAAGTAACGTTATAAGCGTTTTATTTTATCTGCTTGTGATTGAAATTGTAAGATCCGCGCCTTAATTCGTTTTTTTATTAAAACTTTTTTACCCGCAAATTTAATTGCTGTTTGTAATTCATCTATTGCTCGTGGATAAGCACCTAACAAAGCGTAAATTTCTGCTTTGTTGGCATGCATCATTGAGGTTCGTTCTTGTTTGGTATACACCTCAGTTAATAGATCATAAGCAATAAAATTATCATTTTGCACTAATAAAAAATCCTGTAATAATTCAGCCGATTTATTAAGTTGCCCCGCAGCAAGCAGAACATTGGCATAATTTAAAGTAACCACCTGATTATTTGGCATTAATAAATTAAGTTTATTTAACATCGCTATGGCAGTTTTAAATTGTTTAGTTTGCACATACACATCGGCAAGAACATCAACGTAAAATAGATTTTTAGGGGCGGCTGTTATTAGTTTGGTTAATATTTTTTCGGCTTGTTTATACTGCTTATTTTCAAAATATGAAATGGCTAGTCCGTATTGTGCTGCGGCTTTTATACGATATTTTTTTCGACTAATTTGGTCTTTATAAAGAGTGATATTGTCTTTAGCATTACCTTGATATCGCGCATGAATTCTCGCTTTTGCAAGTTCAAAGTTTAAACTTGGTGCCAAATGGACAAAAGGATAATTCTGCGCACGGGTCCTTGCATCGCTAATACGTGAATTAGGTAATGGATGTGTTAATAACATCGGTGGTGGTTTGCTTGCATAACGAAATTTATCCGCCAGCTTATTAAAAAACTCTGGCGCACCTTGTGGATCAAAACCGCTATTGGCCAATAAAGCAATACCGACCCGATCCGCCTCTTTTTCATTGCCACGGGTGTAATTAATACTTAATTGTTTCGACGCTGCAATAGTCGTAGTTAGTGCGGCAAAACCTATTGTCGGATTAACTAAGGCGAGCAATACCCCAGAAATCATACCAGCGGTGGTTAAGGGTTGTGAACGTTTTTGAGACTCTAATCTGCGGGCTAAGTGYCGTTGGGTTACATGTGATATTTCGTGAGCCAGCACTGAAGCTAGTTCACTTTCATTATCAGCAAGTGTGACCAAAGAACTATGTACAGCAACATGACCACCAAAAAAAGCAAAGGCATTAATGGCTTTTCTGTTGATCAAAAAAAACTTAAACCGATAATTAACATCCTGAGCATTTTTTACCAGTCGATTGCCTAAATGATTAATATATTCGATTAAAACTGGATCATTAATAATAGGTTGTGATGCGCGTAACTGACGCATCATAATATCACCAATTTGGCGTTCTTTATCTAAAGATAAAACACTGGCAGCGGCTGCACCTATTTCAGGTAGCTTATTTTTGTTTTGTGATTGTGCAAAAACAACATTAGTTGATAAGCACGCTAACAAGGCAATGGTTGTTACTAGTGGTTTTAATTTTTTTGTTATGAAATATAAATTCATTAATTATCTACATGGAGTTATTTAATTTATTGGAAGCATCAACAGAATAATCTTTGCGTTTTTGAATTTCTCGATAAAATTCAGCGATGTTTCTCCCAGATACTTGCGTTACATCAAATGTTTTTTCTAACAATTCAATGAGTTCTTCTACTTTGAAATGGGCAAATTTCATCAGTGCTAAATCTGCTTCGTCGCCACCTTGAGTATGGTAGGTCATAAATGAAACGAAGCTACTGATCCTAAATAACATTTGCATGGTTTCAGGAGTCCAGTGAATAAATGGACACCTCGGGCTATTATGTAAGGTAGTCTCAATAAGTTCTCCTTTGATCACGGGAAAACAGTGTAATTCATAATTTTGTTCAGTATATATATGTAGCAAAGCTATTTTGGGTTTTCTTTTTACGATTGTATTACCCTCATCGTCTTTAAAACCCTCTAATAAATTTAAGTTCCACTTTTCTTTGTTGAACATGCGTTTATAAGCACTGTCAAATCCGTGTGAGAGAATTGAGTCAACATCACTTATGGCATTATACGCCATGTGAAAAATAGTCGGCAAATCTCCCCAACTAATTTTCTTTTTATAGGCATTAATTTCTTTAAGATTAGGATTTTTATTTAAAGTATTCATACTATTTTATCGTTAATTAATTTAACAAAATGATTATTCGCTGATTATTTTTAGTATACTTAAAAAAATACAAATAAGTACAAAGCTTATAATAAAAATGTTATATGAATATGATGCCCATAATGATGTTTGTCCTTTACCTTTAGTGAAAACACGCGTCATTCTAAAAAAAATGCACGTTGGCGACAGCTGTCTGATTCGTATTATGGATAAAGGTTCAAAGAAAAATATCCTGCACTATTTAGAAAAGTATCAATGGCAATATAAACAAAAAAACGTCGATAAAAATGTACTTGAAATAAAAATACATAAATAAATTTGAAAGTTCAACAACTTTAAAAACAGGAAAACTTATGGTGCAATTTTTTGCAGATTGGTATAAACGAAAATTTTCCGATCCTCATGTCGTTACTTTAGTGGTTATTTTGACGACACTTTTTATTTTTGTTTATTTTTTAAGCAATTTATTGATGCCAGTCTTTGTTGCCTTATCGATAGCTTTTTTACTTGATTTACCGGTAAATAAACTAACCACGATGGGGCTTTCGCGCACCACCTCAGTTATTTTGATTGTTAGTGCTTTTATTGGTATTTCTTTGATCAGCTTTTTAGGGTTAATGCCAGTAATTTGGCAACAAAGTAGTCATTTATTTCAAGAGCTTCCTAAAATGTTATCGCAAGGCAAAGTCTATTTATCTACTTTGCCGGAAACCTATCCTGAAATTTTTCAAGAAAGCCAAATTGAAACCATTATGGGATTAATTAATGCCAAATTATTAGAGTGGGGGGAGTTAATTGTAAAAAGCTCATTAAATTCTATTTCAGATTTAGTCGCTTTATTGATTTATTTGATTTTAGTGCCTTTGATGATGTTTTTCTTTTTAAAAGACAAAGTAAGCTTAATGACAAATTTAGTTTCTTTTTTCCCAAAAGAACGTCGTTTAGCAAAGCAAGTTGGCGTTGAAATGAATCAACAAATTTTGAACTATATTCGCGGTAAAGTCATTGAAATATTAATTGTGGGTATATCGACTACCTTAGCTTTTATCTTTTTAGATTTACAATATGGGGTATTGTTAGGTGTACTGGTGGGCTTATCGGTGCTAGTGCCTTATGTTGGGGCAACGGTGGTTACTATTCCGGTTATCTTAGTGGCTTTGTTTCAATTTGGTGTAGGATCAGAATTTGGTTATATCATGTTGGCTTATGGCATAATTCAAGCGTTAGACGGTAATTTACTCGTACCTTTACTGTTTTCTGAAGCGGTAAATTTACACCCTGTAACCATTATTATTGCGGTGATTTTTTTTGGTGGTTTATGGGGCTTCTGGGGGGTATTTTTTGCTATACCATTAGCAACCTTAGTTAAAGCGGTAATTAATGCTTGGCCTTCTTCAACSGWARTWWYGSMTWCTKAGTGAGTAATATGAAAATAAATTGTAAATAATTAGGTTTATTCTGTTTACGAATTTTTTCGTTTATGTATAATGCATGGAAAATTTATGATGATTACCTTTTTATAGCAATCATTATTTAGGCATGTAGTTTAGGAATACATATTAGTATGGAAGCTCGTTTTTTTGCGGATCTTAGGCGAACCGCTAACATTATTTTTCATGCCTATGCACTTGGCTCAGGATCGTCTTTCCCGCAGTCTTTTAAGCGGGAATCTACGTCAAAAAGTACGAGATCTTCGATAAAAACGACTC